>CAYQKK010000017.1:0-28395 GCA_964417955.1 uncultured Planctomycetaceae bacterium
GCAAAGGCCGCTCGCATAGAACGGCGAACAGAACCAGCTGCCCCAGCCGTAGCCGAAGCTTCCGCCCCAGTAGTTCCAGAAGCAGTTGTTGTAGTAGGGATCGAAGCCTACGCCGTACGAGCCTTGGAAGCCCGCGCCGACGCCGTAGTTGCCACGGCCCGTGGCCCCAACGGCCTGGATCGGGCTGCGCCCGCCGATAGGACGGCCGCTGGCGCTGACTCCAGCCGCCTTGCGCCGCGCTGCCGCCACGCGGTTGGTGTAGCCCTGCCTGGCAGAGTCGATACGCGCTTGATTGGAGCGAGCCTTGGCGTCGGTTGCCGCGGCCTTGACCCGCGCATTCCTGATGCGTACGTTGCGGGACTCGTCAGCCTGCGCATTCTTCGTGCGTGCAGCCTTCGTGCGTGCAGCCGCCGACCGCGCCGCTGCGTTGCGACGCACGTTCTCGATGCGGGCTGCGTTCGACGCCGACTGATTCGAACGATCTGATGCGCTGCGCACAGGACGGCTCGTAATCCCTCGCTTGGAAGAGAGGCTCGGGCCATCGTTAGCACGGCTATCGGATCCCCGACCGGAAGTCTTCGGACGGGTGGTTCCTCGGCTGTCGTAGCGATCAGCGACGTCCTTCGGACGGATGGGACGGGTGGTGCTTGAACGTGAAGGCGTCGTCGAGCGCGTCCCTGGCTTGGACTGGGTACGTCCGGCGGCGAGGCGGCGCCTTGCTTGCTCCAGCTCGGCTGCGGTGCTCGTGCTTCGGATACGCTGGCTCAAGGACCGAGTAGAACCGGGTCCACCCCGACGGGTGGAATCGACCGAGTTCACGGACGCGCGCGGGACCCTCGTCCGCGAGGGTACGACGGATTCCCCAAAGTCGATGACGCCACCATTCGATCCGCCGCGGCCAGTGGTCGAAGCGCTACCGTTCGAGCTGCTCGGGCGCGAGGTCGGACGCGAAGTCGTGGAGCTCGTGGTCGTCCGACCTCCGAGGGGAGTCGCGCTCCCCGGGCGCGACGTCGAGCTGGGACGCGTAGGGGTGCTGGAGGGACGCGTCGTCGGGCGAGTCGACGTGGTCGGCCGTGAAGTTGGACGGGTCGTCGTGGTTGGGCGTGTCGTCGGACGACTCGTCGTAGTCGGCCGCGTCGTTGGCCGACTCGTCGTAGTGGGGCGAGTCGTGGGGCGACTCGTGGGGCGACTCGTCGTGGTCGGGCGAGTCGTCGGGCGCGTCGTGGGACGGGACTGCGGACGGGACTGGGTCCGCGAGGGAGTCCTCGACTGCGTTCTGGACTGGGTCCGCGAACGCGAGCTCGAGCGCGAAGACGTGCTGCTCGGACGGGAGCTTCGCGAGGAAGTGCTCCGCGTGCTCCGTGACGACGTGCTCCGCGAGGATGAACTGCGGGAAGAGCTGCTCCGTGAGGACGAGCTGCGCGAGGAGGAGCTCCTCGACTGCGTCCTGCGCGACTGCGCCGGCTCGAGGCCAGGATCCGCTGAAGCTTCGGCGCCAGCTGTGACCGGAGTCAAAAATGCCACGGAAGCGAGCAGGGCGCAAAATACGCCAAGCTGCACCCGGAGGCGGACGGGGCGAATCAATCGCGTGGGGAAGGAGCGGTTATTCATAGTCATGCAGTCCGATGAGGATTCGGTGAGAGCGTGCCCCACAGGTACAAATCCTATGCCGGACTCATCCACGTCCCACCCCGGAATGCCCCCACCCGATGCCTGAGTGGCCCAAAACGGCCCCAGGACGCCTCCTAGGCCCTCTAGGGTCACCCCGACGGCACTCCACGGCGCGACCGGCATCAAAATGAGACACCCATAGGGCACGACCCAGGGACGCCGCCACCGTCCAACCCGACAGGGTCGTCCTCTCCAGGGGACGGCCACATGGGGCCCCCAGGGGACGCTTCGCCGTGGCGGCCTCGCCACCCCGCTGCGCATCAGTCGAGAACGATCTCGAGGCGCTGGTCGGTGCCCGTTCTGACCTCGACGTTCTTCTTCGCCCTTGAGAACCCCTCAGAAGCCTGCAGAACATATCGACCAGGGCCAAAGCGCCCCAGGGGGAGACGCCCGTCTCCGTCCGTCGTGCTGGACCCCGTGAAGAAGCCCCCGAGGAAAGAGCCAGGGCGGGGCGAGCCGCCTGCTCCTGCTTCTCCCCCCTCCGGCTCTAGTCGGCAGGCAACGCCAGAACGAGCCGCCCCCGTGCCGTCTAGAACGAGTACCTCGACCTCTACTCCGCGGTAGAGAACGAGCTCGACCTCATCCGCGTGGCCGTCTTCCTCGATGGTCACGGTGTGCGCTGGGCTCGAGGCGAACGCTTCAGCGCTGGGTAGGAGCCTCCAGTCCCCGACCCTGAGGCCGTTGACTTCGAAGACTCCGTCCTCGTCGGTCGACGCTCGCCTCGGTAGCTGCGGGCTCGGCGATCCACTCCCCGCGGTCGCGAGTGCAAGGACCTCGGCGCCGGGAATGGGCGCTCCCTCGCCATCGACGACGCGCCCGCGAATCGAACGGCCGGCCTCCAGGCCGATGTCGCCCCAATCGTGCCGTTGATCTTCGTCCAAGGAGACCACGAGATCAGCCGGGGGAGCGTAGGGCGCACTCGCCGCATCTCCGACGAGCTGCAGCCGATAGCGCCCTTCGTCGAGGCCAGTGAATCGAAAGCTCCCGTCCTTCCCGGTTCTTTGCGTACCGTCCCGAGCGCGGGGCCGACCGCCCGCGAGGCCCTGGGCAATGCCCCTCGAAATGCCATCCGCGAGGCTTCCTTCGGCCCCTCCGCTCCGTGCGAGCCGAACGCGCAGGCCTGCTACGGGGTCCCCGCCGTCCACCGCGACGAAGCGTCCGGTGATGACGCCCTCCGGCAGCGCGATGTTGTGCACGAGCTGAGGCGCGTCCGGCACATCGATCAGCGATCGACCCTGCGGCCCTTCGCCTTCAAACGTCACCTGATACTCGCCGGGGCTCAGCCCTTGGAACGTATAGCTGCCGTCGTTCTCAATGGGCGCCGCCTTGAAGTCCAAGCCGAGGAGCCCCTCGGACTCTAGGTTGAGCGCGAGTAGCAACCCGCCCGTCACCGGAACGCCGCCGCGCGTCACGATCCCCGTCACTCGACAGGCACTCGCCGACGTATCCACGAGGTTGTGGGTGATCACGCGCTCCGCTGGGACGTTGACGAGGCCAAAGTTCAGGGTGCCGAGGAAGCTCATGATCGACAGGTGCTCGTCCCCGCGCGTCGCGACGATCAAGAACGGCCCCGCGTCCATGTTGAGCATCTCGTAGCTGCCGTCCCGACGGGAGCGGGCCTGGTGAAACTCACCGTTGGAAGTTGGCCCCCCGGCGAGCCCAGGAGAAACCGCCAGGACCATGGCGTCAGAAACCGGCTGCCCGAACCGGTCCGTCACCTTCCCGCGCAGCCCGCCCCCCGCGGTCAGCGTGAGCGTCACCGGCTCGCTCGCGTCCCCCTCCTCCACCACGGTCACCAGAGCGCCCGCCTTGTAGTCCCGATGGAACCCGAGCACCTCGACCTGGCCAGGCTCAAGCCCCACCAGCTGGAACACGCCGTCCGCGTCGGTGGACACCACTCCCTCGCGGAAGACACCGAGCGCGACGAGGTGGCGCAGGAGTCCCACCGGCGGCTTCCTTGTGCGGCGGCGCCCCTTGACGGCCAGCGCGGACTCGATCGCGAGACGTCCCCCTTCGAGCTGCTCAAACGAGCCTGCGACGAGGGCTTCCGTCGTGACCTGGGCACCGGCAATCGGCGCTCCACTTCCGTCGAGCACGACACCGCGCAAAGTAGCGCCGGGCGTCAGCCGTACGACGACGTCCACGGGTTCCTCGTTGCCCCGTGCGACCTCGACGGGAGTCTCGGAAGGGAGGTAGCCGTAGGCGGCAACGCCGAGGGTCTGGGGGCCCGTCGCCACCGGCTGGAGCCGGAACCTCCCGTCTTCGGCCTCCACCTCCGTCCCACCGGCAAACGGGTTGAAGCGGCTGGGTGCAGCGGGGTCAGGTTCGATGCGGCCGGACAGGCTGACCGTAAAGCTCGGTACGGGTTCGCCAGTGATAGCATCGACGACTCGGCCAGCGACCGCGCCGCCGCGGCGCAGCACGATCGTCACCTCCCGGGCGTCCGATGGTCCACGCCACTCTGCCCGCCCCACCTCGAATCCGCTCTTGAGCGCGCGGAGAGCGTACGGCGCATCGCCGCCCAGCGGACCGGCCTCGAATCTCCCGTCCGCATCGGAGGTGGGGAACTCAAACTCCTTCATCCCCGCGGCGAGAATCGGTGCGAGGGACGGCTGGCCCTCGACGCTCGCCACGTCGATCACGTTCCAAAGAATGCGCGCTCCCGCGACGGGTCCACCGTCCGCGTCCATCACTCGCCCGCTGACCTTGGGGCCGTGGACAAGCATGAAGTTGCGCGCTTCGACCTCGACCCCGGGGGTCCCAGGAACCTGGACCAAGGGCCCGCGTCCAGGTACGTAATCCTCGGCCATGGCGAGCAGATCCACCGCGCCCGGGGGCACGCCCTCCAATAGATAGCCGCCGCTTTCGTCCGTGGTTGTGTGCGAAGCGAGCAGAATCGCCTTCGCGAGCTTCAGATGCCGCAGCCCACGCGGGACCACGCCGATCTTTGCGCCAGCGACGGGCACGGGCGCCGCTCCAGAATCGGAGTCCCCAAAGTCAGCGCCCAGCGCAGCCCCTAAGACCCGGCCGCGAATCCGCCCGCCTGACTGCCCGCGAACCTCCACCACGGTGTCTTCCCCCGCCTTCACTTCGAGGTCGAGCACGTGGGTGATCGCAATGCCCTTGCCGATGGCGGCGATCTCGTAGCCCTCGGCGGGAACGACACCGGGGAATGCAAAGCGTCCGTCCCCGTCCGCCGTCTGGCGCAGGAAAGCCACCTCGCCGTCCGCCGCGGCCTCCATGATGCCCATGGAACTCGTCGTCAGCGCCACCTCTGCCCCCGCTACCGGCCGATCCGCTGAGTCCACGACGCGGCCCACGACGCGGCCACCCGGCCGCATCCAAACGTCAACAGGTCCGCCCGCACCGGACGCGAGGACGCGCGCGGACGCCGGCGAGTCCAGTACGAAGTGTGGAGCCTTAGGCGCCAAGTACCAGCGTCCCTCGCGAACGCCTTCGAAGGCGAAGTGCCCCTCGGCGTCCGTTCTCGCCTTCGCGATAGGCGACACCCGAGCCGAAAAGTCGGACGAGGCCCCCATGAACCGCGCTACCTGCGCAGCGATGTCGGCCCCGGCGGGCGGCACGGACAGGAGGCCCACCGTGACACCGGGAACGCCCGCGCCGGAATCCCGGTCGCGCACCGTGCCGCGCAGCCGCCCAGGACCTCGCAGCCGAACGCTCAGACCCGCCGTGGTCGTCAGCCTCCGATCCTCTCCGCCCCCGTCGAGGGATAGATCGACGGCACTGAGGCCATCTGCAGCGTCGCCGCTTGGCGGCGCCTCGCTCACGTCTCTGTCCGTCGCGCGAATCGTTCCTCGCCCGTCGTCCGGCGCGCGCAAGTAGAGCCATGCGAGCACACCCAAGGCCAACGCGAACGCAATCGCTAGCGCGCCACGCCCCTTCATGGCAATTCGCCAGATGCGGGGGCGGCTGAAGAACCAGCGGAAGGACCACTCTCACGTAGGAGTGGCAGTCGCAGCGTCGCCACTGCACCCCGTACGTCCTCTCGATTCTCCAACGAAACCGAACCACCGCGGTCCTCAACGATCCTGCGAACGATCGCGAGCCCAAGGCCTGTGCCGCTGGAGCGAGTCGTGAAGTAGGGCTGAAAGAGCCCCTCTTCAGCCTCCGGACTGATCCCCTTGCCCGTGTCCTGGATGAGGATCCGGGCGAAGTTCCCCTCGCGCTCCACCCACGCTTCGACGGAATGGGACGACTGCCCCGGTGGAGGCTCGGTTCCGTCGATCGCCTCCATCGCGTTGCTCACGAGATTGACCAGCGCTCGACGCAGCTCGTCGGGGTCGGCAAGCACCTCTAGGCCCTCGCCGCTGCTGTCCCCATCGCGCCGCTCGGAGCGCGCCATGTGGACATCTTCCTCCGAAGCCCAAGCGGAGTTGAGCGTGAGCACCTCGGAAAGGACCTCGTCCACCGAAACGGGCACCGGATCCCGGTGCTCACCGGCGAAGCGGTAAAAGTCCTTCGCGATGTCGCGCATCGTCCGGACCTGCTTCTGCACCACGTCGATCGTCTTCTCCAGAATGCTCTCGAACTCTGGGGACTGATCGTCATGGGCGCGTTTGAGCAGCGACGCCCAAAGCTGGATCGGCGTCAACGGATTCTTGATCTCGTGGGCCACCTGACGGGCCATCTCGCGCCATGCCGCGTCCTTCTCTGCCTTGACCAGCTGCTCGCTGTTCTCCTTCAAGCGCGAGGTCATGCGATTGAAGGAACGCGCGAGGTCGGAGAGTTCGTCGTGGCCTTTCACCGGGACTTGGGCGTCGAGGTCGCCGCTCGCCACGCGGCGGGTGAAGGCCTCAAGGTCCTGAATCGGCTGGGTCGTGCGGCGCGCCACGAGGAACGTGACGACGACGGCAATGAGCAGCACCAGCGCGGACGCCTTGGCGAGGGTGGCGGTCATGCTGTGGATCGGCCCGTAGACGTCTTCTGTGTTCAATCCCACGCCGACGACCCAGCCGAAGCCCCCTTCCGCCCGCGACCGGCCATGTCGGAAAGCCGCCTTCTTGTGCACGCCGGCGAAGTCGTACTCCGGGTACATCCCCCACTTCGCGCTGCGTGCCGCCGCCACCATTTTGGGAAGCCCCACCGGTGGTTCGTCGACCCGGCTTCCGTAGAGCGAACGATCCTTGTGCGCGAGAATCGTAGCGGCGTCGTCCGCCCATACCCACGCGTAGGACGAAGCGTAAAGCGTCTCCGAGCCAAGATCACCGAGCTCTTCCTTGCGCGGCCGCGAGACCCCGAAGGCCTCCGTTTCACTCTGGACCGTGGACCAAGGAACAAGCGTCACCACCAGCCCCACCGGAACCGTGGCGCTGAACGTAGAGCGCTTCCCCATCACCCTGTGGGCAAAACCGAAGTGGTAGCGGTCCTCTGGGGCCGCTCCCTCGTGCACGAAGCCGAACTTGGTGACGTCGATGGAAGCGGCGCCGCTCTCCAGGGCCTCCTGGAACCAGGGCGCCTCGGCCCATGGATAGGCACGGAGAGCGCCCGTCGTCCGCCTGTCGAGCCGCTTGCCGTCGGCGGAATAGGAGCTCGACACGACGGCGTTCCCATCGGTGTCGAGGCCAACAACAAAGTCTGCGGACCCAATCTCGACCACGAGCCCGTTGAAGATCTGCTCGACGGAAGGACTGAAGTCCACCGTGTCCTCTTGGTAGCCCGAAAGGCAGCGGCTTACGTCTTGGACCGCCGCGAGCAGGCGCGCGTCCTTGCGACGCTCCATCACCTTGTTGTCGAGGCGCTCGGAGAGCTCGGCCGCATGGCCCAAGAGGTGGTAGCGAACGACGTCTTCCGAAAAGCGCTGGGACACGAAGGCATCCACGAACCAGGCGAAACCGAGGAACGGCAGGACCACGACGGCGAGAACGGCCAGCAGCCACTTGGTGGAGATCCTCCGGATCATGCCTCGGATTGTAGGCCGCGAAGAACCGAGTCGGCGCAGGACGTCTCGGATCCTGCCTTCGGAGCGCCAAGACTGCTACTCTGTCGGCCGCCGCGGCCGCCTTGACTGGGCCGCTCGGCCCCACCATGCCTCCCCCTCGGCCCTTCACGAATGATGCACCGCCCGACCGAGTGCTCATCGTCCGCATGTCGCACCTTGGGGACGTGGCCCAGACTCTGCCGCTCGTGCACGGGATCAAGGAGCTGTGGCCGAACGCAGAGCTTGGCTGGGCCATTCAGGCTGAGTTCGCTCCCTTGGTCGAGCCCTTCGCGCGCACGTTCTTGTTCGATCGACTTGGGGGCGCGAAGGCCTGGCCCCGCATCCGAAGAGCGATGCGAACGTGGGGACCCGACGTCACCATCGACGCCCAGGGGAACTGGAAGAGTGCGTTTTGCACTCGCTTCTCCGGCGCGCGCCGCCGTCACGGCTTCGAGCGGAAGGCCTGGCAGGAACCGCTGGCCGCACGCGTCGCCGGATTGAGGCACGCCCCGCCTCTTCCCGGGTCTTGCACGCCATCGCAAGGGGATCACCTGGTGGCACGCTGCCAGTCCATCGCGGCCGATCTCGGGGTGGAGGCCCCCACCGAGCTTCCCATGGACCCGCTCTTGAGTACGGAAGAGATTCGCCGCGGCCGCGTTCTCCTCGATGGGGCTATGGACGGCGCCGGTGGGTCCCCCATCACCGTGCTGCACCCGGGCGTCGCCGGGGACCCGCGCTCGTGGCCCGAGGCCCGTTTCCAAGAGCTTGGCCAGCGGCTCGTCCAGCGGGGTCGCCGGGTCCTGTTCCTGACGGGGCCAGGGGAAACGGCCTCCGGAGAAGCCCTTCGATCCGCGGTGCCGGAAGCCGCGCACATCGTCGGTCAGCGCGGCCTGCGCGACCTCTGCGCCCTGTTTCGCGCCGTGGCGGACGATGGCGGCGAGCTGTTTGTTAGCGACAGCGGCCCCGCTCACATCGCAGCGTCGGTGGGCCTGCCTGTGCGTCTTCTAGCGGGGCCGGAAGACCCCGGGCGCACGGGTCCCTTCCCCATGGGAGGCCGAAGCGGTGACGCTGAGCCCAAGGCCCACGTCATCGTGGCGAAGGCCGATGCCGAGGTGCCTTGGGTCCCACGGCCCATCGGCTCCGTATCGGTCCTGGACGCGGAACGCGCCTCGGACGCCGCTACTTCTTGAGCGCGCGGATCTGCTCGGCGACGTTCTTGTACTCCGGCCAGAACACGTCGATCTGCTGCAGGAGTTCAAGTCGCTTCGCGCTATCAGTCTCGGCGGCTGCCGCGTCGTAAAGCTGCTCGGCGGAGGCCACGTAGCCCTCGAGGGCATCGATGCGTGCGCGCGTATCCTTGTAGAAGTCGCGCGTGCTCAGAAGTTCTTTGTAGGCCTCGATCGCCGCGGGGAAGCGGAAGTCGTGTTCCTTGTCGAGCGCGCTCTGGTACTGCTTCTCGATGCGTGCGTCATCGATACCCGTGACAGCGTCGGCGAACGCCTCGGTTTGCAGCGCCGTGAGCTTCACGCCCTCCGCCAAGAGTTCCTCGGCCTTGTCGATCTCGCCCCGAAGCACGAGGAACTCCGCTTGGCTCAGCATGGTCTGGGCCTTGGCCTCCGACTTCAATGCGGCGAGGTTCCGCTGGATCTCTTCAGACTCCGGCGCCAGATCAGCGGCGATGGAGTACTCCTTGGCTGCGGCCGAGTAGAGCTCTTGCTCCACGAGTGACCGCGCAGACTCCGCCCGCGCCACAGCGCGCGCCCGATCCACCTCACCGATCCGCCGCAGGGACTTTGGGTTCTCGACGTCGTACTTCAGGTTGTTGCCGAAGTTCCAGCGCGCCTCGCTCAGTCGTCCTTCGACGGAACCACGAACACCGCCGTTGTAGTAGTCATCCGCCAGTTCGGCGCGGTAGGCCTCAAGGCGCTCCAGGTCTTCTAGGGAAAGGCCCGCGACAGGGTGATCGGGGTCGTACTCGAGGACACGCGCGTAGGCGGCCCGCGCCGCCTCAAACGTCTCGCTCGCTAACGCCTCACGCGCGACGCCGAACCACTTGCTGGCCAGCTTGCGGCGCGTGCGCTCGTGCCAGGCCGCGACCTGGCTGGCGTTGGGATACTGCTCCTTGAGCTGCGCGAGGAGCTGGAGGGCCTCATCGTCGCTGTCGTCCAGGGAAAGGGTCCGGGCGAGGTCCAGCTGGGAAGCGAGCGAGACCGTCCGCTGCGCTTCGAGGGCTTCGCCGTAGCGAGGGGAATCCTCCGCCGTGTCCTCCACGAGGTCGACGCTCAACTGGGCGGCCTCCACGTAGCTCCGGTCCCGCGTCAGCTGGCCAATCTCGTCCAAACGGCGGTCAAAGCGGCTGGAGCCAGACTGGCAGCTCGGCAGCAACGGGAGGGCCACCGCCAGCACAGCCATGGAGCACAAACCCAAGCGGGAATTGGACTTAGCTGCCGCACGTGAAGATCGATGAGTCGTCATAGGGAACCAGTTCGGAGCGATGAGTGGGCCCAGAGCCCCCATTGGGGCCCTCGGCAGGGCCCTATCGAGGGCCGTCGGGTCGATCGAGGAGACGATCTCGCCGCAGCCATCTTCCCATGAAGATCGCTCGACGGGAAGGACGATCAGCTCTTGAGGGAGTCGTAAAGCATGACCCCGATGGCCCCGAAGATGAGCACTGGAATCCAGGCCGAAAGGAGCGGGGAGAGCTGGCCCTTGATGCCGAGGGTCCGGAACACGAAGTCAGCGGCGTAGTAGAAGACGCAGAGCAGGCCGCCGATAGCCATGCGCTCGGACCCCTTACCGCGCTCGTACGTGAACATGAGGGGGATCCCGACCAAGAGCAGGATCACGTTTGCCAGCGGGAAGGTGAGGAGATAGTGCCACAGTGTCTGATAGGACGTGTCGGCAGGGTCGCGCTCCATCAGGGTCTGGACCTCGGAGAACGTGAGCTCCAGCGGAGCATCCTTCGCGCGCTTGAAGGTCATCGCGATCTCAGGCGTGAACTCGTAGCCATCGAGCCTCGCGACTTCGTCCTGACGGCGAGAGTTGCTCTTGTCTTCCGGGTCGATCCGCGTACGGCGTCCGCCCTTCAGGTCCCAGCCGTTGTTCACGTAGCTGCCCGCGTCGGCGTCGATCCGGTTGTACTTCGAGACCCCGTAGTCCGCGTCCGTGCGCAGGATGGCCACGAGGCCGTCAATCCGCGCGGGCCCGCCGTCCGCGGGCTTGGGCAAGAAGTGGTCGAGGATGACGACGCTGCCCGACTCCTCGATGACCGCGAGGTTCTCGTACTCGGCCTCCCAGCGCTTCTCCTCGAGGATGTCCCGCAGGGAGTCGCGCTCGGCCGCGATGCCCAGTCCCACCAGCTCGCGCAGGGAGAACATCCCGAGCGCGAGCACCGCGCCTGAGAAAAACACCGGCATCAGCATCCTGCGGGCGCTGACCCCCGCGCTTAGGACGGCGGTGACCTCGCGCGCCTTCAGGAGCTTCGAAACCGTGAACATGCCCGCGATCAGGGTCACGAAGGGCGCCACCTGAAGAAACAGGTACGGGATGTTCAACACGTAGAAGCGCAGCAGCACCGACCCCGGGACCGTCGTTCCGTCGTCCCACGTCTCCACGTAGTTGTCCAGGTTCGACGCCATGTCGATGACCATGAAGAGCCCCGTCATCAGGAGCATCGCGGTCAAGTACGACTGCACGAAGTGGCTGAGGACGTAGCGATCGAGCCGCCCGAACAATGGCAGCCGGCGACCGTGGATCGTCGGCTGACGGGACTCCTGCCCCGCGGCGCTGCCCTTGGCTCCGTCCCGGGTCCCGCCGGAGGACTTCGTTCGCCGTGCTCGGGTCCAAGTGGTGGTCGCCGCGGCATCGCGCTGTGGTGATTTGTCGTTCTTCATCGGCGCATCGCCTTCCGCAAAAGTGCTGCGGCCACACCGCCGCCGATCAACGTAGCGGCCCAAGCCCCTAGCCACGGTGGCAGGCTGGACTCCAAGCCAAGCTCCTTGCCGAGCCGCATGCTAAAGACGTAGTAGATGATGCCGTACCCGGCCGCGACCGCCAAAGCGCCGAGCTGTGTTCCGCGCCGCATCAGGAGCCCCGTCGCCGCACCGAGGCCCAAGAAGAGGTAGAAGATCGCAAACATTGTGCCGCGGTAGTGGAGCATGAAGCGGTACTCGCGGTCCTTCTTGGGCGACAGGGTCCCGCGGGCGAGCTCGGCGCGCACGTCCTTCGACACGAGGTACTTGGCCCGCGTCGCGTCGACCTTCTTCTTGCGGTTGACCCGCTCTTCGATGTTCACGCGGCTCGAAAGAATGTCCAGCTGGTCGTAGCGCCCGGTCTCGGGGTCGTACACCTGCAGATCCTCCATCTGGATCTCCACCGAGTCGCCGTCAATCTGGATGTCCACCAGCCGTGCGAAGACATCCTGCTGCCGCTCGCCGGAATCGGACGTCTCCGGAATCCGGAGATAGACCCCCTTGAAGATCCCCGTCTTCGGGTCCCGGTACTCCGACATCAGCATGAAGTCTTCCAGCTGGAGGCTCGTCTTGCCCGGCTGGAGGTTCTCGATGACCGACGCCGTCGCGTCCACCAGGAAGTCCTTCTGCCGCTTCTTGAGCTGGGGCAGCTCGTTGGAGACCATCCAAAAAGTCATCGCCCCCAGGGCTGTCGCCATCAGAAACGGCGTGAACAGCGTCTTCAGCGGATGGATGCCCGCCATATGGATGGCGACCCACTCCTTGTCGGCAGCAAGCCTTCCGAAGACCGCCACGGTACTGAGCATGAAGCAAAGCGGCAGCACATACGGGGCAAGGGACTGCAGGATCAGCGGCAGAAAGCGCAGGAGGATCCCCGCATCCACGTTCGGGAGCTTATGCACCGTGTTCACAGCGATCCCTGGGAGCGCAATGAAGAGCAGCGCGGCGACCGCGAACAGGAATGCCACCAGCAGCTGGCGCAGAATGTAGAGGTGGATCTTCAAGGATGCTCTGCTCGCCAGAGCCCTGCAGGAGGGCCCCGCAGTGTACCGATGGGAACCCTCTGGATCCCGCGTCTCGTCGCTTCGGTGTGCGAGTAAAATTCAAGGCGCAGATGACGGGCACAGTCAATCACACCGGAGCGGGAGCCGAAGCGCGGATTCTGAAGGCCGGAGCCAAGCGCACCGTCCTGCTCAGCCAGGCGGAGACTGGGGCCGCGACGGTCGTGAAGCGCTTCCACAGCCCTGGCGTCGGGGGGCACCGACTCCTCTGGGCCCTTGGGGATAGGCGCAGGGCGACCCTGGAGGCCCGGGCGCTTCGCCGTGCATGTGCCGTGGGACTTCCGGTCCCCTCCCCAGGCAGCGTTTCGCGGAGCCCAGACGGCGGCTGGGAAATTTCCATGGCGGCCATCCCTGGCGCCCGAACCCTCAGCGAGGTCCTGCGCTCTGCCTTCGGCGAGCACGACGGACTGCCCCAGCCCGAGCTCCGACAGCTGGCGGAGCAACTGGGACTCCTGCTGCGCCAGGTCGAGTCCGCGGGCTTCCTCCACGCTGACCCCCACCCCGCCAACGTCATCGTCGACACGGGCGGTGAACTTCACATCGTGGATCTCGCAAGAAGCCGCGTCGGCCGCCACCACGCCGCCGTTCGTCGCGGCCTCCTCCGCGCCCTGAGCCGCCTGCGGGAAGAGTGCCCCCGCACCTTCCGCCGGCGAGTCGCCGTCGCCTGGCTGGGACCGGATGCCACCCCGGAGTGGACGCGCGGCGTCGAGGGCGAGGCCACGGCGCTGCGCATTCGCGAGCTTGAGGACCGCGTGCGCGTTTGGCTCCGTACGAGCTCCGCGACGGAGGTGCGATCGGGTTTTGATGACCGCGGCGCCGCGGTCTGGGTGCGTGACTGCCCGAGCGAAGCGCCGCCAGGCTGGATCACGAGGCGCGTCGCTGGATCCGCCGAGGGCACAGGACAGATCTGGAGCACCCTAGTGCGCGCCAAGCTCCACGGGATCCCCGCGTGCGAGCCGCGCGCGCTCGCGCTCGAGGCCCCCCACGCCGTCGAGTACGACCAACCGAGAAGCGCGGAACCCTTGGCCCCAGAAGAGCTGCGCCGAGCCGAAGAGCGACTTGCCCGCAGCGGCCTGCGAGCCGTGACCTCCCAGGGGGACCGAGGACCGTTCACTTCCGGACCCGATGGCGCCGCCCTCGTGGCTCCCCATGCGCGGCTCGAAGCCCTGGGTGAGCCCAGCGATGGGTGCCACCCTTGACCGCCGATAGCCCCAGCCCCGCAGCAAACTCGGAGCCCCTCCGCCGCCGCGTGCGCGCGAAGGCGTTGAGGGGATTGGTGCGTGGCGCAGGGTGGGTTCCGCGGCGTGCGCTGGGCACCGGTCTCGTGCCGTTCAGTCGCGCGGCTTTCGCGTGGCGCTACGGCGACGTGGTGGCTCGCAACGTTGAGCGGGCGCTGCCTGAAATAGAGCGCCGCGATCGAGAGGTTGCGGCCACCCTCGCCGATCGCCCCAGGTTCCAGCGCAGCGTTGCGGACTTCACGGCCGAGCAGGCGGCGCAGTGGTTCCAGCTCGCGCGGGGCGCCGAGCCGGGGTCGAAGCGGGGCGCGTGGGTCGATGACCTCGTCGCAATCGATCCGTCGATCGAACGTCTCGATCGCGTGCTCGCGGAGGGTCGCGGAGCCATCGTTGTGACGGCGCACATCGGAAACTGGGAGCTACTCTGTGCTCGGCTGAGCCGCCGCGGGCAGCGCGGCGCTGTGGTCGGCCGCGTGCGCAGGCACGACTCCAGCCACCGCTGGCTCATCGACATGCGCAAGGCCTACGGCGTACAGACGATCCCCCAGGATGCGTCGGCGAGGGCCCCCCTGCGCGTGCTCAAGGAAGGCGGAGTGCTCGGTCTACTCACGGACCTTCACGTGCGTCACATCGACGGCGTGGACATCCCGTTCTTCGGAATCTCAGCGCGGACGGTCTCCGCTGCGGCGGGATTCGCGCGCCTTCAGCGCTCTCCCCTCGTCCCTGTGCGCTGCGTCAAGGACGCCACGTCCGGCCGCTTCCACCTGAGCGTGGAAGAGCCCCTCTTTCTAGACGAGACGCTCGACCGTGGCGCCGCCGAACTCGATCTTCTGCTCCGTCAAAACCGAGTCTTCGAAGACTGGATCATGGCGACGCCCGAGCAGTGGGCCTGGCACCAGAGACGCTGGAATCCGGAGTAGACTTGGCGCTGTGGGGACGGGCTCAGCCGCCCGCTTGAGACCACTGCACCGCGTTCTCCAACGACACGATGAGCCCAGGGACATAGTCCCACGCAACGGCCACTCGTGCGCCAGCCCCCAGGGGCTCGATGCCGACTTTCACGAAACGATCGTCGACGCTGATCATGCCGTGGGGCATGGCCGCCACCTCACTAGCGCTCCAAACGCCGATGGAGACGCGTCGTTCGTGCATGCCGGAGTGCTGTAGCGACTCGCGAAGCGCCTGGGCGATGCGCCAAGCCACGGCGGGGGTCAGCGCTACCTGATCGAGATCCGCGCCGAGCTCGTGACAGGCCATCTGCCCCGTCGTCACAAAGATCAGCCCCGCCTGAACGGAGACGATCGCATCGGCGGGGTAGGCCGCCGCCTGGGTTGCGGGCGCAGGCATCGCGGCTGCGCTCGAAGCTCCATCAACAGGGCTATCGGCATCTTCACTTGGCAAGTGACTCATCATCGCTCTGCGGGGCCTATCGGCGTCGCCAGCTAGGAATCTGGAGACACCCGTCTTCGGCAGTATCGATCCGGGACCGATGCAGTCCTATCCCCTTCGTGACCGCTCCGAGGGCATGGGTCAGACGTCGCCCATTCCCACCAGCGGGAATCCCCAGCGCAAAGTTCACATTGCGGCTTCGATAGGGAATCGCGCCCGCCGCGCGGCTCCTCCTCGGATAGATCGAGGGAACATCCTCGACGCACCGCCGGATATCCCCTGGGCAATCACCCCGTACCGATTCGTCCGCCGCACCTTCGTACCTCATCCCTATTTAGATGACCGTCCAACTTCCCTCTTCAGCGCAGGCCGACTTTCACCTTGGAATCAACGTCGGCCACGATCGGTCAGCAGCCATCGCCTCCGGGGGCCGACTTCTCGTCGCGATCGAAGAGGAACGACTCGACCGACACAAGCACAGCCCGGGTCTCACGAAGACGCCGAACGGAGTGTCCCTTGAGCTCCCCTTCCTTTCTATTCAGCACTGCTTAGACGCGCTTGGGCTCCGCCCCGATCAGCTGGCTTCCGTTACGGCCAACACGCCGGGCGTAGACGTTGGCCCGCGACTTGCGGCGGCAAGCTTTCCCGGTGCGTCCATCCTGGAAGTACCCAGCCACCACCTTGCCCACGCCTACTCCGCGTGGTGGCCCAGCGGACTCGACGACGCGATCGTCCTCGTGGTGGACGCCACGGGCAAGACCAGCGCCGATGGGCTCACCGAGTCGTACACCGTGTATCGCGGGACTTCGACGGACCTAGAGCTCGTCCACAGCGAGCAAGTCCCCGCCGAGCTTGCGGGCATGGGAACGCTGGGGATGCTGTACGAAGAAGTCACGCGGCGCATCGGCTTCATCACTCGAATGGAGGATGGCCTGAGCCATGCCGAAGCGGGAAAGACGATGGGGCTCGCGCCCTACGGCGGAGCCTCATCCGTCTTCGAACGGTGGATCCACACTCGGCCGGGCGAGTTCTCCCTTGAAATTCCAGGCTACGACATCTTCCTTGAGCTCCAAGCCCTAGAGAAGACCTACGGCGGTGGCTCGGGGCGGCCGTGGATGATGCCGCATTTGGTCGAGCTCTCGGCGAAGGTTCAGAGCGAGCTCGAAGAGGCGCTGCTCCACATCGTGAGGGTGGCCAAAGAGAAGACAGGATTGAATCGACTGTGCCTCGCGGGCGGCGTCGCGCTCAACTCCGTCGCGAACCACCGAGTGGTGCGCGAGCTTGGCCTAGACGCGTTCTTTGCGTTCCCTGCGGCGGGCGATTCCGGCATCGCCGCGGGCTGCGCCCTCTGGGCCAGCGCGACGCAGGGAAAAGGGCCCGCCGTGCGGCTCCCGATCGGGCACGCGTACTTCGGCGGCGAGGCGAAAGATGCGAGCGTCGAATCCGCGTGCGAACAGTACGCTGGGAAGATCCAGTGGGACCGGCTGCCGGAGGCCGAGCTCATCGAACGCACGGCCCAGGCCCTCGCAGCAGGCCGCATCGTGGCGCGCCACTCTGGCGGCGCCGAGTATGGTCCGCGCGCGCTCGGCAATCGCTCGATCCTGGCGGATCCAACGTTCGCTCAGATGCGCGACGTATTGAATCTGCGGGTCAAGCACCGCGAGGCCTATCGGCCCTTCGCGCCGGTCGTCCCCCGGGATCAAGCGGAGCAGGTGTTCGAGCTCGGCGTCGACTCTCCCTTCATGCTGCTCGTCGCGCCGGTCCGCGAGGACATGCGTTCCGTCCTTCCGGCCATCACCCACCACGATGGAACCGGTCGAGTACAGACAGTAACCAAAGAGGACAACCCGTTCTTCGACGGCCTCTGCCGTCGACTGTCCGAGATTCGAGGTGGCCCCCCGGTCATCCTCAACACGAGCTTCAACCTGGCGGGCGAGCCCATGGTAGAGGCGGCCGCCGACGCGCTCAGCTCGTTCATGGCCACAGACATCGACCATCTCGTGCTGAACGGCCGCTGGATCAGCAAGGCGGGGGCGGCGCCGAAGGACTACGAGGAGCACATTCGCAACCTGCCCGAGTCATCGGACCCGAAGGGCCTCGCCGCCGATGCGCCGACGCTGACGCCCCTCGTGGAGAGCCTGCACCGCGCCCTCAGCGGAGAGGCGAATGAGTCTGAGTGGAGCGGCGACGAAATCGCTGCGCTCCAGAGCGAAGCAGGCAGACTGCGGCCGACGAGCCGACGCTTCCCAGCCCAGCCAGACGCGCGTTCGATGGCGCAGCCTCCATCCGTAGACGACTCACCGCCCACGCCCCTTACCAGCCCGCACCCAGCGCCTGGCCAAGGAACGGGGACCCTCGCGGTGTTCACCGAAGAGCAGCCCCAGCTTGCCCGGGCGTTGGCCCCCTTTCGGTCTCAGCTCCGCGCAGCCGGCTACACCGAGTCGGGCGTTGCCGACCGGCTCGGCAAGACCCCCCAGGAGATCGAGCCCACCGACCTGCCCTACTTCGACACGTTCCTCCTGGCACGCGCTCCCCTTGACGACCTGATTCGGCTCTTCCAGCTCCGGGGCGTCCTGGCCGAGGATCGTGCGCGCGCGCTCTTTGGGTCGGAGACCTACAACCTGCTCTTTGACCTGGGCATCTTGCGCGTCGACATGGGCTCTTGCCGCTCGCGGGTGGACCTCTTTCCAGTGGAAGACCTCGTCGTGGCCACCGACCACCGCTACCAGGTGCTCGACGGCGATGCCCTGGACGAGGATCCGGTCATGTACCTTGGCCTCGACAGCGTCGGCCTCGTCAAGGCAGCGCCGCGGCGTCAATCCAAGAGCCACCTAGATCTGTGCACCGGCAGCGGCGTGCAGGCGCTCGTTGCCGCGACCTACTCAGAGCGCGTGACCGGCGTTGACCTCAACCCGCGCGCCCTGCGCTTTTCGCGCTTCAACGCGGCCCTCAACGGCGTGTCCCACGCGCGCTTCATCGAGAGCGATCTCTACGCCGCCGTGGACACAGAGCGCTTCGACTCGATCACCGCCAATCCACCGTTCGTTCCAAGCCCGACAGAGGACCTTGCGTTCCGCGACGGCGGCGCAGACGGCGAGAAGGTGCTCCGTCGAATTGTGATGGAGGCCGCGCAGCACCTGAATCCCGGGGGGCGGCTCGCGATCGTGACTGACCTCGCCGAGCCGAAGGGCTACGAAGCCAAGCTGGGCGGCTGGTGGAAGGGGCAGAGCATGTGCGCCCAGGTCCTGACGACCGCGGATCGCAATGAGATCCTGTTCTCAGTCCCGCACTCCCACGCTCCGTTCGGCCAGAGCTACGAGGAGTACTCGGCCGAGCTGCGGTCTTGGGTGCGAAGCTATCGCGAGGCAGGCCTAAGCGCGGTCAACTTCGGCTACATCCTCATCGAGGAGACCGCCCACGATGGACCCCACGACACGCTCATGCGCGTCGTAGATAGCCCCCAGCAGCCGATCTTCGAGCGCGTCGAGAACCTCCTCGCGTTCCAAGCTCAGCGTTCGCGAGGCGCCCTCAGCGCCTTCGACCTGAGCGCAGTCGAAGGCCTCGTCATTCGGACCGAGCGAAAGCTGTCAGGGCAGGGTGCGCTGCGCACGGCCATCGTGCCGGACAGCCCATGGCACACCGAGTACACGCTGGACGGCGCGATGCTCGGCCTGCTAGAGGACGCCGCATGCGAGGCGCTCCGTTGGGACGAAGTGGAAGGACGGGGTCTCGCCGGGCACGCGCTTGCACTGATCGAAAAGGGTTTGCTCGTCGCAACGCCCGGGGTGCGTGCCTCATCGCCGAAAACCGAGAGGATCATGATCATCCCGCGCAAGGCCATTCACATCGAAGAGCTGAGCAGTAAGACGACCCCCACTTGCGTGTCGAACTACCTACGCTAGAGTCCATCAGGGGTGTCATGGTGTAAGGAAGATCAACGGCTTCACATGACGCTACGGGTTGGGATCTTGGTTGGGGGCAGCGGGCGCTGGGTTGAGAAGGGTGAGGCCGGCGCCGACCAAGAGCAGCAGCGCCCCGGCCGCTTCCATGGGCGTCACGACCTGCTCTAGCACGAGTCCGGCCAACACAGCGGCGCCTATGGGCTCCACGAGGATGACGATCGAAACGACGTGGACCGGCACCGTCCGGGCCGCCCAGTTCATCAAGCCGTGGCCGATCAGCCCCGGTCCAAGCCCGAGCCAGAGGATCGCCATTCCTTCGGGCAGCGCGGCGTCCCCGTGCCAAAATGATCCGTCCGTGAACAGCAGCACACCCAGTCCGAGGGTCAGCGCCGCGACGCCGTTCACGAGCGCGAGTAGCGTCGGCATCGAAACCCGTCGGCCGATTCCGCGGTTCACGGTGAGGTAGGCCGCCGAGCACGCTGCCGCGAGCACGGCCAGGGAGTCGCCGAGGAGCGTAGCCCCTTCCACGTCGGCAACCGTCATCAGCCGTGTCCCAACCAGCGCAACGAGGATCCCTACCGGAAGGCGCCAGGTGGCTCGATCTCCCAGTAGTCGCCCGAAGACCCCTGCGAAGAGTGGCTGCAGCCCCACGAGAACGGCGGCGTGGGGCACGGACGTGAGGAAGAGACTGCCGATCCAAAGGCCGAAGTGCAGGCCCAGGAGAACGCCGGAGAAGACGATCCTCCCCCAGGGCCAGTCGGAGGTTCGCGCCCGGTCTGAAACGGGGGCGCTGCGCTTGAGCCAGGCGATGAGGCTCCACGCCAACGCAGAGATCGCGACGCGAATCGCCGCGATCGAGATAGGAGGAACCGGCGCTGCGAGCACGATGACCACAGCGGCGCTTGAGACCGCGAGCCAACTCGTCCCGAGGCCGAGCGTCAGCCGCCCACGACTTGGCTCGGCGATGGCGCTCATGGACGGGCTCGCCTCACTCAAGTGGCCGTCGAGCCGTCGATCTCAGCGATACCGGCGCGCGCGATGCGTGCGACCTCGCCATTCGGATCTAGGTCAAGCGCATCCAAGAAGTGCTGGTACGCGGCGGTCGGACGCTCAAGGTCCTCCATCTGTACGAGGCCCGCGCCCACGTGGGCCCAGGCCGCGCTGGGCCCCGTCGGAACGGACTTGATGACGCGTCGGAAGACCGTGAGGGCCGCCGTTGGATGGCCATTCTCCGCGAGCCAGCGCCCGAGCACTAACGCATCCTGGGGATCGGGTCCCGGACCATCTCCCTCGGCGCTTGCAAAGTAGACCTGGGCGGCCTCGGTCATGCGCTCTTCGTGGATGAGCTGCGCGAGCACTTGGGGATAGGAACCAGGAGCGCTGGGCTTTGGCTGGGAGCCTGGACCGCGATGCACCGGGGTTTCGCGACGCTTGCGCTCGATCGGAGTCGCAGGCTCGACCCACGCGGGGTCAAACTTGTCGATGACCCAAGCGCCGGCGAGGCCACCGAGGAAGCCGCCGATGTGCGCGCCGTGGGCCACTCCTCCCCCGCCGCTGCCAGCGCTGAAGAGCATCGGAAACAGGTTGTCGATAACGAGGTACGCCCCGAGCACGTACCGCGCGCGGATCGTCACCACGTCCACGAGAAACGGAAAGAAGGCCACAAAGACCTTCACCGTGTTCTTTGGGAAGAACAAGAAGTAGAAGCCCAGCACACCTGAGATCGCGCCGGACGCTCCCACCATCGGAACGTTCGACGACAGGTCGAATGCCGAATAGAACAGAGTGGCACAGACCCCCGTGGCGAGGTAGGCGATGAGGTACTGCGCGCGTCCCAGGCGGTGCTCGACGTTGTCCCCGTAAATCCACAGGAACAGCATGTTGCCCGCGAGGTGCATGAAGCCCCCGTGCAGGAACATGGACGTGAACATCGTCTGCAGGGAACCGGCGGCCGGACGGTAGCCGTACTCAAAGACGAATAGGTCGTAGGCACTCAGGCTGCCGGCCACCTGGGCCGGGTGCAAAGTCGTCCCCATCCGCTCGCTCAGAAAGCGGATGTACTCCTGGGCCACTGGGCTCGTGAGATCTGCGGCCGCCCCCGACATCGGCATCGTGATGGCGAGAAACACGATGATGTTGACCGCGAGCAACAGGTAGTTGACCACGGGCACGCCCCCAGGATTGGGGGAGTCACGAAGGGGGAGGAACAATCGTCTGCCTCTACTCGATCAGACCGTTCGCCCGGGCGAACTCTTCCAAGACGGGCACTTCCATCATCTTGATCCACTTGTCGGGCTGCTGACGCTTGTATCCACGAAGGAAGCTTGGCCCAACCTCGGTGATGCCGGTGATACGCCTGGCCGCGTCCTCCTTGAACGCATCGTTGTCGCAGGACGTAATGATGCGGACCATGTCCGCCACGGCCTGACCCGGGTTGAACTTGTCCGGGTACTTGGCCTTGTCGTAGACAATGGCCGCGAGGTCGAGCTGCTCTTCGTAGAAGTCGGACTCCGACTGCAGAGTCTCAGCCTTGAGCTTCTCTGCCTTCTCATAGTCGTCAACGGAGTTTGAGCCCGCCACGAACTTCTCGATGGCGGCGAAACCGGCGGGATAGTCGCGGGGCTTCTGGCCCGTGAGCCCCATCACCTCGAGCTCAAGGTCGCGGAAAATCGCAGGCTCGTCGAGGACCGCCACGGGCTCCACTCGGCGCATGATGCGCTCGAGACGGGGAAGGTCCGGGTGAGTCGGGTACTCCTCCACGAATCGGCTCGCACGGGACATGAAGACCCGCGCGTAGGAGCGATCCTCGGTCACCGGGAACTTCTCCGAGTAGTCGAAGAGGCGCATCTTCAGGTAGCCCGACGCGTCGGAGTTACGCGCGGTGTCGTCGAGGTTCGCCAGCCGGTCGTCCAGCAGCAGAATCTCCTTCTCGACCTGAGCCTTCTGCGGGGCCGTGATCTCTGGGTGATTGAGGAGCGCTCGGAACTCCGTCCGCGCAGAGGCAGGGTCTTCGTCCTTGGTGCGATCGATCACAGCGAACTGGACGTCGTAGTTGAAGACCTCGCCCTTCATGTTCTCGGCGGTGTTGCCGAGGATGGCGTAGCCCACCCCGACGATGCCGCCGAGCACGAGGAGCGCCACGAGCCAGCCGGGGACGCCGCCGCGCTTGGCCTGGGGACGCTGGCGCTGAACGGTTCGCCCGCCTCCGCTTCGCCCTGACCGCGCGCCAGCACTCTGGCGAGCCACGGGCTGTGCAGCGCTTGAGGCCGCGGCTGGCCCCTCACCCTCGTCGTATTCGACGCTCAGCTTCGCCCCGCCGATCGCGACGACTTGGCCTTCGCGCATGACGTGTCGGCCTTCGAGGGTGCGTCCCCCAACCTTGGGAGCGACGACGCCTTTCGCGATGCGCAGGACGGCCCCGTCCTCCCCCATCTCGATCTGCCCGTGCATCGCGGCCACATCGTCCGAGGCAAGCGTCAAGGTCGCCTTGTCGCTGCTGCCGAACGTGAGCTTGCCAGTGGAAAGTTTGAAGCGACGCTTCGCGCCGCCTTCTTCGAGGATCAGTCTCGCCATGCCCCCCATTGAATCGCGGACTGGAACCCCGTGTCGAGCCCGTAATTCTGGACCCACACAAGTCCTGACCTAGCGGTCGCGATCTCATGCACAAAATCGAGCAGAATCGTCCTGTGGTGCTCGCTGGAGTGGCAGAGGAGGTCGTGGGCGTCGTAGGGGTCGTTGGCCCCTTTGTGGCAGTTTTCGTACACCCTTTCGGTGTACCCGGCCCTCTGGGCGCGTAGCGAGAAGGTTCGAAACTCGGCCTCAGGCTGGAAGTGCGTGAATTCCCCGGACTCCCACAGATAGTTCGCGTGCTGCTGGCAGGCTTCGAAGAGTCGGCCGTCCCAGGCGAGCGCATGGAGCCCGAAGAGCTCGCGGTAGTTGTTCGTGTGGGCCACCTGGCGGAACTCGTCCCGGATCCGATCCCCGGCGAACTTGTTCTCGGCGTCGAGCAGCGCCTCCCCGAGCAGCCGCTCGTTCAGCGCCCGAATCGCACGGCTCTTGGCGAGCTTCTTCTGCTCGGCGAGGGAGAGCCCCAGAACCTGCAGGGTGACGACGTTTCCCTCGACCTCCCCTCGCAGTGGCAGGCCGTAGACCCATGGCGGAAGATCCGGCGCCGGGAGCACGACATTGAGCCCGAGCGCCTCGCTCGCCCGCTTCTTCGCACGTAGCGTCCACATCGCCAAGTCCAGATGATCGTGCATGCCCCTTGGGACCTTCACGCCTGGAGTCTTTCGCCATAGCCCACGCATGAGATCGACCGACTGGTCGATTCTCTTCTGGCTCTTCTCAAAGGCCGCGATGGCCTCCGGGCTGGCTTTCGGCGGGGTGCATGGATAGGGATAGCCTTGCTTGTCGCGGATGATCTCCAACGTTTCAGCACGGAGGTTGTCGAGCATCTCGCGGGCGCGCAGGAGCTTCTTGAAGGATCGCAGCGGCTGCTTTGCGCTCAGCCGGTGATTCACGATCCCCCAGAGCTCGATGAGGCTATCACGCAGCACGAAGGCAGCTCCCGTATGGCCGTCCCCGTTAGCGATCATCTCCTCCAGGATCTCGGTACGTCGCTCGTTCGATGGAACGCGAACGAGCTGCGCCGCCAGGCTTTGGGCAAGCTCTAGCCGCGGGTCCTCTCCGTCGAAGGACGTGGCGGCGAGAAGAGGAATGGCGACCATAAGCCCGATCCAGGCGGCGAGAAGACGCCTGAGGGTCACGGGCAAGGGAGCGAGGCGAGGAGAGGAGCGGTACCGGGAAGTGCGCATAGCCCCTATATCGCGCCCAGCAGGCGCGGTGACAAATCAGAGGCTCGAATCGTCCCGTCGGAGAGCGCCACGGCCCTACGAAGCTCATTCTCGAGCTCCCGAACGTTGCCCGGCCAAGCGTACGACTCCAGCGCAGCGATCGCGTCGTCCGCAAGACTCGCCTCGCGCCCTACGTCCTCGGCGATGGATGGCAAGAGCCCCCGGGCCAACATGGCCACGTCCCCCCCACGCTCGCGAAGCGGCGGGAGGTGGATGGTGATGACATTCAGTCGAAAGAGCAGGTCCTGGCGGAACTCGCCGGCGATCACCGCCTCGGGCAGATCCTTGTGGGTAGCCGCGACGACGCGCACGTCGACCTTCTTCGAGGTGTTGGAGCCAACCGGCCGAACTTCGCCGTCCTGCAAGACGCGCAGCAGCTTCGACTGCATCGCGAGGGGCATGTCCCCGATTTCGTCGAGGAACACCGTGCCTCCGTCCGCAGCGACAAAGTGGCCAGGGCGGTCGTCGACCGCGCCGGTGAAGGAGCCCTTCTTGTGGCCGAACAGTTCGCTCTCAAGAAGGTTCTCAGGCACCGCAGCGCAGTTCTCGGCCAAGAGCCGCTTCTTCGCGCGGGGGCTCTGGGCGTGGAGTGCTTTCGCGACGAGCTCTTTCCCTGTGCCGGTTTCCCCTTGGATGAGCACCGATACGCTCGACGGTGCAACCTTCTCGATCAGGTCGAAGACGGCGAGCATGGGCTCTGATCCGCCAATCATGCCGAAGCGTCCCATCAGCGGCTCCGCCGCGCCTCCGGCCACCGTCGCGGCGCCCTCGATCCGTTGACGAAAGAACCGCATGAGCCCCTCCGACTCCCCTCGCTCCTTAGCCAGTCCGAGGAGTTTCTCCGCTGAGTCGCGCAGCTCTTGGCTCAGGCCGCTCTTCTCGCTCAACGCTCTAACCTCTCCAGCGATGCGTACTGGAGGAGCAGCTGCTTGCGGCCCTCGCGAACAAAGTTGACGGTTGCGCGTGCGTTGACCCCGGCTCCGGTGAGTTGCTCGATCTGGCCGCGGCCGAAATGAGGATGCATCACGTGGGTTCCGACCTCGAGGCCAGCTCCCGCTCCGGAGGACCCGTCGAAAGATCCAAGGACCTCCTCGTCGTGGTCGCCGCCGCCCCCACCGTCGATGTCCGGATCGGGGAGCTCCCTCAGGTAGCGCGACGGCAGCACCGGACGCCCGCCACCGAAAAAGCTGCGATAGGTCGTGTACGTAATGAGCAGCTGCTCTTTCGCGCGCGTGATCCCGACGTAGAAAAGGCGCCGTTCCTCTTCGATCGCGACGTCTGGATCGACGGCTTCATCCACGGCGCGTTCGTGGGGCAAGAGCTCGTCTTCGACACCTGCAATGGCGACGAACTTGAACTCAAGCCCCTTGCAAGCGTGGAGCGTCATGAGCTTGACCCGATCCTCGTCGCCTTCGTAGGCGTCCGTGTCGGAGACGAGCGCGACTTCCTCGAGCATGCCCCGCAGCTTGCCCTTCGGCTGGCGCTTGTCGTAGTCCTCCGCGAAGGCTCGCAGTTCCTCGACGTTGGCGGCGCGGTCTTGGGTTCCGGAGCCGTCGTCCATCTCCGCCAGCCAGCGATCCACGTCCAAGGACTCGAGCACCACGTCGAGGGCCACGGCGGCGTCGAGCTCGCGGGCCATGGCCAATTCCTCTAAGACTCCGGCAAACTCTGCGAGTCCTTTTTTGGCCCGGCCGCGAATCTCGTTCAACGCGTCGGATTCCCCAAGCGCGGCCGACAGGGAGAGCCCGCGATCCTGCGCGAAGAAGGCCAAGCGCGCGAGGCTCGTGTCGCCGACGCCGCGGGACGGAGTATTGACGACGCGGACGAACGCGATGTCATCTGACGGATTGAGGGCCAACCGCAGCAGTGCGACGAGGTCCTTGATCTCCTTGCGTTGATAGAACTCGAGTCCCGCCACGACCTGGTACGGCACGCTGTCGTAACGCAGGGCGGTTTCGATCGCGCGCTGCAGGAAGCCCGCGCGATAGAGGATCGCGCAGTCCCCGTACTGGCCGCCGCGCGCCACGTGGGAGCGCACCTGAGCCGCGATTTCGCGGGCCTCATCGTTCTCGTCACCGCACTCGATCACCGTGACGCGCTCGCCGTCGTCGCCTTCGGTAAAGAGGTCCTTTTCCTTGCGCGCGGTGTTGTTCGCAATGACCGCGTTCGCCGCCTCGAGGATGCGCGCGGTGCTGCGGTAGTTCTGCTCTAGGCGAACGGTCTGCGCGCCAGGATAGTCGTGCTCGAAGTCGAGGATGTTCCGGATGTCGGCACCTCGCCACGCGTAGATCGACTGATCTGGATCCCCGCAAACCGTGAGGTTGCCGTGGAAGCTCGCGAAGTGCTTGACGAGCAGGTACTGCACGCGGTTGGTGTCTTGGTACTCGTCAACGAGGACCTGCCGAAAGCGCCGCGCGTAGCCGTCGCGCACTCCAGGATGCCCATCGAAGATGTCGAGCACCTTGAGCAGAAGATCGTCGAAGTCGAGGGCGTTCTGGACCCGCATCCGCTCGCGGTACTTCTTCTCGACCGCGATGTAGACGTCTTCCTCCATGCTCCCGTCAGAGAGCTCGAATCCATCGTCCCGGCCGCGACGGTTCTTGCGGGCGGAGATCCATCCGCCGATCACTGGAGCCCTGAACTGCTTAGCGTCGAAGCCTAGCTCCTTCACGATCGACTTGATGAGAGTGTTGCGATCGCCCGTATCGTGGATCGAGAAGTCACGCGTGTAGCCGTCCAACACGTCGATCTCGCGGCGCAGAATCCGTGCGCACATGGAGTGGAACGTGCCGATCCACGCTCCGCCGGCTCCGCCCTCGTCAGAGGGGATCAGGCGCTCCACGCGCTCTCGCATTTCGCTGGCCGCCTTGTTCGTGAACGTGATCGCGAGGATCTCCCAGGGAGCCACGCTCCGCTGGGTCACGAGGTGGGCGATGCGCGTCGTGACTACCCGGGTCTTGCCGGAGCCGGGTCCCGCTACGATGAGGAGCGGGCCGTTTCCGGCTAGCACAGCCTCCGTCTGCGCCTCGTTGAGCCCTCGTAGGAGCTCTTCCTCGGTGATTCCCCCGCCGCCCGCGCTCTCGGCGACCTCAGTCGCTTCTTTCAGATCAAGCCAGTCCATTCGGCTCGATTCTACGTCGGAGGGCGGGTCAAGAGCCGCATTGAGCTGGGGCGACGTGCGCAAAAAAACCCCCAGCCTCGCGGGAAGCGAAAGCTAGGGGCTGGGAACCAATCAGAAAATGCGGGTCGCCTGCCAAGAAACCCGCGTGATCGGAACCCTTTCTAAGGGAGGATCGGAGCGAGGTGCGCTGCCTGCTCGCCATTCGGTCCAACGCACGCGCTACCTCTCTTCGAACTAATCTAAGAGAAACCATCGGCGTTTGAATGCCGTTCCTCTGTAGTTTCATTTGGGGGAATCCCCTTTCGATCAGGCATCGGATTCCATGAACGACACGACAGTCAGGCTGACGAGCGCGAGGCCAGGACTCACGATCTCAGCTAGGTACAGCGAGGGCATGCGGGCCCACGCGGATGAGTTGACCACAGCGTGCATGAGCCTCTCATCACGAATCAGTGGGGAACGGCGCTCCTTCAGCGAACGGCGCGTGTTCGTGAAAGGGGGACCTTTACCGAGAAGCGCTGCGGCAAGGCACCGCTGGCGGTGCCTTTTCCTCGGAGCGCCCCTTCCAAGCCTTGCCGAATTCCTAGGGGCGCAGTGGCTGCGGAAGCGACTTTTCCAGACACCGGAGCCCCTGGCTGCGATCGAAGTTCACAGTAGGAAGGGCATGGGCGCCGTGGGTATCCGCCGCATTCAGCGGCCTGTTGCCCAGCTCTTCGTTTCCGCAGAGGTCCCAGATGGGATCACTTTCGACGAGGCGTGGGATCAGCAGTCAGACGAGCAGCGGCTCGAACTGTGCCGCGAGCTGGGGAACGAGGTGGGTCGCATGCACGCGCTGCACTTCCTGCACGGGGATCTGTACCCGCGCAACGTCCTCGTCGATCCAGCGAGAACGGGCGGCCGTTCACTGTGGTTCATCGACTCATGGGCTGGCGGCCCAACGGCGTGGCGAAACGGGTCGCTGCGAGCCTTGGAGACCGATTTCGGCACCTGGCTCAGCGAGGCGACCCCCAACCTCGAGGGCCGCTACATCGAGACACTGCTCGACGCCTACCTTCGCTCAAGGTCCGCCAACGGCCGGCCCATCGTTCGCTTCGGTCGGTGGCTCTCTTCCGTCCAGGAGTCAAGAAGGCGGGAGCTGCGCAGGCTTGAGCGCCAGCGCTACCGGCTGAGGGGAGCCGCATTCCCGCAGGCGGGACTCGTTCTGCCCCAAGTTCCCGGCTAGCCAGTTCCCCAGCTAGCCAATTCCCCAGCTAG
>CAYQKK010000017.1:28495-64262 GCA_964417955.1 uncultured Planctomycetaceae bacterium
TTCCCCAGCTAGCCAATTCCCCAGCTAGACAGTTTCCCGGCTAGCTCCAGTAGCCCTCGAGTCCATCGAGCGGAGCACGGTGGCTCACTTCCAAAGGCATCTGCCAGGGTGATTCGACGCCAGCCCGGGCGATCCATGTGCGGCCCGCGGGAACGTGGCCCGCCGACGTGCCCCCCACTAGCTGCTGGGTCTTCACGGCGCCCTTCTTGCAGCAGACACAGGTGTAGTCGGCTCCGATGTCGAGGCCGAAGATCGTGCCGAGGACTTCGGTCCGAACGTGCGGAGTTTCCACGATGAGGGACGAGGCGGGGTCGAACCCGGGGCCGGTGGCCACGCGCAGGCTTCCGCTCTCAGCGAAGAGCACTCGGGGTCCGTCCTGACTCGACGAATCGTCGGCAGAAGCCCTCCATTCGTCGAGGCGAACGGTTGTGTCGGACGCAAGCTCCATGACGAACTCATCGCGATGGCGAATGCGGAGGTCGACCCCGACGGACTCAACGCGATCGGCCTGGGCGATTTGAGAGGCGAAGTCATCCACCGATGCAATCGGCTGGCCATCGATTCGGACGGACGCCAGCACCGCCTCTGCGTCGCCGAAGGAGGTGTCAAGCTCCCATCCCGATGGGAGACTCCCCCATTCCTTCGTGCTGGGACTCTCGCTCTGGGCGAGTTCGGTGGTGCCGGAACCGGTGGTGCCGATACCGGGGGCATCGACGTCGACCGGACGCTGGAGGAAAAAGATCACGGCGGCAGCGGCAGCGAGTACGCCCCCGGCTGCGACGAGCCTGAACCTCGATGGCGCGCGATCGCGGGTCGCAGCGCGCGCTCTACGCGGCGCCTCGCGATCGCCAAGGCCCTTCGGCCCGGCTTGGCGGCTGCGGTGCTGAGCGATCTCGTTGACTGGCTCGGCGGCGCCAGCCGCTTCCACGTCGAGGAAAGCTTCCCTCACCCGCTGCTCGAATCCAGCTCGCGGAGCAGCTGGAACCCAGGCGCGGAGCTTCTCGATCGCTGCGTCGTCGTTCTGATCGGCGGGAGCACTTTCAGCTGACCTGCCTTCCGAGCTGGCCCCAAGGAACCTAGCGCGCATCTGCGCCTCAAAGGCCGGGCGCGGTCGAAGGTCACGGCCGGCGGCCTCGACGGAGTCAAGTGGCCTCTCTTGCGGGCTATTTTCAGAAGCTGCCCCTCCGCTGTGGGAACGCTTCGGCCGACCGAGAGCCTCGAATAGGAGGTCCTCGCGGGCTCGGATCTCAGAGTCCTGGCCCGTGAACGAGTCCGCTTCAGAAAGGCCGGAACCCCAACCTTTGGGCTCTCCCTGCGGCTTTTTTGGATCTTGAGAGTTCTTCACGACACGGGTGCGTTCGCCGCAGGACTAGATCTGTGATCTACTTTCGACCGGATTCTGACGAAAAACCGGCCTAGCGACATAGGAGCCGGCCCAAGGCTTTGGAGCAGGGGCTGGAAAGGAGAAACGATCATCACGCGCTGAGCCCGTCCTCTAGGCCACTGAGCGCCTCTCGCAGCTCGCCAAGGGCCCTGGAGTACCGTTTTCGAACAGCTGCCTCATTGCGATCCACTAGGTCCCCGATCTCCGCAAACGAGAGGCCGTCGTAGAAGCGCAGGACAAAGGTCGTCTTGAGCATCTCCGGAAGCTCCTCGACGGCGGCTCGAACCTCGTCTTGGATTTCACCGGACTCCATGGAGGAAGCGGGCTGGGCAGACTCGGCCACCAAGACAGGCCCCCCCTCTTCGTGGTCGATGCTCTGCATGTGACGGTCCTCCTGGTGTCGGCGGCTCCTCCACAGATCCCGGACCTTGTTCGTAGCGATGGTGTAGACCCAGGGCGCCAGGGGCCTCTCGGGGTCGTAGCTCGGCAGGGACCGCTGGACGTGCAGAAACACGTCCTGGGTCAGGTCCTCCGCGAGGTGCTCTTCACGTACGAGACGCCGAATGTACGAGTACACGCGGGCAAAATAGTGATCGAAGAACGCTTCTAACGCGTGGGGGCTGAGCATGGGGAGTTCGTTTCGGATCTCCTGCGGCAGCTCGGGCTGCTGCGCACCAGCCTCATGCGCGGAGTCCGAACCGTGTTCCGTCGCGGAACCGACCGCTGGGGTATTCGCTGGTTTCACTGTGGTTGGTGGAGGAGATCGAGTCTGCCCAGGGGCCAAAGCCTCACGGGGCCAGTCATCTAGCGCCGTGGGCGAAAGCGGGCGCTTCAGGCTGCCCGCAGCACCTAGGAATTCTGCAAAGCATATAGAAGAATACCAAGGGGCCAGCGTAGCAAGCTGTGACGATGTCTGCGGGATGCGAGGCGCCACACGCTTCGTTTACGAAGAATGGCCGCTCAGGATTGATCCGAAAGCGGACGAAAGAACCAGACTCGTTTGCCCCTGAAAGCCCTGTCCCTTCAACGCTGCTCGCCCGCGGCGCCCCCTTGTCCCCCTTCAGCGCTGTTCGATCCTTCCGGAGCGGCCACGCCCAGCCACGACTCTCCCCATGATGCCCCCTGCCATCCTCACGCTCTTCACGGCCCCACTATGCTCCCTCGGCGCCTTCCCCATGCAGGCCCAGGAGCCTGCGAGTGCGCCGCAGCAAGGCGCTGCTCAGCAGCCTGCCTCGGAGGAGGAGCCAAGCGCCGCCCCAGTCCCGCTGATGAGTCTCAGCATGGGCGACATGGCGAGCGCCCCCCAGCACCCAAAGGACGCGGCGCTCATGCGAGCGCTGACCCTGCTCGATGAGCGCCTGGCCGAGCTGCCGGCGGAAGTCGGCCGCGAGATGCCCCCGGAGCTGCTGCCGGCGTTCGAGGCCGAGTCCATCCCGGTCTGGCTGCGACTCCTGACCGCCCAGAAGCGCGTTTCCATGATGGGCCTGCCCAACGGCGGCGAGCAGAACGGCATGCCGTTCCTGTTCAGCGTCGCCATGGACGAAACGGATGAACAGGCAGCGATCCAATACGAGGCCAACCTCAAGGACCTCCTCGGTCGCATGCAGGCCCCGTTCCCGATGGAGATGATCCAGCGCAACGGCTCTGCACTCATGGTCGACATGGGCGCAACCATGGCGCCCATGGGGCAGACTCGCGCCGCGGCCATGCTCGGTGGCAGCTCACTGTCGCTCGAGATGGAGATGAACATTGGCGGCTACCTTGACTTCCTCAAGGGGCTCATGATGAGCGAAGGCGCCCCCTTTGAGGCGATGATGATGTTCGACGTTCTCGGACACATGGGACTCGATGAGTCGGTGCTCGAAGTCGCCGTCAAGTGCGACGGCGAAACGACGCACACCGCATCTCTCATGAGCGGCCTCGGTCGCCGCATGCTCGAGTCCGGGATCTTCCCTGCCGACGGAATGACGGCTGCGCACCTCGCCCCCGTTCCGAGGGACGCCACCTGGGCCAGCATTTCGCGCATCGACATGGAGGCTGCTTTTAATGCCGCGGACGCGCTGATCAGCGAGTACGCCGCCGACCAACTCGGTGGTGGGAACATTGCCGACATGGTCCAAGGCATGGTGGGCATCGATCTTCGCAGCGGGCTCTTCGGTGCCCTTGGTGACACTTACGGGATGTACGCTTCGGAGTCGACCGGCGGCGGCGGGCTGACCTCAACGGTCATGTTCTTCTCGCTCCGTGACCAAGAGGCTCTGCTTCAGACCCAGGAGCAGCTCCAGGAGATGCTCAACGCGATGCTCGGCGCTCAGACCGACGGCTACGTGAGCATCCGCAGCTGGACCCGCGGCGACGACGAGTACTCAACGCTCATGTTCCCCGGCCTCCCGGTGCCGATCGAGCCGACGATCGCCATGAGCGAGGGTTGGCTCGTCGTGGCCGCAACGCCCCAGGCCGCGATGGGCGCCATGGACCAGATCGCCAGTGGCGGGGATTCCATCGCCAGCCACGAGGGCATCGCTCCGCTTCTGGATGGAACGAAGAAGGGCGTCGGCTTCATGGACGCCGACTACTTCGCACGGTCGGGCTACGGCTTGACGGCCATGATGCTCTCCGGCGTCAGCAACGGCGTGCGCTCGCGCACGGATGCCTCCCGCAATCCCGGCCCCATCATGCCGGTGTACTCCACCTTCAAGGAAGGCATCCAGGACATGGTCGGCTACACGGAAGTCGTGGGCGAAGACATCGTCACACGCCAGACCCAGGACGGATCCGCCGTCGTGCAAATGGCTACCATGATGGGTTTCTTCGGCGACTACGGCCTGGCGCTCATGATGCCCGGCGTTCTCGCGGCTGGATTGCCCCAGATCGCCCGCAACTTCTGATGCCCACCTTCGACTTCCACTGCGATAAGTGCGCGAACGCCTTCGAGGAACTCGTTTTGGGTTCCGAGACGATCCACTGCCCAAAGTGTGACTCCTCGAAGGTGACGAAGCAGGTCTCTGCGGGGTCCCTTGGGGTCCCGAGGTCAAGGCGTCACGGAGTCGATGTGCCAGCCTCAAGCGCAGCGCCGCCCTCCACAAGATGCGGAGAAGGTTAGCTATTGGCGCCGCCACGATGAGCATCGTGGCGGCGCTTGCTCTTTTGCCCCTAAGCGGCTGCGCGGATGACCCCCGCGAAGGCGTCGAGCCGACGGTTGTTCCCCCTGGGCCGGCCGCCGAACTGAGCGCCTTGGGCTACGCCGGCTGGGATGACGACACAGACGCGAACCCCGATGCGACGGGCGTTGTCCACTGGATCGACGGAGAGGCGGAAGAGCTACCCCGGGCCTGGGCGGACGATCGCAGCCGCGTCCACCTCGTCGCCCCCTCCGGCGCGGACCTCCGTACGATCGAGGTCCCGGGTCATTCCCAGGTCGAGTTCGCCCGGCCGCTACTTGGAGGACGGATCCTCGCCCTCTCAGTTGACGAAGGGCTGACGCTGCTTGAGGCGGACGGAACGGTCGTATGGCAGGTGGCGGCCCGGTGTCACCACGAGGTCACCGTCGTTCCGCGGAAGGGCGATCGACCGGGCACGCGGCTCTTTGCCGTGGCACTGCACAGCCCGCGGCGCTTCGAAGGTCGCAACGTGTACTTTGACGAAGTGGGCTTCTGGGAAGAGGCAACCGGCGCCCAGAGCGGAGACCCAGCCTGGGGGACGTGGTCCACCTGGGAGCATCGCGAAGCCCTCGACCGCGCAGTGGGCGGCGCGCCCCATGCCCTCTCCGTCCCCCCGAAGAACAGTGACCAGGGCACAGCTCCTTCCGAAGGATCCCCCGCTGGATCCTCCGATCGCACCTATGACTACTTTCACCTGAACGGCATCGCCTTCGATGGGCCGAGACAGATGATCGTCTGCCTTCGAAACGTCAGCCTGATCGCTGAGGTGTCGCTGTCTGATGGGCGCATCGCGAACTCGTACGGTCCCGGGCTGCTGGACTGGCCCCACGCTCCTTCCTGCGTCGAATCCGAGGACGGCGAACGCTCGCTGCTCGTCTTCGACAACGGAGCCCACCGCGGCTGGTCCCGCGTCGTCGAGGTCAGCCGCCGCACGGGTGAAATCGTGTGGGAATGGAGAGGTTCGGAGGAGCGTCCGCTGTGGAGCAAGGTGCGGGGCTTCGCAGAACGACTGCCGGGCGGCAACACGCTGATCACGGAGTCCGAACGCGGACGCGCCGTTGAGATCACCCGTTCCGGACAGATCCTGTGGGAGTTCCTGAACCCCGAGCTGCGCCGCTCGGTCAACGGCGTCCAACGTAGGCGGATCTACCGCCTCATTTCGGTTCCGATCGAGTAGTTGGCTCGGGCGACCATGCAGCGGTTGATCACCGCCTCGATGTCGCAGTAGGCTGGGAGTATGCCCAAGGAGAACGGAAGCTTCATCGATTTCATGTGCGAGGCGGAGGTGTTGACGTTTGGTGATTTCGTCACCAAGTCGGGCCGCGCAACCCCCTACTTCGTCAACACGGGTCGCTACACGACCGGCCGCCAAATGTCGGCCCTGGGGAGCTTCTATGCAGCGGCGATTGAGGAACGCTTCGGCAGCTCATTCGACGTGCTCTTTGGCCCCGCCTACAAGGGGATCCCCCTCGCGGTCGCGGTGGCGGAAGCTCTTTATCGCGACCACGGCCGCGACGTGCCCCTTTGCTTCAATCGCAAGGAGGCCAAAGGGCACGGCGAGGGGGGGGTCCTCGTGGGTCATCGGCTTCGCGACGGCGATCGAGTGCTGATCGTCGAAGACGTGACCACGGCCGGGACCTCGATTCGGGAGACGGTGCCGATCCTGAAGGCAGCGGCGAAGGTGGAGCTTGCGGGGCTGATCGTGAGCGTCGACCGCATGGAGCGGGGTAAGCTGCCGGACCAGACGGCACTGGAGGAGGTAGGCAAGGAATTCGGAATGCCAACCGAGGCCATCGTCGACCTCGATCAGATCGTGGATCGACTGCGCCCCGATGGGGATTCCCCCCACCGGCTTGCGCCGATAGATGCCTCCCGAATTGAGTCCTATCGCACCGAATACGGCGTTTCACGCCGCTAAGTCGCCTGGGCGGGCCAACATGAAATTGGCGGCGGCCTTTTCTTTGGATCTTCAGCAACCATCCGCGGTCTGCGCTCACTCAACCCCGTGACGAACGAATCGTATTGGCAGAAGGATCTCGCCCTAGTCCAGCAAACGCTGGCTGGGAACCAAGATGCCATCCATGAGTTCGCCGCTCGTATGAATTGCATCGCTAGATTCCTGAACAGCATGAACCGCCGCGCCCACCACCCCCTCCAGAGAGAGAAGTTGGAGGATGCTGGCCAAGAGGTCGCGGCGCGTATCTGGCGCGACCGAGGGCTGTTTACCGGTCAGTCCCAGCTCGAGTCCTGGGTGTATCCCTACGCGTTCCACGTGTGGCGCGAGACGGTAGCCGCCCAGCGAAGGGTGGACTACCGGCGGGCTGAGCATGACTCGATCCACGCGCTGCGCTCAGGTGACGCCAGCGCAGCGGAGACGCTGGATCTACAGACCGAGTCAGGGCGCGTACGGCAGGCGATGGAATCCATGGACTCCGAGCTTGTGCAGCTCATCGAGCAGCACCTGCTGCTCGGATATTCCTTCGCGCGGATCGCGGAGGCGGACGGCCTCGCCTTGAGCACCGTCAAGGCTCGGTACTACCGGGGCATGGAAGCCCTGCGAAAGAAACTAGGAACGCCAAACCCAGTGAGTGAAGCATGAAGTCACGTGACACTGCACCGGACCAGCCAGCATCGGGCCAGCCTGGTGCCCCAAGGGACATCGAGGCCGATCTGAGGACGCGGGAGATCCTTGATCTAGAGGATCAAGTCAGACGAGCGCTACGCAGCGAGGCCGACGAAGCCGTCGCGAAGATCGAGTCTGGCGACGCTACCCACCTCTCCGCTAGAGGGTCCATGCCTGCGCCAGAAGAGCCAGGCGAGATCGATAGCAACGCCTTCACGGAGTCGCTGCGGAGAACGTGGCAGCGTGAGAGCCTTGAGACAATCGCTGAGAGTTCAGCCATGGAACTGTCCGCGAAGGCTGAGGGCCTCACGGCACGGCTTCCTCGCCCAGCGGCAAGCTCCCAGGTTACCCCCTTGCACCGAATCATCGGCCCTTGGTCGGCGGCGGCCGCGGCGGCGGTGATCTTGGTAGCTGCCTTGGGTTGGATGCGTCTGAGCGGCGACAGCAAGGCGACCGACGACGCCTTGGGTGGGGCGGCCACGACCGAGGCCATCTATCTCGGAGCAGACGAGTCGTCATCTGGCAGTTCTCAAGAGCACCTGACAGGGACACCTGGGTCGACAGGGCCGGGAATTCTGCCTGAGACCGTACACTTCAGTGTGAACGGGCCACAGTCGGGAACGTTCCGCCTTGAGGTTTACGACGTCGCGCAGACTCCCCGGATCGACGATCTATCAGGCCTCGCTTTTCAGACAACGATCTACAAGCCTGAATGGACCTGCTCCGAAATCGAACGAGCCAATCTGCCGAACGTCTTCCGGCTAGAGGTCTACCGAAGCGTAGATCCACCGGGCGCGCGGCCCCTGTACACAGAGCTGTTCACGCGGCGGTAGCCGCAGGGCTGGGACTAGCGTTCACGGCGGCGCTACTCCTAGGATCAAGGCCTGCCTTCGCAGGCGCGTCTGCGGGCATGCTTGCAGGCATGACGACTGGGGGCCCGCAAGTCAGCCAGTCTGTGAAGGCAGGCGGTCTAGAGAGCGACTCCCCAACGTTCTACGTGAAGCGCCGGGTCAGCCGCTTCTTCGACGAGACCCTCGACGACGAAGCTCGACTTGACGCCGCCGTCGAGTTGGCGAAGTTTGCGAACGGGTGGATCAAGGAGGCGAGTACTCCCCTACCGATTGAGAAGTTCGCTGAGGCAGAGGCTATCTCGACCGCCGTCGGCTTGCTGGCCGATCACTGCGACACGCACTTCACAGCCTCGTCCATTGGACCGTTCCAAGCTAGTTGGCTGGAACTGGTCGAGGCGGATCGATCTGCGCAGGGAGCGTTTGGCAAGCAGGAGTATTGGCGAGAGCTCCTTAGCCGGCTCGATTTCCTCTCCTCTCAGGGCCGGTTCGGTGACGCGCTGGCGCTCGCCGATCGAGAGGGCCCGCATGCGATCGAAAATGCATCTACCGCTTGGCGCGTGCAGCTACTTTGCATGCGGGCAGATTGCCTTCGGCTAAAAGGGAACTTTAAGCGAGCGCTCGTCGACCTGCGCTCAGCTGAAGAAGGTAGCCAGGCTGCTGGTCTTTGGGAACAACTGCAGGTCGCGGGAGTTCGTATTGGCGTTGAGACTGATCTCGGCCGACTGGATCGTGCGGACGCTGCTCTCAGCGTCGCATCTAGAATCGTCGACGAGCTAGGGACACACTCCAGCCCGTTGATCCAGAACCGACTCTGGCGAATGAGAACTGCTCATCTACTCTCTGTAGGAAGAGAGCATGAGGCGCTTCGCACCGCTCGAGGCCGAATAGAACAGCACGGCGAAGTACTCGCCAAGACGACGCCGGGCTTGAGAGCGCTAGACACACTTCGCTACCAAGCGTTTCGCGCTGCCAAGGCCTGCAACTGGGATTCACTACTGCCGGAAGAGCAGGCCTACGCGTCGATTGAAGCAGCAGACTATCTAAGGCAGCACTCCTACCTTGATCAGTTTCGAAAGTCAGCCGTAGCGATCGACAGGATCGCGCTTCTCCATGCTCGCGGGAGAACTGACGAGGCTCTAGAGAGCCTTCGAGCACTCGACTGGGGAAGAGTCGCCAACGACAGCTCCCCAGACACGGCGACCTCTGAGTCTCCACTGCTTGCGTTACGGCTAGCAGCGCTCCGGTTCCAAGTCACTAAGGATCTAGGTGAGACTCGTGACCTCGAAGCCGCTAGCACGAATCTACATCGTGCCTACGAGTTGCTACTCGAGATTTGGCGCAGCGTTGCACTTGATTCCAGCGGTATCGGCTTTCTGGAGTTCTTCGAGAGACGACGCGCGCTGCACGTTGTCTTGGAGTCGGTGCTTGGACCCGAGGACGGCGCTGAGAGTCGGGCTCTCAGTTTCGTGCTCGCAGCGGATAGCTGCTCGACCATCGCGAGGAGGCTTGGCGAGGACGCGACCACCGTTGATCAGGTCGTTGAACTCGTGTCTGCAGCCGACGCGACCCTGGTGTACCTCGTCCCCACTCCAGAAGTCACTCACCGCTTCATCGTTACTGCCCGTGGTGTCGTGCATCAGCGGCTCGAGGGAGAGGCAGAATTCAGCGAGAATTTCCGCCCGGTGCTTAGGGAGCTACGGCGCCGTCCGTCTCAAAACAGCGCATGGCCATCAATGGCCATTCAGCCGCAGCTTCAATGGCTGTCCGAGCGGCTCGTTCCAAAAACTCCAACGGGCAAGATCTTCTACGCGGGACTTGGCGCCTTCGGCTTCGCACCGATTGAAGTTCTTCCGAACTCAAGCGGTCAACCTATCGGCCTGTCCCACGTGATAGCGCGTGTTCCGTCGGTAACTGCTCTCGCGAGATGGCGCGCGATTGACTTAGCTCGCCCTGCTGCCGAGACGGATTCGATGAGTGTTTTTGCCGTATCAGGCAGCGGAGTTGATCCAGCTTCAGGCAAGCCAATGGCCCCAATACCGTTTGGCCTCCCCGAGTACACCGCCTTGCGGTCAGCAGTCCCGGGCACGATGGTGAGCTACAACAGCGGGCCAGGGGAAACCGCCCAGGAATTCCTCCACGCCGTGAAGAGCGGTCCCGACCTGTTCGTTGCGATGACCCATGGCACACCGCGCAGCACATCAACGGAATCACCTGGCCTACTCGTCCGTGATGACGCAACAGTCGACGGAAACGGGGCCCCAGAACTAGCCGTACTCACAGCCGAGTCTCTCGCTCGATCCTTGCGAATTTCGACAAGCGATCTGCCTGCCGTCGCCGTACTCGCGGCCTGTGGTGCCGGTGCTGGACCGCGCAGACTCGGCGATTCAGGGGCTGGTGACTTCAGTGGGAGCCTACTGGCTGCAGGGATTCCAGCGGTCCTAGTCGCTTCAGAAGAAGTCGAGGTGAAAGCAGCTATCGCCTATATCCAAGCCTTCTCCGGGGCGCTCATCCGAGATCGCCTTTCGGTGGGAGAAGCAACGCTCCTTTCACGGCAGACGGTTGCTGCCCGTCCCAGCCATGACCACCCTCACTTCTGGGCATCACTCCAACTCCATGGCTGGAGTGATGCCCGCTTGAAGCGATAGCACTACCCGAAGGGATCGATCGGCCCAGGGGGCTTCGGTGGAGGCGTCCCTTGTGAGCCCGCACCATTCTTGTTGTTGACTGTGGTGGTCCCCCCGGTACCCCGTGCAGTTGACCCATCTGACAGCGTAACGCTATATGAGGCCTCGACCCCCACCCGGCGAATGACCTGGTCGCTAGGGTTGTCCCGGTAACCACGGATCAACAGCGACGACTGCATTCCCAGCTCACCCGGAATCGGTAGGGTCACGATGTCGTTCCCGGATCCAGACGTGGCAGAACCCACGTCGTGGATGACCTGCAGGCGCAGGTACTCGTCGTCGTCGACGCTGGCGCCGGGCAGGGTCGTGCTCAGCGTGACCTCTAGGCGATCCGGCGCGAGACCGTCCGGCATCGACATGGCGTCGACGTCTAGGAATGCGATCAGGCCGGTGGGCGTATCCACCCACGTCGAGTCCGTGATCACCGGGCGGAAGTCGTTCTCGTTCACCACCACATTGCGCTGAACGCAGGCACCGCGGGTGGACTCGATCAGCTGGAAGACATCGATGTCACCGTCCCGATCGAAGTCGGCCCCCACCGGATTGGCCCGTTGCCCGGCCATCGTTGCACCGTTCTGCTCCAGGGGAATCGAGATCGTGCTCACCGCATTCGGTGCGACGAGGGTCAGGCCGCCGGAGGTCTGATGGTCTTGGCCAAGCAGGGCTGTGACCTGGTCCATCGTGGACGAGTTCACCAGCACATCGCAGAGCCCGTCTGCATCGAGATCGGCAGCGCTCATGCTGGTGGGCGCCAAGGGTCCGAGGTTCACCGGTGTCTCAACGATTCCACCGGGACGCAATACGGTGAGCGTGCTGGCGCTCAAGACCGCAAGGGCATCAACGCCTGGAAGATGAGCCCCCTCCATCGGCGTCATATCATCGATCGGCTGGGCGAAGGGCTGAGCCATCAAAAGCGTTCCGGTCGGCGCGAGAACGCACGCGGACTCGATCGCCCCATGGAGGATCGCTCCGAAGGCCCAGCTGCCACCCGTCCATCTGATCGTACGAAGCTCTGAAAGTTCGGCACCGAGTTCCAAGGGGCTGCCCTCGGTGAAGACTCCCGGCTCGCCTTGGATCAGCCGCAGCAGCTGCGCTCCGTCAGCGCTGAGCCCGAACACGTCGTCATCACCGTCGCCGTCGATATCGACCGTGACGATGGAGCGCGCATCGGCCCAGGCCGCCGATCCAATGGACGTCCGTACCGGCTGGAAGACACGGGGCTGGTCGAGGTCTCTCTCCACCAGGTCTGCGCCCAGCCCGTGGGCCACGACCAGATGACTCACAATGCTGTCCTGGGAGGCCACCGCCGCGAATGAGCTCACCCCGTCGATCCCGAGCGTCGACGAATACTGGAGCGGGTCGGGACCCGCCACCCAGATGAGCTGATCGTCCACTTGGGCCACGAGGTCCTGGCGTCCGTCCTCGTCCGTGTGCAGCGCCACGGTGCGCCCAATGACTCCCGTCGCTTCCGTAGCGGCCACGCACTCCAGCTGGAGGAGAACTCCCGGGGCAGGCGCTCCACCACCGCCCACTGAGTTGGCCATGACGGCCGCCGTGGAGCAAGGCAAGAGGGCCGCGAGGGCCAGTGCAGCGGCGCGACCGGAGATTCGAGGAACGATGAAGAGTCCTGAGAGGACTGGAGTGGCGTTGAAAGTCATAGTCAAAATTACTCACAGATGAAGGGGGACGGATGCCCCGACTGGGCAGCCTCTATTCAAGTGCGCGAGCATGGCGTTCATGGATCTGAGCGCGGAGTAGTTGCAACTAATTCCCGGTTCCGGGACTGCGCCTACCTCGCGCCTAATACATGCGTACAAACGAAGAGCGCCAGCGATGCGCAGGGCACCGCTGGCGCTTCTGGAGCTGAGCCTGTCGGGCTGAGCCTTTTGAGCCGGTCTTAGGGGCTCGGATCGAGCCCTCTCGCAGATTGGATCAGTCGCCGCCCATGGGAACCTGCACGCCACGCTCCGACGCACACCGGGCAGCCTCTTCGTAGCCAGCGTCTACGTGCCGGATGACTCCCATCCCGGGGTCCGCCGTGAGAACGCGATCGAGGGCCTCGCCGGCCTCATCTGAACCGTCGGCCACCGTCACCTGCCCGGCGTGGAGGCTGTAGCCGATGCCCACGCCACCGCCGTGATGGAAGCTCACCCAGCTCGCCCCCGACGCGGTGTTCACCAGCGCATTCAGGATGGCCCAGTCCGCCACCGCGTCCGTGCCATCCTTCATGGCCTCGGTCTCGCGGTTCGGGGATGCCACTGACCCGCAGTCAAGGTGGTCGCGGCCGATCACGATGGGCGCGGACAGCTCGCCGCTCTTCACCGCGTCATTGAACGCCTTGCCCGCGCGGGCGCGCTCTCCATAGCCGAGCCAGCAGATCCGTGATGGCAGCCCTTGGAAGGCAACGCGCTCCTGGGCCATCCGGAGCCAGCGGCCGAGGGGCTCGTCGTCCGGGAAGAGCTTCATCAGAATCTCATCCGTCTTGTGAATGTCGGCGGGGTCGCCGGACAGTGCCACCCAGCGGAACGGTCCGCGTCCCTCGCAGAACTGCGGACGGATGTACTTGGGCACGAAGCCCTCGAAGTCGAAGGCATTCTCGAGGCCCGCCGCCTTGGCGTGACCGCGAAGGTTGTTGCCGTAGTCGAAGGTGTCGGCGCCCCGGGCCTGGAGCTCGATCATGAGGCGACAGTGATCCTTCATCGTTTCGAGGGAGCGCGCTTCGTAATCCTTCGGGTCCCTTTCCCGAAGGGTGCAGGCCTCCGCCTGGGTCAGCCCGCTGGGGACGTAGCCCTCAAGCGGGTCGTGGGCGCTCGTCTGGTCCGTGAGAACGTCGGGCACAATGTCGCGCTCGACAAGGCGACGCAAAAGATCCACCGCGTTGCACTGGACCGCGATGGACTGGGCGCGCCCTTCGGCCTTCCACTCAAGCGCGGTATCAATCGCCTTGTCGAGATCGTCGATACGCACGTCCACGTAGCGCGTGCGCAGCCGAAAGTCGATCCGATCGGAGTCAATGTCCGCAGCGAGGCACGTCGCCTCGTTCATCGTGGCAGCGAGGGGCTGAGCACCGCCCATGCCGCCGAGCCCTGCGGTCACCACCAAACGCTTCGCCAGCGTCCCTCCGAAATGAGCTCGCGCCGAAGCCGCGAACGTCTCGTAGGTTCCCTGGAGAATGCCCTGGGTGCCGATATAGATCCACGACCCCGCGGTCATCTGGCCGTACATCATCTTGCCGGCCTCCTCGAGCTTGCGGAAGTGATCCCAGTTGGCCCAGTTTCCCACGAGATTGGAGTTCGCGATCAGCACCCGGGGGGCGCGCTCGTGGGTGCGGAAGACACCGACCGGCTTGCCGGACTGCACCAGCAACGTCTCGTCCGCTTCCAATCGCTGGAGCGTTCCTACGATCGCCTGGAAAGAGGGCCAGTTCCGCGCGGCCTTCCCCGTGCCGCCGTAGACCACCAGCTCCTCGGGGAGCTCAGCGACCTCCGGATCGAGATTATTCATGAGCATCCGCATCGCCGCCTCCGCCGCCCACGTCTTGCAAGTTCGCTCTATCCCCCGAGGTGCTTTTTGCGGGCCTGTTGGAACGTGGCTAAAGTCCGTAGAGTGCCCCGAGGCAGGCGCGCCGGTCGGAGCCGATTTTGATGAGTCGTTCGATTGGATGGTCATGGCAGCCAGCAATCTACCCGAGGCCAGCCTCGCTAGCCAAAGAAGCCGCCCACCCAACAGGCTCTGCGTCAAATTGGCTACGTTTCCCCCACGGCTCCAGCCGCCGTTTCAACCACGGCCGCAGGGCATCACCGCCCACTCCGGCCCCTTGAAGAAACTCATCCCCACCGTCCTCGGTCTTGTCTGCCTCGTGCTCGCCGGCGCCGGTATCAACGCCCTGTTGGCCGCTCGAGCGGAAGAGAGCCACGCGCAGGAATCCAAGCTGGCGGGCCCAAAGCCCGCGCTGCCCGTGGAGACCGTCGAGCTGGTTCCCACAGATAGCCTTGAGACCATCGCCACGTTCACGGGTCAGGTCGTTCCTCGACAGGCCGCCGATCTTGCCTTCGAGGGAACCGGCCGAGTGCTGGAGCTCCTTGTGGACGAGGGAGAGCTCGTCCAAGAAGGCCAGATCCTCGGCAGACTCGATCGGACGCAGCTCCAGGCCCAACGGGGCGAGATTGCTGCACGGCGAGTCCGGCTGGAGGCTCAGCTCGACGAACTCCTCAGGGGCCCGCGCTCGGAGTCGATCGACGCCGCGAACGCCAACGTGGCAGCGGTCCAAGAAGAAGCGGACCTCGCGCGGCTGCAGCGAGACCGGCGCGCCGAGCTGGCGAAGAAGGGTACCATCAGCGCCGAGCTACTCGACACCACCCAGGCCGCGGTCAAGCTGGTGGAAGCGAGGCTCGCCGCAGCGAAGGCACAGCTAGCCGAGCTTGAGAATGGCACCCGCCCGGAGTCGGTTGCGGCACAGCGCGGCGCGCTCCTCGAACTAGACGCCGCCCTAGAATCCATCGACGTGGCCATCGCGAAGACGACGCTCCAGGCTCCGTTCGACGGGACCATCGCGGCACGCCACCTCGACACCGGCGCCGTAGTGTCACTCCAGATGCCCACGGCCGCGTTTCGCATCGTCGAAACCGGAGCGCTGGAGGTGCATGTCGGAGTGCCGGCTGAGCTCGCCCCCGCTGATGGAGAAGCCGCGCGTTCAGTGCGCCTGAAGCTACGAGGAGTGCCTGTCTCAGCCACCGGCGTGAGAACGCTTCCAAACGTTGACCCCGGGACGAGGACGGTCACGGTCATCTACGAGCTCGACCGAGCGAGCGCCCAGGCCGCCGAGGCGCGACCTGGCGACATCGTCACCCTCGAGCAAGCGACTCGTCGAGAAGAACGGGGGGCCTGGATTCCCATCACGGCTCTCAGCGAGAGCGAGCGCGGCCTTTGGAGCGCCTTCGCCTTCGTACCCTCCGGCGATTCAAGCGACGTCTCAGCGGCCATCGCTCAGCGCATCGAGCTGGAGGTCCTGAGTGCCAACGAGACGCACGCGTTCGTGCGCGGGACCTTCGATGGTCCAACGACCATCGTAGCGAGCGGCGTCAACCGCCTCGTGCCGGGCCAGCGCATCAAGCAGGTCGCGGGCACTGAAGGCAGTGCCGCTGGGAGATAGCGAGGAGGCCCCATGGATCTCTCCAACCTCTACTATCGCAATCCGCGCCTCCTGGCGCTGACGTTGATCCTCATCCTGGTGGCCGGGCTCGCGTCGCTCCAGCTGCTGCCGCGCGCAGAGGATCCGCAGCTCACCGGTCGCAACGCCCAGATCTTCGTGGCTTTCCCCGGCGCCAGTGCGGCGCGCGTCGAAGTGCTTGTCACGGACGTAGTCGAGGACATGCTTGCCGAGTTCCAGGAGATCAAAGAGATCAAGTCGAGCTCCCGTGCGGGCATCTCCACCGTTCTGATCGAACTGAACGACGAGATCAACGAGACGACGTCTATCTGGACTGAGATTCGCGACGACCTCGCCGGCATTCAGCCTCTGCTTCCACCCGGAGCGCTGACGCCTGACTTCATCGAGTTCGAACTCGCCGCCTATACGCTGATGGTCGGCCTGACCTGGGAGCTCGACTCGGATCCCAACCGCGCCGTCCTCGGTCGCCTTGCCGATGAGCTCGCCGACCGTCTGCGCGCGGTACCCGGCACCCACGACGTGGTGGTCTCCGGGGCTCCCGCGGAGGAGGTTCTGGTGGAGCTAGACCCTGCGCGCGTCGCGGCCTTGGGCCTAAGCGCTGAGACGGTGGCAGCGGCGATACAGCGTAGCGATGCGAAGGTCGCCGCCGGTGAAGTCGTGGGCGCGTCCAATGAGATCCCGCTTGAGGTGGCGGGTGAGCTCGACTCCCTCAAGCGGATTCGCGACGTCCTAGTGGATCGTAACCAAGGAGGGACCTCCTTCGTTCGCGTCGGAGACATCGCGAAGGTCCAAAAGACAGAGACGCTTCCGGCTAAGAACGTCGCGCTCATCGACGGTCAGCCAGGCCTAGTCGTGGCCGCGCGCATGGAAGTGGGCAGGCGCGTGGACGTGTGGGCCGACCGCGCCCGAGCTGTTACCCGCGGAGTCGTGACGGCTCTGCCGATGGGCGTGCGCGGCGAGGTGCTCTTCGACCAGAGCAAGTACACGCGGGTACGGCTCGGAGACCTCGTCTGGAACTTCATCGTCGGCGCCGGACTCGTGATGGTCGTGATGTTCTTCACGATGGGCTGGCGCTCCGCACTCCTCGTCGGTTCGGCGCTGCCGCTGACTACGCTCATGGTGCTGCAGGGCCTGCGTATGCTCGAAGTGCCCCTGCACCAGATGTCCGTGACGGGGATGATCATCGCGCTCGGCCTGCTGATCGACAACGCGATCGTGGTCGTGGACGAGGTTCGCCACCGCCTTGAGGAGGGAACCCGGCGGAGCGAAGCGGTGGGCGCAGCGGTTCGCCACCTAGCGATCCCACTCTTTGGATCCACTCTGACCACGTGCATGGCCTTCGCCCCCATCGCGCTGATGCCCGGCGGCGCAGGTGAGTTCGTGGGGCCCATCGCCCTGAGCGTGATCCTCGCGGTTGCCAGCTCCCTTGCCCTGGCCCTGACGATTACACCGGCACTGACGGGGCTGCTCGATCGGCTTTTCCCCTCGAAAGGCGCGCAGACGTTCTTCACGCGCGGGCTCTATTTCCGCAGTCTCGATCGACTCTACACGGGCGTACTTGGCTTCCTCTATCGGCGGCCCACCCTTGGCATCGCGGTCGCGGTGGTGGCCCCTGTGCTCGGGTTCTTGGGTGCGACTCGCATGCCGGAGCAGTTCTTTCCGCCCGCCGATCGAGACCAGTTCAACGTCGAGATCTACCTCGACCCGTCCGCGTCTATCGCGCGCACCGAAGAGGTCGCGGTCAGGGCGCGCGACGTAATCGCCCGCCACGAGCGTGTGATCGGAGTGCACCTCTTTCTCGGGCAGAACAGCCCCAAGTACTACTACAACCTCGTTGAGACCCAGCGCGACGCGCCATACTTCGCCCAGGCGCTCATCCAGTTGGATGGACCTTCGGATTCCATTCGAGTGGTCGATGAGATCCAGACCGCTCTGAACGAGGCGCTCCCCGGTACGGTCGTGCTGGCGAAACAGATCGAACAGGGCCCTCCCTTCGACGCTCCGGTCGAGGTTCACCTCTTTGGCCCAGACCTGGCCCGACTGCGGGAGCTCGGGAACGAAGTACGCCTCGCCCTCACCCAGCTGCCGAGCGTCACCCATGCCCGGTCGAGCCTGGAGGGAGGCACGCCAAAGCTCTTGGTGTCCCTCGATGACGAGGCCGCACGGCTTGTGGGCACCGACAACGTGGGAGTGGCGAACGCCCTAGAGCGCAATCTCTCGGGAGCGCGCGGCGGTTCGTACATCGAGGCCACAGAGGAGCTCCCCGTGCGCGTGCGCGTCGGCTCCGGCTTCCGCGGTTCTGTCGCTGAGATCGAGACGCTGGCGCTGCCGACGGCCGCCGGATGGACGAGCCTCGCCTCCCTCGGAGAGCTCGACCTCGTTCCTGAGACGCCGACGATTTCCCACCGCAACCGCCGGCGCGTGAATTCAATCCAGGGGTTCTTAACCGCCGGGACCTTGCCGAGCACTGCCCTGGCGGAGCTCAAAGCCAAGCTCGCTGACTCTGGGTTCGAGACCCCGGAGGGCTATGGCTTAGAGATCGGCGGCGAGAGCGCCAAGCGTGATGAAGCCGTTGGGAACCTCGCAAGCTCGGCGGCGCTGCTCCTTGTCGCGATGGCGGCTGCGCTCGTGCTCACCTTCCACTCCTTCCGGTTGGCAAGCATCATTGGACTCGTGGGGTTCCTATCCGTTGGGCTCGCGCTGCTGGCGGTGGCCGTGTACGGCGCGCCTTTCGGGTTCATGACCATCGTTGGCGCCATGGGCCTTGTGGGTATCGCCATCAACGACTCGATCGTGGTGCTCGCCGCGCTCCGCAGCGACGGGCTAGCGCGTCAAGGCAACGTCGACGCCACGGTCAAAGTGGTCCGCCGGGCAACACGGCATGTGCTCTCGACGTCGCTCACCACGATGGCCGGGTTCGCTCCGCTCATCCTGGCTGGTGGAGCCTTCTGGCCCCCCCTCGCCATCGCGATTGCCGGCGGCGTTGCAGGTGCGACGGTCATCGCTGTGACGCTCGTACCAGCGGCCCACGGGATCGTTGGCCGGAGCATGGCGCGCCGTGAATCGCGCGGGCGTCAGGGCTGGGTCGAAGAGGCGTTGAATCAGCGCAACGTCGTCGCGTTGCTCCAGTCGATCTTGCGCGCGGAGCCGCTCCAGGGGGCACGGGTGATCGACGCGACCGCGGGCAACGGCCTCGACGCGGAGTTCCTCGCGAATGAGGTAGGACCAGAGGGGCAAGTTCTCGCGGTCGACCTTCAGGACAAGGCCGTCGCGGCCACGCGCTCGCGACTGGCGGCTGCGCCGGATCTCGCCGAGCGCGTCGAACTCGTCCAGGGCGATCACGCAAAGCTCATGGACCTGGCCCAGCCCGCGTGGCATGGGCAGGTGGCCGCAGTCTTGTTCAACCTTGGATACCTCCCCACCGGGGAGCGCTCGGTCACCACAACCGCGACCACGTCAGTCCCCGCAGCCGACGCTGCCCTCAAGCTTCTGCGGCCCGGCGGCCTCTTGGCCATCGCTATCTACACGGGGCACGATGCCGGAGCCGCCGAAGCTGACGCCTTACGCGCCTGGGCATCACGACAACATGGCGCCGGAGCCTCGGTCCGCCTTCTCCGCGACACTGGAGAAGACGCTGAAGGACGACCGGAGGTCCTACTCGTGCGGCGCGACGAGCGCCGATAGGCTACGCAGCGATCGAGCCTTGGGACTTGGCGAAGCTCTGTTCGGCGAGCATCTCTTGGGCCTTGTCGGCCGGCACCGGCGGGCTGAACAGGAAGCCCTGTACCTCGTTGCACTGGAGCACTTTGAGGAACGCCAGCTGGTTCTCGGTTTCGACGCCTTCGGCGACGACGGAGAGCTTGAGGCTGTGGCCCATCAGGATGATGGCCGTCGCGATGGCGGCATCGTCGGGGTTGCTCGTCACGTCCGCAACGAACGAGCGGTCGATCTTCAGCGCGTTGATCGGGAAGCGCTTGAGGTAAGAGAGCGATGAGTAGCCCGTGCCGAAGTCATCGATGCTGATGTGGATGCCGCGCGCCTTCAGCTTGCCTAGGATGGCTGCCGTTTCGGACGGGTCATTCATGAGGAGGCTCTCGGTGACCTCGAGCTCAAGGCCGTCGGCCGCAAGGCCTGCGTCATCCAATGCCTCGTAGACGACCTCGTGGAGGTCGGGCTTGCGGAACTGCACCGGCGAGAGGTTGACGGACACGCGGACGTTCGGGAGGCCCATCGCCCGCCACTCTGCGTTCTGCCGGCAGGACTCACGGAGGATCCACTCACCGATCGGAACGATGAGGCCGGTCTCTTCTGCGAGGGGAATGAACTGCCCCGGCGAAACGAGACCGAACTGCGGGTGGATCCAGCGCACGAGCGCCTCCATCCCGAGGATCTTGCGCGTCTCGATGTCGATACGCGGCTGGTAGTACACAACGAGCTCGCGGTTCTTCAGGGCATCGCGCAGGCTCTGCTCGAGCGTCAGTCGCTCGAACGCCCAGCGGCTCATGGACGTCGAGAAGAACTCGACGTTGTTCTCGCCGGCCTGTCGAGCACGAAGCACGGCTTGCTCGCTGTTGCGGATGATCTCTTCGGCCGTCGTGCCGTCGTCCGGCGAGCAGGAGATGCCAACGTGCGCGACAACGCCCGAGCGCTGCGCGAGCGCTTCGTGGAAGCGAACCGCCAAACGTGCCGCGTCCTGAACCCGCTCGATGTCAGGGACAAGGATCGAGTAGACATCGTCGCCTAGGCAGCAGATCGCGATGCGCGACGCCGAGTACGACATCTCTTGGGAGGAATCGAGCTCCTCCAACACCGTCTCGAGAACGCCCTGGATCTCACGCTTCGGGTTTGGGGCATGGATGCCTTGGACAGAAGCGCTGAAGATAGCGACGGTCCGCTCGCGGTCGCGGGCTCGTGTCAGTCGAGCTGAGACACGGTCCACGTACCTGCTGAGGGCCTTGGCCTCGGTGATGGACCCTTCTTCCATCGCCTCCGGCATCGACTCCTGGAGGATCGCTTGAACTTCGCCACCCGCCGGGAGATCGGCGTCCACCGAGCCGCCTTCTCCCTGGGGCGTTGCCTGGGACTCGTCGGTGTCGTCCTTGACGATGGCAAGCTGGGGAAACGCCACTTTTGCGTCGTGGGAAGGACCACCCGTCGAGGGCCGAGCCGTGCCAAGCCTAGAGACAACGACCCTGGCGCTGTCATCCCCATGGAACACGTCGGAAGCTCCGAGGTCGAGGAGTGCATCGTCCGAGAGGTACCCGCCTCCCTTGTTGCCCTGGGAGAGAGCGATGATCTTGCCTCCCCGTGCCTTGGACGCGACCGCCGCAAGGAACGCGGCCGGCTCCTGCCCTGCCGGAGCAGCCTGGACATCGATGATGAGGTCCGTCGGCCCATGGATGGACCGAAGTAGCTCTTCGCCGCTCATAACCGTAGTGAACTCAGCGCCGACGGCCTGGAGCTCGGTGGAGAGCGGCTGAAGCACGCTGTCCTGGACGAGTGTGATGAAGAGTGGAGAAGTCGACATGGGGATGGCCGGGGGTGGAGGCCCAGGGGTAGTGGGGTTCGGGACTCTCCCTTTGTCGGCAGCTCTGGCACCGGCTTTTGAGACATACCAGAGGTCGTTGACGAATCCTCTTCTGCCCCTGTGCGACTTTGTCCGGCCAGGGGTGGGGACTTCTTTCCGGGTCCCGCCCACATGACGAGCCAGTCAGGCCCCACACATGGGTCGAGAGATTGCCCCTAACATGCGAATGAATGGTGACTTACGATCACTCGCGAGGAGCGCTCAATGGGCTCTCCGTAGGCCCTATGTTCTATGGGGTCTCCGAACTAGCGAACACGCCATGCGAAAACTCTTCTCAACGACTTCTTGGGCAGTTGCGACTGCCCTGCTCGCCGTCTCGTGTCGCTCGACCCAGACCGCCTATCAGTTCACCCCCAGCCCCCTCGAGGTCCTCGTCAGCCAGGGAGAGGATCAGCCGAGCGTCGCCAGGGTCCTCGTTGGCATCCCAGGGGCCCAGCGAGAGGGCAATCGCCGCAGCGGTCGACCTGAACTCGTGGTCCAGGTGCGAATCGAAAACCAGTCGGCGGACGACATCCGCTTCGATCCCTCCCGCTCCCAGCTCTTGGGTTCCGATCTGGCCGAGTTCGGCGCGGCCAAGCCTCAGCCCTCGGGCGTCACCTCCATCTCGGCTGGTGAAACGAAGTCAGTGCTCGTGCGCTACCCGTTCCCCCAGGACGGGAGCCTCGACGCCCCGCTCCTCACAGGCGTCAACCTCAGACTAGAGCTCGACATCGAGGGCGGCCCCAGCGGGCCTGAGTCCGTTGAAGTCAGCGCAAGCCTTGAGCGCGTTGACTCATTCGCGAGGGTCAGAGGCCGCAACAACGTGAACTGGGGGCTCGGTTACCGCGGCGGCTGGGGCTACGGCCTAGGTCGATTCGGAGGCCGCGGTATCGGATTCGGCTTCGGCAACTCCTTCTACGGCTGCTGGTAGCCAGTCTCGAACAGCTGAGTCCTGAGGGGCCGCAAGTTCACTCTTAGTGAGTGGACTTGCGGCCCCTTCTGAATCACTGGGATTGGTGGTGTGATTCAGATGCTCGAATCACACCTATTGAGCCGGGACTAAGCCTGCGCCACCAGTCGACGCAGGACGTAGTTGAGAATGCCGCCGTGACGGAAGTACTCCGCTTCGGCCGGAGTGTCGATGCGCATCAGCGCTTCGAAGGACTTGACCGATCCGTCCTTCGCCGTCGCCGTCACCTGGACCTTGCCGCCGGTCGGCATGGCCTCCGTGCGGAAGCGCTCCGCGTAGCCCGTGATGCCGTAGGTCTCCGAACCATCGAGGCCGAGGCTGTCAGCGTTCACGCCGTCCTCGAACTGCAGCGGCAAGATGCCCATGCCCACGAGGTTCGAGCGGTGAATTCGCTCGTAGCTTTCCACGATCACCGCGCGGACGCCTTGGAGGGAAGGACCCTTTGCGGCCCAGTCCCGTGACGACCCCATGCCGTACTCCTTGCCGCCGAGCACGATCGAAGGCACACCGTCCCCCTTGTACTTCATGGCCGCGTCGTAGATCGACATGCGCTCCAAGGAGGGGAAGTGAACCGTCACGCCGCCTTCAACACCGGGCACAAGGCGGTTCTTGATCCGGACGTTGCCGAACGTACCGCGCATCATGACCTCGTGGTTGCCTCGACGTGAGCCGAAGGAGTTGAAGTCCTTCTTCTCGACACCAAGGGAAAGCAGGTACTTGCCGGCGGGGCTGTCCACGGGGATCGCGCCCGCGGGCGAGATGTGGTCCGTGGTGATGTTGTCACCAAAGAGACCAAGGACCCGCGCGTTCTCCACGTCGTGGACCTCGCCCGGTTCCGGCCCCATGCCCTCGAAGTACGGTGGCAGACGAACGTAGCTGCTGTCGGCCTGCCAGTCGAATGTCGGCGTCGGGGCGCTCTTGATGCTCTGCCAAGCCGGCGGACCGTCGTAGACGTTGGCGTAGCTCGCCGCGAACATCTCGCGGGTCACGCTGCCGCGCACGATGGCTTGAATCTCTTCGTTGGTCGGCCAGATGTCCTTCAGGAAGACGTCGGAGCCATCGTCGCCCTTGCCGATCGGCTCGGTGATGAGGTCGATGTTCGTGTCGCCAGCCAAGGCGTAGGCCACGACCAATGGCGGGGAAGCGAGGTAGTTCGCCCGGGTCTTGGCGTGCACGCGCCCCTCGAAGTTTCGGTTGCCCGACAGCACGGAGGAAGCCACGAGGTTGCCCTCGTCGATGGCCGCCACGACTTCCTCGGGCAGCGGCCCTGAGTTTCCGATACAGGTCGTGCAGCCAAAGCCGACGACGTCAAAGCCGAGGGCGTTGAGGTGCGGCGTCAACCCGCCGTTGTCCAGGTAGTCGGTGACCACCTTCGAGCCGGGCGCGAGGCTCGTCTTCACCCAGGGCTTGGTGCGGAGTCCCTTCAGCGCCGCCTTCTTGGCCACGAGTCCAGCCGCGATCATCACGGACGGGTTGGACGTGTTCGTGCACGACGTGATCGCCGCGATCACGACCGAGCCGTTCTTCAGCTCGAACGTTTCGCCACCGCTCGTGACCGTAACGCGGTTGTCGTGATCCTCGGCACCGGCCCCGGCGAGGATCGCCTTGCGGTCCTCTTGGAACTGTTTCGCGAGGTCCTTGAGACCCACGCGGTCCTGGGGACGCTTGGGACCCGCGAGGCTGGGCTCGATGTCCCCCATGTCCAGTTCCAAGAGATCCGTGTACTCCGGCGTCGGCGTGTCGGCCGTGTGGAACATCCCCTGCTCGGTCATGTACGCCTTGACGAGCTCGACTTGCTCGTCCGAGCGGCCCGACAGGCGCATGTAGTTGAGTGTCTCCTCGTCGATGGGGAAGATGCCGCAGGTCGCGCCGTACTCCGGCGCCATGTTGGCGATCGTCGCACGGTCCGCCAGAGACAGGTGCTGCAGGCCTGGGCCCGCAAACTCGACGAACTTGCCGACCACGCCGTGGGCGCGCAGCATTTCCGTGACGCGCAACACGAGGTCCGTGGCCGTTGCGCCCTCGGGGAGCCTGCCGGTGAGCTTCACGCCCACCACTTGGGGAATGAGCATCGACACCGGCTGGCCGAGCATCGCCGCCTCGGCTTCGATGCCGCCGACGCCCCAACCAAGCACGCCGAGACCGTTGATCATCGTCGTGTGGGAGTCCGTTCCCACGAGCGTGTCGGGGTAGGCGTAGCCGCCGTCCCCCACCATCACGCCGCGCGCGAGGAACTCAAGGTTCACCTGGTGGCAAATGCCCGTCTCGGGCGGCACCACCTTGAAGTTCTCAAACGCGCCCTGCCCCCACTTCAGGAAGGCGTAGCGCTCGCCGTTGCGCTCGAACTCCATGTCAAGGTTGTTGCTAGCGGCGTTCGGGCCGCCGAACGAATCGACCTGCACCGAGTGATCGATGACCAGCTCGCCGGGCTGCAGCGGATTGATCTTGGCGGGGTCGCCGCCAAGGGCCTTCATGGCGTCGCGCATCGCGGCGAGATCCACCACCGCGGGAACGCCCGTGAAGTCCTGCATGAGGACCCGACCCGGACGGAAGGCGATCTCCGTGGACGGCTTGCCCTTGGGATCCCACTTCACGAGAGCCTCGATGTCACTGGCCGTCACCGTGACGCCGTCCTCGTGGCGCAGGAGGTTCTCCAGAAGGACTCGCAGCGCGAATGGAAGCCGCGAAACGGCGTGTCCCTTGGACTCAAGGGCGGAAAGGCGAGCGATTTTATGGCTCTTGCCAGCGGCTTCAAACGAGCCCCGGCATTGGAAGGTGTCTTGCATCATCGAGGCTCCGGACCGTGATTTCGGGCCAGCAGTTTAGCCAAACGGCGCAGAAGAGTCCCGTTCGATCTGGCCGTAGTGGCCCCAGCTCCCGAGCAAGACTCCGCCGAGCCCTGCCCTCGCGACTACCGCTGGTCCGTGGCGCCCGCCAAGGGAACGGCCAGGGGCTCCACGTCGAGCCGCATGGCAGGCGGCACCTCTTGGCCCTCTTGGACCAGATGGAAGAACCGCGGACTCACTCGGATGCCCCCGTCCTGAAGACTCTGCGGAAGTCGGCCAAGGGGGTCCCTTGGAACGTCGATGACCGTTCCCACCAAGAGCCCAGAGCTCACCCTAAAGAGACCGGAACCTTCCCCACGAAGAAGCGACTCCCGCACGTTCAGCTGCCCGTTCTCCTGGCCTTGCACGAGCATGCGCGAACGCGCGTCCAAGACGCAGCGATCCAGCCAGGCCTCAGCCTCGCTGGAGACGAACAATGACCCTGCGTCGAAGAGCGAGGCGCGTGCGTGCAGTCGGCTGGCAAGGATCAGGCGCACGGCCGTCGCGGGTAGGTTCGCGGGATCAGCGCCGCCCAGCTCGCACTCGATGATCTCCGCCGTGCCGTTCTGCAGGTGCATCACCGTTCCCATGCCGAGGAGCTCGCAGCCGAGCGCGACCACATGACCGCCGTCGAGCACCGTGATCGCTCCTCCCTGTGCGTGGTCGATGACCAGGTTCTGCAGCACGACGTTATTCCCGTACACCCGAAGTCCGGCGTGGATTCGCACCGGGCCGTCCCCCTTGGCGATCAAGCGAACATCGTCAGATCGAATGGTCAACGTCGTCTGGCCGAGCCTGGGTCGCGAGGTACCGTCTGACTCCTCGGCGCGATCCGTCCAGCTTCCGGCGCCCAGAACGATGTCGACGCCAGCCTCGACGTCGAGCTCGGTGAGCAGCGCGGCCAAGTCGCCGAGGCGATTCCCTTCGAGCTCGATGCGCTCCCGTGGAACGGTGTCAGCGCTCGGTGTTGCGAGTCGGCGATCGGACACTGAACGCCAGGCCTCTAGGGTCAGGCGGGCGCCGGGCAAGAGCGACTTCGCTGCCGCGAGCAGCACCGGATCCGCGCCGGGAACACGTGCACGCTCCACAAGGCGCAGCACGAGCTCCGCGACCGAAGAGTCGTAGTCGAAGAGGCGAGGTGGCTCATCTCGAAGTCCGTCGCTGCCTGCGCCAGCCTCCTCCCCTTGGACCGAAGGTCCGCCGTAGATCCGTGATAGCTGCTCCGCAGGAGCGAGGGCTGCGTGCAGCCTCGCCAGCGCGGGCCCGAGGCGCAGACTGGCCAATTCGGGTCGTGCCTCAAGCTGCCAGCGCAACTCCTCAGCCGTCCCCGGCTGATCGCCCCAACCGAAATCAAGGCGCTCCGGAGACGAACGGCGGCTCGGCGGAAGGAGCCAAGCGGGCCCGAGGGACTCGAAGGAGGCGAGCGACGGACGCAGGCCAACCTCACTCACGATGCGTGCGATCCAGCGCACGCCTTCGTCGCTGTCCGCTGACGCGGCCGCCTCGGCCCACGCGAGCGCACGTTCGCAGTCCTCTGCCACGGTCCCACGGGGCCCCGCACCCGCGCCTCCGCGGCAGGCTCGATCGATGGCCAAGAGAAGTGCGTGGGCACGTTGGCGCGCGGTTTCAGCCGCCAACCCTGGGGGCATGTCCCCCAGCCAGTGGTCGAGGGACGCGTCCTCGGACTCGCTGGACGCAGCTCGACGTCCCCGCAAGGACGCCAGCGCAAGGGCGCGCAGCTCGGCCTGAAACCGCACGCCGCCCCCGCCCTGTTCATCAAGCTCGCGAAGCAGCTCGACCGCCGCGAGGCCAGCGGGGCTCGTCGCAGACTCTTGCGCGAGAGCCTCTAGAGCTGGTCGAGCGTCGCCCCCCATCGCTCGCAGGAAAGCGCCCGCTGCCACTCGGTCGGGGAAGTCTTCGCTGCTCAACCGCGAGAGCGCGGCGTCGAGGTCCGCGAGCCGCAGCGCCGAGTTAGCCCCCGCGGTGAGCATGTCAAAGCTGGCACCGGGTGCAGAGGTCGGACCGAAGGGAATGCTGTAGCGCAGGCGCAGCCGCGCGAGCGGCCTACGTCCCCCGGCGCCGTCGCCAAAAGCGTCGTCCAGGTCGAAGCTCGTGGTGCCCGGACCCGTCTCAGCGAGAACTTCCCACTCCCCCGCGCCCACCTCGAGCTGGTGCTCGAGCACCAAGGCGACGTCCCGCGGGTTCACGCCGCAGTTTGGATGGGGAGCCGCTAGGGAGAGAAGCAGGCGTCCTGATCCTTCATCGGAGTCACTCGCCGCCTCCGCAAACTTCTTGAGAGGCGCAGCAGGGGGGCGCGGTAGCAGCCCTGTTCCGTCGTAGCTCAGCTGACGATGAAGGACCCAGCGCTCGGATCCAATCTCTCGAATTCGAAGGCGGCCCGCGAGGCCGTTCGGAAGAAGAAACGGAACCTCTTGGCCATCTTTCACGCGCACCGCCTTTCCCGGGAGCCACGACGCGTCGAAGGGGTCCGGCAGTCGCCAACTCAAGCGCGCCTGCCCTTCCGTTTGGGTGGCGCCGCCCAGCCGAACGTCCTCGAGTGGCTTGAGCAGCACCGAGCCCGGAGCCGAACGTCCAAGCTCCACGTGCGCCGCTTGGCCTGCCTCCACGGCGATGCTCGATATCAGGTTGACGCGCAGGCCCGGCGCCACCGTCACTGGATCTTCGCTGAAGCCGTGGCCGCGTACGAGGCTGCCGATGTGGCCTATCTTTGGGAGCTCACCGGCCGGGGTCCCCGCGCGCGTCACCCGGTATTCGAAGACCGTAGCCGGGTCTTGGCGGGCTGTCTGGTCGACCATGCGATAGATCCCGTCGGCCCCCACGGTGATGCCGTCCGCGACCGTGGCCCATGGGCTTTGTCCAACGCCCCGTCGCTCGACGCGGTAGCGCGGAGCGTCAGCCACGCTGCCTCCATTGAATGCAAACGACGTCCAAGAGAGCTCTGCGCCGCGTTCGCTGATGAGTCCGACGGGGTCGCGTACGAGCTCCTCCACGGCATCCATGCAACTCGCAAACTCAACCCGCGCCGAGCCGGAGTTCACCTCTAGTACGCGCAGGTAGCCCCACCCGAGCGTCGGGTCGTCTTCCGACCAGAGGAGGAACTCTGCTCCTGGGCCGAGCAGCGGCAGGTCTGGAGTTTTGCTTTGGGAATCGACCGGCCGGCGTACCCGCATCGGCTCCGGGCGCAACCCGGGATTCGCCCGCACAGAAACCCTGAGGTTCGTTCGCAGCGCGAATGGCGCAAGGATCCCCCCTGGCACCATCGGCCCGGTCTGAAGCTTGACGTTGGGATCCAAGCTGAGACCCACTTCCTCCCCGAGGAGGACCAGGGACTCCCCGACGACGAGGGTCTGGCTCGGCTCCCACAGGACTGGACGGTCCTGCGCCGTCGGCCCATCGAGCAAGGGCACCTGAAGGCCGAACGCGGGAGCCCCTAGCAGGAGGCACGCGAGAACGGCGAGGACGCGGCCCCCACGGTGGCGCGGGTCCCGAATCGAGTGCCGTTGGAGAGAATCCATAGCGGAAGAGTACCCCGCGTCAACGGGCCCGGTCGGGACCGGCCCCTCTCAAAAAAAGGCGTTCTTGCGGGTGGGGAGCCTTTCCCGAGCCCCCTATCATCGATTGGCCCGTGGAGTGAGAATCCCCATGGGCCCGTGTGGGGACGTAGCTCAGTTGGTAGAGCGTTGCGTTCGCAATGCAAAGGTCAGGGGTTCGACTCCCCTCGTCTCCACCACTTCATCCACTTCTGCCCGGCCGCGCCGGATAGATCTACCGACGTCGCCTAGAAGGCGCCGACGGAACCGTGCCCGCCTTGACGTCACGTTCAAACCGTTGAACGGTGCTCAGGATTTCGCTCCCGAACTCCTCCAGCTGCCAGGGCTCCAAGCCATCGATCTTGCGAAGCTGCTCATCTGTCTCCGGCCGCGCCTCGGCGAGCTTCATCAAGAGATGCCGGTTGATGATGTACGCCGACTCGATCCCAAGCCGCTCGGATGCCACCTTGCGCAGGGTCTTCAAACGATCGTGGAGCTCCGACTCAATCTCACTGAGCTGGCCCATGTTGGCGCGCTTCGGGCTCATGGGTAGCCGTTGAATGGGCCCCTTGCGAGCCGCACGCTCTAGGGCCCGCTGCACTCGATTGCCGAGGCGCCCGAGGACTTTTGGCGTCACGCCCTCGATCCGCAGTAGCTCCGCTTCGTTGCGCGGCCGAACCTTGGCGACTTCCAGCATCGGCTTGTTGCCCAGGATGCGGAAGGGAGGAAGGTCGTAGCGCTCCGCGAGCTTCTGACGGACAGCGTAGAGCTCCTTCAGCGCGCTGATGCCCTTCGGATCCAGGGATCGCGCCCCTTTGATCTTCACGAAGTCGTTCGGATGGGACTCCACCGGCGGCGGCTCAAGTGCCTCTAGCCGCTTGCACTCCGTGTCGACGATCATCCGCCGGTCGAGGCGCGCGAGCTCCTCCTTCTGCTCGTGCATGAGCGGCAGAAGAAAGCGCGTGTCGAGGCGCGCGTACGCGATCTGCTTGGGCGTCAGCGGACGCTTCGCCCAGTTTGATCTCTGCTGGGACTTATCGAGCTGAACACCGAATCGCCCTTCGAGCACCGCAGCGAGGCCTGGCGCTGAACTACCCAGCACCGCCGCCGCGACCCGCGTGTCGTAGAGCCCAGCAAACTGGAATCCGTACTCCCGACCAAGGATCAGGACGTCGTACTCCGCGTCGTGGAAGATCTTCGTCTTCGTCGGATCGCTGAGGATCGGCCCGAGGTCCTGCAGGTCGATTTTGGCCAATGGGTCCACGAGCCAGTCTTGTCCGCGGGCTGTCACCTGGATGAGGCAGACCTTGTCCCGGAAGCTGTAGAAAGAGTCCGCCTCGGTATCGACGGCGATCTCGTCTTCTTCCTCAAGGACGTCCAAGAGGTCCTCGAAGTCGTCCTGGCACTCCACCAGAATCGGCGGAGGGAGGTCTTCGATGCGGACGTCCATTGCGTGGACTCTAGCGATGTGCCCGCACTCGAATCAACTGGAGGACATGAACACCCGCCGTAGCCACCCTGATATCCCGACCTGACTGGGTCACCATACGAGGCGAAGGGGCAACGCGGGCCTCCAGAGCTCGATGGCGGAACACCAGAGCAGTGGAATGGCGAGGATGACGGGACTTGAACCCGCAACCTCCGGCGTGACAGGCCGGCACTCTAACCAATTGAGCTACATCCCCGCGGTTGCGGGCGGAAGAATACAGGCTCTAGCGGCCATGTCTAGCCCACGATCGACTTTTTTGGCCGCGGAAATTCGAGGTCAGCGGGGGCGGGATACGGGCAGGCTCGAACCTGAGGCTTTCCCTTGGGGCCTCAGGCCGCCCCGCGTCCACTCCCAGTCCCCTTCGGGACCGCTCACCGAGACGGTGACCGAGTAGCTCCCCTCTGAATCGAACACCGGGGCGGAGAACGTGGGACCGACCGCGGGACGGCAGTACACGCTCTCCTGCGTACCACCGCTGTCGAGCGAGACCTCCACGGCGGCCGCCTCGCCTTCCGCCAGCTGAAGCTGAAGCGTCGGCAGGAAGCCCACCGGCTTGCGCCCATCGCCGTCTCCGAGGGCGAAGCTCACCGGCCACCCGGGGTAGGGAGCCGCCCCCGCCTGGGTCGGGTCCATATGCCTCGGCCAAGCCTCCAAGAGGACGTGGCCGCCACCTGCCACCGTCTCGTCACGGATCACCCGAACGATGCCATAGCCCGGCGCGCGGTTGTGCAGTCGCGTAGGCTCGACCCCCTCCTGGCGCGGGTTCGCCACGGCGTGGACCGTCATGCGATTGCCGAAGCCGTCGAAGTAGCGACCCGTGTAGTCCGGCGCGTCAGGCGCGACCAAGGGTCCCGCCTGACGGTCGCTCGGGCTCGGGAACCAGCGGCGGGGCCATGTGTTTGCGATGGCCGGTGATGAGAGCACGAAGCCGGCGTCGTCAAATTCGTCGACGCCGTAGCGCAAGGTCGAGCCGAGGTGCTGGTCTCCCGTCAGGTGGAACGCACCCGCGCGGCGAAGCAGCGCGACGCTTCGGTTGCGAGCCGCCTGGGGCCAGCCATTCGAATCGGTGTCAGCGGCGCGCTTGTCCCCGGTCACGTACTCCCCAATCTTCGGCACCTTCAGGCTGGGGATCACGCTCCCCCCGTTGGCTCCCGCTGGGATCGTCGCGACGTTGGCGAACGGCGTTTGGGACAGGCATGCCTTGAACCAAGCGCCGCGCCAATCCTTGGCCCAGTCGCCGAGGAACGCTTCTTGGCTCGGGCCAAGCAATACGGCGTTCGGCACATCGGCGCCCGTGACGGGATCGAAGCCCTCCGCCTGGAACCAGCCGTTCTTGACCTTGCCTTCCGGCACGAGGATCGCGGGCGGCGACTTGTACATCCGATCGTCGAGGATCGCGAAGCTGCCCCCGCCCCAGTTCAGGTCGGTGTGGTAGGTGGTGATCCCGTTCGCAAGAGTCCCGACCTCGTCCACCGTCGGCGGCAGGTGGGCTACCTGGGTCCGATGGACCGCGTTCACGAACGCAGGCGGCCGCGTGTAGCCGCCGCTGTCCTGGGCCGAGGTGCTATCCGGGCCTTCCATGCGAACGCCCGCGTTGCCCCAGATGTTGCCGTGGTACACGTCGTGATCGTCGGGCACGACGATGGAGGGAAGCCGCCGCGTGAGCTCACCGAAAGACCAGCCGTGGCGATACCACTTGTGCAGGTAGTCGTTGACGGAGCGATCGTAGGGGGACCGCACCGCCGGCGAGAGATCACCTTCGTAGATCTGATCCCCCGCGAAGTACAAGAGGTCCGGCTCGTGGGCGGCGGCGTGATCGCGCACCTCGCGGTGCGGGAACCAAAGCCCGTTTTCGTTCCAGCGGAGTCCGCCGGTGTAGGACTTCTGGCAGTTGAGCACGGCGATCGTGAGCTCGTCGTCTTCGGGCTGAGCGGGCCATTCCCCCTCGTAGTAGGAGACCCTACGGCGAACTTCCTCGCCCTCCGCGTCCGTGGGTGCGTAGCGCACTCGGAACCGCATCGCTTTCGCTGGGTCGAGCCCCTCCGTGACAAAATGGAACGTCGCGCTATCGGGGGCAAACTGCGCCGTCGCGACCTCCTCGAAGCCGCCTCGCTTGCCCGCAATCTCCAGCGTCGCCGTGCGCGCGTCATCCGGACCCAGCGGCCCCGCCTGGGCGGTCATCCCTAGGCGCGCTGTGCCGTCGGGCTGCGCGTCGAGGGAGTAGTGCACGAACATGATGGGGCCAAACGCGCGCTCGGGGTCGTGCTGAACGAGCTCACCGGCGAGACGCCAGTCCGAGAAGCGAAAGCCCACGTCCGAGCCCTCGGGCCCTCGGTGGGAAACCACGGCGACGGCGCCGTCGAACGCGCTCTCCGGCACCGACTCCCAGTACGCGCTAGAGAGGACTTCTCCGTTCTCCGTCGAGCGCGAGGTGAGCGTTAGCGTCCGCCGGCCGTCGAAGTTGGCTCCCACGAGCTCCAAGAGCACGGGGGCAGGTCCGCCCTCTCCAAAGCCCTGGCCCGCGAGGGTCACGTTCTCCTGAATGGCCGTGAAGTCATCAAGGCTGCGCCGCGATTGCATCGTCCAGCCGTTCTCACGCCCCCCCTCCACGGGCTGTTCAAAGTTGACGAACCCCACGCGCCCCTCTGCGTCCATGAGCGTCAGGTAGCCGCCATCCTCCCCGGACGTGCCGTGCACCTGGGACGTCAGCCGGTAGTCGACGTGTCGACCGCCGGCGCCCACAAGAAATCCAGCCGCGCTGCCCGCACGGTCTCCGTCCCGCGCGTCTACGCGCACCGTCATCCGAAACGATCCCTCCCCCACCGCGTCAAGGCGATGGGTCAGCACGTGGAGCGTCCGCATGCCGAAAGCTGGGCGCGCCTCGACGCACTCAACGCCCCCGTCCGTGACGCGCCAGTCCTGGAGCCGGTTCGCCCAGTGCCGCTCGCCGATCCACGTTCGATCAGCCAAGAGGTGCCAGTCGCTCTCGAAGGTCGAGCGTGCCGCGGCGGGCTCCAGCGCGAGGGGTCCACAGGCAGTGAGCGAAAGCCCAAGAAGTGGTAGCGCAAGCGCTGCGGCTTTTAGGTCGATGGAAAGGCTCATGGGTAAGGCTCGGTGCGCTATCGGGTTCGGACTGCGCGCACGGCGTCGAATTCACGCGCGCGCTTGATCGGATAGAGGGATGCGATGGCCGATACGGCCACCGCGCCAAAGAAGGCGATGGGGATCCACCAGCCAGCCGACGCGGTCTTGAGACTGAGTCCAGCGATGGTATCAAGGGCATCGACCACAAACGGAGTGGCGGCTAGGCCCAGGAGAATCCCAAGGCCGCCGCCCGTGACGCCGACGACGACGGCTTCCAGAAGCATGGCGCCGCCCACCTGCCCGCGGTCTGCGCCAAGTGCTTTGAGAACGCCCAGCTCACGCGCGCGCTCTAGGGTAGCGAGGAGCTGCCCGTTGAGGACACCGAGGGAGGCGAGGCCCGCCATCAGCACGAGCAAGAGGTCAAAGACAAAGAAGTCGCGCCCGATGTCCTTGAGTGCGTAGTCACGGATCTCCGTTCCCACGCGGAAACGCACCTCGTCGGCCTCCGGGTGCACGTCGCGCAGGGCCGCCTTGAGGACGCCAAGGTGGCCCGCGTCGTCCATGGAGTCAGTCCCGTCGAAGCGCACGCTGATCTCTGTCACCACGTCGCTCGAAAGACAGAAGTCCTTGCGCATCCAGACATCGCTGATGACGCCGTACATGCGTTCGTCCGGGCTCGGCCAGAACCCGTAGGCGTCTGAGATCGCGATGACCTCAAAGCCAAGCACCTCACCGTTACGACTCTTCATCTGGACCGCCTCGCCGACCTCGTAGTTGAGGTCCCGGGCAAGGCGCCGTGAGAGAACCACCGTTCGCTCCGTCGTGAAGCGCTCGGCTAACGCGGGGCTCTCCAGGAAGGCACCGTAGCCCCCCATCGTGGAGGCCGACATCCCCATCACGAGGAACGGTGCGAACTGACGGGCTGACGCTTTCTCCACGCCAATGATGCCCGGAAAGTCCTGCAGACGTGCGCTGAGCTCGGCGTAGTTGCTCGGCGGCAAGTTGCGCACCCAGACCTTGTCGTCGACCGCTTCCTCGGCCCAGGTGGAGACCTCGCCCGAGAGGCTAGCCGTCATGCCATGCAGGCCCACGAAGCCCGCCGTGACGAGCCCAAGCGCACAGGCAGAGACACCGACGCGAGCCGGCGCATCCTGCATCGCGCGGGTCGCCAGGCGCCCGGCGAGGGGGTACCAGGACGTGAGCGGCTTCACGATGGCGGCGCAGAGGGCGGACAGCGCAACGGGCAACATCAGCGATAGCAGCACAACGAGGGTCAGGAGTCCCACGACGCCCAAGAGCACGGAGGCGAACTCCCCCGTCATTTCGCCCACAACCGGAACGAGGACGAGGTAGAGACCGGGTACGAGGACGGCGAGAAGCACAGCGTAGACGAGATGAAACCGGCGCGCGGCCTTCTTGTTCTGGCGCAGCGCGTCGTCGCCGCGCAGAGCGCTGAGGGTATTCGCGCTCCCGATAGCCACGAGCGGGTAGACCGAGCCCACAAGCGCCACGAGGAATCCCACCAGGGCCAGGGAGGCCACGGTCCCCCACGGAACAACAAAGCCCTGCACGTACTTGCCTACGCCCAGCGTCGTGATCCCAAACTTGACGGCGATGAAGGCTAAGAGCACCCCGAACAGCACCCCGACGAGCGCGCCGACGCCCGCGAGGATCACGGCCTCGGTGAAGAAGACGCGCCCAATCTGCCGCCGTGTGGCGCCGAGGGCGTGCAGCGTCCCCACCTCTAGAACGCGCTCCGTCAGGGACATCGACAGCGTATGGAAGATCACGTAGAGCCCGAGCACGAGCGCCAATAGGCCGAGCATGCGAACACCCGTCCGAAAGGCGCGTTCGTCGGCGGCCTGGCCCACGACAATGCCGCGGTTGAGCGCGTAGGAGTACGTGGCGCCGAGGGTGCGCTGAAGCCGCTCGAGGTCGACGGTGGGATCCTTGACCGCCCAAAACCGCGGCTGGATCTGGACGCCGCGGTAGAGGCCGCGCCCCGCCTCGTAGTCCACGACCACGACGTTGCCTCCGGCGGCTCGCCCGGTGCCTTCGCGGGTCAGGATTCCCACCACGCGGAAAGGCAAGGCCTGGGGCCGGTCCACCTCCCCCGTGGGCACCGCGCGTAGCACACCGTCCTCGCACCTTTGGCGCGCGGCACGCGCCGGGCGCGAGAGGAAGATCTCGTCACCGATGTCGAGCCCGAAGGTCTCCACCAGATAGGGGCCGATCAGCGCTTCGTTCTCCGTCGCATCCGTGGAGAGGTCCACGCCTGCGGCCAGGCCGAACTGCCCAAACGACGGAGCGTAGCGCGCCTCGATGGCGAGGAGCTGGGCCCGGGGATTCGCCCCCCTCCCCTCGCGGGCGCTGGGTTTCCCTCGGCCCTTTCCAGGGTTCGACTCAGGG
>CAYQKK010000017.1:64362-70486 GCA_964417955.1 uncultured Planctomycetaceae bacterium
GCGCTCCGCCGGAGCGGCCTTGTCCCCCGGATCCACGACGACTTCGTTCTGGAAGAACTTCGACGCCGCCGAGATGCCCTGAAAACTCGTCAGCGCCTCGGTGGAGGCACCGTCGGCGTTGGCCGCTGTCAGCTCGATGTCGGGGCGATCCTTGGCTTCGCGCGGCCGCGCGTACCCTTCGATGGTCGCGTGGTCGAGGGTGACGACGCCGACAACGGTGGCCACGCCGAGCGCGACGCCGAGGATCGAGAACAACGTGCGCCCGGGGCGCTGGAAGAGGCTCCGGCGCGCAATCGTGAGGCTGAGTCCCATGCGATCTGAGCCCTTTAGATAGAGAGCCGCTGGAGGGCAGCGGTAACTTCAGATTCCGAAACGGCGTCGCCCGAAACGGTGACGTCGGAGAGCTCTCCATCGACGAGAAAGAGCACGCGGTCGGCGAAGGCCGCATCGCGCGGGTTGTGCGTAACGAGGACCACGGTGCGCCCCTCTTCGGCGTTGGCGCGCTTGAGCTCCTCCATCACCTCGCGTCCGGCCGCCTGGGCGAGGTTGCCCGTGGGCTCGTCGCAAAGGAGCAGCGGTTGGCCACCGATGAGCGCTCGCGCGATCGAAGCGCGCTGCATCTCTCCGCCGGAGAGCTCGTGGGGAAAGGCGTCGAGGCGATGCTCGATCCCAAGTTTCCTACCGAGCTCGCGGATTCGCGCTGCGTCCTTGTCGGGGTTCTGCCCTGCGATGGCGAGGGGTAGCCCAATGTTCTCCAGCACCGAAAGATTCGGCATCAGGTGGAAGAACTGAAAGACGTAGCCGACCTGGTCGCGGCGCTGGCGCGTGCGGTCCTCTTCCTTGGCCTTCGCGAGATCCTGGCCCGCGAGCACCACCGTTCCGGCGGAGGGCTCATCAAGTCCCGACAGGAGGTGCAAGAGCGTCGTCTTGCCCGACCCCGACGGGCCCATGATGCAAACGAACTCGGAGTCTTCGACGTCGAAGCTCACGCCCCGCAGCACCGGCTGCTCGTCGCCGGAGCCGCCATGGATTTTGTAGAGGTCTTGGACCTGAAGGAGCGCAGTCATAGGGTGTCGTCTTGGGAAGTGGGAGCATCGAGCAGACGCTTGGCGCGGGACCAAGCCACCAGCATCTCGTCCATCGTCGATTCCGCGAAGGATCCGCCGAGATCTTTCTCCATGATGCGAAAGCGCGCGTCGAATCTCTCTAGGGCCTTGTGGCAAAGCGCCTCGGGATTGAGGCCGAGATAGCCGCCTACGAACGCGGCCGCCATGAGCACGTCGCCGAGCTCGTGCTCGATCCTCTCTCGCTCGGGCCCGTCGGGGATCGGGTTGGGGCTGCCCTTCATGGCGCCCTTCAGGACCTCGATCGGAAGCACCTCACGCAGTTCGTCGAGCTCTTCCTCCAGCTTGCCGAGGGCGCCGCGGGCCTCCTTCCAGTGAAAGCCCGCGCCCACGGCCCGCCGACAGGTTTGCGAGGCGCGCTCGAGCGCAGAGATGTCCTTGGGCACGCCCGCGAGAGCGCTGTCGTCCTGCGGCTCATCACCGTCCATGCTGCACCACTCCTTCGACGTATTCGATGGGATCCACAGCGCCCGCCTCGGCGAATCCCGCGAGCCGCAGGATGCAGGCGTCGCAGCGTCCGCAGCTTTTTGAGCCCTGGGGGTCGTAGCAGGTGTGCGTGATGCCGAGGTCGACGTTCAGCTCCGCCGCGCGCCGCACGATGCCTGCCTTCGAAAGCTCCATGAGCGGCGCGTGCACATGGAATCTCGCTCCGTCCTCGGCGCCCGCCGCGGTGCCGAGGTCCGCAAGCCGCTCGAAGGCCGCAATGAACTCGGGCCTGCAGTCGGGGTAGCCCGAGTAGTCCACCGCGTTGACGCCCACAAAGAGGTCCGTGGCTCCGAGCACTTCGGCCCAGCCAAGCGCCACGCTCAAGAAGATCGTGTTGCGCGCCGGCACGTAGGTCGCAGGCACGCCCTGGCCGATGGATTCGTCCGTGCGATCCTTGGGCACAGCGATGTCGTCGGTAAGCGCCGATCCACCGAGGGTGGAGAGATCCACGGTCACCGTGCGATGATCCGCGGCCCCGCCAGCCTTCGCCACGCGCCCCGCCGCCACCAGCTCGACGTCGTGACGCTGCCCGTAGCGAAACGAAAGCGCATAGGCCTCAAACCCCTGGGCCACCGCCTCGGCGAGCACGACCGCCGAGTCCATGCCACCGGACACGAGACAGACCGCCTTGCGCCCTTCCCGAGGACGGCTCCGAATCGAGCCTATTTCTTGTTCGTTGCTTACCATGACGCGGCAAAGGATAGCGACCTTGACCCTAGGGCTGCCTTTGCAGCGTGATCCTCGTACCCAATTGCGCTCTATCCCCACGTCGAGGGAGACCAAAGGGCGACAGGTTTAGCTGGCATATTTCGAGTCAACGCTCCATCTGCCCCCCCCAGATCCATGCACCACCGATCCAGCCTGATCGCGGCTCTCTGCCTCGCTGCCCCCTCATCCTTTGCCGCGCAGCTCGAGAGCCTAGGCCCGGGTCCTGATCGGATCTTCGTACCCAGCTTGATCAGCGAGGACGGCGGCGTCGTGGTCGGCGGCACTCGCGAGCTAGATTCTGAGTTCAAAGTGGGCGTTTGGACCCAGGCCTCAGGATTGACGGTGCTCGATGGGGCGACGCCTGACAAGTTCATCCCCTATGGCATGAGCGCCGACGGATCTGTGATCATTGGAGACCAGTTCGATCCGAGCCCGACCCAGCCGCGACAAGGGACGGTTTGGGATCTCGCCGCTGGCACGCGGACCGCCGTGGGAGTGCTACCCGGCTTCGACTTCTCCGCCGTGACGGCAATCAGCGCCGACGGCAGCACGGTGGTGGGCGGCGCCTTCAGCGCAACGGACTACCAGGCGTACCGCTGGACCGCAGCCGGAGGAACGCAACCGCTTGCGCCCTCAGTGATTTTCTTTCCCAGTCCACGGTCGATCAGCAGTGACGGAACCGTCGTCGTCGGAAGCACGCTCCCGTCCCTCACCAGCACCGACTCGACGGCCGCCATCTGGACGGCTGCCGGCGGCGTAACGGCGGTACCCGGCCTCCCCATCGCGCGCTCGCAGGTGTCGGGTGTGAGCGACGACGGATTGAGCGTGGTCGGCCTTGTGGACGACCCCGGGTTTCCTTCCGGCGTCTTCTACTACGCGCCGGCACTTGGCGTCCTACCCGTCGACCTCGGCGGTGTCGTTGTGGCGGGGAGCAACTTCCCGCTCATCAGTGCGGACGGTTCGACCGTGGTGGTCCAGTCCAACGGTACCTCCGTGAGATGGTCGCCGATCGCTGGCGCAGAGGTCCTGGCGTTGGGCGGGGCCTGGACGGCCACGTCTGTCAGTGCGGACGGAGGCACCGTGACGGGCCACATGGCATCGACCTTCACAGGCCAGGATCGACGGGCCTTTCGCTGGGAGGACTCAGGTCAGGTGGTGCTCCTGGATGCGATCCATCCAGATCAAATATCCCAGGGCATGGCGGTCAGTCGCGATGGCTCAACCATCTGTGGCTCGAGCGCTGGTGGCCCCTCCGCATCGATCCTGCAGGGAATTCGGTGGCGCGGGGACGGCTTGATCGGCGAAGCCTACTGCGGCCCGGCCGTACCCAACAGCACGGGGAACTCGGCGGAGCTGCGCCTCTCAGGTAGCAACGTCATCGATCGCGGCGAGCTCGTACTCCAGGCCTCCGGGCTGCCAAGCTCCACCTTTGGCTACTTCCTCGTGGCTCCAGACAGCGCCTTCGTGACCGGCGTTCCCGGGAGCCAAGGCAACCTCTGCTTGGGCGGCGCCGTTGGCCGCTTCGTGGGAGCCGGACAGGTTCAGCAGTCCAGCGGACTCGGCGAGATCTCACTCACGGTGGACCCACGCGCGCTGCCGAGCCCCCAGGGCACGTTCTCGGCGACACCAGGGGTGAGCCTCTTCTTCCAAGCCTGGTTCCGCGATGCCAACCCAGGCGGCACGTCGAACTTCACCTCGGGCGCCGCGGTTCGGTTCTTCTAGGGAATCAGCAGGTGTTCTTCCGAGGAGCACGCCAAGCAGTAACGCTGGTGCCCCATGCCTTCGATCTGTCCGCCGCACAGGGGGCAGTCTTCGAACGTCGCGGGTTCGAACCCCTCTAGGGATTTCGCCCTGGACGGGATGCGGCGGTGGCGAAAGGCCCACACGCTGGCGGCGATCGCCAAGGCTCCTACCACGCCGCGGCTGAACCAAAGGGGCGCGCGGTCTTCTTCAAGCGCAACGTCCTTGCGCGCGGGCGGGGGCTCCGGCTCCTCGATAAAAGACCCGGCGAACCCGATGGAAAGAAGTGCGGCGGCCGTCACCTTGAACGCGAGCCTCGTTCTCGGAATCGCGGCCGTCGGTTCCCCGCAGTCGGTGCAAAGCCAGCGATTCCGGAAGCCGATCGGGAGAATGAGGACCCAGAAGACGGTGACCCAGATCCAAGAACGAGCGCGCTTCGCAACGACCACGGCGTCGTCATGCCGACAATGGTCAGATCGAAACGCGTTGGCCTTGCGACCGAGGTACCTGTAGCCGACGGATCCCACCGCGGGATTGCACCACACTTGGCGGCTGGCTTGTTCTTCCGGAGGTACGAATAGCGGCGCGACGTGGTCGTGAATTGGCGGAATCAGGGCCCGTGCGGTAGCTTGGGAAGCGCGATGATCCCTCAAAACTGGCCCCTTGTCCTTGCCCTCTCATTCACTCCGATAGCGGCGGCCCAAGGGGTCCCTAGCGGTGAAACTCCGCTGATTCCAAGGCAGGTCGCGGCGCCGGCGAGCGACATCCTGGATGGAACCCTGCGCCTGCCGCCGGCCTCGGCGGGGGCGGTGCGATCCCGCGGCGCCTTCTTTCCCCTTCGGTGGGAAGCCGATGGGGCTGGCGGATGGGTCGCTTCGCAGGCCGTTCCCGTGGCAGCCGGTGCGTTGAAGCTGGCCGTACGGGCGCCCGGCGCGTCGGACTATCAAATGGACCTGGGCGTCGGCAACGCGGAGGGGCTGCTGCTTTCAAACGCCGCTCTGCGGTCCCAGGGACAACCCGCGGCCGTGCGCCAGGACCAAGTGCTCCCCGTCGAGCTCGGGGGCGACGAGGTGCAGCGCTGGGACCTGGCGCTCGCACAACGCGGTGCCGCTCGAGTGACCGTGCGCAGCCGTGGCTCCCACGCTCCTGCTCCCGGGCACCTGGCGATCCGGGACGAGCAGCCGCTCACCGCTGCCGCCTACCTCGATTCCTTTGAACGCCTGTCGAGCCGCGAGCTCGGACTGACGGCCCAGGTGGAGTACGACGGCGACGGACTGGCGGAGAACCGCTTGGTGCACGCGATCTCTACCGCATGGGCCCAGGTGGACGGGCCCGGGTATTCGGCCCGGCTTCCCCTGTCCGACGACGGACTGAGCGCCGACGGTGCGGCGGGTGATGGCCGCTTCGGCGTACGCCTGCCGGCCGGCCTATCTGGATCCTACGCAGCTCGCGTCGAGTTAGAAGGTACCTGGAACGGCGCCGCCTTCATGCGCACCACCCGCGTGACCTTCGTGGTCGGTGAGCCTTCCCTCGCGCTCACGGGCGAGGTGAGCGCCCATGTCGTGGACGCGACGCGCCTGCGCCTCGACGTCGATGCCCTGCCGCTCTCGCCCACCGGCGACCGGGTTCTACTGGCTGCAGAAGTTTGGGCTCGCGATGTATGGGGTCAGCCCCAACCCATGGCTTGGCTCTCGCGCATCGCTGCGCCTCGATTGGAGGGCGCAGAGGCAGGCCATGTCAGTTTGTCCCTCTGGCTGGATTCCGGCTGGTTCGCCGCCACCGGGCTGCGTCCGCCGCTCGAGCTACGCCACGTTCGCATCCAAGACCCGAACCACCTTGGCGTCATGGGAACGACCGAGCGCATGCCGGTCCCCGTGGGCCCGCTGCCACCGATGACCGGCCGTCCAATATCCCAGCCGCCTCTGCTATGGGGCGTGGGCGCCAACGCCGCGGTGCCTTCTGTATCTTCTACTGCATCGCCCGTTGGCCCAGCCATGGAGATCCAGCCCCAGGCCTTGAGCCCCGGGCTCATGCTCTGCCACGGCTACTGCTCGGGAGGGAACGTC
>CAYQKK010000017.1:70586-79664 GCA_964417955.1 uncultured Planctomycetaceae bacterium
GGCCTTGAGCCCCGGGCTCATGCTCTGCCACGGCTACTGCTCGGGAGGGAACGTCTGGCCGAACGGTGACTTCGCCCAGCCGAAGCGCGACTTCTCGGATCCTAACCAGACTCGCTCCCACGACCAGTTCGCCACGCGACTAGCAGCCCAGGCCGTCGGCTACACATCCTTTGGCGTGGTCGGGCACAGCCAAGGCGGCGCGGCCGCGCTGCACCTTCTGACCTACTATCAAAGCCCCTTGGACCGAGCCCGAGGGCCGCGCCGCATCCAGAGCGTCGGAACGCCCTACCAGGGAACGCCGCTCGCTTCCCTGGGCTTCTTCGCCTGCGGAGTGAACAACAACATGACCACCGGGGGTGCGGCGACGTGGCTCGCTGGGATCCCCAGCTGGGCCCGGGCCGAGGTCTCGTACTACACGACCTCCAACGACGGCTCCGCCTGCCAGTTCTTCGTGGACCTCTTGCTGTCGAACCCCGAAGACGGAACGACGGAGCGCTCCCGGGGTCAGCTCCCCGGAGGGCAGAACATGGGCCATGTGACGGGCTGGTGCCACACCACGGGCATGAGCGATCCGCCGCAGTACCGGGACGGCTCGCGCAACGACGTGATGAACGCCGAAGCCGCCCGGTAAGCCTTAAGGAGGCCGTTTAAGTACTCCGCACTCTGCAACAGCGCCTCTCACAGTCCTGTCTGCGTTGCTCGAAGAGCCCCGAATAGCTCGGACAGCGATCCTCCCACAATTGGGGGAGCACTTTCGGGCCAGGGTACTACTCTCTTGCGAAGCAGCAGGGCCCCACTCTGGCCCTCGCTCTACGACTTCTGTACCCACACCCTGCGGCCTTCCGGCCGATTCTCACGTGACCGCTCCTACCCGCGACGCTGTTCTCGACGCTCTCCGAGGCGTCATCGACCCCGACCTTAGCCAGGACATTGTCAGCCTTGGGTTCATCACTCGCTGCGAGGTAACAGACGCTGGCGCCGTGGACGTCGTCATCAACCTGACGACCCCCGCGTGCCCCGTGAAGGATCAGATGCGGGACCAGGCCCAGGGTTTGATCGAGGCCTTGCCGGGCGTGACCTCAGTCGAGATCGAGATGACCGCAGAGGTCAAGGGTCCCAGCGGGCCTGCGCGGGACGCGGCCAAGGGCGTCAAGCACATCGTTGCCGTGTCCTCGGGCAAGGGCGGCGTTGGCAAGAGCACCGTGGCCGTGAACCTCGCCTGTGCGCTGGCGCAGACAGGCGCACGCGTGGGGCTCTTGGACTGCGACGTGCACGGCCCCGATGTCCCGATGATGATGGGACTCAGCGGCAACCCGGAACAGGTGGAGGTCGACGGCAAGACGAAGCTCGTGCCCAAGGACCGGCGCGGCGTCAAGACCATGTCCATCGGCTACCTGGTGCCCGACGATCAGCCGGTGATCTGGCGCGGGCCGATGGTGCACAGCTTCATCCGCCAGATGCTCACCGACGTGATCTGGGGCGAGCTTGACTACTTGCTCGTCGACATGCCGCCGGGTACCGGCGATGCGCAGCTCTCCCTCGCCCAGGAAGTGCCGCTGTCGGGCGCAGTGCTCGTCACCACGCCCCAGGCCGTCGCCGCCTTTGATGTGACGAAGGCGATCTCGATGTTCCGCCAGGTCGACGTGCCGATTCTCGGCATCATCGAGAACATGTCAGGCCTCGTACTCAACGGACACGTCGAAGGCGGCGAGGCTGGCTCGGAAGTCTCGATCGCACTCGGATCGGAAACCCAGAACGTAATTCTGGAAGCAGGCGGCAAGTTCGCCGCGACCTTCGAGGTCTTCGGCTCGGGCGGAGCAGAATCGCTTGGCCAAAAGCACGGTTTCCCCGTGCTCGGCAAAGTGCCCGTGGACCCGGGCATCCGCGCCGGCGGCGACGGCGGCGAGCCGCTGGTCGTTGTCGAGAAAGACGGCGAGTCCGTTGCGGCGGACGCCCTGCGCGCAGCGGGCGGAAAGCTCGCTCAGCGCTTGGCCGTCAAGGCGTTCAGCAGCCTGCCCATCCTCGATTAATGGCTCGACTGGCGGGCTGGCTCGGCTAGTCCTTAGCGGGAGCCAGCCTGCGGAACGGCTGCTGCAACACGATGACGTTGTCCTCTGGATCCCGGATGATCGTCTGCTGCGAGCGCGACTCCAGGGTTCGGAATGCCTCCACCACTTTGACATCGGCCCCCAGCCGCTTGCGCTCTTCCGCAAGGTCGGTCACGTTGAAGAACAGAAGACGACCGCCGACAGTGATGTCCTCAACGCCGGGAATATCGGTGGCCAGGGACTCGCGCGACTGCAGCTGGATCCGCCACTCATCCCGCTCAAGGACCATGAGACTCGGCTTTTGGTCGAGGTCCGCTGGCTGACGATTGGTTTCCTCGAAGCCCAGTTGGCTCACGTAGAACGTGGCGAGGGCCTCCAAGTCATCGCTGAAGAGCACCGGATTAAGTCCGGTGATCCTGGCTCGCTCACGCGGAGCCCGTGGCGCAAGGATCTCCTTGACCTGAATGAGAAGCTCGGTCTGGAAGGACTCGGGACGCTCCACGTGTGGCCAGAACCCGACGTCTGACATCGCCTTCGCGTCGAACCCCGTCAGCAGCGTGCGGTTCCCTTCGACGTCTGTCTTGACGAGCTCCGAGTTGATGCAGCGAACGGGGCACTCGATATCACGGGCGATCCTCTTTAGGTCGCGCGTCTGGAAGTGCTTCATCAGCTTGATCGCAACGGACGGGCTGCACTGCTCTGCGTCCTCCATGATGGATGCCAAAACGGGGGGCGGCGTGTCTGGGTGGGCAAAGGAGCTGATGAACTCGGCAAACGCCTTCGAAAAGTTGTTTTCGAAAGCCGCGAGGTATTCCTCCGTCCCGTCGGAGTCGAGCGGTTCTTTTGGAGCCACGTTGAGCTCGTGCAGCGACTCGACGCCAATGATGCCCGCGATGCGATCTGGAATACGAAGTGCTACTTCAAGGGCCACCTGCCCCCCCATCGCGTGCCCGACCAAAATCACGTCGCGCAAGTCCTCGGCCTCGATCACGCCAGCCACGTCTTGGCCGTAGCGTGGGATGGTCCACTCGTCGCGAGCTTGGAAGCCAGCGTCGCCCGGGCTCTTGAGCCCATGGCCCAAGAGGTCAACGGAAAGAACCACAGAGTCGGCTGCCAGCTTTTCCATGTGGCTACGCCACTGCGATCGATTGCCGCACCACCCGTGGATGAAGACGACCGTGGCCTGATTGATGACGCTGGGCTCCTGCGTGCCCACGACCCGGCTGGAAGGTCCGCCGATTTCATAGGTCATGGCGACGTCGTCGTCCGTCTTATGTTCGCGGACCGAGAACGAGGACCCGTCGCCGGCGGTCGACTCCGCCGCGGAATTCGTCGTCGATTCAGAGCCGTCACCGTCGGGCGGTGAACTAGCAGCCCCTGGGGGGGCCGGGGCCACGATGTCCCGGGGCTCGCCTTCCGCGACGGTGGACTGAAGCTCCTTCGGGGTGAGCTCTCCAGCTGGGCCGCGGGGGGGGTCCAGGTCTGGGGCGCGCCCCACCCCTTGCGCTTCTAATCCGTGGGGCTGCGGCGCGACCGTATCGGGCGCGTCGCCCACGGGCTTGAGATCGGTGGCCGTTGACTCTTGGACTTCCACGATCGCCGTGTCCACGACCCCATCAGATTCGAGGGCAGAGTCCGCACCGACGTCTGTGGACGAGGAAGCGGGCTCTTCGGCTGCTCCCGCGTTCGAGGCGGAGTCCTGCGTAGCGGCCACCGTGCCGGTGCCTTCGGGAACGAGCTCGCCGGGCCCTGTCGATTCAGAAGCGCCTGCTTCTGGGCTGACCCCAGACGAATCAGGCTCCGCCGAAGCTACCTCAGCTGCCCCAGCTACCCCGAGGTCGACCTCGCTGGTGTCGGGGGCACTGCCATCTCCGGAGATAGATCCGGGGTCGGATCCAGAGTCGAATCCAGAGTCGGATCCAGGGACGTCCACGGCGGGGCCATCGACCGGATCAGGAACGACGCCCCCTCCCACCGAGGAGTCCACCGTAAAGGCTTCGTCGAGCTCTCCGGTCAAGGGCTTGTCCTCTGCGGGTGGCGGAAGGAAGCAGCCGCTGACCATCAAACAAAAAGTCGCCCCCCAATAGGTCGAGCCCCCGCGCACTACCCCGCCTCGGCGAGGTGGATCCGCCTGGAGTGAATTGGATCGTTGCCATCCCATGGCGCCAGTCTGACGCGCGGCGCCCAATCCGCAACCTTCGGAGCCCTCTTCGCCCACAGACTCGTAGGAGGCCCAATCCGAGTCAACCGTGCCCCTGATCGATCGCGCCCCGCCTTGGATTGGCTCCCTTGGCTACGTGAGACACAACCCGAACCGCGCGCGGGCCCCATCGGCGCTATCGTCGGGCTCTGCAGTCCCCTTTGATGACCCTCTCTCGTTGACAAGCTATGGCCGAACGCTCTCCGCTCCATCTTCAGCTGCCTTTTACGGACCTGCGCCCCGCGCGAGGCCCCTGGGCCCTCGCTGCCATCCTCCTCGTAGCGGCCACGGCGCCCGCAATGGCGCAGGAATCGGCGTCCGCCGTCGACCTGCCCCTCGCGAAGGAAGCGCCTGCTGATGGGGAGACGACCGAAGCCGAGGAGGCCGATCCGCTGCCGGAGCGGGGCCCCGCCAAGGTGAAGGGGAAGCTGCCCTCGAAGTGGGCCGACGCCCACACCTGGCGCTCCATCGGACCCGCCAACATGGGAGGCCGAATTTCGGACATCACGGTGAACCCGGACGATCCATCGGAGTACTGGATCGGCACCGGCACCGGCGGCGTCGTCCATACGACCAACAACGGCGTCACCTACGAGCACCAGTTCACGAACCAGCGCGTGTCCTCCATCGGCGGCATCTGCGTCGCTCCTTCCGACCCGACCGTGGTTTGGGTGGGAACGGGAGAGACGAACCCACGCAACTCGGTTTCCTGGGGCGACGGGGTCTACGTCTCTCGGGACAGCGGCGCGACCTGGCGTCACGCCGGCCTCGCGGAGACCTTCCAAATCAGCACGATCGTGGTGCATCCCGATGACCCGGACACCGTCTACGTGGGCGCACTCGGGCGGCTTTGGGGCCCCAACGAAGAGCGCGGCCTCTACAAGACCGTCGACGGCGGGCACACCTGGGAGCGCATCCACTTCGTCGACGAGGACACCGGCGTCGTCGAGGTCAAGATGCACCCCTCCGATCCGAACACCATCGCGATCGCAACGTACGAGAGGCGCCGCGACATGTTCGATACCAACGACCCGGCCATCAAGTGGGGTGACGGGTCCGCCATCTACGTGACCCGCGACGGCGGCGACTCCTGGGAAAAGCCGAGTGCAGGCCTCCCCACGGGGACCCTCGGACGCATCGGCATGTCGTGGTCGGCGTCCGAACCGGATCACCTCTTCGCAGTCGTGGAGACGGACCGCATTACCCAGCAGCCGGACAACGCAGCCTGGTTTGGCGTGTCACTCGGTCGCTCGGACCTAGGCGCGTTGGTCAACTCCGTCGAGGAGGAATCCCCCGCCGCCAAGGCTGATCTGAAAGAGGGCGACATCGTCCTGCGCATCGCAGACACCGCGATCCTCGACCAAACGAAGCTGCGCCGCACCCTGCGCGACTACTTCGCGGGCGACACCGCGAAACTCGAAGTGGTGCGCGACGGCGAATTGATTGAGCTCGAGATTACCTTCGACAAGGAACCCGAGGAAGAAGAGGACAGCACCGACATCCACGGGCGCCGGAGAGATGGGCCCTTCGGCCTAGGCCTCGGCGGCCAGCGCAGCAACGCTCAGGACCAGCAAGGCCCCGACGGCTTCGAATTCGGCGGCATCTTCAAGTCCACTGACGCGGGCGCGACGTGGAAGCGCATCAATTCGCTCAACCCGCGGCCGATGTACTACAGCGAGATCCGCGTCGACCCAAGCGACGAGCGCTACGTCTACGTCCTTGGCACGCGGCTGCACAAGTCCGATGACGGCGGTGAGACCTTTACGTCGGACGGGCACGGCGGCGACGTCCACGTGGATCACCACGCGCTTTGGATCGACCCGACCAACGGACGCCGCATCATCCTCGGCAACGACGGCGGTATCTATGTGACGGAAGATCGCATGGAGAACTGGGAGCACCACAACAAGCTGGCCCTGGGTCAGTTCTACAACGTGACGGTCGGCCCCCGAACCATGTACAACGTCTACGGAGGCCTCCAGGACAACGGCTCCTGGGGCGGCCCCTCGCGCACCACAGACGGTGGCGCCACGAACCTTGACTGGTTCCGCGTAGGCGGCGGCGACGGATTCCGCTGCATCGTCGATCCGACGAACCCCGATCTCGTGTACTACGAAAGTCAGAATGGCGGTCTCGGCAGGCGCGACTTCGGAACGGGCGAAGGTGGCTACATGAAGCCGCGGGCGCCCCGCGGTGACGACATCACCTACCGCTTCAACTGGAATACGCCCTACTTGCTCTCGCACTTCAACAGCGAGATCTACTACAGCGCGGGCAACTACGTGTTTCGTTCCGTGCAGAAGGGCAACAGCCAGCGCAGGATCTCACCGGAGATCTCCGCCACCGACCGCGGAGCAGCCGTGGCTCTGGCCGAGTCCCCCATGGACATTGACGTTCTGTACGTCGGCACCGACGACGGCGCCCTGTGGATGACCGAGGACGGCGGCGAAGAGTGGGTCGATCTCATGGCCCTCAACGGAGCTCCCGCCTTTGACAAGTCAGAGAGCGAGGAAGAAGCCCGCAAGGCCATCGTCACCTCTGAATCCGCGAAGCGCGTTTCTTTGCCTCTGCAGCCGGCAGCGCTGTTCGACGTGACCCTGGCGGGCACGTGGGTCTGCAAGGCAGAAGGCGAAGGCATCGAAACGGACGACGACGGGAAGTTCACGCTAGAGATCGAGGTCGATGACCTCGGCAAAGTCACCGGCACCATGGACTCGGATATTGGCGCAGGGAAGATCACCCGGGTGCGCTGGAAGGAGTCCACGGGCGACCTTTCCTTCCGCTTCAAGGGCGACGCACTGACCCTGGAGTTCAGCTCGAAGGTCGACGTGTCTGAAGGCACGATGTCGGGCTCGATCACCGCGGCCGGCGACGCGTTCCGGTTCGACTGGACGGGCGAACGGGACGGCGAGGTCCTTTTGGCCGACGCATCCGCCGAGGCCGAGGAGGGTGCCAAGGGCGAGGCCGAGGCGAAGGAAGCAGCCGAGCAGACAGACAGCCAAACGGAGGCGAGCGACGAAGAGGCACCCAAGTCCAGCAAGCCGAAGAAGAAGAAGGCCAAGAAGAAAAAGTTCGTCAAGGACACCCTCGATCAGCTTCTTCCGGGTCGCCGCTACGTCAGCGACCTCAAGGCTTCCCAACATAAGAGCAAGCGCGTCTACGCGACCTTCGACGGTCACCGCTCGAACGACACCCTCCCCCACGTGTTCGTCTCGGACGACTTGGGGCGCTCTTGGGATTCGATCCGCTCCAACCTGCCGGACGCCGCGGGCTCTGCCCGTGCCATCCTTGAGGACTCAAGGAACGAGAACATCCTCTACCTTGGAACGGAGTTTGGCATCTACGTGTCGATCGATCGGGGGGAGAGCTGGACGCGCTTCAACAGCAACCTTCCAACGGTCCCTGTGCACGACCTCGCCCAGCACAACGAGATGCAAGAGCTCGTCGCAGGCACCCACGGCCGCAGCGTTTGGATCACCGACATCTCAGCGCTCGGGCAGATCACGGAAGAAGTGCTCGAGGCAGACGCGACGCTGTTCGAGCCCACCGACGTGCACATGCGCGCTCGGGCGAAGAGCCGCGGCGGAATCGGCAACCACGCGTTCCGCGGGACGAACCCGCGATCGGGGGCAGCCATCATGTACGCCTTCAACAAGACGCCTAAGGACGCGACTCTGGAGATCATTGGAGGAGACGGGAGCGTTCTCGCCACCCTCGAAGTGGCCGAAGAGAAGGGTCTTCACGTGGCCGAGTGGAACCTGCGTCAGCAAAGCCAGTCCCGGTCAACCGGGCGCCGTCGTCGAGCGCGCCGAGTGTCCCCCGGGGTCTACACGGCGAAGCTGACGGTGAGCGGCCAATCCCAGTCTCACTCCTTCGAGGTTCACAACGACCCCGAGCAGGCGACCACGGAGTGGATCGCCTTCGAGGACGAACGCGAGGAACTGGAGGCTCTCTTCGAAGCGAACTCCAAGGCGGGCGAGCGCGACTGAGCCGCTCTGCGGCCCAGGAGTCGCCAGGAGCTATAGGAGCCGAGATCAGCCAGCTGACCTCGGCTCCTTCACATTTCCCGAACGAAAGAGCCGCTCAGATCATCATTTCCGCGAAACAGAGGGACAGGATCGACGCATCACCCCCGAACGAACTAGGGCTAGGGCTCGCGGAGGACCGCGACCTCGGGCCAATAGGCCTGAAACGCCCATTCTGCCCCCCCGAATAAGGGCTAGGTCAGATATCGTTCTTCGCCCATCCCCCCCCAGATCAGTGATCTGGACTCTTTCTTCGGCCGCCCTCCGCGTTGGCCGCTACCTACTGACATGAAGCGTTCATTGCTCATCGCCGCCCTCGCGGCCACCACTCTCGCCACCACGTCCTGCAGCTCGGGCCCGAAGCAGCTCAGCCGCACCTGGGACACCTACGTCAACCAGAAGTACTCCGGGGACTCTTGGATCCACGGCGCTCTCCTTCAGGACATCATCCCGGCCTACCCGATCATCGGCTTCGCCGCCGCTGTCGGTGACACGCTGATCCTCAACCCGATCCAGTTCTGGTCCAAGGACGCCTGGGACCGTGTCGGCACGGCCTACGAGTACAACCAGGCAAGCGGCGCAGAGCGCACCGCCTCCGGTTGGAAGCCCAGCTGGATGGACGGCTGATTCGGAGCGACCACTGAGCCACTGATTCCATCAGTATCGGCTCCAGCAAAACGGACGCGCCCCGACACTGTCGGGGCGCGTCCGTTTTTGTTGCGTCTAGGCCTGGAATAAGCGCTAAGGATTGTCAGATCGTGCAGCAGTGCCGTGGCCGCGGCTCTTTCGAGGATGATGCCTGGCT
>CAYQKK010000018.1:0-15118 GCA_964417955.1 uncultured Planctomycetaceae bacterium
AACCGGCGCTGTGCTGGGCCAGGTACTTGTGCCCCGGCCCCTCTTCCCGCGTCGTATGCAGGAGCCGCGTCACGAGATCCCATTGGTGGTAGCGCGGGAAGATCAGAGTTTCCTTCTTGGTCTTGCGCCCGTCCCAGTTCTCGTCGGTCTTGATCTCTAGGTGGATGAAGCGCCCGATGATCTGCAGGAGATTCGCAGGCGCCAGCACCTCGTTCCAAAGGTACGACGTCGCATGGCTCGTGATGTTTTCCGGCGCATCGTTGCCCGCGCCGCCTTCCTTGGTCCCGCGGTTGAACGGCAGAAAGCGCGTGTCGTCGCCCTCCAGCCGCGTGGTCATGTGAGCCTCAAACTGGCTGACCGCAAAGTGCACGAGCGCCCCGCGCTTGAACGTCAAAAGCGGCTCCGGCTTGTTCGTGGCCGGGTCCTTCGGGAGCCGCGTCTGCCGGTACTGTTTCTTGGCGTTGCCAAGGTCCTGCTTGAACTCGCTCTTCAGCTCCATCGTGACGATGGGGATGCCGTTCAGGAACAGCACGAGGTCAATGCGCCACTTCTTCGCCTGGGTCCCCGTCGCCGCCAGGTGAGCGGCCGTCGCGTAGGGGCTGTACACGAGCTCCGGCACCACCCGCAGGATGTTGCCCTCGTACATGGCCTGGGTCTCCGGGTTGAGCCCGTGCTCCGGCTTGAACTGGCAGAGCTTGAAGGAAGCCGACTTGTCGCGCAGCTCGTGCCGAAGTACCCCGAGCGTCCCGAAGGTCCGCAGACTCTTGTCGCTCGCTTGCGGATCCGCCTTGCCGAGCTGGCGGCTGAGCTTGTCAATAAACGCCTGCTCGGCATCCGCTGGATAGAGCGCCTGGTACTTGGCCCAGGTCTTCGGCTGAGTCGACTTGACGTAGTCGAGGCAGTCATCCCGATAGAGCGCGAGCTCACGGTCGTACCCACCGGGCGCTCCGCGCACCCAACCGCCAGCAACCATCTGCTCGATGATCTCCTCCTGGAACGGTGCTTCCTTTGCATCAGCTGTCATGCGACCACCGCTTCCGCTACGGGGGTCGTCCAGCCGCGAACGTCAATCTTCCCGGTAACCGCCGCTGAGATGAGCGCACTTCGACGTTCTCCAAGCAGCTCAAGCAGTCTCTCCGACCTGGCAATCGACTCCGCAAGCCTGGCACGCCTCCGTTGCACATTCTTCACGATGGAGCGCTGCTCATCGAGAGGGGGAAAAGCCCCGACAAGTCGTTTGACATCCGGCATCCCAATCGTCTTGAGAGTCGCACCGAAGGTAAACCGCTCGAGTTCTCCCTCCATCCCATAGATCACCAAGAGTAGGTACTCGGAGAGGACCCGAGTAGGATCGCAAATCCACGCAATCAGGTGCTGGGACACTGCCATGGGCGTCATTGTAATTGCAGCAAGCCCAATAGTGGCGTCACGAGTGAAGACGACACACCCTGCCGGGAGCAAGTGCGCTGATGAGTTTGCCATCCCACTCTCACTGATCATGACCGCAGTTTCCGTGATTCGGTCAGTTTGCTTCAGCTGTCGTGTGTCGTTGAGCGACACCCAGGGGATCGTGCAGTTCTCCCAGTACTCGGGCACTGCCTTGCTCGGGGTATGACCGCTATCGAGCTCGGCAACTTGTTTGATTCTGCAGACTGTCCAATGCTCAGGGACATCACCGAGCCATTCAACGCCAGAGTCACGCATCGGCGCATCGGGGTTCAATCCCTTGGTGACCGCGTGGCTGATGACGGCTTGGCGCTTCTCCTTGAGCAAGGCGATGAGCTGCTGCTGCTTCTCGATCAGCGCGTCGATCCTCGCCGTCTCGTGATCGAGGAACGCGGCGATGTTTCGCTGCTCGTCAACCGACGGTAGAGGAATCTCAATCTTCGAGAATGTATCTGCCCTCACGACCTTACGAAGGCCAGTATAGAATGGTCGAAGCCCCTTAAATGAATCGAGGTGCAAGAAGTAGTAGCTCAGAAAATGAGGCACATTCGCGCCTCGACATCGATAGACGCTGTAAGCCCCCGTGATCATCCCGTCACCGCGCGCGATTCCCACGGTGCGTGGAGTCTCGTCTATGTCGAAGAGACAGAAGACAAGATCGTCCAGTTCGACGAGCTGGTAGGTACTGAAATCGGCCGGGAATTTCCCCCCTCCACCAAGGTCACGTTCAATGACACCCTTCAGAGTCAGTGAAAGGAGGACATGCTTCGATGCAAACCGACCAACGCTTGTCTTTCGCAGTAGAAGGGCCGCTTTGACCCGCTGAATCTCCCAGGACGAGGGGATCTCCCCGAGCCAGCTTCCAACTGGCTCACGATAATCTCCGTACTTGCGGTAGCTCACTGACTCACCTCACGCAGCATCTGCATGATCTCGGCGCTCAGCTGGTCTAGCTCAGCATCGATCACAGCGAGGTCTCTCGGTGGCTCGTACTCGGAGAAGTGGCGGTTGAACGGGATCTCATAGCCGACTACGCCGAGCTGTTCGTCTCGGGGATCTTGCTTGCTCGCGTCGATCCAGGCGTCTTTCACATGGGGCGCGACCTCCTTTGCGAAGTAGGCCTCCACCGCCGCCTCGACGTTCGTTCCGCCCGCTGTCTCGGCCGTCATGGGAACATCCTCGTTGTCGCGTAGCTGGCTGTCCGGTTGGAACTGAACGACTTGACCGCCGTACTCCATCGCGCCATAGAGCGGGTCTGCCTCGACCTTCAGAACCTTCTTGATGACCGGCTTGGCCTCAGGGTTGGTCCATGTGATCGCGTCGATGAACTGCTTGCGCTCCTTCGTCTCGAGCTTGATCTCGGTCTCCTTGAGCGCTGCCTTGAGTCGGGTCTCGAACTCGTTGAAGTCGTCCGACGGCTCCCGTCCTAGGGCCGCTTGGAGCGCCGACGCCTTCGCCATCAGGTCCCTTTGGTCGGTCCACGTCTTCGGAGCGCAGAGGTCCTTGATCTGCTTCTCCTTCAGATCCTTGAAGTCCGCCTTGAGCATCGCGCGGACCTCGGGCTCGACCTCAGACAGGTCGCCGTAGGTGCTCGCGGCGTTCTTAGCGGTCCACCCTTGACCAAACTGCTCGAAGATCTGACGCATGGGCGCGTTCAGCGCTCCGCTCGCGTACCTCAGATCATCTAGCCGCTCATCAGAAACCTCCACCGACAGCCGCAACGGTCGCTCGATCGTGATACGGCGAAAGCCGAACTCGTGGCTGTCGAAGATCTTGGCGGCGAAGGTGCGCTTATCCTTCTTCTTCGTCGAAGGACGGCCGCGGGTGGTCGCGGCTTCGTCTTCCACGTCCAGCGGGTAGCTCTCGATGGCCTCGAACGCACCGAAGGCGCGGGTGATGAGCCGGGCGCCCTCCTCGCTGAGCTCGTTGCGCTTGGACCCCAGGCTCTTGCGCATCTTTTGGTGCAAGTGGACGCCGTTGATGAGCTGGACCTTGCCCTTGCGCTCCTTCGGCTTCTTGTTCGACAGCACCCACACGTAGGTCGCAATGCCGGTGTTGTAGAACATGTCCGTGGGGAGGGCGACGATGGCCTCCAGGAGGTCGCGCTCCAAGATGAAGCGCCGGATCTCGCTCTCGCCGCTGCCCGCGCCGCCCGTGAAGAGCGGCGAGCCGTTCAGGATGATCCCGATGCGCCCGCCCCCCTTGTCAGGGTCGTTCGGGTCGTAGTCCCGCATCTTCGAGATTAGGTGCATCAAGAAGAGCAGCGAACCGTCGCTAACCCGCGGCAGGCCCGGGCCGAAGCGGCCGTCGAAGCCCTTCAGCTTGTGCTCGTCTTTGACGGTCTTCTCTACCTTCTTCCAGTCCACGCCGAACGGCGGGTTGGAGAGCATGTAGTCGAAGCGCTCCGAGCTGAGCTGGTCCTCGGACAACGTGTTCCCGAGCTTGATGCGGCTGACGTCCTGGCCCTTGATGAGCATGTCGCCCTTGCAGATCGCGTAGCTCTCGGGGTTCAGCTCTTGCCCGAAGGCGCGCATCACGGCGCCGGGGTTCAGCTCGTGGACGTACTCCATGCCGCTGGAGAGGAAGCCGCCGGTGCCCGCTGTCGGGTCGTAGATGGTGCGGATGATCCCGTCGCCGGTCAGCGCTTCGTCGTCCTCCATGAAGACCAAGGACGTCGTGAGGCGCACGATGTCCCGGGGCGTGAAGTGCTCGCCCGCGGTGTCGTTGGAACTCTCGGCGAAGCGCCGGATCAGCTCTTCGAACACCAGGCCCATCTCGTGGTTGCTGATGACGTCGAGGCTGAGATCGGTGGACGCAACCTTCTGGACGACCTTGAACAGGAGGTCGGCCTCGGAGAGCTGCCCCACGAACTCGTCGAAGCGAAAGTGCGTGAAGATCTCGCGCGCGTCCTCGGAGAAGCTGTCCACATAGTGCAGCAGGTTGCTCTTCAGGTCCGCGCTACCGAGCCGCGTCAGGTCCAGGGGCGACGTGTTGTAGAAGGACTCTCCAGAAGCCTTCAGCAGGAACTTCTCCCTGGCCTCATCCTCCAGGCCGTCCATGGCCTTGAGCTTCTCGACCTGGGCCAAGACCTTCTCCTTGGTGCCTTCCAAGACGCACTCAAGCCTGCGAAGCAGAGTGAAGGGAAGGATGACTCTGCCGTACTGGGACTGGCGGAAGTCGCCGCGCAGGAGGTCGGCAAGGTTCCAGATGTAGGCGGCCGTCTGGGAGAAGTTAGCGCTCATAGGGTCGTCAAAAGGCTCAGGTCGGGGCCCCGGAAATAGCCGGAGTCCCAGAGGGAGGTTATACCCCAGTAGTGCCCCAATTCATGGGCTGGAGCAGCCGGACTGACTTTGTGCCTACTAGCCCCGGGCCTCAGCTAACTCGCGGTAGCGGCAGAGCCCGTTCGCCATTCTCATTTGCTTGGGGGTGCGGCACTCAGGCTCGAAGAGGCTCGGGGCGGCGACCAGGATGCAGATGGCTCTCGCGCGGCTCGTTGCGACGTTGAGGCGGTTGGGGTTGTAGAGGAACTCCATGCCCCGGGGGGCCTCCGCGGGGCTGGAGGCAGCCATGGAGTAGATGACGACGGCGGCCTCACGCCCCTGGAACCGGTCGACCGTGCCGATGTTGCCGCCGTCTATCGCTGCCTCCAGCTCCGCGACATGGGCGTTGTAGGGCGCCACGATCATGATTTCTCCCAGCGTGAGCGGCGCTACTTCGCCGTGCTCGTTCGTCCAAGTCACGCCATCGGAGAGCAGCTCCCGCACGATGGCCTGCACGGCGGCTGCCTCCTCCGGCGAACGGTTCTGGTTTCCCACGTGCGGGACCGCCTCGACGAAGAGCCCGCTTCCGGCGAAACGTGTTGGCCCATGGATCGCCTGCTGGGCGGTGCGGTCATCGGCGGTCAGGCGACCTTCGTAGTAGAGCTCGGAGTTGAAGGCGCAAATGGACGGATGCAAGCGGTAGGTCCTGTCCAGGAACAGCCCGCGATCCGGCGGGATCGTGTCTCGCCCGCCCAGGAGGTGTACGAGAGCGGCGACCTCGGTGCCCTCGGGATGGGAGCCCTGCTGGGGCTGCTCGAGCTGCTGGGGGTCGCCGAGCAGGACGATGTTCTGGGTGCTGCGGCTCATGGCGAGGACGTCGACGAGCGACATCTGCCCAGCCTCATCTACGAAGAGGTAGTCGAGGGAGCCTTCCATGTCTTGATGACACCAGTGCCACGCGGTGCCGCCGACGACGCTCCCGTCCGCCAAAGCCTGAATCGCGGCCGGGCGATTCGTCAACGGTTGGATGGCCGTCCCCTGGAGCCGATTCTGGTCTCCCCCGTAGTGACTCACCACCGTCCCTCCCTCCGATGCCGCGTTGACGGCCTCCAGGAGATTCCACACGACCTGGTGGCTCATTCCCGTGACGCCGACGCGATGGCCAGCCAGAATGAGGTCCACGATCATCCGACTTCCGGTGAACGTTTTCCCGGTCCCTGGGGGGCCCTGGATCGCGAGGCAGCCGCCGTCCAAGTCGAGTGCCAGTCGCCTAGCCGCTTGCAGTACGTCCTCGTCGCCATTGACAAGGTCACCATCCAAGGGCGTCTTTGTCCGTGGACCTCGCTGTAGAAGGAGGTCGCGAGCCGCGAGGCGGTCCCCCTCCATGTCAAGTCCGGTGTCCGCGACTGCTCGACCGAAGCTCATGAGCGCGTCGAGCTTTGAGCCTGGTAGGACAACATTGCATGCAAAGACAGCCTCTGGGTGCAGTTCCGCGGAATCGCCACGCTTCTTGATATCGACTGTGGTCGCGCCTGCACCGACGGCTACGACTGAACCGATGCGTGCGCCGTCAGGACTCACCTCCTTGAGATCATCACCTGAACGAAGGTCGCACTCCTGGGTGGGCATCCGGTAGCGGTGCGTTGGGTGCCTCCCGGTCCCTTCCACGGCACCCTCGAAGACCAATCCGCCAAGCGCTTTCCGTTCGCTCTGCGGCTCATCGTCTTCCAGCGCCTGGAGCCGGAACATCTCCCAGTAGACCGGGTTCAGCTCGCGCTCGTAGTAGCGGAGCGCTTGGGCGAGGAGCCAGGTCGCGTGCTCGACAGGCGTCCACTCCTCCCGATCGTCACTGACTCGCGCCATCAGCTGATCTTGGATCGCCTGGATCTCATCCGACGCCTCGGTCCGACTCTCCGAGGCCTCCCCCATCCCGTGCTCGGGCCGATCCATCGTTGCTCCGGCTTCAACGCACTCATCGCGGCGCTCCTCCAACCAGTCGCGCAGCGCGGCGGTCGCGCCGCAGTCGTCCCGGTTGTAGGCCTCCACCAGCACGCGGTCCTCCTCGATGACTGCCTCCTGGCCCCCGACATCGAGCTGGCGCTCTAGGCTGCGCCTGGCTCTTGCGGCCTTCCGGAGATCCACGGCTCGCTCAAACTCGGGGAACTGCTCAAGATCCTTCAGTGAGTACTGCTCGACGCTTGCCCGTAGCGACTGGGTCGCCACGCGATGCAGGTCCACAAAGCGCTCCCCTCGCAGCAGGCGGTTGACCTCGTCCATCCGCGTTCCGTACCTACCCATCAGGCGCTTCAGCGCTGTCGGCTCGTATGGAGCAAAGTGATAAACATGCATGCCCGGCTCCTCTTCCCAAGCCGCCATAACCATGTCAATGAACGCTTCAAAGGCTCGACGTTCCTCGTCATGGGAGTGGGCCCATAGGCTCTTGTAGACGAGGTCACCGTTAGCGCCGGTTCGACTCCAGCCGAACAGGTACTCAAGGCCACCGCCTTCGTGGTGCCGAGCGGCTTCGATATCGAAGAAGATATCGCTCGAGGTAGGCAAAGGAAGGCAAGCAAGCCCACGTTCAGGCTCTAAGTCGAGCATCTCATACACCAGTTGGCCTTCCGCTCGACCCTTGGCCTGGATCTGCGCTTGGGCGTGCAGCCGTTCGAATCCGCGTTCGCTTCCGCGGGTAGGCGGCTCCGCGAGTGCAGTATCCGCCCCTCCGAGCTGTTCAAGCGTCTTGGTTCCCTGACGGCGAAACTCATCCGCGTGCAGCCGACTCATGCCCGCCACCAAGGAGAGGTGATCATCGGCGCGCCTTCGCGTGTCGCAGTCGCTCCACCATGTGCAAACCTGGCACTGGTCCACCGGCTCCGGGTAGGTCGACTCGTCGGGTTCTGCCTCGGCAATAGCCGCCAGCTGCGATCGAATCAGCCGAAAGTAGGCTCCGAAGTCAGAGGTCAGAAACGACTCCGTCTCGAATTCCTCGCCGGGTTTGACGACCTGCATTCGCAGCGGCTGTGCCTGTTGAACCTCTGCGACCGCCTCGGAATACAGACACAGCTGCAAGATCGTGCCTGCGCGGGTCTCGGCGGCCAGCTTGGTGTCAACCACCTCATACCCGTACGCGCCGAGTCCGGTCGGGGTCTCCACTCGACGAAGGAAATCGGCGATACCAAAGAATGGACCGAGAGCCAACGGTGCCTGGAAGATGACGTCCACGCCGCTCGCCATCAGCTCCGCGACGCCCTCCACGGTCTTGCCGGGTTGGACGTCCACGCCATCGGCACGGAGGGCATCAGCGTAGGCTGCCTCGTGGGCCATCCCACGCTCTCGCAGTGTCTCCAGCAGCGGATCGTCCCGGTAGGGCCGCTTGATCTTGCCCTCCGCGGCGGCGCGCTCTAACTGGGTGAGATGAGCACAGCCCAAGTGCTGCGCGAGATCGGTGGCGGACAGTCGAAGCCCACTAGATTCAAGTTTCATGACAGAAGTGACCCTATGGTTGCTGGGCTCAAGTGAGCGCGGTCTCTACAGGGCAATTCCAAGGCGTGACTCACACTGATTCCATTGAACGATCCGAGGCACCACTGGCCCGCGTGAAGCTCTCCGGCGCCCAACAGCGGTTCTGCCAGGGCTGGAGTAGCGGTTTTGTCAGGCCTCCAGTAGCGGTTTCGTCGGGCCTCGCCCGTCGCCAGATTCGATTTGGCCTTATTCTGGCCCCATGGCCACACAGCATTGGATCCTGACCAACCGCCCCGTCGGGCGTCGTAAGAACGCCGGAGGGACGTTTGAGGAGCGCATTCTCGACGAGCAGAACGAGTCGCTTCCCGTTTTCCGTCTGGCCTCGTTTAGTCCGGCCAAGAAGGGCGAGCGGGACTTTGAGCGGCTCGAGGATCGCGTGGAAGTGATCGAGGATGGGTATCCGTCGTCGTACGAGAGCCTGCGCTTCGCGGACGACGCGCGCTCCCTCGCCGCGACCCAGCGCATGTTCTTGGAGATGTACGAGGACATGAAGGCGGCGCCCGCGGGCAAGCAGGACACACTCTTCTTCATCCACGGCTTCAACTACAGCTGGCCCGACGCGCTGGCCCACCTGCAGAAGCTCCACGAGATCTACGTCAAGCCGCGCACGAGTCCCATCGGGCGTATCGTCTACTTCACGTGGCCGTCCTTTGGGTCGCTGCTCAAGTACCAGTCGGACAAGGAGATCGCGAGCCCGTCGGGCCAGCTCCTCGGGCGAGTCTTCCGCAAGACCGTGCGCTTCTACCGGGACTTCTTCAAGCCCTGCGAAGACGAGGACGGCGAGAACCTCGAGTACTGCGGCGGGCGCATTCACCTCGCGGCCCACAGCATGGGCAACCAGGTCCTTGCCGAGATGGTGCGCTTCATTCGCCCCTACAAGTTCCTCGACCTGGCGCTCTTCGGGGAGGTGCTGCTGCTCAACCCTGACATCGGCTGGCGCGCCCTCGAGAGCAAGCGACCCCTCGCTTCCTTGCCGGACATCGCCGAGCGCGTCCACGTTTACAACCACCAAAGCGACGACGCGCTGCGCATTTCCCGGTGGACGAAGAACGGCCGCAAGCGCCTAGGCTGCGAAGGCCCGCGCAGCCTCGACCTTCTGCCCCCGCGCACCCTCGTGGTCGACTGCTCCGATCTCAATGGATCGAGTCCGGGCAAGCCGAAGCCGGGCAGCGCCATGCTCAGCGTCGCCCGGCGAGTCCTCGAGATCGACTCGAAGGTCAAGGCCAAGGAGCGCCTCTTTGACCACTGGGGCTACCTCAACCGCCCCGAGGTTGTCGCTGACATCTACCAGGTCCTGAAAGGCGTCTCTAGCCTGGAGATAGAAGGCCGCGACCCCCGGTCGGAGCGGCTGTTCCGACTCGAAGAGTCGTAGGTCAGACCGCGGGCGCCCCGTTGACCTTCAGGCCCTGGTCCTGCCAGCCGAGAATCCCGCCGCCGACACTGATGGGGTTCACCGCGACGCCGAGCCGCTTGAGCGTCTTGGCCGCGGTTGCGGAACGGACGCCGGAGCGGCAGCTCAGGTACAGGGGCGTCTTGGTCCGGAATTCATCGAGGTGAAAGCCGAGCTCGGACAGCGGGACGTTCACCGTGCCGTCGATATGGCCGTGCTCGTACTCGAAGGGATCGCGCACGTCGACCCAGTGCGCCGCCGTGGGGAGCGACGCGTGCACCGCAGCGGCATCTCCCGGCTGGATCTCTTCGATCTTGACCCCTCCCCCAGCGGACGGCGCTGCGCAGCAGGCTGCGACGTTGCCCGCTGACTCGGGCAGCTCGGGATCGGGCGCGAGGTTGAGCTCCAAGTTCGCGTTAACGGCGTCGGAGTTCCCCGCGCCGGGCGTAGCGCCGAGGCTCGCCGCGTAGTCCGCGCCGCTTTGGTGACGAAGTGCCTCCGAGTGCTCGCCCTCGTGGTCCACCGTCGTGAACATGAGGTCGCCGTAGTCGTGGCCGGGGAACGCGAGGGTGCCCTCGGGCAGCGTGAGCAGCCGTTCGCGTACGGACGTAAAGAGCTGCGCGGGATCGCTGCCAAGGAAGTCCGCGCGGGCGAGGCTGCCAATGAAGAGGCTGTCCCCCGTGAGCACGAGCCCGTGGCCGTAGAGCGCGAGGGAATCGGGGGTGTGCCCCGGCACCTCGATCGCGTGGAAGGTGAGTCTCCCCACTGTCACCTCTGCGCCGTCGCGCAGGTGGCGCATCGCGCGTTTGACGGGCGTTTGATGGGACATGTAGAGCGGCACGTCTTCGGTGACGAAGCGAGGCGCCGCCGAAAGATGATCCGCGTGGGTGTGAGTGTCGAAGATGCCGACGAGCTCAAGCCCGTAGGCCTCCATCAGCGATCGATAGAGATCTTCGCGGCCGACCTTTGGGTCCACGAGCAGGCAGGCGCGGGTGGTCGGGCACCCGATGAGGTAGGAGCGGCAGCCGTCGGAGGCGACGACTTTGAATATGGGCGTTTGCATCAGTGGGTCTTGGCGCTGAATCCAACGCTGGGGTCGAGAACACGACCGCGACGCGGCTTCGAGTGGGCCTTTTGGGCCAGCTCGATCATAGCCGCAAGGATCTCGGGGCGCTTAGCCGCGACGTTGTGCTGCTCGCTGATGTCCTGCGCAAGGTTGTACAGCTCGAACGGTTCCTTAGGCTTCGGGCGCACCGCTTTCCAGTCCCCCATGCGCACGGCGGTCGCGCGGCCGTCCTCCCAGTAGAGGTACTCGTGCCGTGACTGCGAACGCCCGGCTGCCTCCTCCCCAAGGAGCGTTGGCACGAGCGAAAGCCCGTCTCCCGCAGCCGTCGGACCTCCACCGGCCAGCTCATGGAGCGTCGGCAGAACGTCGGGGAAGTAGCCGAGATGCTGGGACACCGCCCCTGCCTCGATCTTCCCCGGCCAGCGAGCCATGAACGGAATCCGGATGCCGCCCTCGTAGAACTCACGCTTGCCGCCGCGGAAGAGCTCGCCCGTCTTCGGGTTCAGGTTGGGCGCCATGAAGCCGTTCGGATGCGCCTCGTTCTTGAAGTACGCCTGCCCCCCGTTGTCGCCGCACACGAATACGATGGTGTTGTCGTCGAGCTCGAGCTCCTTCAGGAGCTGAAGCACTTCACCAATCTGCCGATCGATCATTGAGACCATCGCCGCGTAGATCCGAGCGTCCTCGGGGCGGCGCTGCTGTCCCGCGTCCCACTTCGCGTCCTTGAATTTGAGCCAAGCGGGCTCGTCCTCTGGGATCCCCCAGTGACCGTGGGGCGGAGTCCACGGCATGTAGGCGAAGAACGGCTCGTCCTTGTGTTCCTTGATGAAGTCGAGGCCCGCCTGGTGGATCAGATCTTGAGCGTACTGCTCGCCGTGGAACCGGTCGCCGGTGTTCCCCTCCAGCGGCACCGTCTCGCTGTTGCGAATGAGCACCCGCGGAAAGTGGTTGTGCGCGTGCACCTGGTGGTAGTAGCCGAAGAACGTGTCGAATCCGTGCCTCTCGGGAACGCCGGTGGTCCCGACGTCCCCCAGCCCCCACTTGCCGAACCCGCCGGTCGCGTAGCTGCGCTCGCGCAGCACATCAGCCACCGTGCGGTCGTCCTCGCGAAGAGCCGCGCCGCCGCCGTTGCTGCGCACGGTCGTGTGCCCCGTGTGCTGACCGGCTCATGAGCGTGCTGCGCGTGGGAGCGCAAACGTTGCCGCCGGCGAGCACCTGGGTGAAGCGCATCCCCTCCGCTGCGAAGCGGTCGATGTTGGGCGTCTCAAGAACCGGGTGCCCCATCAAGGACGACTCGAAGTATCCCCACTCGTCCATCATGATGTAGACGATGTTGGGCTTTGCTTGAGCGAAGGCTGATCCAGAGCAGCAGGCCGCGAACAAGACGATAGGGAGAGGCCACTTCATAGCCCCTACCCTACCGTAACCCACTGGCGCACAGCGCTCCGGTACTACTCTTCCAGCCGCTGCATGGCCGAGCGCGCGGCTTCCTGGATGGCCTCGCTCTTCGCACCGAGCGCGCGCACGATCCGTGGCAGCTCTTCGACGGCGCCGAGAAGCCCGAGCCCGCGGAGAGCCGCAGCGTGCGCCTCCTCCGTCTGCTCCTCGTCGTCGAGGATGAGCACTAGCTCTGCAACCGCCTGGGACCGCTTAGCACTCGCGCTTGTGCTCTTCTCCCACGCCGCCGCCGTCTCCTGCCACTCGGTGATCTCGCGAAGCTTGTTCATCGCATAGCCGCGGGTCTCGGCAGTGGGCGCGAACCTCGCGGCCTCCAGCAAGATCCCCGCAGCTTCTTCGCTCATGTAGGCGCCGAGGGCATTCGTTGCTCCGATCCAGGCATCTCTTCCTTGGAAGTCTGGACGCTCCATCACTCGCCGAACAAGGGGCAAGAGCACAGGGTTCCTGGTCTGTCTCGCGCCGTAGAAGAGCCCTAAGCACGCGCGCTCAGCCGAGAAGTCCACTTGCTCAAGGCGAGTGTCCAGACGCTCTTCGGAATGCTCGGCCAACCCGGCCACGAAACCAAAGGCACCGGGCAAGTCGCTCCAGTCCTCCGAGGCCACTCGCGCCCAAAGTGCATCCAGTGTCGCCGGCCCCAGTGGGTAGATCTCCATCCCGAGAAGTAGCTCTGCTGTCGCCTCCGGCTCCGCTGCAAGGAAGCGGAGAACGCTCTGCTGCTCGGCGTTCTTGAGTGCGTTTCGGACTCGACGCGCGTGCGCCTCGTCGCTCGTTGCAGCCAAGAGCCCTGCGATCTCCTTGAGCATGGCTTCGTCCAAGGCCGGGTAGTGATCCTCCGCCAAGGCCAAGACGGCCCACGCGCGCGCCGCCGCGGGCGCCGCCTTGTCCATGACCATGTCGGCGAGCGTTTCTGAGGACTCGATCAGCTGGTTCGCTATTGTAAAGTCATAGGCCGTCATGAGTCCTTCGTTGGCAAGGGCACTCTCGTCCGCGAAAACAGTGCGCAGCAAGCGAACTCGCGACTCTTGCGAGAGCGACTGAACCCAGGGGAAAAGCGGTGTATTGCCCCGACTAAGCTGGGGTGCCAGCGCTTCGACGAATCCCCACTGTTGCGCGCGTGCAATGATGGGTTCCGGATCAAGCCCGTCATTCTCCACGAGGCGGTCCAACTGATCGAATGAGTAGCCACCAAACAGATCGCGTGAGGCCTTGCTCGAATCCAAGTAGCCGTGGGCCTGCCAAACATCGAGCAGCCTGAAAAAATCGTCCCTTGGAGACAGACCGAAAGCCGCTGGGTGTGGATTCATTCGGACTGCGTTGTCCGTGGACCTGTACTTCGCGTTGTCCGCAATCCAGGCGACGGCAGCGTCAAAGCGCTCGGCCTCGGGAAGGCGCTTGATGGACTCAAGAAGTGCCAGGCGGATATTCTTGTCCGAGACTTGATCGAACAGCGACGCTAGCTCTTTCGAAGAGAACGGAGCCTCTCCGAATTGATCCCTGTATTGTTCCAGTGATTCGCGTAGAGCGTTCCTCACGGCGCTCCCCTTATCCACGGCGAGAAGCGCGAAAGACTCGAGAATAGCGGGGGTTCGTGGAACTCGAACCATCGTCGCCTCAGTCGTCCCCTTCGCTCGATCAACGAAGCGTGACTCCGCCACGGCCAAGAGCCTAAACGCGAGGTCATACCGCGCGCCGGGGTCACGGGCGAGCTTCAGCACCTGGTCGTCCTCGCCGTATGCGGTCACGTAGTTCGCCGCGCTCTCGCGGAGTCGGCCGTCCATCGCATCGACGCAGAGATCCAGATACCAGAGGCCCTCTTTCGGAACGACGTCTTCCAGACGAAGCTCAACGCGCGCTTCGATGGCTACAGGCCCTAGGGAGCGCGGCAGCTGGCCCTTCTGAACAAAGTCTTCAAGTAGGTCTTTCAGTGCGCCAGGCTCAACCGCCGGCTCCTCAAGCGCTAGGTGCAGGATCTTCTCCCACTCCGGATTGACGAGCCGCCAGTCCGTTTCTCCGTGCGGCCGCCAAACGCCGCGGCGCCCGAACCTGCTCTTCAATGCCGTGATCGTGCTGCGCTTGAGGACGAAACTCTTAGAGGCCATGTGCTGGAGCGCCACGTCGAGGGCATCCGGCGCCGACAGCCAGCCAAGCCAGTGAAACGCAGGCTGCTGATCGCCGGTGCTAGGCGCGCCGTCCCAGGCCAGCGCCATCTCCCGGAGGGCGGGCACGGCTCGCTTACCGAGGGATCGAATGAAGTCGGTGTTGTTCTCGGCGATGGCCTTCTCCAGCGCGAGCTTCATGACCTCCTTCTCGGCGGCGGCGCTGACCTTCCCCTGGGCGAGTGCCGCAAGCTTCGGGACCAGCCGCTTGCGGAGGGATTCAGCGCTGGCCGCCATCGAAGCGAGCAGCTCTGGCGAGCCCTCGGCCGCCCGCGCGGACTCCAAGAGTGCCTCGAGCTCTTGGAGTGCCTCGGGGCCGGGAACGCCGGTGGCTGCCTCCAGCTTCCAGGCGGCGAAGCGCTGCTCTGCTGTGGGCAACGGAGCCGACTCCTGGGCGAAGCCGCCGGAAGCCAAGAGGCCTGCGAGCACGAGCGAGGTTCTGAGTTGGGATGCGAACATGTGGTGTCTCCTTCGGGTCGTTGGTTCGGCGGGGTGGGTTCCTCGCCTTCGGAGTGTGTTGTACGGTCCGCTGGATCGGGGCTTGTCTCCGTCCTGTCCGCGCTTGTCTCGTAGCTGTCTCACGATTCCTGCCCTGCGCCGCGGCGGACAAAGCGGTAGCCCACCCGGTGCACGGTGATGAGGTGCCGCGGGTCCTTCGGATCGCGTTCGATCTTCTTGCGCAGCTTGAGCACGTGGTTGTCTACCACGCGCGTCGTAACCGAGTCGTCGGGCCCCCAAACGTCGTCCATGATCCGCTCGCGCTCGAGCGTCTCGCCCTCGTTGCGCAGGAAGTAGCGCAAGAGGTCCATTTCTCGCCGCG
>CAYQKK010000018.1:15218-16701 GCA_964417955.1 uncultured Planctomycetaceae bacterium
AGCGTCTCGCCCTCGTTGCGCAGGAAGTAGCGCAAGAGGTCCATTTCTCGCCGCGACAGCCCGTGGCGCTCTCCGTCGTGCACGAGGCAGTACGCCTCGAAGTCCACGTGCACCTTGCCGAACGAAGCGGACTTGACGTCGTCGACTTCCTCGATGCCGGGGGTAGCGCCCCCCTTACGAGCGAGCGCCGCGCGCAGCCGCGCCAGGACCTCCTCGATCGAGAACGGCTTCACGATGTAGTCATCCGCGCCGTACTCGAAGCCTTGGATGCGGTCGAGCTCGGACCCGCGCGCTGAGAGAATCAGCACGGTCGCGGTCAGCCGGTCCTGGCGCAGAGCCTGCAGCACACTGAAACCGTCGCGCTTGGGCATCATCAGGTCGAGCAGGATCGCGTCCGGGTCTTCGCGCAGCGCGAGCTCAAGACCCTGCTCGCCATCCTCCGCCTCCAGCACTTCGTAGCCCCGCGCACGCAGAACGTCTACGAGGGGCATACGGATCGACAGCTCGTCTTCGACCACGAGAACGCGGGTCATGGGTTCACTCCTTCGGGGTTTTGGATGGGCAGGGTCAGGACGAAGCGCGCGCCATGCGCACTGGGCTCGAGCACAGCGCCGCCGCCGTGGGCCCGGCAAATGGCGCGGACGATGGGCAGCCCGAGCCCGGTACCGATGTCCGCCGGACGATCAGACTTGGGGCCGCGTCCGTCAAGGCGCTGAAACGGGCGAAAGATCGACTCGGCGTCCTTCGCGGGGACGCCCGGCCCCTGATCCTCGACCGCGATGGCCAAGTTCTCACCCTGAACCTCAGCGGTCACTCGCACCTCGGCGGCTGAGTCGCCGCGCCGCCCGTAGCGAAGCGCATTCTCCAGGAGGTTCCACACCGCCCGATAGACGCCGTCAGGATCGACGTTCAGGAACTCAGGCATGTCCGCCACCTCGACGCAGAGCTTCGCGCCAGCGCTCGCCGCGCGCTCCTCCATCGCGCCCTTCAGCTCGCCGAAGAAGCCCGCGCTCTCGACATCGCGGCGCTCCACCCGCGCCCCGTCGCCGCGGTCCACGCGCGCGCCGTCCAAGAGATCTTCCACGAGCCGTCGCAGCCGCTGGGCTTCCTTGCGAATCTGCGTGTGATAGCGAGCGCGCCCCTCAGGCGCGTTCACCACGTCACTCTCAAGGGTCTGGGCCAGCAGCAGAATTGCCTGGGTCGGCGTACGGAGGTCGTGACTGACGCTCGCGACGAAGGTGCTACGCAGCTCGTTCAGCTGCCGCGCGCGGGCCATGGCACGGGCGCTCAGCCCTGCCCCCAAGAGAACGAGCAGCCCAAGCCCCGCAAGGGCCGTGCGCAAAGTGCGAATGCGGCGTAGCTCAAGGGTCGCAGCCCCTTCCGGATCAAGGTGCTGAACCGAAAGACTGAACGGCGTTCCCGCCAGTGGCGTGGCGCCGTTGGGGCTGGCTTCGCTGGGCACGATGCTGGCCCGCAACTGTTC
>CAYQKK010000018.1:16801-38517 GCA_964417955.1 uncultured Planctomycetaceae bacterium
CCCTTCAACAAGCCGCGCTCGTACCGCGCCCCACCAAGGGTCCCGCGCCAGCCCAAGCTCACCATCGCGGAACACGGCCCGATCGCGCGGCGAGGGCAGCAGCGCGCTCCCAGCCGTCAACCGCCCGTGGGCTCCTTGTGCATCAACGGGTGGCACGAGCGCCGCCAGAAGATGGAGCGACGTTCCCTCAACAGCATCGTCGGGAAGTGCGTAGAGCGCCGCGCGCAGCGCGCGCACTCGGTCTAGCTCTTGGAGCTCTCCCGCCGCTCGAAGGGCCCCGAAGAGTGCGGACTGGTAGCCCTCGGTTCCCGCGCCCGAACCGGCGAGGCCGCCCGCGAAAGACTCAAGGGCGACCGCAGCGTCGCCGCGCTGGAGCGCTTGGTGGCCCAGCTCGAAGTAGGCGCGAATCAAGGGGTCTGGCTCCGTAAGCGCGCCCGATCCATCGGGCCGCGCGGCAGGGCTCTTCCTCGGCTCTCCGCCCGCAAGTCGCAGGATTCCTGTGCTCCCAGGCGGAGCCTCCTGGCTCGCACGCGCCTCGTCCCAGGCCAGCCGAACCTCCGCCACCCGGGCCCGCTCCAGCTGCTGCGCCTGGGCGCGAGCAGTCGCACGCGGATCTCCAAAGTCAGCGAGGCTCGCAGCCATGAGGGCCAGCGCGCTGAGAGCGCCAAGGCCAAGAACAGCCACCTGGGCCCCTTGCCCTCGGAGAGAAAGTGACGGAATCATCGAGCCGTAATCTACGGCGGAAGCCCCGTGGAGTCGTCTCGAAGTTGTCTCCGGGCCACCTCAGTAGCGTCGCACTCGGCTCGCTCGCGCCCTTATGGCTGCCCCGCTCTCAGAAGAGAAGGGGCCCTGCCCAGTGCTCCGCGATCGGATCGCGAACGCAGGTGGTGATGGCTCTGTAGGGCATTGAATCAAGCAGCGCCGCGCTCGGCGGCATGCCGGTCAGGTGGCGCAACAGCAGGTCCTTGCCTGCGGCGGACTGCTCGTCGAGTGGGAGCCAGCCCTCGATCTGTGGAAGGATTGCAGGGCCCATCGCGTTGAGCGCCTTGAGAGCCACCGCAGCGTCACCCCGTCGGTCGTTGTCCTGTACATGTTCGAGCAGAGCAAGCACGACCCGGTGGCGGGACGCGCGGTCGCCGCAGCGCGCAAGAATGTCGGCTGCGAACAGCCGCGCCTGCCAGTCACTTGGGTCTCCGATCAATCTCCGCAGCTGCGGCGCCGCGAGCCGGCCACGAATCGGTTCGCGGAGAAAGCGCACCGCCGCCTTCATGTTGTTCACGTGGGGCATGACTCCACTCGCCTCCCCGTAGCCCGGCAAGTCGTCGTCAGCGAGCGCCTCCACTGCGGCAGCAATGAGAATGTCCGGGTGACCGCTGCGCTCTTCTTCCGTCATGAGAATGAAAGCCGCGAGCTGCCGCTGCTGGCGATCAAGGGACCAGAGCGCCTGAAAGAGATAGGGCTCGGCGTCCGTGTAGCTCGCACGGAGCTGCCCCATCGCTCGCGTGGCATTCCAACGCGTGCTGTCCCCCGCTAGGTCGTCGACCCAGGCAGCGATGCTAGCCATGTCATGTGTCGCCGTTGGCTCCGCTGCGGGCGGAAGCTGCACGCGGGGGCAAGCGAGAACGACGTAGAGGAACACGTTCATGGTCCGAGAAGAGTGGCGCCTCGAGATGCCCACTTCAAGAACTGCTACCGTCAATGGAACCTTGCCACGAACAAACGAACCGGCTCGAGCGCTTAGGCCGAGCCAACCGCCGTGGCTACAATGAGCCGATCGCGATACCCCAATCCTCTCGGTGATCTACCCAAACTCTTTAACGAGGCCGGTCTGATGACTCTGCATCCAGCCATCCCGATCTTCCGCATGTTCGACCCGGACATGGCTCGCGCGTTCTACGTCGACTGGCTGAAGTTCGAGGTTGTCTTCGAGCACCGGTTCGGGCCTGACATGCCGCTGTATCTCGGCCTGCGACGGGACGCTCTGCAGATCCATCTGACGGAGCACCACGGCGACACCACGCCTGGTACGCGCATCCGGATCCCAGTGGACGACGTAGATGCCTTCGCTGATGAGGTCGGCGATGGCCGCTATCCGCATGCCAATCCCGGTCGCCCGGAGGTCATGCCTTGGGGAGAGAAGACGCTGCAGTTGACCGACCCCTTCGGCAACCGCCTTACGTTCTTCACCGGCGACCCCCAATAGCGAAGCCGTAGCGACCTCTGGCGTGCGGTTCCGATGCTAGAACGGCATCGGGAGGGCGCGGTCGACCCACTCCATAGACTGCATCAGCCATCCGGGGAGAAGCGCTGTGGCATCGATGTCGGGGAGAGCTCCAGCGGCGGCATCCAGGGCGAAGAGGGCCCACTAGCCCTTGGTCGTCGCTTGGCCCCAGGTGCCAGCCAGCGCTCTCACCGCGGCTCCGCTCAGGGTGTGACTGATGATGTCCATGGGGCATAAGTTTAGCTTCTGGTGACAAGTCAGGCAGGGGTGCTTACCACCTGAGAAATCGCCCCGCCATCGAGAGTATCCCCATGAAGGACGGCAACGACAGATGCCAAGCCGGTTAGGGTTCGCGATATGGAGCGCGCACCAAGTCAGAAAGAAGTCATGACGGAGAACAGCGGACATGAGGCAGCCGCCGAGCGCCAGGCACAGCTGACAAAGCCGCCTGGAAGTCTTGGAAGGCTGGAGGACGTAGCTCTTATGTTGGCCGGGATTCAAAACGTCGAGAAGCCGAGCGCGCGGCCCGCTGCCACGCTGATCTTTGCGTCAGACCATCCGGTGGTAAAGCACGGAACGGCGGCCTATCCAGCGTCGGTGACAGCCGGGATGATCGCCAATTTCGCGGCGGGCGGAGCGGCTGCGTCCGTCTCGGCGGTCAAGGTCCACGGTATGGCGCTGGAGGTGCACGATGTCGGCGTTGATACGCCCTACGCTCTGCCGAAGAACCCGGTGGCGAGCGTGCGAAGGCACCCTTCGGCAGACCGCCAAGCCGGCGATCTCCGCACCGAAGACGCGATGGACGAAGCGCTATTCCAAGCGTCGATCGACGCCGGCCGCCAAGCGGTGCTCGCACTGGACCCAGCCCCCAAAGTGCTCTTGCTTGGTGAGATGGGGATTGGCAACACAACGCCCGCCAGCGCGGTGGCGGCGGCGCTGCTCGGACGACCGGCGGCGGACCTAGCGGGGCCCGGCACCGGGCTGGATAGCGAAGGTGTTGGGCGCAAGGCCACCGTCATCGCTGATGCGCTCCTTCGCCTCGGGTCGACTCAACCACTGGCCCCGATGGAGATCCTGCGGCGCGTAGGCGGCCGCGAAATGAGCGCGCTCGTTGGCGCTGCACTCGCAGCGCGAGAGATCGGAGCGGCTGTCCTAGTGGATGGCTTTATCGTGACGGCGGCGATTTATGCAGCGGTGCTGCACGACCCCGACCTTCGCTCTCACCTAGTCTTTGCCCATCGCTCCGGCGAGCCCGGCCACGCCAAGCTGCTTGAGGCGCTCCAGGCAGCACCGCTCCTCGACCTTGGATTGCGCCTTGGTGAAGCCAGCGGATCCCTCGCTGCCTACGGTTTGATTGAGCTCAGCTGCGCGCTCCACGCGGGCATGGCAACCTTCGCCGAGGCGGCGCTTGAAGGGGCTCCTGCTGACGACGCGTCATGAGCCTGCCACCCCCGGTCCGCGGCGCGCGTGCCGCTTTTGTATTCCTGACACGCATTCCAGCGGGAGGCTACCCGTATCGCGACGAGGACTACGCGTGGGCGCCTGCCCACGCGCCACTTGTGGGCCTCGTCATCGGTGGACTGGGAGGAGCTGTCTATTGGCTGTGCATGGGAGCAGGTTTTCTACCGGCTGCCCTAATTGGGATAAGCCTGACGATGTTCGCGACTGGAGCGTTCCACGAAGACGGCCTAGCGGACACCGCCGATGCACTCGGTGGCGCCATCTTCGATCGCGAGCGGCTGATGGAGATCCTCAAGGACAGTCGCATCGGTACGTACGGAACCGTGGCACTCGTGATCTCGATTGGTCTGCGGGCCGCCCTGATCGCGGCGTGGGGAGTTCACGGCGCCGCGGCGTTCGTATTGAGTCATGTGCTGGGTCGCGTCGCTCCGACATGGCTCATGGCGAGGATGCCCTACGTGACGGATCCAGAGCACGCAAAGAGCCGCCCTATTGTCAAGGCGCAGCTGAGTCAAGCGTTCGTATCGACGCTCTACGGCGCCGCGTTGGTTCTTGCGGCCTGGTGCTGGCTACCAGAACTGGGGTGGGGTCCCGCGGCTACGTTCGCAACGGTGCCCGCCGCCGCGGGGCTCTGCGCATGGCGTTTTCACAAACGGGCCGGCGGTGTAACCGGCGATTTCCTGGGAGCGACAGAGCAGATCTGTGAGATGACCGTCCTGTTGACGCTAGCTCTTGTGCGCCCGTGATTGTCGCTGTTCGACATGCGCCAGTCGCAGAGTCGATGGCGGGAAGGTGCTATGGGGCCACCGACGTGGAGACGTCCCTCCCCCACGCTGAGGCTGCAAGAGTGGCTCTCAAGTCACTAAGGGTACTGGATGGCGGAAGCCTCGCTTTCGACTCGGTATGGACCTCTGATTTATCGCGCTGCCGTGGGCTTGCTGAGACCCTAGAACCGGCCCTCACCTGCGCGCGCAAGCTGCGAGTTGATCCACGCCTACGCGAGCTTGATCACGGCGCGTTCGAAGGCCGTGAGTGGGGCGAGATCTTCACCAGCGAACCCGCCGTGCTTGAGCGCTGGGGCGCCAGCTGGCAAACCGAGGGACCTGCGGGCGGTGAGTCCGCTGTGACCCTTGAGGCTCGCACCAGGGACTGGCTGAAGGAACTCGACGCGACCGAGCGGCACCTGCTCATCGGGCACGCGGGCGTGATACGTGCCGTGTTGAAGTGGCACCGTGGTCTCGAGTGGCCAGAAGCGATGGCCCTGACGGTCCCTCATCTCACAGCGATCAGGATCGCCTAAGCCAGCAGCGCTCACCGCCATCGCAGTCCCGATTCGAGGACTGGGGCACCAACGTCGAGGTCTTGCTTCAGAGACCGCTCATCGCGACCCGATAGGCGTAACGAAGTCGCACCGGGGAGGGGAGGCTGCAAGGCGCGCAGCACCCCGGAGAGACACAAGGTGGCCCGGAGGGCGCAGTGGACGAGATGTGTGTAAGCGAGGGGTTCCGCGGGGACTCCCTTGGGGATGGCTCAACAAGAGGCGGAGCAGACGGCCTGAGAGGCACCCTGGAGACTGTGGGCTGGGCGGCAGGTATTGCGCTCGCTGCAGGCTGCAGCTCCGGGGAAGAGGAGCCGGCTGATCCATGGTGGGTTCAGTCGGGGCTGGGCCTCGATCTGCCCTCTGGTGAGTCGGACGCGGCGCGCTTTCTAGAGGCGGCCACGTTTGGTCTATCCGAGGATGACCTCACGGGCCTGCAGTTCGCAGGCTTCAATGCCTACCTTGACTATCAGTGCAGCCTTCCTGCTTCGCTCCAGCGCCCCGCGCTCGAAGCGCGCATCGCGAAGGGCGAGGACGTCTTCCAGAACCAGCGCCAAGAACTTTGGTGGCGCAACGCGGTCATGGGTGAAGACCAGCTGCGCCAACGCATGGCGTTCGCCCTCTCGGAGATCTTTGTGGTCTCTGACCGCGCAGGCTCGCTCTCGAATCACCCGCTGGGCCTCGCCGAGTACTACGACCTGCTGAGCCGCGGTGCCCTAGGCAGCTTTCGCGACCTACTGAGCGAGGTGACCCGCAGCCCCGCCATGGGCAACTACCTGAGTCATCTTCGCAACCGCAAGGGCGATCCGGAGAACAACATCCGACCGGACGAGAACTATGCCCGGGAGCTCTTGCAGCTCTTCAGCATTGGACTCGTCGAGCTCAACCAAGACGGCACGCCGCGCCTGGACGGCGACGGCGCCGAGATCCCGACGTACACCCAGACCGATATCGAAGAGCTCTCACGGGTGCTCACGGGCTGGACCTACGCCGGGTCCGCCAACTTCACCTGGGGGCCGGCGAACATGCTCGAACCCATGGAAGCCTTCCCGGAGTACCACGACGATCAAGCAAAGACGATCCTCGGGTCAACCGTGCTCCCCGCAGGCTTGACGCCCTCAGATGACCTAGAGCAAGCACTTGACGTTCTGTTTCAGCACCCCAACGTGCCGCCGTTCATTGCCTTCAGGCTCATTCAACGCCTTGTGACAAGCTCGCCGAGTGCCGGGTACGTCGAGCGCGTCGCAGAGGTCTTTGCGGACGATGGAAGCGGGATGCGCGGCAACCTAGAAGCCGTGGTGCGCACGATCTTGCTCGATGACGAGGCGCGCACCGGGCACCTCACCTCGCCAAGTACGTTCGGCAAGCTGCGGGAGCCTATCGTTCGCATGGCGGGGATCTGGCGCACCTTCTCGGGCAGGGCGGAGACCAACCGCTTCCGCTTCTGGAACCCCCAGAATGATTTTGGGCAGGCGTCGCTCCGATCACCTTCGGTCTTCAACTTCTTCTATCCGACCTACCAGCCGCCGGGGGTCCTCGCCGACGCGGATCTCTTTGCGCCAGAGTTCCAGATCACGACGCACACGATGATCACGCTCGCCGCGAACGAGTACTACGACCGGATCTACCGCGCGTACCCGGGCTTCGCCAACGGGGACGAGCACACCGTGACGCTGCGCCTCGACGGCGAGATCGCCCTTGCGGAAGACGCCGAGGCGCTCGTGGACCACCTGAACATCCGGCTCATGGCCGGGCAAATGAGCGGGGCGATGCGCACGGCGCTCATCGTCCACGTGAACGGCGTCGATCTCGACGCGGGCAACAAGGCGAACGGCATGCAGCGTGTGCTCGACGCGATCTATCTCATCGTCACTTCGCCAGAGGGCTCACACCAGCAATGAAGCGCAAACCCATTTCCGAACTTACGCGCCGCGACTTCCTTCGTTGGGCGAGCTATGGAGCTGCATCTAGTACGGCCTTCAGCGCGCTCTCCAACGGATCGCTTCTCGCGGCTGCAGCCCAGGGCGGGGGCGACTACAAGGCGCTCGTCGTGCTGTACTTGGCAGGCGGCAACGACAGCTTCAATATGATCGTGCCCACGGATAGCGCGTCGTACGCGGACTACGCGAACTCGCGTCAGAATCTCGCGGTGCCGCTGAATGATCTGCTGCCGATTGCGCCAGCCACGAACGACGGTCACACCTACGGCCTACATCCCTCCCTCACCGAGCTGCGCGACCTCTTCGACAACGACCGGCTCGCGATCGCGCTCAACGTGGGCAACATGGTGGCCCCCGTCACGCGCGCCCAGTACCAAGGCGGCTCAGCGTCTCTTCCGCCTCGTCTGTTCAGCCACAACGACCAGCAGTCGCAGTCGATGCGCATCCGTGCGGACGATTCAACAGCCATCGGTTGGGGTGGTGCGCTGAGCGATCACCAGGAATTCCTGAACGGGGTCACGAGCCTAAGTCCGTCCATCACGATTGCGGGCTCGACCCCTCTCCTGACAGGCACAAACACCCAGGCCTACCACCTGGGAACGAGCGGGAGCGTCTCGCTGAAGGGCTTCAACGGAAATACGGGAGCGGCGATCCAGGCCACATTCGACGCGCTTCGCGGTCAAGCCCACGGCTCGCTGATCCAGCACCAGTTCGCTCAGACACGCCAAGAGGCGATCGAACTGGACGGGGTCATCTCCGCTGCGCTGGACGCACAGCCGGGCTTCGCCACTGAGTTCCCCGAAGGCAACAAGGCCGCCGCTCAGCTTGCCATGGTGGCGAAGATGATCCAGGCGCAGTCCACCCTCGGCATGGAGCGTCAGGTGTTCTTTGTGAAGGTCGGCGGCTTCGACACCCACGCAGACCAGCTCGAAGATCAGCCGGTCCTCTACGCGGGACTCAGCGCAGCCATCGCCTCTTTCCAGGCGGCCATGGAGGAGATCTCCATGGAGAACCGCGCCACGCTGGCAGCGGTCTCAGAGTTTGGACGAACGCTCTCCAGCAACGGCCAGGGAACGGACCATGGCTGGGGCGGCCACTGGTTGGCGGTGGGAGGAGCCGTCCAGGGCGGCGACCTGTACGGGACCCTCCCGAGCTTTGCCTTGGAGGGAGCAGACGACGCTGGTTCAGGACGAATGATCCCAACCCAAAGCACCGACCAATTCGCCGCGACGTTGGCACGCTGGTTTGGCGTGCCCGACCTAGAGCTCCCATCGGTGTTCCCGAATCTCGGGAACTTCGCGGCGAGTCACCTGGGGTTCATGGGCTGAGTCGGACCAAGAGATGGGCAAACGTTCGCCGTCTAGTTCGAAGGGGGGCAAGCGTGGCCATCTAAGCCCATCACATTCATGAACCTGCACCTCCAGCACGCCCGAATCACGCTGTAGCTGCGTCAAGTGAGGGCCCGTGGCCCTCACCCAGTGCGCGACGGGTCTACAGACCCGCTTTACGACTGAGGTCGATCGTCTTCCTTGCTACGGCGCGATTTGGACGCACTGGAGGCACAGCTTCATGAATATGACGGGCTAAGCTGCCGCACCGAGGTGATAAGTCCTGCGCCAGTTGCGTCAACCCAGACGACCCTCGGCCATCTCGCGGGCGCTGACGCCGCGCTTGCCGTCGACCGCATCGAGGTCGGCGCCGCGCTCGATTAGCCAGCGAGCCACTTCCCAGCGTTGGAGAAAGACGGCCTGGCAAAGGGGGAGTTCGCAGTGCTGGCCTAGGCTCTTCGCTGTCACCGAGGCGCCGTGGTCGAGCAGCGTTTGGGCGACCTCGAGGTGGCCATGGGCTGCCGCTAGGTGGAAGGCCTGCTGAAGCGCCTCGGCTCGCTCCATCTTTCGATGGCCGAGGGTCGGGGAAACGAATGTGCGAGCGGCCCCTTCCACCGCACCGCCGCTGGCGGAGAGAAAGGACGCAGCGCGGGCCGCGTCCCCGAGGCCCGCCGCGAAGAGTAGGTTGTCGATGCGCGCGCCGCACTCAGCGAGCATGCGCGCGGCCCCGGTGTAGCCAAAGACCAGCGCCGTCGCGAGGGGCATGCCGTCGTCTTCCAGCCCGTTGACGCTCGCGCCGCCGCTCACCAGCTCGCGCACTAGATCCGCTTGGACACCCGCCTCGAACGGGTGCCAGCTGGAGACAAGCAGGCACAGCGCCGTCTGGTTCGGTCCCCCATCGTAGCTCGTCGAAAGGGCGTCTGCGTCTGCGCCGCGCCCTAGGAGTAGGCGGACGATCTCGACCGCGTTCGCGGGCGTGCGCTGCAGCTCGTCCTCGACGCCGTTCGCTGCTGCGGCATAGTGGAGCAGCGTCGCTCCGAATGGCGCGGCTGAACGGGCATGGACGAGGGATGGGTCTGCGTCAAGGCAGGCGGCCAATTCGTCCCGTCGTCCGTCGATCGCTAGCTCGATGGTCTGGGTCAACATGCTTGATTGAGTCATGGGGAATCCAATAGCGCTGGACGATCACTAGCCCCTTACTATGTGGGCGATGGCAGAACTGGGTCGAAAGACGCTCAAGGAGCTTACAAGGATCGTCGGCGAGCGCGGCGTCCGTGCCGATGCGGGCGCGAAGTCAGCGTACGAGTCGGACGGATTCATGCTGGAGCGCGCCGCCCCGAGCGTCGTGGTGCTGCCGCGGTCGACCCAGGAGGCCGCCAAGGCGGTGAAGGTTCTTCGGGAAGCGGGGCTAGTGATCGTGCCGCGTGGGGCGGGGACCGGCCTCTCCGGGGGCGCTCGGCCCATCGCCGGAGGCGCGGTGCTCGGCACGGCTCGGATGCGTGAGGTCCTGGAGGTCAACGAGACCGATCGCTACGCGCGGGTCCAGGCGGGCGTCGTCAACGTTCACCTTTCGGGAGCCTGCGACTCAGCCGGCCTCTTCTACGCGCCCGACCCGTCCAGCCAAACGGCCTGCACGATCGGCGGCAACGTCGGCAACAACTCAGGGGGCCCCCATGGGTTCCGCTACGGATCGACGACGCGCCACGTGCGCGGACTGACCGTCGTGGACGCGGACGGCGAGATCACAGAGCTGGGCGGCGCCTTCCCAGACCCACGCTTCGGCTACGACCTGATGGGGCCGCTCGTCGGCAGCGAAGGCATGCTCGGCCTTGTCACCGAGGTCACCGTCAACCTGCTCCCCCAGCCCGAAACCGTCGAGACGCTGCTGTGCCTCTTCGAAGACCTCGACGCGTGCTGCGACGCGGTTTCTGAGATGATCGCTCGGCGCCTTGAACCATCGGCCATCGAGATCCTCGACCGGTTGACGATCGAAGCTGTGGAAGCCAGCGTCCTACGCGCCGGCTACCCGGCCCATGCCGAGGCCGTGATGCTGATCGAGGTCGACGGCGGCGCCCACGAGGTGGCGGCGACCTCCGAGGACATCCTGGCGGTCGCCAAAGAGTTCGGCGCGTTCGATTCCCGGCGCACCACCGATCCGGTCGAGCGCAAGAAGCTGTGGGCCGGACGCAAGGGAGCCTTCGGCGCCATGGGCCGCATCGCACCGGATCTCTACGTGGCCGACGTCGTGGTGCCGCGTACGCGCCTGCGGGAGATCGTCCAGGTCGCCGCCGAAGCCTGCACCTCCCGGGGCCTGCGCCTCGCCAACGTCTTCCACGCAGGCGACGGGAACCTGCACCCCAACATCTCCTACGACCGTCGCAACCCCGAAGAGGTCAGCCGCGTCCTTGAGGCCGGCGAGATCATCATGCAGGCCTGCGTCGACGCGGGCGGTTCCTTGACCGGCGAGCACGGCGTCGGCCTGGAAAAGCAGAAAGAGATGTGCATGCTCTTCAGCGACGAGGACCTCGAAGCGCAAAAGTCCCTGAAGGCCGTATTCGATCCGGTGGAGTTCTGGAACCCCGGCAAGATGATCCCGGTGCGCGGCTGCCGCGAGATCCATACGAAGCCGCTGCCCCAGGGCGAGCCCCTCCCCCACGGCGAGGCCACGCGATGAACGCAGCGAGTGAAGGCACGATCTTGCCCGGAGTCGAGGAAGAGCTCGTCGAGCTTGGGGGCATCGACCGCCGAGTGGCGAAACCGCGCACGGAGGAAGAGCTGCGTGCGCTTCTCAATCACCTCAAGGAACGGATGGCACGCGGCGACCATCAGCCAGTCGCGTTTCTGGGTCGCGGCACCTCGATGGAATGGTGCTGCCCGTCCCTTTGGAACAACGCAGCGAGCCAGAACGCCCTCTGGATCTCCATGGAGTCACTCGTGGCTACCGGCGGCACAGGAATCGTCGAGTACGTACCCGGTGATGGAACGCTGACTGCGCAAGCGGGCGCCAGCATGGAGACGCTGCGCGCAGCGGTCAACGAAGGTGGGCACCGCATCACGCCCGCGGGCCCAGCGCCCGGTGGAACGCTCGGCGGGCTGCTTGCCTCCGGCAGATCGTGCATCGACCGCTGCGGCTTCGGCCCGGCGAGGCACCACGTTCTCGGTATGCGCATTCAGGACGCGTCCGGACGGGGCCCGATCAAGTCAGGCGGGCGCCTTGTGAAGAACGTCACCGGCTTTGACCTGCACCGCCTGCATGTGGGTGGGCGCGGGACGCTGGGTGCGATCCTTGAGGCTTCGCTGCGTCTAGTCCCCGTGCCCGAGGCAGAAGCGTTTGTGGCATCGACGCCCTTTGCCACCGCAGCCGAAGCGACCGCCGCAGGACTCGAGGTCCGCGCACAGCGTGGTATCCAGCCCAGGGCTCTGTTCGTAGCTAGTCAACAGGTTCATGTGCTGGTCGCAGGCCGCGAGCGCCAGGTAGAAGAAGAGCTCACCCGCATCGAGAAGATCCTCACCCTGGAGTCCGTTGAGCGCGGTCCCCACGCGGAGAGCCAAGCGCTCAAGGCCGCGCGTCGACGGAGCATTGTGACGATTGCCACGGCGCCGTCGAAGATCAGGGACATTGTCGAGGGGCTCGAGGCTGCAGGGCTGCGGTCCGTTTACGTGGAGCCAGACGCGGCAGCCCTAGAGTTCGACGAAGACTCTTTGGCGGAAGTCGCCGACTCCGCTTCCCTCCAAGGCCTGTTCGATCCGCGCCATCATTTCGTGAACATGCTCCGCGCTACGCCGCAGCTCGAGGGACTGCAGAGGGCCCTCGCTGACCGTCAGTCTCCTCCCCCCGCTGTGAGGGTGTGGACCGAACGACTTCAGTCCAGCTACGACCCCGCGGGCATCCTAGGCTCCGCCGACTTTCCGCTGCGAGGCAGCTCTCGACCATGAGTCACCGCGCCCATCCAACCTCGAAGGAGAGCCTCGTCGATCATGCGCGGAGCCTCGACTGCATCCACTGCGGTCTGTGCCTGACGACGTGCCCGACCTACCAGCTGACGGGATCCGAGACCTCCAGCCCGCGGGGACGCATCCACCTCATGCGCGCGGTCGCCGAAGATCGCTTAGAGCCGGACGCGGACTTCCGCGAGGAGATGGACTACTGCCTCGTCTGCCGCCACTGCGAAAGCGTGTGCCCGGCGGGCGTTGAGTTCGGCGCGATGATGGAGTTCACGCGCTCTAGCCTCATGGAGACTCAGGGGCCGGGTCCGTTCGCGCGCATCGCGCGCTGGGTCGGATTCCAGCGCATCCTTCCAAGCCGATTCGGGCTCAAAGCCGCCGTCCTCGGACTCAACCTCGGCCAGCGCCTTGGGCTCATCCGACTCGTGGCGCCGCTGATGGGGCTGCGAGGATCGGTCATGCGCCACCTGCCGAAGGTGCCGCCAGGGCCAGAGCGCAAGCCGCTCCCCGCCCTCACTCCGGCGAAAGGCGAAAAGCGCGATCGCGTCCTCGTTCTCGAGGGCTGCGTCATGCCCGAACTTTTCGGACGCGTGAACCATGCCGTGGCAGAGACCCTCTCCGCCACAGGTCTCGATGTGCTCGCAGTCCCGAAGCACGTGTGCTGCGGCGCACTCCACGGGCACAACGGCGAAATGAAGGGCGCCGAGGATCTGGCGCGCAAGACGATCGATATGTTCGACGCGGTGGACTCCAGCGCCCGCGTGGTCATCGACAGCGCGGGCTGCGGGGCCCACATGCGGGAGTACGGCCGACTGCTCGCGAACGACCCCAAGTACAAAGACCGCGCAGCCGCGTTCGGGGACCGCGTCGTGGACTACTCCGAAGAGCTCAGCCGGCCGGAGGCGCGCGAGCGCTTGGATCCCCTGCTCACTAAGGATCACGGGATCCAAGGCACGGTCACCTGGGACGATCCGTGCCACCTGTGTCACGGCCAAGGCGTCACCGCCCAGCCGCGCGAACTCCTTGACGCGGTGCCGGGCTTAGAGCGCAAGGAAATGACGGCCGCGAACTCCTGCTGCGGTTCCGCGGGCATCTACTCGGTCCTGCGCCCCAAGGACTCGCTGGACGTCTTGGCACCAAAGCTCAAGCACCTCAAGGACTCCGGCGCCAAGACCCTCGTCACCGCCAACCCCGGCTGCCATCAGCAGTGGCAGGTTGGCGTGAGCCGCGAGCAGCTCGACACGGACGTCCTCCACCTCGCCGAGGTCATTCAGCGCTCGCTGCGAGCCGACTCTTAGCGGCACGAAAAAACACCCGCCGCGGCCGCATTCTGCGGCCGCGGCGGGCGTCAGTTTGGGATCAGAACCTGATCCCTCTTATGCGCTTCACGACTTGGGCTCGACAGCCGCGTCGCGGCCGCCCGACATCATCGGGTAGACGATGCCCGCGAGAGCGCCGCCGACGATCGGGGCGAGCCAGAAGAGCCAGAGCTGGCCGATGTATGCGCCGCCCGCGAAGAGCGCGGGGCCGGTGCTGCGTGCCGGGTTGACCGAGAGGTTCGTGACCGGGATACCGACGAGGTGGATCAGGGTCAGGGCAAGGCCGATCGCAAGGGGAGCGAAGCCCGCGGGCGCACGGCGATCCGTCGAACCCAGGATGATCATCAGGAAGAAGAACGTCAACACCACCTCGGCCACGAGGCAGGCGACCATGCTGTACTTGTGGGGCGAAAGCTCGCCGAAGCCGTTCGAAGCGAAGCCGCCGACAGCAAAGTCAGGCAGGCCCGAAGCGATCACGTAGAGGACGCCCGCAGCGGCCGCACCAGCGATGACCTGGGTGACGATGTAGGGCACGAGGTCCTTGGCGCTAAAGCGACCACCGACCATAAGGCCGACGGAAACGGCGGGGTTGAAGTGACCACCCGAGATGTGACCGACGGCGTACGCCATCGTCAGCACGGTCAGACCGAAGGCCAGCGCCACACCGGCGTAGCCAATGCCAAGGTCCGGGATGCCCGCCGCGAGCACAGCGCTGCCGCAGCCCCCGAATACGAGCCAGAAGGTGCCAAAGAACTCTGCAAGGAGACGTCGATTGAGAGGCATATGCTTTACTGAAGAGGACGAAGGGCGCTGCGGTCCGCGGTCGGGCCGCACCCGCGCCGGAGAGGGGGGATGACTTACGGCGGACAGCATGCCGGACACGCCAGTCAGGCGAAGTGACTTCCCGGTCAGCTCCCGTGCACTGGCAGACAATCCACTATGGCACCCCCCGGAGGGGGCACAGGATGAACAGCCATCACTCTGCCTGGAAACGGCTCGGATCGAGGGTCACGCGACTCTTGCCGCCGTTAATGACCCGGACAGGCACATCGAAGGGGTTGCCTGCCACCTCGAATCGGAGGTGATAGAGCCCTCCCGCAAGCTCAAGCTCACAGGGGAGCGTCACGGTGCGGCTCGGCGAGCCATCGTCAGGCACGAGCTCTATCTGCTCGGGCAGGGGCACCAGGGCCGCGCGCAGGGTCCGTAGCAGATCGTCCCCGGTATCGGACGCCACGTAGATCCCCCCAGCCGCGTCCGCCATCTCTTGAAGCTGGGAGTGCAGCGCCGCCTTGCCGATGTCGAAACCAACGATAGCGAGGTCCCATTTGCGCAGGGACTCAAAGCGACCGGCAACGGCCACAGGGTCCATCCCCGAACGAGGATCCTCCCCGCCATCGGTGAGTAGCACCACCGTCCCGTTCATCTGTCGGTCGATGTCCTTGAGGCTTTCCTGAAGGCTGTACGCCATGGGCGTCTTGCCCCTTGCCTTCAGGGATGAGAGCACTGTCCGTAGCTCTTGGCTGCGCCCATCGTCAAAGGCCTCCAGCGGCAGAAGTAGCTCGGTGTCGCGACCAGCCCCCTCCGCGTTGGCCCGCAGCCGATGACCGTAGACCCGGAGCCCCATGAAGACGCTCTCGTCAAGGCCCTCTGTGAGCCCCTGCATTGCGTCGCGCGCCCAGTCGAGCTTCGTGCGTTCGCCGAGCTTGGAGAGCATCGAGCCCGACGCATCCATGATGAAGAGCACGGCGCGGTCCTCTAGCGCCTTGGCGTTGATATCGAGAGTGCCCGTGGCCGCTACGACCGGCTCTTCCATGAGGCTCTCGGTGGCGCGGGTCAGGAAGAGAAGCGCGAACGAAGTCGGCGGCACGATCTCCCTCTTCTCGATCCACGAACCGTCGACCTGCTGGCTGTTGACGAGGGCCTTTGCGCCGAGCGGGTACCACTCGTTCTGTCCATAGAACTCGATGTCGAGGAGCCGGCCCACGCGCTCGGTGGAGTACATGTAGTAGAAGTTGTGGCTGCCCCGCGGCGGGTTGCTATCGGCCTTGTACTTCTCTGCCATCCACGCGAGACCGCCTCGGATGAGCGCTTTGGATTCGTCGTCCTGGACGTCCAGCGCCCAGTCCGCGATGGCGAGGGAACCGATCCCAGCACAGGTCATCGATCCGTAGGTAGAGCCCGGTCCAGTGTAGCCCCAACCGCCGTCCTTGTTGGCGCGTCCCATCATCGTGGTACGGGTGCGAGCCCACACATCATCCGGTACGTTGAGCCCTTGGCGCTTGGCGCTGCGCAGCGCCATCATCACAAACTGCGCGACGGAGTTGTCACCGCCCGTCTTCTCCGTGTACGGAGCCGTGCGCACTAAGTCATCGGGCTGTGGACTGAACACCGAGACGTAGCCGGCGGCATCTACTGGCTTCTTCAGGCGCGGAAGTGAGTAGCCCCAGGTCCCATCCACCCGCTGCCCTTCAACGATGGCCTTCACCGCTCGTCGCATGAGGGGCTGATAGGCCGAATCACCAAGGTGGTCCAGCATCATGCAGATGACGGAGTTCGCGTAGGTGTCGTAGAGGTAGCGGTCGAAGTGCTGGATTGCGAGCGGCAGCACGCGCGCGAACTCCGGGTTCCGTTCACGGAGATCCGTGTGGGTCAGCGCGAAGAGTGCGAGGACCTCCTCTCGGTTGTTCGATCCGATGTCGCTGAGATCTTCCTTCTTGGACTTCGACTTGAGGTCCTCCCAGAGGAAGTCGGCGCCACGATCGATGGCTTCGTTGACTTGCTGCGCGGTGAGCCCGACGCCAGCGATGCCCTTGGCCTCTGGTGGAAGTAGCTCCTCGACCACGTCGGCGGCAAGCGCTTCGGGTTCAGCGGGATCGACAGCCTCGTCAGACGGAGCTTCAGCCACGATGGGGTCCGCCGCCACGGGAACCGGAGGCGCTACGCCCCCGGGCACCGCGACGGTTACCGCTTCGCCCTCGATCTCGAGCCCTACGCTGTGAACGCCATCGACTCCTGAGAAGTCGAGTGTGCAGAACTTCGCGTCCGCAGCGAGATCGAAGCCAAGGTCCAAACGAAAGCGCCGGGCACCCGGCACGAGGAACAACCGCCCCGACCCGGGGAGGCCGAGCGTCACGCCGCTGGGCTTCGTGGATCCGTTGACTTTGAGGCGCCCAAGGGGCTCCAGCATGCCGGCGACGGGTCCAAGGTTGTAGATGTCGACGCCTGCGGAGAGGCGGCCCTCATGGAACTTCGCCCACACGAGATCCACGGCCACGGGCGTACCACCAAGAGAGTGCAAGGGAGCGGCGATCTGCTTGGCAGGTTCCCCATCGGCCCAGCGCAGGCTCAACGGCTCGGGATCGCGCTGCTCCCCTTCGTGCGTGAACCTGAGCCCCGGGAGCGCTAGCCAGATTTCCTCGGGCTCCGCGCCGTTGGGAAGCTCGAAGGCCCAGAGCGCGCCGGTGGCCGACTCCGTGCCGAACACGGGCTCCGTGTCCACGTCCGGCGTCGTGAGCGGGAAGAAGTGACGGCCCTCCGTGTCGACGAGCGCCACCATCTCAGGCGCCATCAGGTACTCAAGCGGCTTCCCCAGGGGGGCACGCTCATCGAGAGGCGCGTCCCTGCGGAGCGCACGCGCGTCGGTCTCAAGGAGGATCTTGCTCTGCGCCAAGACATCGGCTTGCCAGACAGTGGTTTGCGCTCCCGCTTTGCCCGGATGGGGAACGGCGGGCAACAAGGCTCGCATCGCCTCGTTCTCGGCCTCCGCAATGGGAACAACGGCAGGGGCTACGACGTCGCCGTCCCTGACAGGCAGGACGATCGGCGCGAACTCGTCGTGGAAAACACAGAGCTCTAGCCGGGCGGTGTCCCCCACCGGCAGGAGGTAGCCGAGGCGCTGCGTGATGAAGTCACCAGGCTCGGAGAGGTACAGGCGCTTGGTTAGGGGCACCGGCGCCGTCTCGATAGGGCGCAGAAGCCGTCTGCCGCCGACTCGGAGGAACAGCTGCCGGGTTTGACCCGCGATGTGAATCGCGTCTATGTACTCCAGTTCCTTGCGAAGATCGCGCGCGAGCTTGTTCTCGATGTCCATCTCGATAACGAACCACTCGTAGCCCTCCGGCGCCGAGCGATCACGCCATTCCGGAAGCTGCTCCGTCCCCATGATCGAAACCTCCATGGCGCGATTCCGAGCGCGCGGCGGCTCCTCGCCTTCCTCACTGCTTGCCAGCGGCTGTGCGCTGAGCTTCTTGAAGCTGACGGTTTCGCTCAGCGCAGCTTGAACCACGGCGTCGCTCACTCCTTGACGGGCGATCGACCGCGCGACCCACGCGCCTCCCCGATCGCCCTGGAGCATGGCGCGGGAACCATCCCGTAGATAGTGAACAGGCGGGCCACTAGGTCCCAGCTCCACCTGTACGTACGCCCCCGTGTGAACCACGGAGTCACAACGATCGAGAAGGGCGCGAGGGAGCTCACGGAGCTGACTTCCTTCACCGTGAAAGCAGAGGATCACCGGTGCGTTCGGCGCTGCAGCGGCCGCTTCATCCAGGGCGAGCCCCAAGCACTCGGCCAGGTCTCCCACCGATACACCGTCATGGGGGCCAGCAGTCTGTGCACTCAGTCCGATCGCCACCCGGGGCCCCTCAGCCGACGGCACGAGCGCGAAGCCGTCGAAGAGCCTCGCCCCGCTGTCGGCATCGACGAGATTCGCAGAGAAACGCGAGAACTGCGCTCGGTGAAGAGCATCACGCATGGGCGCCCAGCCGGGTTTCAGATCCGAGGCCGTGATGTGGGCGGCATGGACCCCGGCGGAGTTCATGGCCACCACCATGGCGACCCCAAGGCTCGCGAACGTATCCACGCCGACGAACGCGCCGCCGGCATCCAGCCAGTGGCTCGAGTCCGGCGCTGCGTTCTGCCACCAGAGGGAGCGTTGCGCAAAGCTGGGCGGCCCTCCGGCACCACTCGGACAGGCCTCGCAGCCGAGCAGCCGTCCCTTCAGATCGGCGCTCACCCACAGATCGCTTTGAGCGCTGCTGGGTTGAACACACGCTGCACCCACGAGCCCCAGTAGGAATATCGCTCTCAGAGTTCGACCCATCGCTGACCTCCTAGATGACCCCGCAGACCGCGGCACCGGCCGCGGCTGCCACCGGGCCAAGCGACCCGAGACTCGCCAAAATGAGGATGCTGTTGCAAAGCGCGCTTCGGGTGCACGCCTGCTGCGCCGCATTGTCGGCCGCTCCCGCCATGCACTTACCGAAGGCGGCGAGGTTGCCAATCGTCGAGATCCAGAAGACCTGCAGGACCATACGCTCTGTCATCTCGGAGCTCACTGCGGCCCCCCATCCTTGACCGCCGATCCCAAGGCAGACGCCGCTCTCTGGGTTCACACGCCAGTACGCTAGCTCCCACTCATTGAGCCCTTCCACTTCCATGATGGGAAGAACGAGGACTGCCCCCTCCTCCAAGTCACGGGCCATGCGCGCAGCGACGTCCACAGGCCAGCCAACCGTTGCCTCCTTCAGAGACTCAGGCTTTCGCACGGCACGCAGTTCGCCGCGGAACCCTGCAAGAGATGGCGAGTGCTTCCCCTCAGGCTTCATCGCCTCGATGAGGACTGACTCTGCCGCCGTATCAATGACCCCCTCGCGCAGCCTTTGCTCAAAGCTATTCGCCGAGGCATCAAAGCCCGCGCGGGTGTTCCACACGATGTCGAGCCCAGACTCCGAAAGCAGCTCACCGGTCTCGCTAAGGCGTGGCAACTCGTGGTGAATCACTAGGTTGCCCCGAGAAACGTAGCTCGCAAGCGTGGGGTTCCAGGACTGTCGGGAGCGGGCCATCCCCCAAAGCAGTGCGTCAAAAGTCTCCAACTCGGTCAGGACCGCTTCAAGCTCCTTGGCGGGCATGGCTTGCCTGTTCGCCGTTCGTTCGAAGAAGTCTTTCTGGAGCCAGAGCGTGTAGAGCGCAAGACGGCTGATGTACTGCTCTGAAACGTCGCAAGCGAGGGGCAGGAGATGGCTCGACCCTAGGAGTCGAGAATTGCGCGCGAGGACGTCCGCACGATCAAGATCAGGCCTTTCTCCACCGGACTCGCGCGCTGCCTCACCCACGTTGTCGAAGATGACCCGTCGCTCCACGGTTGGGGCCAATCCCGGCCCTTCACTGACCAGCTCGATCCACTGTGCGGTGTAGCCGAACTCCTCTCGCTTTCCGCCCCCAGCCTTCCCCAGTCCACCGATCGCGTCCGCCGCTCGTCCCACGGCTTGGCCGGTCGTGCTCGTCTGCGGCGAGGCATTCGCCGACCCGTCGCATCGAACGCTCATCTTGGACGTTGGGACGCCCATGAAGACGAACGTCGGAAGCCACTCGGTCTCGGCCTTCGCGAGCCCCTTGTAGTAACTCGTGAGGTCTTCAGAGCCCCGGGCTCCCGCGATCGTCGGTTTAGAACTGATCGGGGCCACCGCGAAGTCGATCGACTCTCCAACGGTATCCATCCAGCGCAGTGGAAGCTCAACGAGCACGTGCTCTTCGCGCTTCGTGCCCGTCCACCCTTCCGCCACGGCTCGGAGCGTGAGACGATGATAGAGAGCGCCATCAATCTCCGTCGGTGCTAGCGTGTTCGCAGCTGTGAGAGGTGACTCTCCCGGACGCCCCTCGCGCACGATCGGATCGAGATCGAGCCATCCTTCGCCGGTCTCAACCTGCACCCACACGTGCAGTTCGCCTGGGGAGGGTCGGTGGTGAGTCGCTTCCTGATCTGTCCCCGGCTCCGGCACATCAAGGGCAGCCAACAACTCCTGGGTGGCCGTGCCTACCAGTGCGGCCATTCGCTTGCTGGCTTCCTCGCGCTGCCAGCGAAGACTAGCAGTCGTCGATTCGAAGGCAGTGCCAGGGAGCCGCGCGTCCTTCGCGAACTTCTCCGCGTTGAGCCCCGCGGCCTCTGGCATCGGAGCCACGCCTACGTCGAGACGTCCCTCAAGCTCCACAAGTGCCTCCTCGGTCCAAGGCGCTGTGGCGAGGCGCACCTTCATCTCCACCTGCTCGCAAAGGGCCGCAACGAGGAGCGCTCGGTCCCAGTCGTTGCCGAGGCGATCCATGAGGACCCCGGTGGCTCCCCGCAGTACACCTTCGTAGGGCACCCAGTCCGTCTCGCGCTGGACCCAGGCGAGGATCTCAGCGGGCTTCTTTCCAGCGAGCTCTGCCGCGGCGTCGATCGCGAAACGATCCCGTGGCCCATCGCGGAGGGCCAATCGAGTCGCGCGGAAGTAGCTCTCTAGCCGACGCTGCTCGGGGCTGACCTCTTCCCCTGCTTCCTGGGCGCCTAGGGCACTATTCGCGGTGACGAGCGGCGAAGAAAGGGTCGATCCAGCGCAGACGGCGGTGAGGGCGAGGGCAATGAGCTGACGTTTCATAACCCGTCAACTGCGCCGCGGCCCAATCGCTCAACGACAATCCTCGCAAAAGCCCAGCCCGTTCTATCTACAGCGGCTTGAAGGACTCAAGCAGCTCCTGGACCACTTCCTTCGAGCCTGTGGCGCCCACCGGGAACCTGACGTAGGCAATGATGCAGCGCCCACCCGTAGAAAGGTTCACGCGGACCGTGTCGTAGGTCTTTGAGCCTTTCGGGGAGCTGCCCTTTTCTCCACCCCCTCGCTCCGTTTCTTCCTTGGGATCTGGTTCCGACTCTGGCTCCGATGCCGGCCCCAACTCCTGTTTCGGCGCAGCGTGGCGCAGCCGAGCAAAGTTCGCGCTGAAACCCTGCCAATCGAGGAAGCCCGCGTCCTGCAGCTTGGGCCTGGAAGATCCTCTTGAGCCGCCGCTACCACCATCCCCTTCGCCGCCGCCTCCCCGACCGCCTCGGCCGCCGCGTCCGCGGCCACGCCCGCGACCGCCGCCACGCTCGGAGTCTTCGAAACGAAGCTTCTGAAACTGCTCCTCAAGCACTGACTCAGCCCGCTGCCGGGGGAACTCCATGAAGGTCAGCTCGATGGGTTCGCCGAGCCCATCGGAACTCCCCTCGCCCTCGCGGCCGTAGGTCACCACGAGCTCCTTGGTCGGAAGGCGCCGGCCGCCCTTCAAGGCCAGTCCGAACGGCAACGGCTGGGCTACGCTTCCGAAGAGTTCAGCCCTCGCCTCTTCCGGTTCGAGAACCGAACCGCGGGGCATCGCGAGGAAGGCGAC
>CAYQKK010000018.1:38617-57334 GCA_964417955.1 uncultured Planctomycetaceae bacterium
GGCTCATCCGCCCCGAGATTGCCCGGGAACGAATGCAGATCGAATGGCTCGAGGAAGCGCGCGACCTCCTCGTCTTTGATGGGCACGCTCGACTTCGGGCGCTGGAAGAAGGCCAGAAGATCGAAGATCTTGTCCTCTTCCTCGGGGTCCTTGAATCCCTCACGCAGCCAAACGACGGCACCTGCCCCGCGGACTTCGCCGAGACCAGAGAGTTGGACGTGGAGCGTGTCGTTCACCATCTCGGGTACGACGCGGCCACGGAGTGTTTTGCCATTCACGAGATAAGTTCGGTCCTCGTGGAGCGGCGTCCCCGCCGAGGCCATCGAGGCCTTCTCGGCCTGGCTCGTCTCCAGCTTGACCACCGTGATACTCAAGGGGTCCGGGCCGATCGCCTGGTTCTGATCGAAGGGCATCGGTAGGTCGCGACCAAACCAATACGCCTGCATCCCCGCAAAGGGAACTTCGCCCCCGAGGAGCAGCTCGAACTCGCCGGGTGTGCGAGATTCATCGAGGGGCGAGCGCGGATCGTCTTCAAGCCCTGTCGCTTCGCCGCGTGCGGCGTCGTCGTAGCGAATGAGCCCTGCCAGCGAAGACCACGCGCTCTCTTTGTTCACCAGCCCGCCGAAGAGCTGCAGTGACCACGCGAGGGCTGCCACCACGAGGAAGCCCGGAATCAAGCAGCCGCAGCCCATGAAGACCATCCAGCGCGGCGGCCCCTTGCGTGCCTTCGGGATCGAAGCGAGCTCTTCTTCGAAATCTCCGCTAGCCACGCGCGCTGTCCTCCCAAGAGTAGAAGCCCTTGCCGGACTTCTTGCCGAGCTCGCCGCGCTCGACCATGTCCCGGAGCAGCTGAGGCGGCTGGAACCGATCGCCGAGCTCGACCTTGAGGTAGTCAGCGATGGCAAGACGCACGTCGAGTCCGACGAGATCGGTGAGTTTCAGCGGCCCCATGGGGAACCCATAGCCCAGGGTCATCGCCTTGTCGATGTCTTCTGGTGAAGCCACCTTCTCCTCTACCATCCGGATCGCCTCCATGCCGATCGCGATACCGAGGCGCGACGACGCGAAGCCAGGCGCATCGCGCACGTCGATGGGTTCCTTCCCCATGCGCCGCGCCAGTCCAAGGGCCATCTCCGCCGCTTCGTTCGAGGTCACTTCCGTGCGGACGACCTCCACGAGCTTCATGATGTGCACCGGGTTGAAGAAGTGCATGCCCACGACGCGCTCCGGGGAAGCTGCGGCCTGAGCGATCTCAAGGATCGAGAGCGATGACGTGTTCGTGGCCAGCACCACGTCCGCACCGAGCTTCGTTCCAAGCTCCGTGAAGATCTTCTTCTTGAGATCCATGCGCTCCGGCACCGCCTCGATCACGATCTGTACGCCGTCAACCGCGGCGTCCATGTCCGAAGTGCCGGACAGGTTCGCGAGCGCGTTGGCTTTCGCTTCCTCGGTCACCTTGCCGCGGGCTACCCCCTTGTCGAGATTGCCCTCGATCTTCTTGAGCCCCGTCGCAACCGCGTCCTCAGCGATATCAAAGAGCCGCGTGTCGATGCCCGATGCACTCAAGACATGGGCGATGCCGTGGCCCATGGTGCCCGCGCCGAGAACGGCGGCGCGCTGGATAGAAGAGGCGGGGTTCGGTGGAGTGGTCATGGTGATGGGTGCCGTTGCGGATCTCTGAGCCGCGGTGGGGAGTTCGTCGAATCAGAACGTGAGGACAATCTTGCCGAGGGCCTGGCGGTCCTCCAGCAGGCGGTGTGCCTCGGCGATCTGTTCGATTCCGAGGACGGCGTGGACGACGGGACGGAAAACGCCGCGCTCAAAGCCGTCGAGAATATCGCGGAACGCCGCGCGTGGCCCCATCGTGGAGCCGAGCACGGATTGGTTCTTCATGAAAAGGTGCGGGAGCGTGATCGAGACTTTGGGTCCGGTGGTGCCACCGCAGGTCACGAGCCTCCCGCAGCGCGCGAGGCTGCGCATGGCTCCGTCCCAGGTGGCTGGGCCCACGTGCTCGAATACAACGTCGACGCCCCGCCCCCCCGTGAGTGCTTTGACGGCCTTCGGCCACGCAGGATCTCCGTGATCTAGCGCTTCGTCAGCGCCGAGCTCCACCCCGAGCGCGCACTTCGGCTCACTGCCGGCCGTGGTGATCACGCGGCAGCCCGCATCCTTGGCGATCTGGATCGCGGCCGATCCAACGCCCGATGCAGCCCCCAGCACGAGGACGGTTTCCCCCGGCTGAATCGCGGCGCGCGTATGCAGCATGCCCCACGCTGTGAGGAACACGAGCGGCATCGCTGCCACCTGGACTGGATCCGCGCCTGGCGGCAGCGGCGTCACGTAGCGGGCGGGAAGGCACACGAATTCAGCGGCAAGTCCCGGCGCGTGTTCGCCGCGAATCCCGTAGTCCGGGGCCAAGTGATCCATGCCGGCCTGCACTTCCGGCCCGTCCTCCGTCGTGTAGCCAGGCTCCACCAAGACGGCTGTGCCAACAGCCACAGAGCTGGAAACGTCTTGCCCCACCGCGTCGATCACTCCCGTGCCATCGCACCCCGGCACGTGGGGCATCGGGATCTCGACCCCAGGCATACCTCGTCGAACCCAAACGTCCAAGTGGTTCAGCGAGATCGCGGTCATCTTCACGCGCACCTCCCCCGGCCCAGGCAGGGGCACGGGCAGTTCGGCCATGCTCAACATCTCGGGTCCACCGTGCTCCTTCAGGTGCACGGCGCGCATGACGTTGGTGGAGGCGGACGCGCTCATCTATCGGCCCTTGAACTCGGCCTTGCGCTTGCCCACGAACGCCGCGATTCCCTCGCGCGCGTCCTCGGAGCAGAACAGTCGCTGCTGCATCTCGCGCTCCAGTGCAAGGCCCGACTCCAGCGGCAGGTCAACGCCGCTCTGCACCGCGCGCTTGATGAGCCCCACGGACATGCCGGCCTTCTGGGGCGGGCAGTAACCCTGGGCCTTCTCCAAGATCGCGTCGAGGAAGTCCGACTCGTTCTCCGCATCGATCTGACCGTTGATGAGACCCAGTGCTTCCGCACGGTCGTAGTCAAAGGTGGAACCGTCGGCCATGAGCTCGATCGCACGGGACGCGCCGACGGCCCGGGCCAAGCGCTGCGTCCCGCCTGTTCCCGGCAGCACGCCGAGGGCGACTTCGGGCAGACCGCACTTGCCGGAACCACGCCGCGCGTAGCGCAGGTCCGCCGACATAGCGATCTCAAGACCCCCACCGACGCAGTGACCGCCGAGGGCCGCGATCACAAGCTTCGGCGTGTGCTCCAACCGCAGCATCGTCTCGTTTGCGTGCAAGCAGAACGAGTACTTGAACGCAGGCGTCACGGAGTCCAGCATCGAAATGTCCGCGCCAGCACAGAAGAACTTATCGCCTTCGCCTGCGACGACCACAACGAACACTTCTGTGTCGAAGCGCGCGCGCAGAACCGCCTCGTCGAGGTCGCGCATCATCTCGTACGAGTAGCCGTTGGCTGGAGCGTTCGTGAGCGTGATGAGAGCGACACCCTCGGCAGCCGCGTAGCGGATCTTTCCGTTCGCGAGGGACTCGCCCTTCTCGTTCAGTGTTTCGCGCAGATTCATGGGAGTCAAAGTGGGTTTTGGGGCAGCTATCTTGCCAAGCGGCCGTGGCGCGTGCCTCCCTAATCGATGAGCTGTTGGGCCCCGCCCCAATCCCCCACCACGTCCTTCCAGGCCTTCTTCAAGAAGCTCGAAGCATCGAACATCACGATGTGAATCACCGTGCCCCGGAGCCGGTTCTCGTCCTGGAGGAGCCAACGCCAAAGCGACAGATTCCATCGATCGCCCCCTGAAGGCGCCCCGTCCGAGAGGATGACGACGGTGTCGATGGACGGGTCGCGCAGGACCGGCACCAAGGCGGTCCACAGATCGCCCCGACCGCGCTGGGTGTTGCGCTCGAACCACTGCACCGCCTTGTCGACGTTACGCTTTGTCGCGGGCACAAGCTCGTCTTCCCACGGCCCCGGATCATTGGCATAGGGGACCAGGTTGAACATCGCTGTCTCGGGTAGCCCACGCAGCGCCTTGGCGAGCTCGACTTCCACCTGGGCTTTGCGAGTCGTATCGCCGTTCTCGCTCCACATCGACCCGGACATGTCGACCATGAATACGATGCGATCCGAGTCGAGGCGCAGCCCATAGAATGTCGTTGAGCCGGCCTCGGCCTCCCTTTCGGCCTTGCGTTTGTCGCTGGCTGACTCCCGGGTCCAATCTTCCTTGAGGCCATCCGACCAGCGGATCCAGCGATCCCTCACCGCGCCGTGGGAGAGCCCTGATGCAGCGCGCAACGAAGCGACGATCGCAGCCACGACCGCGGGACGCTCGACGGTCCCCTCGAGGCCATCGGCGGGCAGCGCTGCACTGAGCGCTTTCACCGACTCAACGTCGCCGCGGCCGTGAAGCAATCGGAGCGCCACCATGGAGACACCGTGGTCTGCGTCGAGAAGCCCGGCGCTGAGATCTTTGATGGTGTTGCGCTCGGCCGATGCAAGGAGCGAAGCGGCGCGGACGAGGGGCGACTTATCGCGGCGAAGAATGGTCTTCGTCGCCAGCTCGGCCGCGTCTCCGTCCAGTCGACCTAGGGCCGACAGGCCCAGGATGGCGTTGCCGCGCGCACGCTGGTCCCGATCGCTCGACGCTGACTTTGAGAGCGCCTTGCGGGCGGCGGCCAAGTCCTTGGAATCGCCCAGGTCGAGGGCAGATGCCCCCTTGCTGGCGCGCAGCTCCAATGCGTATGCGGCCGTCGCGCGCACGCTCGGCTCCTTGTCCTTTAGACCGCCCGTGAACAAGCCGACGGGCACGGCTCCCTCTATTCGCCCGAGCGCTTCAACGCACCGCTCCCGGATCAGCGGCGTTCGTGAACGCAGCGCCTTCTTCGACGCGAGGGCCGCCAACAGCGCCTCCGATGCACTTGCCGACCCAAGCTGCACCTGGGCCTCGTCAGCTACCTGCGCCTCTAGGTCCCCGAGGGCCTTTTCGACGATCCCTTCCCAGGCTTCCTCCGACCCAAGCTCCGCTAGGTCTTTGACCGCCTCTCGCCGGACCTTGGCGCTGCTGTCGCTCAGCTCACCAATGAGGTCTGCAGCGTCCTGTGCTGCAAGTGCCGGCATGACGAGTAGAGCGAGTCCGGCGACGGCCGTACTCACATGGCTCTGGCACCTCATCGAATCACCGTGTAGCGCTGGACCTTGGACGGTGTGACGGGCCCTTTCGCGAGCGCGAGCTCGATCATGTCCCTTAAGAGCGTGAAGTCGACCTCGCGCACGCTTTGCTCCTGAAGCAGCGTCCACCCGTCCCCGCCGCTTGCCAGGTAGCTATTCGTCGCCAGCTTCAAAGCGTCGGTCGGCTTGACCTCTCGACCTCCGGGGCCCCCGAGCAGTAGGCGCACCAGCTTCGGCTTGCCTTCAACGAGCCGTACCTCCATGTGAACGCCGCTGAACTCGACGCCGCTGCGACGTTCCTCTTCGATGGAGCGGCGGAAGAGCTCCGTGACGTCGGCCCCCGTCATCTCCAGCGTCTCGATGTGGTTGTCGAAAGGCAGCAGCATGAAGAGATCCCGCCGGGTGCAGATCCCTGCGGGCAACGTCGTGCGCGTGCCACCGCGATTGTGAATCGCGACATCCGCGCCTGAACGCGCACGCATGAGGTCAGTGATGAGATTGCCCCCGGTCGCATTGACCAGCTCGCGTCGGCTCGTCTCCAACGGGCCGCCGAAGACACCCACCACTTCGTCCATGCGCAGCGACGCCGCCTCCACGAGCGCGGCGCACGCTTCTTCCAGTCCCGTCACGCGTGACTCTTCCGCGGGCTCTTCATAAAGATCCAGGTGCTTCGCCTCGCTACGGATCACCTCCCCCTTCGCGTCGAACCAAACATCCATGCGACCGATCACGCTCGCTTTCGATCCGGCTTGGCCGATGAGCGTGTCGCCTTCGCGCTGGCCCTTGCGCAGGAACGTATGGGAGTGGCCGCCGACGATCACCGGCAGGTCGGGGTGCGCGCGGGCGAGGGCACGGTCTTCTTGGATCCCGATGTGCGTGACCGGGATGACAAGGTCCACGGTCTCGCCAAGCTCGGCCCGCACCCGGGTCAGCGCTGCGGCTGGGTCGGTCCACAGAAGATCCCTGGTCGCCTTGTGGGTGATCGAAGGGGTCGACGTGGTCAGGAGTCCCACCAAACCGATCCGCATCCCCGCGCGCTCGACCACGATGGAATCGCGGGTGCCCGGCAACGCAGAGCCGTCCGGCATGCGGACATTGGCGAGCAGCGCAGGCATGGGGACTTCCTTGAGGTGCCTGAGCAGAACATCCACCCCGTGGTCGAACTCATGGTTGCCCACCACCATGCCGTCATGGCCGGCCTGCGCAAGCGCGCTGAGAAACGCCTCGCCGCGATCGATCTGCCCCTCGGGCGTGCCCTGGAACCAGTCGCCACCGTCGCAGATCACGACGGCCGCCCCGGCGGCTCGAGCCTCATCGGCGACCTCACGGAGCTTGGCCGCCAACCTCGGCAGCCCCCCTGAAGTAGGGATGGGGTTGACGTCCTTGAGCCAGATGGCGGGCCGGGGGAGGACCTGCCCGTGGATGTCATTGGTATGAAGGACCACCAGGTGGCGTTCGGCTGCGTCTTCGCCCAAAGCGCCACGCATTTCAGGCTCAATAGCCGCAAAAACGGGGGCGCCCCCCAGAAGAAGAGGTGCAGTCAGCCAAGCGGTCCAGCCGCTCAGCCTGAGGATGCTCGTGTTCATGGGGCCATGATAGGGCCCCAAATTGGGAGCGGGCCCCAAGGCACCCAATCACCGTTCAGCCGGCCCTAGCGAGGACCCGATTCATTCGAGAGCAGGTCAAGCGTCCGCCGACGCACCAGCCCCCTGCCGCCCGTGCCTCCACCTATGCTCACTCCAAAGCGCCCCCACCCGAGCTCTCCCAAGCGAGCGGCTGCCATCACGCACTCCGCACGCTTCAGAGCCTCCGCCCTGGCGGCCGCGCTCGCGTTGACCTGCTCATGCGGCTCAGACGAGACGCCGTCCGAGCCCGTGGCAGACCCGGCAGCGACCTCTTCCTCCACCCCGGTCCAGCCAGGCACCAAAGTCACCGTGGAAGAGTCGACGAGCGGCCCCGTCGAGGAGGCACCGTTGGCCGATGAGCAGCTGACATACGACCGCGCCGCCGCGGATCTCCGTGCCCAGGTTCCCGACACCGCACTCGCCTACTTCGAGTTCGAATCGCTGCAGACGCTGGAAGATCTATCGCTACGCATCGCGACCCTGACCAACTCTCCTCCGGAGACGATGCTTGGGACTTCCCTCGCGAGCCTTCCCATTGCTGGCGTTGGCATCGATCCCTCCCGGATCGACAAGGACGCGCCCATCGCGCTTGCCTACGTCCCCGTCCCGGGAGACCTCTTCCCGGCGCCCGTCGTGATGGTTCCGGCCATGGACGAAGGCCACGTGGTGGCATCCTTCCGGGCGCTGGCCAATCGAGGGTTGAGGGTCCGGCGCGTCGAGGGCGGCTACGCCGTCATCGAGCCCGCGGGGCTAGGTGACTCGGTTTCCCGCGGTACCTCAGCGCTGGCGAGCGAGCTCCCGGACGCTGCGATCCGCGGACGATTCAACACAGAGATGTTCCTGCCGCTGCTGAATCCTGCCCTGGAGCCCATCTTCAGCGCGCTGGAGGACAGCTACCGCAAGTCTCGGCCCCGGGGCTGGTCCGGCGATGACCGCGACTTCTCGTCGGCGAACTTCACGGGGGCCCTGCGCGAATGCGAGCAGGTAGGCTTCGGCTTTGACTTGGACGGTGATCGCGCCTCCGTGTCCATCCGACTCGTGGACAGCAACGAACGCGCCTACGGCGACGGCCAGTCAGCCGTCGACCTCAGCACCACGCTTGACGAACTGAGCCATCACCTGGACCAGGAGGCTCCCGTCTCCTTCGTCACAGCGTTCGATCCCGAGACGGCTGTAGCCGCCCTACGCAACTACTGGGAGGGCCGGGAAGAGTGGCTGACGATGGGCGGCCTTGAGCTCTTTGGTAGCCAGGCGGAAGATGCGCGCGACTCCCGCAGCAAGCTCAGCGATTCAGCCCTCGACAGCATCGAGCAGGCCATGGTCCAGATGCTGGAGTCTTTCCAGCCGGGCGCCGGTGTCGCGTTCCAAATGGAACCTTCGAAGGCTCACGTGGCCATCTACCTCGCTGCTCGCAACCCAGATCGTGCCCGCGAGGCCATTTCGCTTCTTCTGTCGAAGTGCGAGCTGGAAACCTGGGGCTTTGAAATGGCCCTTCCCATCCGCAGCATGATGGATGGGACGCTGGTAGAAGACTACAACGTGCGCTTCGACACGCGCCGCCTAGACTTCGATAGTCGCGCGGCCATGCGCAACGGCTTCAAGACCTACCTTGGCGACTCGTCACTCCATCTGAAGGTCGCATCCGTGGGGCGCCACGTTCTCGTGGTCCTGGGCGGCGATACGTCTGCCGTCGACTCGCGCATCCAAGAGTTCAGCGACAAGGGGCTCGCGAATATCGAGTACGTGCGCGCAGCCGATCTCGCCGCTGGCGGTGACGCCGCCACCATCTGGCACGTCGACCTCGTCCAAGTCCTTGCCCAGGTCAGCGGCCTCGGGGCGGTCTCCAGGGGCACCTCGCTCGCGGATTCACGGCGCGAGATGAAGCGCGATGCAGGTGACAGTAGCGCACCGTTCATGGTTTGGAACTCGCTGGAAGGCCTCGACTCGGTCTACGGCGCCTCCTTCAATCTGTTCTCCTTGAAAGAAGCCTTCGAGGCGTTCAAGAACTCGGGGCTGTAGCAAGGAAAAGACCGGCGAAGAGTTCCCGAGGCCGCCGGAGGATTCGACCCGCACGAGTCTGGAATCGCCCCCCTTCAGATTCCTAAGCTGCACGCATGGGGCTTGAAGACAGTCACGTTGCGGTGATGAGCGAAGGGGCTCAAGGAAGCTCATTGGGCGGAAGTCCAGCCGCTGGGGCCCACAGGATCGCACTGCAGCGCGTCGCGGTGGGCATGCGAGGGAACGACGCTCCCCTAGCCCCCCTGGGCCTGCTCTCCGCGGCCACCGGAATACGAGAGCACCGCGGCCTATGGCGCACCGCGCCGCCGCGCCTTCAGCTCGCTGACGACGCTGTCGCGGCGTCCACCCACCGGCCACAGCTGGGTGACGCAACGGCCCAGACCCTGGCGTTCGAGCCGGAGGCCGTGGTCTTAAGCCCCGAGACGGGCGCCACCCCTGGCGCACGTCGCGAGGGCAGAAGGACGATGGAGGAAGGCCCCTGGCTTGACCGCCTCAGCGACGTGGGCAAGCGCGTGGGCGACGTCCGTGGCGGCCGCCCGGTCCGGGTCCTGTGGATCGACGAGGTGTCGGGCGCCGCCGCCTCCCTCCTCCAAGACGGCGCGGCCGATGTCGTCGTGAGGGGCGAAGCAGACGAGACGTTGCCGTCCGTGATGGGACAAGCGATGGCCGGCCGAACGGATTGGCGCGGCGAGCGCGGCGTCAGCTGGCTCGATGCAGGCAAGGTCCGCCACGAGCGCGAGAGTGCTACGCCGATGCGTCTCCCCACGCCCGCGTGGGATTTGATCGATCTGGAGTCCTACAGTGAGCCGTCGCGCGCGTCATGGGTGAGCTCCCCTTGGCTGAATTCCCGTTGGCTGAATTCCCCTTGGCTGAATTCCCCTTGGCTGAATTCCCCTTGGCTGGCGAGCATCCAAAAGCGCCTTCGGTTGAGCCATCGCGGACCGCGTGGCCAACGCGGCCCAGAGGCAACCATCTACACAACGCGGAGCTGCCCCACCGATTGCCCTACCTGCCATGGCAGCTTTGGGTCCCATGGCCGCGAACGGCCGGTGGGAGAGATCATCCAAGAGATCCGCGCACTTGTGCAGAAGCACCGCGTTCGCCGGCTCCACATCGGCGATGCCGCATTCGACGGGAATCCCGGGCGCGCGGAGGCCATCGCGAGTGCCATCGCCAAGCTGCGTTCTGCCCCGGGCTTTGGCTACTTGTCGCTTTCGTTTCCCCGCGGGCTGCGCGGCGACGGACTGACGCCAAGCCTGATCGAAACGCTGATCCGTGCGGGCGCTACGACCTTGCCGCTGCGCGTGACGACGGCTTCGCCTCGTCTGCAACGCTTGCTCAAGGAGAACATCGACCTAGCGCGGGTCGACGCCGCGCTGGTGGACATCGCCGATCGCGGAGCCCGAGGGCACCTCCTCATGCGGCTGGGTCTACCCACGGAGACCGTCGGCGAGGTGGCCCACACCATCCGCTGGGCTCGGGCGAGCTTGGCCGCAACCGCTGACTTCGAGAACGGGCGCAACGTCGACTTCGGGCCCGCGTGGACCCGTGACCAACCTGGGGACATCGATGACTTTGCGGGGCTTCGCCGCCGCGCTCTGACGTCTTTCTACTCCTCCCCTACCCGCGTCGGCCGACTCGCTAAGTCCCTTCCCGGGTCGATGACGAGCGTGCTTCAGAGGCGCACCTAACGAAAGCAAGCCATGGCCGTAGACACTGTCCTGCAGGCGAGTCGGGAGCCCTTCGACGTGGCCGCAGCGGTGGCCGAAGTTCGAGAGATCGCCTCGGCCCTGTGCGGCGCGTCCAGCGTAGAGGAGGCCGTTGCCTGCGTACTGCGCTGGGACCAGCTACGAGCCGATCAGATCACATGGACGGCCGCGATCTCGATTCGCTTTCGGCAGGTAACGAACGACCCGGACGCGAAGGCGGCCAAAGCTTCGATCGATAGCGCCGCAGCCGACCTCGAGGAAACCAGGCGTGTGTTCCTCGACGCGCTCTTTTCCGAAGAGGTGCCGGAAGAACTTCGGAGTGGGATTCGCCAGCGCTTTGGGGAGACCTGCATGCTGCGTTGGCGCTCGGAGCTGCGCGCCTTTGCCCCCTCCGTGGGTGCCTTGCTCGCGGAAGAGCAGCGACTCAAGAGCCAGCACACCGCGCTCATAGGCGGAGGCCACGTCACAATTCGCGGGAAGGCGATGACGCTGTCCGCCGCAGCCGCCCTGTTGACCCACGAAGATCGCGGAACGCGCGAGGCGGCGGCCGCCGCGCGCTGGGCTTGGTTCGCCAGCGTTCGCGATGAACTCGACCGCATCTTCGACGAGCTCGTCAAGGTGCGCACGGCTATCGCCACGGGCCTCGGTCGCAGCTCGTTCACCGAGGTGGCGTACGACCGTATGCGCCGCAGCGACTACGACGCAGGCAATGTGGCGGCGGTGCGCGAGGCTGTGGTGCAGCATGTGGTTCCGCTTGCGACCGGCATCCGGGCAAAGCAGGCGGAGCGGCTCGGCCTCACGGACTTCGCCGTCTGGGACGAGGCCGTAGCTGCACCGGGTGCTTCGCCGCGACCTGCGACTCCCCCCGGCGAAGAGGACGCTCCCTGGCTAGAGGGCCGCGCCCAGAGCCTGTTCGAGGACGTGGATAGAAAGCACGGAACCAAGCTCGGTGGACTCTTTCGTCAGATGCGCTCGGCAGGACTCCTCGATCTCGCGGGGCGAGAGGGCAAGGGCCCTGGAGGCTTTTGCTCCTTCCTTCCCAGGGCCGGGCTGCCGTTCATCTTCGCGAATTTCAACGGCACCGCTGGCGACGCGCGCGTCTTCACCCACGAAATGGGGCACGCCTACCAGGGCTGGTCCTCTTCGCAGAACCTGCCGCTCGGTGATCAACGCCGCTGCACTTCGGAGACCGCCGAGATCCACTCGATGTCCCTCGAGTTCTTGACCTGGCCATGGATGGAGGAGCTCTTCGGCGACGGCGCGACGAGGTTCCGCACCGAACACTTCGCAAAGCAGGTGGCGTTCCTCCCCTACGGCTGCGCGATCGACCATTTCCAGCACGAGGTGTACGCGACCCCAGGACTGACCGCGGAGGAACGGCGCGACGTCTGGCGGGAAATGGAACGGCGCTACCTGCCTTCGCGAAACTGGGGAGGCATCCCCTACGGCGAGGAGGGGTCGGCGTGGCAGGCCCAGCTGCACGTCTTCCAATACCCCTTCTACTACATCGACTACGTACTGGCCCAGCTGGTGGCGTTCCAGTTCCTGTGGCTCTCCGGCCAAGATGCTCCGGAGGCGTGGAAGCGCTACCAGCACCTGTGCGATCTCGGGGGATCGCTTGGATTCCGCGAGCTCGTCGGCGAGGTCGCCGGGCTACGCGATCCCTTCGCTGCAGGCAGCGTCGAAGAGATCGCGCGGACGCTTCGCTCGAGGCTCAGCTAGCGACTCAGCTAGCGACTCAGCTAGCGGCTCAGCTAGCGGTGCGCAATAGGCCCCCCGCTATCAGGGAGCCGGCGCGGAAGATCAGCCGGCCTCTTCGGAGAGAAGCGCGCGCTTGTCCTCGACGTCCTTGAATTCTTCGGCTTCGGGAAGAGCGTCCTTCTTCTCCGTGATGGCGGGCCATGAGCCTGCGAGCTTCGCGTTCAGCTCGACGTAGTCGGCCCACTTCTCCGGGACTTCCGTCTCTTCAAAGATAGCCTCAGTCGGGCACTCGGGAACGCATGCGCCACAGTCGATGCACTCGTCCGGGTTGATCGCGAGGAAGTTCTCGCCCTCGGTGAAGCAATCGACCGGACACACGTCCACGCAGTCGGTGTACTTGCACTTGACGCAGGGTTCGGTGACGACGTAAGCCATGAAATCAGGGGTAGGGTCTGGGGCCAGGCAGCCATTGAGATCTCCAACGGAGAGGTCGCAACGGGAAACTGCCGTTCGAATAGGCGTCAGAGTACGGTCCCTGGCGCGTCGCGTGAAGGGGCAGCGATCAGTAAGAGTTGTTCAGTAGCTCACCGACGCCGCCGGCACCAGGGACGATATAGTCGTCGGCATCGAGCCCTGACTCCTCGGCCCACCTGGCCCCCAAGGGCGTTTGGAGGACGTCGGCGGCGGACATACCGCGGTCGAGGCGACCGGCTACCACGTGCACTCGATCGTCGAATTCGAGCACGGTGCGCAGGAACTCAGGCGTCGCGATGAGCGGGAGCATCAGGATCTTGGCGGGTTGACCGTGCTCTTGGATGAGGTGCTCCAAGGCGCGAACCATCGTCGCACCCGTGGCTCCCATGGGGTCCGGAAGGATCAGCGTGGCTCCCTCGATGGAGCCCCCCACCTTACTGCCGGAGAGATCGACGCGCTCGACGTGACCATCCGCACCAGCCACGCGCTCCATGTTGAGGTGATCGAGGCGCAGCGCGTCGATGGGCAGCACGAGGGTCAAGAGCTCGAAGATCACCTGGGACGGAATCATGCCCCCGCGGATCACGTCGACCACGACGATCCCAGCCGAGGAATCGACGGCCGTGCCGCGCCATGTGCCGAGTTCCTCTCCGTGCTTCTCCGCCATGCGCGTGACGGTGGATGAGGGCGCGCTGGGAAGATGCTCGAAAGCCCTAGCGGCGAGGCGCGCCGTCACCGCCTTGACGATCGCGACGAGCTCCGTATGCGATCCACCCGGCGAGGACAGCTTCGCCAGTGCGGTGGCCGTCCAGGGGTCGCCCATGATCTCTACCCGCTGGCCATAGGCGTGGGCGGCGGCGGAGCTGCGTCCAGGGGTTGGGATCATGGTCTCCATCGGTGACTGCGCCATCGGTGGCTCTGGGACGATTTCGGGCATGACTAGACCGAGGCGCTGGCGGCCTCTTGCTCGGCGGCAGCCACGCCGCGCGCGACGTGCTCAACGAGCATCTCGACGTCACGGACCGCCACGGAGCAAAGCGCGATTCGAACCGCTCCGTCCATGGGGACGACGAAGACTCCGCCCTCGGCTGCGGTGTCCGCGGTGATCTTGGAGTTCGGCGTAAACACCGAAACGAAGAACCCGCCCTCGTAGCGCGGGTAGCGCAGCGCCTTCTCACCCGCGGCCCGGTTGAACGCATCGACGCGGTCGGAAACCCCTTGGACGAGCGCCTCACGCTCTTTGGTGACGCGGGAGGCGAGGGCCGGATCCGTCAATAGCGACGTGACGGCAAGAAGCCCAGCGTGGTTGCAGTTGGACCAAGAACCGCGGCAGCTGTAGGACATCGCGTTCGCGACATGGCTGCGCGCGTCCGCGTCCGGAACCGCGGCGATCAATGCCCCAACGCGCGCTCCATATTGCGCGAAGGACTTCGACGCCGTCCAAGCGGCAAGCAGAGTGACCTTGGAAGCGATGGGCTCGAGGAGGCGCGCCCAAAGGACGCGATCTTGGTTGCCAAAATGGGCGTACGCGAGATCCACCAAGAGCGCGACGGGCCCGTGCTCGGCGCAGCGTCCGAGGGCGGCAACGACCCCCTTCCACTCCTCTTCGTCGAGGGTGTAGCCCGTCGGGTTGTGGCAGGGGAAGTTGAGAATGACGAGGGCTCGCCCCTGGACCTTGAGGAGCTCGACGAGGCCTGACTCGAAGGCGGCGAGGTGGAACTTGCCACCCTCGTCGAACATCGGGAACGTCGCTACGCGACGCTTGTTCTGGTCTGCGATGATCCGGTACGGGCTCCAGTAGTAGCTCGACGTATACAGCGCCTGACCGGGCTCAAGGAAGTTCATGACGGCGGTCACGAGCGCCCCCGTTCCCCCGGGGGTCGCAACGGCGACGGCGCAGTCCCGAAGCTTGGTTCCACCAAGCGCGTCATCGAGAACCGCTTCGAGGTAGACAGGGTCTCCGGCGATCGGCGCGTACGCGGCGCCACGGGCAGGCGGGACGGCCCGGAAGGCCTCCGTCACCGCATCCATTACCGCGAGGTTGCCGTCGTCGTCGAGAAGGGCTCCGAGGCTCGCGTTGACCACCTTCTTGCCGGCCGCGCGACGCGCGTTGGCGACGCTATTGATGGTGAAGATGGGGTCGTCACCTGGCCTACCGACGGCGTCGCGAATGAGAATATCCATGGCTGAACCGGGCTGGCCTCACACGACTTCCAGTGTGGAACCCGTACGAAGGCCGCGCGGGCCTACGAGTGTATCCACCAAACACCCAGCTGGCGAGCGGATACGAGCCTTGGGCGCGGCCGCCTCAGGCGAACGGACCGCCTCGCTCCTGATCACCCGGCGCACTCGCCGAGGGGACGCCGTCTTCGGGGCCCTGCTGGTCGACGGCGGGCTCAGGGGGTACGGCCAAGGATCCCAGGGGGAGCGCTGGCTCGCTCTGGGGGCGAGGGACCTCGAAGTTCCAGCCCAGCACCGTGCGGCCGGCCGCGTCGCCGACTGTGCCAGCTGCGGTATCTGCTGCGGTATCTGCTGCGGTATCTACCTCTGGCCGACGCCCCGCCTGGGCGCTGCGCTGGCGCTCGGCAGCCTGCGCCAAGCGATCTCCGAAGCGCGGGCGCGGCGCGATCTCAGAGGGATCGACTTTGACGCCCTGCTTAGGCTCGGCCTTGGATTCCTCCGACTCTTTGGGGGGGGTCAGGAATTCACGCGGCTCCCAGAACGGTTTGCGCTCGTCAGACTCAGCCGGGTTGACCGGCTCGCCGGCGCCTGATGATGACTCTGATGATGACTCTGATGCCGATTCTGTTGCTGATCCTACTGCTGGGTCCACTTCCTCGGCCGAACGACGATGCGGAGCCAGCGTCACCTGGGGCAGCTCCTCCTTCGGCGCACGTGCTGCCGGTGGAGAAGGCGTCTTCGCCGCCCCCGCGGTGGAAGCCGCGGTGGAAGCCGCGGTGGACTCAGCTGCGGTGGACTCAGCTGGGGTGGATTCAGCTGGGGGCGCCGCAGCGGCCGCGCGTCGCGCGAGAAAACCTAGGCGACGGGCCTGCGCGAACGTCACGCCAAGGGCGCGGGTGAGCTCGAGGCTGTCCGCATCAGCGAGCTGCTCGAGGGTCGAAATCCCTGACGCCTTCAGGTCAAAAATCAGCTCGGAGTCGAGGCCCGGAAGCGACGCGCTTTCGAGGGACCCTGGCTCGAGTGAATCAGGAAGAGCGGTCTGAGGTTCTGCAGCGACCAGCTCTGCTGGTTCAGTCGGCCCAGCTGGTTCAATGGGCCCAGCTGGTTCAATGGGCCCAGCTGGCTCAATGGGCCCAGCTGGTTCAATGGGCTCAGCTGTCAGCGCGGCCTCCTGCTGACGCTCCGCCGGCTCGATGGGAACCACCGGCTCGACCGGCTCATCGCTCAGCTTCGGCGCCGCAACGATTCGCTCAACGAATGAACGATCGGAGTCGCTGAGGGTGGACGCCATGCTCTCTGCCTGGGGCGAAACAAGGGGAGCCTTGTCCTCGGCGGTCACAATCGGGGGTGCCTCTTCCGCCTCAAGCCCCTCGGCTCCGACGCGTGCGGCAAGCAGCTTTGCCTCGCGCAGCAGACGCCGCGCAAACGCCGGCTCTACGTCGAGGTCCTCGCCGAGATCCTTCGCGGATCGCTGAAGCAGCGTCCCAAGGTCTGGGTACCCACGTGCGCGAAGGCGCTTGAGGGTCGCAGGACCGTCAGCGTGGAGTGTGCAGAGAAGTGCGAGGGCATCCATCGTTAGCAGAGGGGATCGTAGCGGAAGGCAAGCGTTGCGCTCAAGCTCGGGGCGAGGCGACGCTCCCGGGTGAGGGGGATGGGACGGGAGGGGCGGCGGTCTTGGCCCGCGGACCTGACGACTGAGGACTCGCTGGCTGAAGAACGACGTCACGCCTCAGCCTCACCACTTCCTCGGCGAGTGCCGCGAAGTCGACGGCACCGCGGCACGTCGGGTCGAGCTCTTGGACGGGGACGCCGAGGGCCGGGGCCTCGCGCAGTCGGACGCTGGTGCGGATGACCGTCTCAAACATCGCCTCGCCAAATCGCGCGTGCAGCGCCACGAGGAGCTCCCGCGCGAACTTCGTTCGGCGGTCGAACATCGTCCCGATCACGCGGACGTCGAAGGTTCGCTCTTGGTTCTCTGCCACTTCGTCAAGGACCTTGAGCGCCTGGACTGCGCCCTGGAGGGCAAACGCCCCGGTTTCGACAATCAGGAACGTGTACGTGCTGGCGAAGAGAGCGTTCGCGCAAAGCACACCGTCGGCCCGGGGCGAGCAGTCCACAAGAACGTGGTCGAAGGTCATCCCGCGACTCGCAGCTTCGACGAGCGCCGTGCGCAGCCGCTGCTCGGGATGAATCAAGCGGCCGGAAACCTCTTCGAACTCGGCGAGCCGCGGCTCAGCGGGCAAGAGAGTCAGACGGCCGGGGGCAAGAACCACGGCTTCCTCCACGGAGGCCTCGCCCAGGAGAACATCGACGACGGTGGGGCGATCTGGCGAGCAGCCAAGGCCGAGCGTCGCGTGGGCTTGGGGGTCCAGGTCAATCAGGAGCACACGGTCACCGCGCGCGGCGAGGGCGCCGGCGAGGTTCACAGCCGTGGTGGTTTTCCCGCAGCCGCCCTTTTGATTGACGAAGGCGTAGACCGGAAACGGAGCGGGCCCGAGCACGGAACCCATGCCGTGGCTCGATCTCTGCTGGTCGTCGCTCGTGGTGTCCATAGGGTGCATTCGGGGGTGATCAGAACTGGCTGTTCGCCTGCCCTATCATCCGCAACGAAGCTCCTGCGCGCAGGTGATTTGCCGGAAGATTCCGACGAAGCATCCGAAGGAGGACCTGAGGAAGAACCCGAAGGGGAACCAGAGGGGAAACCAGAGGAACAAACGGCCTCCCCCACGAACGGCTACCCTGGCGCGGACTATCGAAGAGCCCTGCGGGCCTTGTCGTAGAACGTAGAGGCCGATCGAGCGTGATCGATGGGCGGCCAGCCCGCCACGCGCTTGAACGCGCGAGCCGCCGGGCTCTCGGGGTAAGAAATCACCGCCGGCTGACGCATTTGCACGGCCTGCGGAATCGCAGGGTCCGCTGGCACCCAGCCGATCAACTCAGGCGTATGCCCGAGGAACTTGTGAGCCGCGCCGCGGAAACGTTCCCAAGCGTCCATAGCGATCCTCTCGTCGGGCGCTCGATTCACGACCAAGCCGACCCGGATCGAGTGGTTGACCATGTGGGCACGCTTGTAGAGGGCGTAGCCATCGGACAGCGCGGTGACCTCGTGGTTGGTCACGAGAATGAGCGTGCTGGTGGCCGCAAGGTGCGCAACGGTGCTGTAGCTGAGCCCTGCTCCGTGGTCGATGATGATCAGGTCGAACTCGGCCTCCAGAGGGCGCAGCGCCTTGAACAGTCGATCGAGTTCACGCCGGGTGGGGTCGATCATCGTCTGACGCCCGACTCCGCCCGAGAGCAGACGCACGCCATGGGGCCCTTCCACCAACGCTTCGCGCGCGGTGACTTCGCCTTCCATCACGTGGCCGAGATCGTAGGGCGGAGCAAGACCGAGGAGGAGGTGAGCATTCGCGAGGCCAGCGTCGAAGTCCACGAGGAGCACGCGCTCCCCGCGCCGGGCGCGGAGGATGGCGAGATTGGACGCCATGACGCTCTTGCCGGTGCCTCCCTTGCCGCTAGCGATGCAGATGACCCGCGCTGAGGTCGCAGAGCGACCGCCGTCACGGCGCCACGAGCTGACGTGGGCAGCAGGCGCGCCGCTGTCTCGCTGGCCGAAGCCGGGGGCCGCGTCTTGGGCTGGCGCAGCCTCATGCCCAAGGGCGTCGGACCCTACGGCAGGATCTGCAGGCGGGTTCGCCTCGAGCGGGGGCACCGTGGTCGTGCGTGCGTCCGGCTTGCGCTCGGTCGGGACCGCCGTTGTGAAGTCGACGCTTGTTGTGCTGGGTCCACCTGTGCTGGGTCCACCTGTGCTGG
>CAYQKK010000018.1:57434-63512 GCA_964417955.1 uncultured Planctomycetaceae bacterium
CCACCCGCGCTAGGAGCCGCCTCTTCGGCACCCGTCCGGGCGCCGGGGCTCGCCGCCGGGCCGCCGAGGCGCTCGAGCGCGAGGCGACGTTCTTCCTCTTGGGCCGCTGCGCGGCGCGCCAGAAGGCGGGAGACGCGGTCATCGTCTTGCCAACTGTCGTGGACCTCACCTTGGCCGCTGCGCGGTCCGGCGGGAGAGTCCCCCCCTGGCTCGGAGCCACGCCGAGAGTCCCCGGATCGTGGGTCCCCCGTCCGTGGCGTTCCCGGCTGGTGGGAGCGTTGGGTCTCGTCTGTCGCCTTGTTCCCGCGGCGGAAGGCGCGGAGGCGAGCGAACTGGAAGCGATTCAACATAGCGGTAGGATCATCATGGGCGGACTCTTCCCCACGTCAACTCAAACCATTTGGGTTCGACCTGATTGGATGAACTCGTGCATAGAGCGAGCATCTCGGACCATGGGACGGGGAATCCCCTTGACAGCCCTGAGGAGGACCGAGCGGGCGAATCCCGGTGCCGGGCAAGTCTTGGGATTCTTCTCACGCCCCTTTCGGCAGGCGAGGAGACATCCCAGCGGCGGCCCTAAGTGAAGCGAGAATCTTCTCCGATTCGGTGCAGTTTGAGCACGTTGGTGCTCCTGGCGAACCCGACGGGAACCCCGGCAACGAAGATGACTCGGTCTCCGGTCCGAAGGACGTTGCGGGCGACGAGAAGATCCGCGGCCGTATCGATCATGGCTTCGAGACTGGGCTCACGCCGGAAGAGGAGCGGGCGCACGTGGGCCAGCACGGCCATTTTCCGAACCGTGTCCGGACGTGGGCTCAGGGCCACGATCTCGACGTCAGGACGAAAACGGGAAAGCAGGCGCACGGTGTTGCCTGTTTCCGTGAAGCAAACGATGCAGTCAACGTCCACCTCGTTGGCAACGTGGACCGCCGCCATGGCTGTCGCACGGGAGAAGTGGCCGCGTTCGGGGGCCGATTTGAGGCTCGGGCGATGGGCGTAGATCTCGGATCGCTCCGCAACCTGAGCGATTCGCGCCATGGTAGAAACGGCCTCCACAGGGTGTTTTCCCACCGCTGTCTCCGCGGAGAGCATGACCGCATCGGTCCCGTCCAGCACCGCATTGGCTACGTCGGTGACCTCCGCCCGGGTCGGACGCCCCGCTTCGATCATCGACTCCAGCATCTCCGTGGCCGTGATGGTGTAGACGCCGGCCCGCACGGACCGTTCAAGGATCTCCTTTTGGACGAGGGGCAGGTGCTCGATATCCAGTTCGACACCCAGGTCCCCGCGGGCCACCATGAGGCCATCGGTGGCCTCTAAGATCTCGTCGAGATTGAAAAGGGCCGTCTGCCGCTCGACCTTCGATACGAGGTCGATGCCGGGAGCCAACCCGCGGATCTCTTCGAGCTCGGACGCGTGGCCGACAAAACTGACGCCGAGCATATCGACTCCGAGTTCCCTGGCGAGCTCGATCAGCTCTCGATCCTCAGCGGTGGGAAGGTCGTAGCTGACGTCCGAATCAGGCAAATGGACGCCCTTGCGATTGCCCACTGGGCCGGCTCGTACGCATGTGGCGGTGATCGCATCCCGGTCCTTCGAATCGGCGACGAGAAGCACTTGGCCGTCTGCCAGCGAAATTCTGTGGCCCGGCTCAACGGCCTCAAGGAGGTCGTCGACGCCCACGTAGACCTCGCCCGGCTCCGCGACCTCTTGGCCGGGCTTGACGCGCACAACATCACCCTCCTTCAGCATGATCTTGCCGTCGGGAAACATGCCGGTCCGCATCTTTGGACCTGGGAGGTCGGCCAGCACCGCGATGGGCGTCATGCGGTGGGCTGAAGCGGCCTTGATCAGCGCCATTCTTCGGCGATGCTCGTCGGGGGTGCCGTGGCTGAAGTTGAGCCGAGCGACCGACAGCCCGGCATCGATCAACTCGCCGAGACGGTCCTCGGAGGCGGGGCCGATCGTCGCAACGATTTTGGTGAAGCGCGTCGTCTCGCGCAGGCTCCTCTGGGGAGGCAGAAGACGGGAAGGCAGTCGCTGGACGCGTTCGCGCTGGGCGGCGTCCGCCACCATTTCGTCGATGGTGTCCGTCTCGCTCGGTGTAGCAATGGGCATGTTCCCCCCATTGTGCCCGCTGGTCGGGCAATCCCCAAGGAACGCCCGATCAATCGGGCTTTCGAGCGGGACTTTCGAGCGGGTGGCTCGGATGGGCCCATTGGCCAAATCCCGTTGGAGATCCCCTCTGCATGGAGGCAAGCCAGGGACTCGACCCAAAGGGGCACAACCCAAGGAAGCAAGACGTCAGAGAACGCCGCTCAGACCGACGCCTCCATGATCTTGATCGGGATCTCCTGGTACGCGGGGAAGCGGTTCAGCTCGGCCTTTGAGAAGACCAGCTGGCCGTCCACCTTCACCTCAAAGCGACCCCCGCTTCCTTCGATGCGCTCAATCGTCGCATCAGGGAAAGTAGCGAGGATCTCAGCGGCCAGACCGGCCGCCTGCGGGGTGTAGTTTCAGCGCATGCAGAATTCAATCGAGACGTTCATGGTGGTGAGGGATAGCCCGATGAGCCCCGCGAACCTAGTCTTACATGCCCAAAAACGGGATTTCCGCCCATGATTGGGGCTTCGGGCGACGCCTCCACGATCTGCACCGGAGAGAATGTAGATAGCGGGTTCGCCGTTATGCAGCTCGCCTTCACAATCCCTCGTTCCCTTGAGGTACGAGACATGTTTTAGAGGGGAACCTGAGGGGCCCCTCATCCCGTCCTTTGATATGCAGAGTTGCGTTGGCGTCCACGTCTGGACCCCCCAACCGACTCTCACACCTCCCCGTTTTTCGGGGGATCCTAAGCTGCTGCGGGCCTGGAATGAGCACTTCATGCCGCTCCGCCCCTCTGCTTCGGACCCGGGTCAAACGATTGGCCCTGTCTCCCTCTCACAGACCTCTTTCTCCCACTCCCACACGCGATGTTCCTACGGACCTCCGGCACTCTTTTCGTCAGCGCGCTGTTCGCGATGACGGCTAGCGCCCAAACCAATCAACTCGGGACCCCCACCGTGAGCACGTCGAGCCCCGACGTGCTTCTCTCGAACTGGCAGGCTGACCACGGTGACTCGTGGCACATGGCCACCAACCGGATGACGGGTACCCTTGAGCTCCTGTACGGCGGCAACGCACAGTCTCCGTTCGAGCCCAACACCAACCTGCCCTCCGACTGGTACGCCCTTGGCCGCCACTGGATCAACCAGACCAAGGCCATGCACATGGTCGAGGGCGCCGAGCTGGTCGAGGAGCGCTTCCGCTACCTCCCGCTTGGCCAGGGCAACACAACCGATAAGGTCACCGTCCGCTTCAACCAAGAAGTCGGTGGCGTTCGCGTGGAAGACGGCGCGATCAACGTGCTCTTCAGCACCAGCGGCCGCCTTCTCTCGATCCACACGACCGCCGCCCCTGAGGTCCTCGACCCGGGCGCCCGCCCGACGATCGGCGCCGGTTTCGCCAACCTCGTAGCGGCCCAGGCCTTCGAGGCAGAGTTCGGCCTTGAGCCGACGGTCCAAGGCTCCGAGCGTCTCGTGCACGCACACATCGACTCCGGTGAGTCGCGCGTCTGGGCCCTCGCCTGGCAGGTCGAGGCCACGTTTGAATCCGAGGGCGGCCAACCCATCGGTCGCCTCTACACGGTGGACGGCCACACCGGCCAAGTCCTGAAGTCCGTGAACACCGTCCACAACTTCGACGTGACGGGCACGATTCGCTCCAACGCCACCGACGGCCTCACCGCTGACCGCGCCGCCAACCCGCCGGTCCCGCTCGCGATGCCCCGCGTGCGTATCACCAGCAGCGCAGGCACGGTCGAGACGGACCGCGACGGCAACTTCAACATCGCCGGCGTCAACACGCCCTTGGATCTGACCGTCGACTACTTCGGCGAGTTCACGAACGTGAACAACGATTCGGGCGCGGACTACAGCATCACGTTCCAGAACGTTCAGCCGAACGTCCAGAACGATCTCTTGATGAACCCGAACCCCACCGAGTTCATCACCGCCCAGGCGAACGCTCAGCTGCACATCAACGTGCTGCGTGACTTCATCGTCGACCGTTTCCCGATGGACGACACCGCGGATTTCCGCGCTACGGCCAACGCGAACCTTGCCGACAACTGCAACGCATTCTTCAACGGCAACTCGGTCAACTTCTTCACCGCCGGCGGTGGCTGCAACAACACGGCCTACACCACGGTGGTGGCCCACGAGATGGGTCACTGGCTGAACGTGCTTTACGGCACCGGCAACGGCTCGGACGGCATGGGTGAAGGCAACGCGGACGTGTTCGCGATGTACACCTACGACGCTCCCGTCGTCGGCCGCTTCTTCACCACGGGCGGCGGCAACATCCGCTCGGGTACGAACACCCGCCAGTTCTGCGGTGACGCAAACCCCGGCTGCTTCGGCCAGGTTCACACGGACGGCGAAGTTTGGATGGGTGCGGCCTGGAAAGTCCGCGTTGCCCTCAACAACTCACTCGGAAACGACCTCGGCGACATGGTTGCTGACAGCCTGTTCCTCGGCTGGATGAACAGCTTCAACCAGACGGGCATCCGCTCGATCATCGAGACCCAGTGGCTCACGCTAGACGACGATGACGGCGACATCGACAACGGCACGCCGAACTACCCGGCGATTGACTCGGGCTTCCGCCTCCAGGGCTTCCCGGGCTTCGACCTGCCGTTCATTACGCTGGCCAACGTCACGCAGCTTCCGAACGTCACCGCTGCTTCGGCGAACTACACGGTCGACGCGGACGCAACGCTGAACCTCGGTACGACGATCACGAGCGTCGAGCTCTTCTCCCGCACCGGCGGCGGCTCGTTCGTTTCGACGACGATGGCCAACGTTGGCGGCGACACCTTCCGCGGACAGATCGCGGGCGGCATCTCCCCTGCAGTGGTTGAGTACTACGTGGTCGCCACGGACAACCAAGGCAACACCGAGACCTTCCCGGAACAGGGCGCCAACGGCGCGATCTTCTTCCGCGTCGGCGAGCTGACCCCTGTCATCGTCTCCGACTTCGAGTCCGGCACCGCTGGCTTCACGGCTGGCTTTGCGGGTGACAACGCCACCACCGGTGTTTGGGAGCTTGGCAACCCGATCGGCACGGCAGCCCAGCCTGAGAACGACAACAGCGTCCCAGGCTCGAACTGCTGGTTCACGGGCCAAGGCTCGGCCGGCGGTACGCTCGGCGAGAACGACGTGGACGGCGGTCGGACCTCCCTGGTTTCGCCGGTCTTCGACGCATCGGGCTCGGCTGGTATCAGCCTCTCCTACGCACGCTGGTACTCAAACGACCAGGGCGGCTCGCCTAACGCGGACGTCTTCGAAGTGGAAGTGTCCAACAACGGTGGCGCCTCCTGGGTGAACGCCGACACTGTTGGTCCGGCTGGTTCGGAAACGGAAGGCGGATGGCTCATGAGCAACATCGAGCTCGGCCTCGCCGTCAGCGCGACCGCCAACATGCGCGTGCGCTTTGTGGCCTCGGACCTTGGCACGGGTTCCATCGTGGAAGCGGGTGTCGACGATATCGAGATCTCGATCCTTACGGACAGCACGGAGCCGTCGAACTACTGCATCTCGAACCCGAACTCCACGGGCTCGGCTGCAACCATCTCCTCGACGGGAAGCACGAGCCTCTCCACCAACAACTTCGTCCTCCTTTCCTCGAACCTGCCGGCGAACTCGTTCGGCCTGTTCTTCTTCGGCACGATGCAGACGCAGACGCCGATCAACGGAAGCATGGGCACGCTCTGTGTGACGGGCAACCCGCTCCGCCTCCCGGCGACGCAGGCTGACATCTTCGGTTCCGCGTTCTACTCGGTCGACTTCACCGGGTCGACCAACGCCAACCAGATCGTGGCTGGAACGACCTACAACTTCCAGCAGTGGTACCGCGACGCCGTCGGTGGCGTCACGACGTCCAACACGACGGACGGCCTCCAAGTGGAGTTCAGCAACTGATCCAGTTGCGCTAGCCGTTCCTCACGGACGGCTTCGAGGACTCAGAATCGGGGGGGGG
>CAYQKK010000018.1:63522-76200 GCA_964417955.1 uncultured Planctomycetaceae bacterium
GCCCCCCGCGGCGGGCGCGGCCCGCCCACCCGGCGCGCCCCCCCCCCCCCGCGCCGGGGGGGGGGGGGGGGGCCGCCCTCTAACATGAAGACTCTGTAAGGGAAGTCGTTCTGAAAATGTGAGGCGTAACCGGCCCGCCCAGCGCACGTCCTGCCGAACAAGGGATATCCATGTCGGCCCGCCCACGCGCGGCTAGACGACGGCCCCTCTCCTCCGTTGGCCCCTAGTGGCCACCTCTCCTTAGACATACGCCCCGGCGCTCCGTGCGCATGTGCAGCCCATGACCTCACTTAAAGTCGCTTCCGCGATCTCCATTCCAACGCTGGCTCTCTCGCTCCTCGTGGGCTTTTCCGGAAGCTCGGTCGACAAGGTCGCCTTCACCCCCGCTGAGGGTGTGACCGTCACGAAGACCTTCACGGCCAACACCGAGCTCTTCCTCGACGACATGACCGCCCTGCTGAACGGCGCTCCGAGCCCGATGATGCCGGAGATGGAGATGTCGATGTCGATGGGCCAAACCATCACCATCACGGATGAGTACCTCTCGATGGCCGATGGGCAGCCGGCCAAGCTGGCTCGTACCTTCGATGCCATCGGCACCGAGCTCGAGATGGAAGTCAACGCTGGCGGTCAGGCGTCATCCCCCACCGGTAGCGGCTCCTCCCCGCTTGAGGGATCCACGGTGGTCTTCACCTGGAACGGCGAGACTGAGACCTACGACACGGCGTTTGCCGAGGGTGAAGAAGGCGACGACGATCACTTGGCGAACCTCGTCGAGGACATGGACCTGCGCGGCCTTCTGCCGTCGGACGAGCTCGCCGAAGGTGATAGCTACGAGATCGACGTGGCGGCCTTTGCCGACGTGATCGCAGCGGGCGGTGACCTGAAGCTTGAGATGGAAGTGGACGGTGACACTGCCAGCTCTGGCATGGACCCTGAGATGATGACGGACTTCCGCAAGTTCTTCGAGGAGATGCTCGAAGGCGACGCTTCCGGCAAGTACGTGGGTACCCGTGAGGTCGACGGCGTCAAGGTTGCAGTCATCGAGATTGAGGTCGAGCTCAACGCTTCGGCCGACATGTCCGAGCTGGCCGCTGAGTCCATGGGCGAAGAGCTTCCGGAAGGTATCGAAGTGAACATCGACCGCATGGACGTCGAGATGACCTACGAGGGCAAGGGCGAGCTCCACTGGAACATGGCTAAGGGCGTGATCCACGGGCTCGAGCTGAAGGCCGACATGGAGATGAACATGGACATGGCCATGGGCATGGCCATGGGCGGCAACGAAATGGAGATGAGCATGGAAATGGTCATGTCAGGCTCCATCGAGAACTCGGTCACGACCGAGTGATCCCCTCGACTTGGCTAAGCGCGCGGGCCGCTCCGGGATAGAACCCCGGAGCGGCCCGTGCGCGTAGGTGGGGCTATGGAGCGAGCTCGGCGACCAGCTGCTCGATGAACCCGATCACCACGTCCGACTGGGCGTCCACCCCCATCACCTCGAGGGGCGGGACGTGGAGGAACAGCGCGGGCGCGCCGGGCACCTCGAGGCCAGCCCGGAAGACCCGCTCGCAGAGATAGCCCCCGGCATCCTCCGAGATCATGGTGGCGCCGGCGCCAGAAGCTTCCAGCCAAGCGCTACAGCGGGTGAGGTCGAAGGGCGTTTCCAAGCGCTCGGGCCCTGCTAGTTGGATCGCCGCGCCCAGCACGCCGTCATTGTCGGCCTGCGCGCTCTCGTACCGAGTTCCGGCCCATGCCTCTAAGCGAAACTCAGGGCCCCGATGGACGCCGAGGGAGACGATCGCGAGGGGGTCCGCCCCGAGATCTGCCACCGCCTGCGAGACCGCCGTTGGAGCCCGGTCAAAACTGACGGGCAGGACCGTCCCCACCACCTCCACGGGATGGCTGGCATGGCCAAGCATGCGCCCATGGAGCCTCTGGGCGACCTCGCCACTCGGGTTGACGCTGACATCGAGGAAGGGCTCAAAACCCGTGAGAAGAAGGGTGCGATGGGCCCGAACATTCATGGGGGCCGAATATAGCTTCTTCTGAGCGGCGATTTCCCCCACCGCGGTTCGGAGCGCTCCCCCTTTTTGGGCCCAGAGGGTGGGAAGTCGTTAGACTCTTCGCCCGTTACTCTTCGGATTCCGTCAACCCACGACGAACCTATGACACGCAAGGACAAGGTCCTCATCGCCAACGGCCAAGGCTTCTGGGGAGACTCGATTCTCGGCCCGGTTCGATTGGTCAAAGAAGGCCCCCTCGACTACCTGACGCTCGACTACCTCGCCGAGGTGACGATGAGCATCATGCAGAAGCTCAAGGGGCGCGACCCGTCCAAGGGCTACGCGACGGACTTCGTCCAGCTACTCGACCGGATCCTCCCCGAGGCGGTGGAAAAAGGAGTAAAGATCGTCGCCAACGCGGGCGGGGTGAACCCCATGGCCTGCAAGGACGCCGTGCTCGAGGTCGTGCGCAAGCACGGGCTTTCGGTCAAGGTAGCCGTCGTCGAGGGAGACGACATCCTTGGGAACCTCGACGAGCTCATGGCGAGCGGTGAGGAGTTCAAGAACATGGACACGGGCGAGGCCCTCTCCGCGGTTCGCGACGGCGTGACGAGCGCCAACGTGTACCTCGGCGCCTTCCCCATTGCGGAGGCGCTCGGCCAAGGCGCGGACATCGTGATCACCGGGCGTGGCACGGACCCAGGCCTTGTGCTCGGACCGCTCATTCACGAGTTCGGTTGGACGCAAGAGGACCTCGACCAGCTCGCGGCGGGTACCGTGGCCGGTCACATCCTCGAGTGCGGCGCCCAATGCACAGGCGGCAACTACACCGACTGGAAGGAGATCCCGAATATGGGGATGATCGGATACCCGATCGTCGAGGCCCGTGCCGACGGATCCTTCACTGTGACCAAGCACGAGGGCACAGGCGGCAAGGTGTCCCGCGACACGGTTGTGCACCAGCTCTCCTACGAGATGGGTGACCCTGCGAACTACATCACGCCCGACGTTGTCGCGGACTTCACGTCGTTCAAGATCGAGGAAGAGGGACCAGACCGCGTCCGCATCAGTGATGTCAAGGGAACCCCTGCCACGCCGACCTACAAGGTCTCCATGAGCATGCGCGACGGCTGGAAGTCCGTGGGCTCCCTGACGGTCTCGGGCCCGGACGCCCTTGCGAAGGCCAAGCTAGCCGCTGAAATCGTCTGGCAGCGACTCAGCTACGATGGCTTCGAATACGCAGACGACGAGAAGCTCATCGAATTCGTCGGCGCGAACGTGTGCCACGAGGGCATCGACGTTCCAGGCGCGACGGAGCCCACCGAGGTGGTCATGCGCCTCGGCGTCAAGGGACCCGACAAAGCCAAGGTCGCGCGCTTTGGCTCGGAACTCGTGCCGCTGGTGACCAGTGGGCCTCCGGGCATCACTGGTTTCGCGGGCGGACGCCCAAAGGCCGCCGAGATCATCGGCTACTGGCCAGCGCTCCTCTCGAAGGACAAAGTCAAAACGAGCGTCTCCGTCTTCAGCGCCTAGAGCTGGCCAACACACCACGACCATGCCACTCATCGAACTCAATCAAATCGCATCCGCCCGATCAGGCGACAAGGGCGAAGGCTCCAACGTCGGCGTGATTGCCCACTCGGATGTCGCCTACCGATTCCTGGTAGAAGCTCTCACTGAAGACGTCGTTCAGGCGCACTTCAAAGGCATCAACCACGGCGGCGTCGAGCGCTTCGAAGCCGCGAACATGCGCGTGCTCAATTTCCTCCTCGAGGACAGCCTCGGCGGCGGAGGCTCCGCATCGCTCAAGACCGACGCCCAGGGCAAGACCCACGGGCTCGCGATCCTACGCATGAAGCTCGATGTCCCCCAGGATGTGATCGACAGCGTCTAGCGCCATGGACGTACTGGCCGAGATCCGCGAGCGCGCGCGTCGGAAGAACGCCCGCATTGTTCTACCCGAGGCCTCGGACGAGCGCGTCCTGCGGGCGGCCACGATCCTCAAGTCCGAGGGGTTGGTGCAGCCTGTTCTCGTAGCGGAGCGCGGCATGGGCTCGTCTCCTCCCGGGGTTGAGGTGATCGATCCCGAACGCGACCCGCGCACGGCCGACGCGTTCGCGAAACACTTGGCAGAACGGCGCAAGAAGAAGGGAATGTCGCTGGAAGCGGCCCAAGAGCAGATGAAGAACTCGCTCTTCTTCGGCGCGGCGCTCGTCGCCTCTGGCGACTGCCAGGGCGGGGTCGCGGGTTCGACCGCCTCCACCGCCGACGTGCTTCGCGCAGGGCTCCAGGTCATCGGCCTGCAGTCGGGTCTTTCGACCGTATCGTCGTGCTTCCTGATGGTGATGGAAGATCGGACTCTAACCTACGGCGATTGCGGGGTGGTCCCCAACCCAACCTCGGAGCAGCTCGTCGACATCGCGATTGCGACGGCCGAGAGCCATCGCCGACTGGCGGGGCAAACCCCCAAGGTGGCGCTGCTGTCTTTTTCGACGAAGGGCTCGGCCGAACACCCCGACATCGACAAGGTGCGCACGGCGGCGGAGATGCTGAAAGCGAAAGTCCCCGGGCTTTCCAGCGACGGAGAACTCCAGGTAGACGCGGCCATCGTTCCCAGCGTCGCTGAACGCAAGGCCCCGCGCTCCCCCCTTGGCGGCCGCGCGAACGTCCTGATCTTCCCCGATCTCGACGCGGGCAACATCGCCTACAAACTGACCCAGCGCTTGGCCGGAGCCACCGCGCTGGGTCCGCTGGTCCAGGGGCTCAACGCCCCCTTCATGGATCTTTCGAGGGGCTGCTCGGCGGAGGACATCGTCGATGTCGCCTGCATCGCAGCGGCCCTTTCGAACTAGGCTCGTCGCGCGCTGGATAAGGGCAAGAGGCCCAGATCTGACGCGGCTACTCCGTGAACGGGAGTTGCTGGTTCGTGAATTTGATGGGCCTGCGGGACCTTAGAAGTCCATGCCGCCGTGATGCTCGTCGGCGCCGTCAGCGGCGGTCGAGCGACGCTGGAGAGCACCCGTCACGGGGCACTGCAGAACGTCGGGATCGTTCGGATCGAGCACTTCCTCGACCTCGTCAGCGCTAGCCTCCATCGTGGCCATTGTCTCGGACGTGGTTTCTGCCCGGTCCGTGACGCACGATCCGAGGAGGAAAGGAACGGCAAGGGCGGCGCAGGCAATCTTGATGCGGGTCATCGGTCAGGTCGAGGTAAGAGTGAACGTAGTTTCCTTGGGGGCAAATAGTCTATCGGAGTCGATAGTCCAGAGTAGGAACTCCGCCATGGCTTCGAGACGCAGCAAGAACAAGTTCCACGCCCCCGGTGGGGATGGGGATTCAAGCCGGGATGGCCGTGAAGGCCACGAATCTGCCCCACCGGAGATCGACCTGCATGGCTGCACCCTGGAATCCGGTGTCAGGCGCCTGTCGGAAGGCCTAGCAAGGCTGCGAGCCGCCGGAAGGCCATCTGCCCTCGTGATCACGGGCAAGGGCTACGGAAGCCCTGGTGGACAGTCTGTCCTAGGTCCGGGAATCGATCGCTGGCTGAGGGGCGAGGCAGCCCGCGCCCTCGGGGTCGTTGGTCAGCGCAAGGTACGAGGGGGTGGGGCCATTGAGGTCTCAATCAAGCGCCAGCGCTAGCATTCGAAGCTGGCTCCCTTCGGTGGGCTTAGGAGCACTCGCGGTTCAGGCAGCAGTCGATTTCGCCCCCCACTCTTCTTCGATCGCTATCCCACCACGGCCGTAGGGCGAAGGGCTCCTCTGCCCCCAGTCTTGACGCCAACTGAGCAGCTCGCCCCGTCGGAGCCGTCGACGGGCAAAGCCGGCGATCTCTCCCGGACATCGGGTGTCGCGATTGAAGCGCGGACGCACCCAGTTTCGCCAAGCGATATACAGCCCAAGGTGCAGGTTGAGATAGCAGCACTTCTTGCTCGCCAGCCACGATTCCCGCCGGACTCTGCTGCCAAGATCGCGCATCATCGCCTCCGTTAGATTGATCGCTGCAAGGCGTGAGCGACCATTCCGCGGACTGCTCCCAGGGGTCGTCCGGTGCACTAACTCGCTCCCGCCGAATGCCAACTTCGCATAGCCTGGATAAGTCGTCTTCTGATCCGTATCGAGCTGCACCCGTGGTGCTGCTGGACGGAATGCGGCTGCGCGATCGAGGACCTCTTGGCACGCCTCTGGCGAAAGGTCGACGCGTGCCCCATACGACTCCTGGTGGCGCTGGATGCGCTCTAGTCGCTTGGGCGTCATTCTCCCACGGGGTCGGATCGGCGCCGCTACAGCGCCAAGGATCAGCCGCGATACGCTCTCAACCGCGGTTGGGATCGATAGCGGCATCGTATTGCGGCACATCTCGTAGCTCTCGAACTCATCGAACTGAATCTCAAGCGTCGAAGAACTGGGAGCCGCTCGATCCACCTCGCCGGCTCGGCGAAGAAGATTCGCATCAAGGGCCGCGGCCGTACGTTGAATCTTGCGCGCCTTGTTCAAGAGGTTACGCCGCGTCATGCACACGAGTCTCGCGGTCTGGCGGTATCCAACGCCAGAGCTAAGCTCCTCAACCACCCTTACGTTCAGGTACGGCTTCTTATCTCGGTAGTCGTGCCGGAAGGTCTGTCGCGAAAACCCTCGTCGACAGTGACGGCATCTGAAGCGCTGAACCGGATGGGCCTTGACGCCCGAGGAATAGAAGCCCTTTCGAATGTAGAAATCTGCCGCTGGCTCAGCGTGCATCGGGCATGCCCCGTTGGGGCAACGTGGTGGGGTAAACATCGGGCAACCTCCTGCTTTTGGAGGTGCCGAGGTGCTCCTCCCAGAGGGGACCGATCGAAACCGCGCGTGGTTACGGGCTTAGGCTCATATTGTTGCAGTTCAGGTCCAGCGAAGGGAGTCAGCTAGGTAAAGCAACAACGGGCTTGAGTCAGAAGGCGACCTGGCGAGAATAGGCATCATGCTGCCCCCCAATCGGCCCCCCGCCTCCTCCCCCTCCCTGGCCGCCTTCTCCCGCTCCCTAGCCCCCTGGCTCATCGTGCTGGCCCTCGGTAGCTGCGCATCGATTCCAGCGGTCGTCCTCGACGCGGCCCCTGCGCAGATGTACGCCGCGATGTCGGAGGACTTGGACCGTCAAGGGGGCTCCGCCGGTGTGTTTGGGGAGATGAGAGAGCGCCAGAGTGCGCGGCACGTTGAAATGGCAAGGCGCGCGGACGCTAACGAGCTCGTCACCGCTGAAGATCATTTCTACGCGGGCGCTATCCTCGTGCGATCGAGCGACATGCAGCATCTCTTGCTCGCCGAGTCCATCGGGCGCAAGGCGACGATCCTTGGCGACAAGCGTGGAGGCCCCGTGGCAGCTGAGGCCGTCGATCGCCAGGCCTTGATCGAAGGGGTCGCGCAGACCTACGGGACCCAGTACACCTACAGCTACCTGACGGGAAACTGGCAGCTCTATTTCGTGGACCCAAGCACCACTGACGCCGACCGTGCGGCTGTGGGCCTGCCACCACTCGCTTGGTTTGAGGACAGGATCCGCCAGCTGAACGACTCGGAGAGGTCTGACGACCTTCGGCGAGATCTCCGCCTTCCGCCGTCCAACTAGCGCAGGAGCGCTACATCGAGATCTCTACTTTGACGTCGTCGAGGCGAGCGATGCCCCGTCTCCGGGGACCTTCTTCGCCACCGGCGGATAGACGATCTCTAGCTCGGCGGGCCGAACCCCGGCGGGCGTCACTGGGATGCCGATGGGGCCCGCGTAGCCTGAAGACTTGCGCGAGGAGCGGGGCTCTAGCACGAGCAAGATGTCCTCTGCCGGCAGCGGGCAGGTCCATACGAACGTGCCGTCGCCATGAATCTGGATCGCCTGACCGAGCGCGGTCAGCGGGTTCTTCTTGCCCTCTTTGGAGCCCCGGTTCTTTTGGGTCAGTCGCAGGCCTCGGTAGTAGGCGCGTCGAAGCTGATTGTCCGTGAGAGGCGGCTGCCCTTCGTTGATCCGGCCAAGGGACTTATGGAATTCCGCCAAGGCTTCCGGCTGCACTTTGATACGGCCCGCCAAGCGGTAGATGCGACGAATGTCGACAACCACGTCCTTGAGCGACACGCGGTTCTGGCCTTCGAAGGTCTGAACGCGCACAGGAGACGGTCGCTTGAGAAGCGTCGTGCCGTAGCGCCCCTTGCGGTTGATCTCAAGGTTGCTGGCGACCCTCACGATGACGATGCCTACTGGAACGTCCTCGAGGATGTACTGCCCGTTGTCGCTGGTTTGGGTGGCCTCGAGGATCCGGCCTTCCGACGATTCAACGGTGACGCTGAGAGCTGGAACGGTCTCGCCCCACTTGGAGATGACGCGGCCTCGAAGCTCCACTCGCCCAGGCTTGCCACGGCTTCGCGTGACCCTCGAAGGCGCCTGCGCCCTGAGCACTGGCTCCACAGGAACGGCCGCGCTGAGGGTCTTGGACGCCGCTTCCTGGGTGGCGATACGTGACTCCAAAACCTCCAGCCGCGGAGAGGCGACGGCGACCTTCTCCGCCTTGGACGGAGTGGGTGTCACGTTTTTTGGGGCCGGCATCGCAGCGAGCTTGGGCTCGGGGATGATGGCCGGGGTCGTGGCTGGCTCGGTCGCCGGCTGGATGACTGGCTCCATTGCCGCTGCCACCTTCGGCTTCGTCTGGGAACTCAGCTGGGACTTCAGCTGCGGCTCAGCCGCCCGCGACTGGCGCTGCGGCGCCTTCTTGCTGAAGTCCACAGCATCGAGGAGGAGCGCGGAGCCGGGCTTCGCGACGATCTCCATCGATCGCGTCAGCTCTTCTGGGCGTCCCTTCCCGGGCAGCAGCATCTGCAGCTGGTAGGGCCCCGGAACGAGGCCAAAGAAGAAGAACCCCTTCTCGTTCGTCTCCGCGATGATGCGATGCTCTTCGAAGCCTGCCACACGCGAGATCGCGCGTACCAGCACCCCTTTCACCGGCGCGCCGGTCTTGCCAAGGATGGTGCCCTGCACGCCTGAGGATAGCGGCAGGACCACGTCCGCAAGCACCGTGGAGCCCCCTGCTGCCACGTCGACACAGACGGATCCGTATCCCGCTGGCTGCGTTGGCACGCGGCACTGCTGGACGCCGATCGGGCGCGAGACGGTGAGTGGAACGGACTTGGGCATGACCTGGAGCCGGTAGCGTCCTGGGTTCAATGCATCAGTAGCGGCGGATCCATCCTCGCCTGCTTGAATCTGGGCGGTGGCACGATCGGTAGCCGCATTGATGACCGAAAGCTGCACGTCCGGGACGGGGCGGCCATTGGAGTCGATCACCCGCACGCGGATGGAGGGATCACCTGCCGGCTTTGCCCCAGCGGGGTTCTGCCCAGTGGGGTATTGCGCAGCGGGGCTCTGCCCAGCAGGCTTCTGCGCAGTTGCCAACTGCGCAGCAGGCTTCGAATCAGCCGGCTTCGACGCAAGGGCGTCTGTTGTCGCCGCGGCTTCGTCTGCGATGGCGGTCGGGTTCTCTTCGATCACACGCATGGCGGAATCAGCGCCGTCATCCATGACCTCTGGCGCCGCAGCAACCTCCGCTGACGGCGTTGGAGCTTCGGTCTCCACCCCTTGGGGCTCCACCCCTTGGAGCTTCACCGTTCGCTCGCGTGCAGGCTTCCGCGCTGGCAGCGTGATGACCTGGTCCGCTGGCGGGCTCGCCCCCGGGGCGGTCGCCGATCCAGCGTTCGACTCAGCCATCGACTCGTCGACAGCCTCCGCCGCGGAGCCCATAGCCGATTCTGCGGCGGTGCTCCCATCGGAAGCCTCGGAAGACTTCGTCCCAAAGCGTTTCGCCACGAGGCGGTCGCGTTCGGCGTTCTCCTCGGCGCTCGGCTGGCGCACGATAGGAGCCACACGGCGGCGCGTCGGAGTTGCCTTGGATCCAGACCCCGCCCCATCGGATGAAGGACGAGGGTTCGTCGCCGCTGCCTGGCTACCAGCAGCCCCAGCAACAGAAGTGCTCGAACCACCGCTACGCCTGGTCAGCTCCGAGGGGAACTCAGCGGGAAGACCGGGCTCGTTCCCGCCGCCGACTCCCATGCGAGTGCCGTCCAGCATCGCGCCGTCCACCGGCCCCCTGTCACCAAGGGCCCTGTCACCAAGGGTCCCGTCACCAAGGGCCGCCGCCCCATCTGCGCCGTCCACTGAATCCATGCCCGAAGCAAGCTCGGTCGCAGCGCCAGAACTAGGCTGGCGGTCCTTCGCTGCGAAATTCGCGACGTACGCAGCCGCAGCCAGCGTAAAGAGAATGAGAATCGTGACGAGGCGCATCGTGACTGTGGGCGCGTAGTAAGCGAAGTAAGGGCGGAACGGGACGCTGAACTAAAGCCTATCGCACGGCTAGTTCGAGGGCAGGACTCTCGGGAATTGCTGCGCCTCTCGCTATACACCATCGTCAGATAGGCTCGTTTTGAGCGAGGCCACCGCCCGTATGATGCGCGGGCCGATCACATTGGGATCGAATGCGCAAAATGAGTCACACCGCCCCCTCCTCCCCCGACCTGGCCTCGGAGCCGCCGGGCTCCCACCACGAGGAGCTACATCGGCGCCACGGCCTTGGGCTCACGCTCTTCGGTGGTGGAGCTCGGGCGGCCTACCAGGTGGGCGTTCTCAAGGGCCTATCCCAGGGGCACCCCGGGCTCCAGGTCCCGATCATCACGGGGATCTCGGCTGGCGCCATCAATGCGGCGCACCTGAGCTCTTCCCCTGGCACCTTCGCCGAACGTGCCCAGTCCCTGGGCGATCTGTGGCGCGCTATCGACGTGGATCGCGTGTTCGAGACGATGAGTCTCCCGCTTCTCTACCGTACGTTCTGCATTGCAATGCGCCTCGCGATCGGCTGGGCCCCAACCGTGGACCCTCTGCTCGGCCTGGTGAACTCGAAGCCGCTTGCCGAGTTTCTGGAGGAAGCACTGGGGAGCCACGACCTTCCAGGGATCCAAGCGAATCTCGACTCGGGCGAACTCCGCGCGGTCGCGTTGATCGCGCTCAAATACTCCACCAGCCAGACCATCTCGTTCTGCATGGGTGAGGAGATCCTCGACTGGGAGCGCCCGCTACGTCGTAGCCAGCGAGCGCAGCTCAACGTCGACCACGTCGTCGCGTCGGCCTCTCTCCCACTCTTCTTTCCCTCGGTGGAAATCGGAGGAGAGTGGTATGGCGACGGCGGCGTTCGGTTGACCGCGCCGCTTGCACCGGCCATTCACCTTGGCGCTGACAAGCTCCTCGCCATCTCGACCCGCTACCGCCCGACGGGGCCTGAGGCCGACCGCCCGCGCTTCACCGGGCCGCCGCGGGCCGCCCAAGTCCTTGGCAGCCTTATGGGCGCGACGTTCCTGGACGTGCTCGACCAAGACGCAGATCATCTCGATCGCATCAACGGGCTGCTGGCCAAGATCCCGCCGGCAGAGCGCGGCTCCCTGCGACCCCTAAGCTCTCTCATCATTCGTCCCTCGGAAGATCTTGCACTGCTGGCGAACGACTTCGAGCCGAAGCTCCCGTGGATGTTCCGCTTCCTCACCCGCCGTCTCGGGACTGGCAAGTCGAGGTCCCAAGAGCTCCTCTCCACGATCCTTTTCCAAGAGGACTACGTGCGCCTGCTGATGGAGATTGGCGAGCGCGATGGCGCGGCCAAGTGCGACGAACTATCGGCCCTCCTCGATTCGACTCCGGCTACCAGCTGAAGACGAAGCCCGCGTAGAGCGAAAGGTCGGGGCCCGATGCTGCCACCGCGTCTTCGTGAAACGAGACGGTGAAGCGCTTTCCGTCTCCGATGTCCCGGCTCATGCCAAACCCGAGATCGAGGATCTCGCGGTCGACTTCTTCCAGGGTGATATCGCGCGTCAGCGGCATCTGCAGCACAGCCTGCGCGAGCAACGACGTCTTGCTCGACCAGCGGAACTCGACTCCCCCGCTCGCGAGAAAGAGAGTCCGCACTCCCACATCTGCTTCCCGGAAGCTCGTGGGATCGCTCGCGTGCATTCCATCGACGGCCCCGGTGAACGTCCAGCGCCCAACGGATCGCTCTAGCAGAACGCCGGCCGCGATGTCGACACCACCGCTGCCGCTTCCCTTGTCCTCGTTCCCCGTCGGCAACTCCAACGTCAATCGCGAGGAAACCGCTGGTCCCATCCTGTCCTCACGCCGGATCTCCTGGATCCAGCTCACGGGCAGGTCACCCAAGAGAATCTGATCTTCCTCGAACTCGTACGCGACCTGCCCGTCACGAATGAGCTCCATCTGGAACTGATCGCTCTCGAAGAGCTCCCGCCCGCCGCCCGCGAACCCCGTGAAGCGATGGAAGTCGTTCACGATTCGATCGAGGGCACCGCTTGTGCCGTAAAGCACCTGGGGCTCCACCGTGATCTCGGCGCCGCCTCCGACACCAAAGGCCAAGCGAGCCGAGGCTCGGGCGATCTCGCCATCAAAGCGGACCGCGTCGTCCCCTAACCCACGGCTCTCAAAGATCGAAGAGTAGGTAAGGTCCGGGCGCACTTCCTTCGCCCCCGCCTCCAACACCTTGGCGCGCCTGGGCCTTGGAATGGGAAAGATCAACCCGGCCGGCTGCATGATGCGCGTTGGGATCGGACCGCGGACCACCTCCCTCCCTGGATCCCCCTCCGGAAGGGCGGGGACCATGGAGGCGCAGGA
>CAYQKK010000018.1:76300-79112 GCA_964417955.1 uncultured Planctomycetaceae bacterium
GGTGAGTCGCTCGGCTCTTCGCCATCGCCAGGGGGCGGACCGAAGTCCGGAGGCGCCGGGAATTTGACCTTGATGGTGAAGTCTTGGCGGCGGAACACGCAGGTTCCGTCCTCTAGGCAAATCGAGTAGACGGCGTAGGCCTTGAGCGTGTCCGCGGGCATCTTCGCATTCTCATCCGGAGGACCCAGCTTGCTCAGCTCCGTGGAAAGCTCGAAGTCCGCCGCGAGCCTCTCCGAGGTATGCCTTGGTAGCGCAGGAAATTCGAACGCTTGAGCCGCTGCATCCCACTGCTTCGGGAGCTCAACCCAGACCAGCGGAGGATCCGCGTCCAGAGACCACTTCGCCCCCGCCTGCGGGTTCAGGGTCAAGTGAACACGGGACGATCCGATCGGTGAACGCACGCTCCCGCCCGCAGAGGACGTGTTTTGGGCGACTGCGATCTCAAGGCTCACGAGCTTGCCTTCGTCGCGCGCGACCTTGCCCGTCGGATCGGGCTCGGGGATGCTCCGGGGAACTGAACCAGCGACGACCGCGCCGCCGCGCGCACCCGGATTCTTCTTGGTCCGGTCCGCGATCTCGGATCCAGAGAGCGGCACCCACAAGGTCACGGGATCTTCACCCCTGGCGGAAGTCTCTTGCGTCGCCTTGTCGATCCAGTCGTAGAACGGATAGGGCTTGTCGAGGCGTGGACCCCACTGCTGAATGCGCCGTCGCCAGATGTACTGATTCGGCTCAGCGTGGAGCGCCGCGCTCCAGCGGGAAAGCGCTGACTGAAAGTCGTTCGGCTGGGCGCCGAGGTCGTCGTAGCGCATTCGGTGAGCGACGCCTGCGCAGAAATCCTTGAAGGGGGAGCCGCTGGCTTTCGTGAGCGCCTCAACGTCAGCCTCGGTGAAATCCTTGCCCGCTTGAAGCACCCGCGCCATGGGACCTGCCAGACCCTCGGTCTGGCCCATCAGGTCAGAGACCACGAACCCTGGCGGTGCCTCCGCGGTCTTTTCTGCCACGCTCGAAAAGTCCTTCTCCGCGAACTCGGGCACGAATTGCTCGTTGAACTTCCGAGGGTCGGGACGGGGCAATCGCACCACGCCGGCCGCGTCGACGGCAGTGATCACGGGCACGACCTTGAGGCCGGTCACGCCAAACGGATCCCAGAGGATCGGAAAGTCGAACTGTTGCCACTGCGCGAACAATGCGGCGCGACCGGGGTGCTGCTCGTGCACGATGCCGACCAGCGCGAGCTCACCCGAAGCGACGAGTGCTTTCGTTTTCTCGTGCCAGACCGGCACGTGGATACGGCAGCCCGCTCACCAAGAAGCGAAGTGAATGAGCAGGAGCTTCTTGCCCTCGTAGTCCTTGAGCCGAACGAGCCCTTGGCCGTCCACTCGGGGCAGCTCGATGTCGGGGATGCGTGCCCCCGGAGTCGTCCACGCCACCGGGTCGATGGGTGCGAGGTTCTCCGAAGGAGCCTCGGCTACGGCGAGGGCCAAGAGGCCAATGAGCGAGAAGAGCATGGGCGCAATGTAGCCCGTGCCGCGAGATCACCGGATCTGGAAGCCCTTGATTCCTTCGTGCGGCACAGTCCTTACGAGTGCTTCATCCACCGCGGCACCTGACGGTCCTGATCGAAGCCACTCCAAGAGTTCTTCCACGCCGACCTCGTCGCCTTCGATCCACGCTTCCACCGACCCGTCGTCAAGATTCTGAACCCAGCCGTTGATGCGGAGCGCGCGGGCCTCGAGGCGAGTGTGCCAGCGGAAGCCCACGCCCTGCACGCGCCCCAAGAGGGTCACGTGGTAGGCCTTCACGGCGCGCTCTCGGCCTCAACGGCTGACGGAACCGTTTGACCCGCGGTCGGGTCGCCCGAATGCACGGTCGGCCCTGGCGGCAGCGCCCCCATGATGCGGCCTTCCAGCGCCCGTAGCTCTGCGATGCGCTTCTCGGCGGCTCCGCGCCCGAAGATCTCCCGAGCGAACTTCGCGTACATGCCTTGGTGCGCGGCTTCAGACGGAAGCAAGTCCGCGAAGAGCGCCCGCAGCCTTTCATCGGTCGAGTGATGGCTCAAGAGATGAAAGCGCTCCAGGCTCCGGGCCTCGATGAGGTGCGCGATCACGAGCCGGTCGAGCACGAGGCTGTTGCGTGTCCCCGCCGACCCCTTGTGCAGTGCCGACGCATAGGCGTTCTCGGTCTGCTCCCCCAGCGTGCCGCCCCGGGAGTCCAGTTCTCTCAAGACGATGGCAAAGTGCTCCATCTCCTCGATGACGACCTCGGTGAGCGCCCGGGCCAACTCGTGGTGGCCAGGGTTCTTGGCAATCAAGGCGTGGGCAGAAGCCGCCGCCTTGAGCTCGCAGTGGGCGTGGTCGGCTAGGAGCGCGATGGGGTCACGCTCGACCTCCGCCACCCACGCAGGGCTCGTCACCGTATCGAGAGGGAATGCCATGGCCGGCATCCTAGCAGGCTTAGGGGCTCAGTGGCGGCAGGGGCTGGGGTCTGTCGGCTGGGCCTAGCGGGCAAACCTCAGTGGCTCAAGCCGGCCGCCACGCGTCGACGGCAGGTGACCGGTACCGGCAGGTCGACGGCGTGCGGCACGGTACCGGGAATGACTGCGACCAATGCATCTGGGCCGAACCGACCTACCGCCGCAACAGTGCAGCTTCTCTGGCGCTCGCCGCGCATGCGTCCTCCGGACGGGCGGCGGCCAGCCCAAGCCGGCATGACCCAAGCCGTCATGGGTCAGACCGTCTCTCTCCAAGGCGCCCCCCCCAAAGGGCCTCTCGCGCTCCTGCGCGAGGGGCCCCGCTCGGCCCCGCCCGAG
>CAYQKK010000019.1:0-43497 GCA_964417955.1 uncultured Planctomycetaceae bacterium
AGAATCCGCTCCTGCGCAATTTCAACCTGGTTCGCTATGCAGCAGAATCGCGTTACTCGTCGGCGGTCATGGGGTGGGTGCGGCCGGCGGATTGGGTGCGTTGGTTGGTCACTTGGGAGGGGGTGATGGGGTCGGCTCCGTTGCCCCATGAACGGCGGATGTAGGTGAGGACGGCGGCTAGGTCGTCGTCGGTGCCCTCGTAGCGCGGCATTTCCTGGTTCCACGTTTGGCCGTCGATGACCACGGGGCCGGCGAGGCCGTGGAGCAGGATCTTCATCAGGCGGGGCTCATCACCCACCACATAGCGGGTGCCGCGGAGGGTGGGGGCCTTGCCGTCTTGACCGCCGCCGTGGGCCTGGTGGCAGGACGCGCACGCCTCGGCGAAGACAGCGGCGCCGCGCTCGTACTGGAGTCGCTCGGCGGCTGTGAGCTCGCGGGGCACCTCGATTGCCACGGCGCCGGGCTTGCCGGGCCAAGTGCAGCCCTCACTGATGGTGGCTTCGATGGAGCCTTCCTCGAGTTCCGCAGCCGCGCTAGAGCTAGCTAGCGCAACAGGCATCGCGCGCAGTGGAAGCGGCAGCCGCTCGCCCTTCGGTCCCTTCTTTCGGGTGGCATAGAGGCCGTCGACAAGAGCACCACTCCACCACTTCGACCCATGATTCAGCGCATGGTCCACCGCCATCTCGACGTTGGCGTAGAGGGCCTCCTTGCCGATGCAGGCCGCGAGATCCTTGATCAGGGTCTTGCGCCCGGGGCGCTCACTTTTCCACTGCCCGCGCTGCGCGAGAGTGTCGAGGAAGAGAGCCTCGCGGAACTCAAGTCCCGACAGCACGGCGGAGCGCTCAAGAGACGAAGACGCGTCCGCCGTCATTCGGTCCGCAAAAGCCTGCACCGTCCTGATCGACCCGGACTCACCGAGGGCCAAGAGCGCGTAGAGGCGTACGCGCGGATCCCGCTCGGTCGCGACCATCGTCGCTACAACATCGAGGAGATCGTTGCCTTCCAGATCGAGCCACGGACCAGCAATCTCCGTGGCCGCGCAACGGATCCGAGGATCTTTGGCCCTGAGCGCCGCCTTGAGCACGTCTGCTTTCATGTAGCCCACGCCGTCCAGCGTCCAGAGCGCATGAATAGCCGGAATCGGGGCGCTCTTCGTCGCCATCTCTCGCAGCGTCTTCAGCACCGATGGCTCGCCATCGATAATCTCCACGAGCAGCCGCTGTGCCTGGTCCCGCACCCAGGAGTTCTTCGACCCCAGGGCTTCGGCAAGCTCTACCAATGACGCCGCCATCAAATCGACGTCGGGTCGTATGACCTCCGCCCCCACCTTGCGGACGCGCCAAACACGTCCCAGCCCCATGGGACCGTCCAGCCCTCGCTCGAGGATCTGCTTGCGCAAGAAGCTCGTCAGGAAGATCCTGTGCTGAACGAGGCCGCGATACATATCCGCCAGGTAGAGCGCACCATCCGGCCCCGTGGTTCCGGCGACGGGCCGGAAACGCTCGTGGGTCGACGTCAAGAAGTCGAACTCCGCGTGCAGGCTCTTCGCAACCAAGCGCGCGCTCCCCTCCGCAGGTCCAAGCTTGTAGCGCTTCACCAGGTTGCCAGTGGGTTCGCAAACGAAGATGTCGCCGTTCGCATCCGCCCCGAGCCCCTCGCCGCGCAAGACTGTCGGAGAGCACGCCGCCGTGAACGATGCGAGGGTGAAATCGTCCCGCAGCGTCGAGGCCTGGTAGCCCCGGTTCACGCCGGGGTTCATCCGCGAGGGGAACGTCGCGTTCTTCGCCTCGACCCCTGCAAACGCCCCGTGGAATCCGCGCTGGTGCTGGTTCCGCACCGCGTAGTGCGAAGGAACGATGTCGCAGTACAAGGGGTTCGGATTCGTGTTGCGCACGAAGCGCCCCACGTCGTCCATGCTGAGCCCCCACTGTCCGCCCCCGCGCACCGGCTCGATCTCCCAGCGCGCTTCGCCGTCCTCGTCGAAGACGCGGCGAACCCGCTTGCTCCAGTTAGCGAAGTGAATCCAGTTGTCCAGACCGATCGTCGGCGAGTTGATCGCGTGCTCAGGATTGCCAAGCCCAGCCTTGAGCCCCGTCGCTACGACTTCGCGCGTGTCAAACTCTCCGTCGCCGTCCTCGTCGCGAAGGAACACCAGCTCAGGTGGCAGCACGCAAAGCGCACCGCCGTGCAGCGGCACCACCCCCCGCGGCAAGACGAGCTCGCTAGCAAAGAGGCCCCGTGAGTCCATCGTCCCGTCGCCGTCCTCGTCCGTCAGCACCGCGATATTGCCGATCGGATCCTGCTCGCCGGTCCCGTCGATGTCGCGCATGTAGCCCGTCATCTCGACGACCCACATGCGCCCAATCTCATCGAAGGTGATCTGCACCGGATCCACGACGAGGGGTTCCGCTGCGACGAGTTCGATCACGAACCCAGGCGGCAGTTTGAACGTCGCGAGCTCTTCCTCGGGGGACAGCACCGGCGCCGCCGGAATCATGAGGTCAGCCGGTAGATCCGTCTGCGGATCCCCTTCGCGGTCGCCGGCTTGCGCGGCCGCCGCATCGACGGCAGCGAGGGAAAGGAGAGAGAGCAGAACGGAGGTAGCCGAAGCGACGGAGAAGCGCATGGCTAGATTCTAGCCCCCCAAACGCTCGAAGTCCGCCTACACGGATCTCATCGCAGGGCTAGATCTCGTTCCCAGTCATTCAGAGGCGAGTGCGTCGCAGCGCCGCGCCATGACAAAGTCGTTGGCCGTGAGGCCCCCCGCGTCATGGGTCGTGAGTATGACAGATACGAAACGGTAGTCCGAGATCAGCAGGTCCGGGTGGTGGTTCTCTTCCTCCGCCGCCGCGCCGATCCGATTCACGAGCGCGAGTGCCGCCTTGAAGTCCTGGACCTCCAGGCGTCGCTGCATCGAGGCAGTTCCGTCAATCGCCCAATCGGCGTGGACAAGCGCTCCCATCGAGCTAGCAGCCCTGGGAGAAAGCAACGCGGCGCCATCGACGCAACGCTCGGGAATCCCATCCATGCCTTACGCGCCCGCCGCGTCGACGTGGGTCAACCAGCCGCTCGGATCCGGAGCCTCTCCCTTCACCCGGGCAAAGAAGACCTCCTGCAGCCTCTTCGTCACAGGGCCGGGCGCAGACGCTTCCAGCGGCTTGCCGTCCACGCTGCGGACGGGCGTGATCTCCGCCGCGGTCCCCGTCATGAAGATCTCCTCGCAGAAGAACACGGCCTCCCGCGGGATGCGCGCCTCGCGCACGGGGATGCCGAGCTCGGCCGCGATCTCCATGACCATCCCGCGCGTGATACCCGCGAGGATCGAGTTGCCGATGGGCGGCGTGAGGATCTCGCCGTTCTCGACGAGGAAGACGTTCTCACCGCTGCCCTCCGAGAGGTAGCCGTCCACGTCCAACACCAAGCCTTCCGCGTAGCCGTGACGCACGGCCTCTTGGACGACGAGCTGAGAGTTCAGGTAGTTGCCAGACGCCTTCGCCATGGAGGGGTGCGTGCCCGGAGCCATTCGGCGCCAGGAGCTGAAGCCCACATCAACCCCCGTGTCGACCCCACCGTCCCCGTGCAGCGAAGCCCACTCCCAGGTGGCCACGCTCACGTGAATCGGGTTGCCTTTGGGCAGCACCCCAAGGGGCCCGGCCCCGCGGAAGACCAGCGGCCGGATGTAGCAGGACTTGTGCCCGTTGCGGCGCACGAGCTCGAGGATGGCCGTCTCCATCTCCGCCGGGGTGAATGGCAGCGCCATATCTAGCACTCGACTCGATCGGAACATCCGCTTGACGTGGGCCTCCAGCTGGAGCACCGCGGGTCCCTTCGGCGTGGAGTAGGCACGGATCCCCTCGAACACCGCATTCCCATAATGGAGGCTGTGGGAGAGGACGTGGACCGTGGCGTCGGCGAAGGGGATGAACTTGCCGTCCATCCAGATGAATTCTGAGGCTTGCATACGCCGGACAGGATAGCCCCCAGCGCGGGCCGGGCCGTACAATTCCGCCCATGGCTCAGAACATCATGAATGCACCCCACGGGATGAATCTCGTCATCGAGTGCTCGGACGGAAGCGCGGTCATCGGCCGCTTTGATGAATCGAACGGTTTCGAGGTCGTCATGCACGACGTCGATCTTTGGGCGGCCGACCAAGGAACCGCGGAAGAGCGCGAGCAGTGGATCCGCCAAACGGCGACCTACGGCGTAGCCGTCAAGGAGCGCGACCACAACTTCCCGGCGAGCCTCGTCGCCAGCTGGAAGTCCCTTTTCGACGTTGAGAAGCTCCACTAGGATCGCGACCCAGCGTTCATCCCGATGACGTCCCCGGCCCTCACCATGCGCTGCGCCTCCGCGCTTTCCACCGAATCCAATCTGGACGCGGCCGTAGGCGAGGTGGCCGACGACATCGACACCCAGCTGGGCGGCGACTCCCCGGACGTCGTCTTCGCGTTCCTCACGCACCACTACGGCGGTGATCTCGCGCGCGCCTCCGGCGAGCTCGTCGAGGCCACCGGGACGCGGGCGCTTGCCGGCTGCACCGGCGCATGGACGGTGGGCACGGGGAAGGAGGCCGAAGACTCACCCAGCCTCACGGTTCTCGCCGCGACCCTCCCGAAGACCGACGTGCGCGTCACCCACCTCTCCGCCGACGAGGAAACAGGCGTGAGGATCGGCAACTTCGATATTCGCGACCCCGAGCGCGCCAGCGTGATCCTCCTCGCGGACCCGTTCTCATTTCCCGCGACCCCTTGGCTCAAGCAGTTCCACAGCCTTTACCCCGAGGTGCCGTTGGCGGGCGGCCTGGCTAGCGGCGGCGTCGCCCCTGGCCAGAACATCCTGTTCGCGGGCGCAGACCCCGTGAACTCAGGCGCCCTTGCCATCGTCCTCGAGGGAGAAACGAAGGTCGTGAACGCGGTGAGCCAAGGCTGTCGCCCGATCGGTCCTCCCCTCGTGGCGACAAAGGTCGAGGGCAGCGTTGTCCTCGAGTTCAAGGGTCAGGCGGCCGCGAAGGTGCTCTTCGAAACACTCGAAGCCCTCGACGAAGAAGACCGCGCGCTCTTTCAGAAGGGCGCGTTCGTGGGACGCGCCGTCGACGCCACCAAGAAGTCGTTTCGATCGGGAGACCTTCTGGTGCGCAGCATCATGGGCCTCGACGCCAAGCGCCATGGCGTCGCGATCGCGGACGACGAGCTGCGCGCGGGCTCCACGCTGCAGCTCATGGTCCGCGACTCTGGCTCCGCGGCCTCCGAGCTTCAGTCCTGCCTCGAATTCGCAGGCCTCGAGTCCATGGGCCAGGCCATTGGCGGTCTGCTCTTCACCTGCGGCGGCCGCGGCAAGGACATGTTCGGAAAGCCCCACCACGACGCGGGCCTCATCGAATCCAACTTCGGCCCCGGCTTCCCCCTCGCTGGCTTCTCCGCAAGCGGCGAGATCGGCCCCGTGGGTGGAGAGCCGTTCCTGCACGGCTTCACCGCCAGCGCCGCTTTCCTCGTCCCCCGCTCCGCGAGCATCGCAGCCCAGGACCGCTAGCCCCCCATGTGGATCTCCATCGCCAGCAGCGCGGCCGTGCTCTTCGTCGCGTTCGTTGCCTACACCCGCGCCACCTCTGCCCAGCGCGCCGCCGAAGACGCGAGTCGCGCGGCGTCGCGCTCGGTCGAGGCCGTGCGCGAAGACCTCGAGCAGCGCATCGACATCCTCCAACGCCTACTTGCCAAGGTGGCATCGGGCGACAACCTGACACCTGAAATGATTGAAGACGGACAGCTCTGGAAAGACGTCGAGGGCGACGAAGCCCTACGCCTGATGAAAGAAGCCGGCGAGAACGCGCTCATCGTCGACGTGCGCACCCCCGAAGAGACCGCCGCCGGCATCGTCGAAGGGGCCGTTCTCATTCCGATGGATGAGATCGAGGAGCGCAGGGCCGAGCTCCCCACCGACGGACGCCCCGTGCTGATTTACTGCGCGATGGGCGGCCGCTCCGCCGCCGTTTGCGATCACCTCGCAAAAGAAGGCGTCGAAGGCCTCCACAACCTGGTCGGCGGATTCGGCGCATGGCCGGGCAGCACCGCGAAGCCCTCCTAACTTCTTCACTCAAGAGCAACATGTTGGACGCAGCCACGATCGACCGGGACCTCACCTTCGCCATGCAGGCCGCCCGGGAAGCCGGCGCACGCGGCCTCGCCATTCGCGAGGAAAAGCGCTGGGAAGGCAAGACCCTCGGCGACGTTTGCGACCAGGCGTGCGACGGCTACCTGCACGGTTTTCTGACCGGCCGCTATCCAAGCGACGGCATCCTCTCCGAAGAGACCATCGACACCCCGGAGCGCCTTGGAAAATCGCGCGTCTGGATCGTCGATCCCCTCGATGGGACGAAGGAGTACGCGCAGCTGCGCGATGATTGGGCCGTGCACGTGGCCCTTGCGGTTGACGGCAAGTGCGCCCTCGGCGCGGTCGCGCTCCCCTCCCAAGGACGTATCTACTACGGCGTCTCCCAGGACGGAGCCCAGCGCAGCGGCGTCGTAGGCGAAGGCGACCTCGAAGTGGTCCAGGGCGACTCCCCCTCCCCTGCGGTCCCGCGCATCGCAGTGAGCCGCAGCCACACGCCGGAGTGGGTCGAGCGTTTCGCGTCGAGCATTGGGGGCGAGCTCGCCCCTGCTGGCTCGGCTGGCAACAAGGTCGCGATGCTCCTCGCGGGCGACGCCGACATGTACGTTCATAAGATCGGCCTCAAGGAATGGGACACCTGCGCCCCCGAGACCATCGCCCTGAGCGCCGGCTGGCACGTCTGCCGCCTCGACGGCACGCCCCACGTGTACAACCAGCGCGATCCGAAGAACCACGAGCTCGTGGTTTGCCGTCCGTCCGTGAAGGAGAGCGTCCTCAGGGCGCTGCGCGACGCCGGCGCGCTCGAAGATCGATCGGTTAGCTAGAGCGTGTCGAGCATTGGCAAAGTGCTCCCGCCCGCTGACCTTGCGGACTTCGCAGTAGAGGAGTGCGGTCCCGTTGCGACCTGGCGGGACGCATCGTGGGACCACGGCGAGTCCGACGTCTGGCACGCAGCGCTCGCTTCTGGCGACGAGGTCTACGTCAAGCGCCATCGCCAGCCGGCGAAGTTCGCCCAAGAGCGCGCCGCCTACGAACGCTGGGCGCCGGCGGTTGGCTCCTGCCCGCGGCTGATCGCCGCCCAAGGCGGCACGCTCCGTGCGCTCATCCTCGAAGCCGTCCCGGGCCAGCCGCTGCTGCTCAGCAGCGTCCCCCAAGATCGTGAAGCCGAACACTACGCGGAGGCTGGCCGATGGTTGCGACGCCTCCACGAGCTCCCGTGGCAAGACGAAGATCCCGTCGACGTCGCGGCAGCCTTGACGACACGGTCCGCCGCCTGGAGCGAACGCGCGCGCGCGCTCCCGAATTCGCCGCTGACCAGCCAAGTCATCGACGAGGTCCACGCCCGCGTCAGCGCTCCGTGGCCCACCAGCATGGAGATCCCCGCGCGAGCCCCATGTCACCGCGACTTCACCGCCCGCAACTGGATCGTCACGGGCTCGACGCTGCGCATCATCGACTTCGAACACGCGCGCGCCGACTGGTCGTTCGTCGACCTCGAGAGAGTCGCTTCGTCGATCCCTTCGGACCGCAGCGACCTTTGGTCAGCCTTCCAATCAGGCTACGGCCGTACGCTCGACGACACCGAGCAAGCGCTCCTTATGCGCCTCCAATTTCACGCGGCCCTCAGCCGCGTAGTGTGGGCCGTAGAGCACAAGGACCGAGAGTTTGAGCGCTCCGGAATGGAGCAGCTCTCGCAGCTGTTGAAGCTCTGAGGTCCGCGAAGGAGGCTCCCAAGAGTGGCCGCAGCAGAGTCTCTTTAGCGGCGCGCGAACTTGCGGTGCGTTCCACCTGCGTCCTTCGGGCCTTCGCTCTTGATGCGCTGGTAGGACTGAAAATCACCCTGGTGGAAGACGACGCTGCCATCCTCTTCAAAGCTGAGGATATGGGTTGCGACCTTGTCCAGAAAGTACCGGTCGTGGGTCACGATGATCATGCAGCCGGGATAGTGCGAGATGCCTTCCTCTAGTACACGCAGCGTGTCGAGGTCGAGGTCGTTCGTCGGCTCATCCATGATCACGAGGTTGGCGGGCCTACGCAGCATTCGAGCCAACAGCACGCGGTTGCGCATGCCGCCCGAGCACTCGCCGAGGGTACGTGCTTGATCTTCACCCTTGAAGTTGAAGCGCGACACATAGGCGCGGGCGTCGATCGTGGTTCGACCGAACGGGAGCAGTTGGTTCCCCCCGGTGATGTTCTCAAAGACGGTCTTGGTGTCGTCTAGGGAATCGCGGGACTGCTCGATCACCGAGATCACCACCGTCGACCCGATCTCGACGTGGCCTTCGTCCGGCTCTTCCTCGCCCAGGATCAAGCGAAGCAGTGTCGTCTTGCCGCGGCCGTTGCCGCCGATGACTCCGAGCTTGGCCTGGGGTGGAATATCAAAGGTGAGCCCCTCGAAGAGAACGCGGTCGCCGTAGCCCTTCTTGAGGTTCTTGATGTGTACGACTTTCTCGCCAAGCCGCGGGCCCGGCGGAATACGAAGTTCGACCGACTGCACCTGTTCTTCAGCGCTGACTTCGTCGGCCAAATCCTGGTAGGCGCGCAGGCGGGAGTTGGACTGCTTGGTTTGAGCCTTGGGCGTACGACGGATCCACTCGAGCTCCTTCTCGAGTCGTTTGTCCCGTAGCGCGTCGTGCTTGCGTTTGACGTCGAGGCGCGTGCGTTCAAACTCCAAGTAGGCGCTGTAGTTACCCGCATGCGCCGTGGCCAAGCCGCCTGCCACCTCCAGCATCGTGTCCACCACGTTGTCGAGGAAGTAGCGATCGTGGGTGATCAGGATCACGAGCCCTTGATACTCAAGCAGGTAGGTCTCAAGCCAGAGAATGGAGTCCGCGTCAAGGTGGTTCGTAGGCTCGTCTAAGAGCAGCATGTCCGGGCGCTCGAGGAGCAGCTTGCAGAGTCCAACGCGCCGCTTCTCGCCGCCGGAGAGCTTGTCCACCTCACGATCGGGCGGCGGGACCTGCAGCGCATGCATGGCCTGCTCAAGGTGCTGCTCCAGATTCCAGATGTCCTTGACGTCCATCTCGTGCTGGAGGTGATCGAATTCCCGGCTGAGCTTGTCGACCTCCGCCCCTTCGGCCTCCCCCATCAAGGTCATGACTTCGTAGTAACGAGCCTCGATTCGCCGCAAGTGATCAACCGCCTCGTCGATGTTGCCCTTGACGTTCTTCCTCGGGTTGAGCTCGGGCTCCTGGGACAGATACCCAACGCTGATGTCGCCGTTCGTACGCGCGATTCCCTCGAACTCCTTGTCGACCCCGGCAAGGATCCTCAAGAGCGTGCTCTTTCCTGCACCGTTCGCCCCGATCAACCCGATCTTCGAGGTCTCTTGAAAAGCCAGCGTGATGCCCTTGAGGACCTCACGCTGCTCGTAGAACTTGTGCAGGTTTTCAACCTGATAGACAATGCGATCCGCCATGACGGCGGAGAGCCTATCCGCGAAGTTCGCGCTTGTGCTAACAAGCCCAACCGAATCGCATCTGACAATCCACCCGGCCTACGACGTCTGCTTCTCGCCGGCCTGCACTTCGCAGCCCCATCCGTCGTAGTCGCCGCCGTGGGCTACGGCTAGATCCACAAGCTCCATGACGACTCCGTGGATGTGCGCAAGGCTGACAGGATCCTCCCGCTTGACCTCTACCAAGCACTTTGAGTCTTCCTCGTCGGAGTCGCTTGCGGTGAAGCCGAGGGCCTCGGCGGCGGCTGCGAAGGCGTCCGCAGAAGAGCGGCTCGGAAACCGGGCCGCATGATCCACCGTGCGGGGGGCGACGAGCGAGTCGCCGCTCTCTTCAAGGCTCTCCACCACTCGCCGGTCCATCATCCACTGGTGGCGTTCGGGGTCAGGCACCAAGAATGAGTCGTAGTAGTCCCAGGTCGGATCGGGCGCGATGTGAGTCCACACGTCGCGGCCGGTGCTGGCCAGCGTCAGCGCGAGCATCCCGTGGAACTCCGTTTCCTTCCCACTCGCCGCGAAGTACGACACCTGCCACTCTCCCTTGTTGCGCAGTCGTCCGACGGGCACGAACCCGAGGGGAGCTAGCCGCTCTGTGAACTCCTCCTCCGCGCCGTAGAGAACTTCGCCCTCGGCGGCCGTCCCCATGCCGTGCTCTCCCGCGTCCTCCAGCTCAACGCCGGCGACGTAGAGCGTATCGAGCTCGCCGGGCCTCGCCTCGCTCTGGTAGCGCATGGCCAGGGCGATGGATGCGGGCGCGTCGTTGACGCGACAGGGATAGAAGTCCCAGGGATCGTCGGTGCTCATGGGGCCTAGGCTAGCAGGCTGCCTCCCTTCTCCAACGTAGAAGAGCCTCTCACTTTCGAGCGCGCGTGTGGCTCCCATGCCTCCAATTCTGCGCACGCCCTGGGGTGAGTACCGAATCATGGGATTCGATCTCTCCGCTTCATCCTCCGGAACGAAAGTCGCCCCTATGCCGAAGACACTTCCAGTACGAAGTTCCGTCACGTCGGGCTGGGCCCAACATCTGGTCTGCATCATCCCGAGCGCAGCCTTCGGGGCAGGCCTGCTGCTCACGTGTGCTTGCACGCTGGGTACCGCGCGGACTTTGCACGCACCGGTGCTCTTCTCCGGTGCACTCGTGGGATCAATCCTGGGTTGGGTGCTGAGCTATCGGCGAAGTTCGCTGCCGGGCCTAAGCGTGAGGGCCATCTCCAAGACGAGCATGGTGAAGGCGACGGTAAGCCCTGTCGCATGGTCCCCCAGACGACTTGCGCAAAGCGTTGCCTTGATGCGTACGCCGCCGTCCTAGCGCTAAGAATCGGCGAGGGCGGTCCCCGGGGTCATCCGCCGCCAGCGGCGCTCAGGCTCCACCGCATGGACCTTGGGATCGCGCCAGGACTTGGGGCGCCCGCTGGGGTGGGCTTCCTTCTCCGCCATTTTGCGGATCCCCCGGAGCATGCCGCGGAAGACGAAGCCGTGGAGTGGGATGACGGAGTACCAATAGGCGAGGCCGAGGAGCCCGCGCGGGATAAACGAGGCCGTCTGCACGACGCGCACGTGCTCGGACCCGGCGGGCGCTCCGGGCTCCTCCTCCACGCCTTCGATGTGAAACTCCAGGAGTGCGTCGCCCGGCAGGCGCATCTCTGCGCGGAGGGCCAGGTGCTCCGGGGCCTCGATCCCGGTGACGCGCCAGAAGTCGAGGGCCTCTCCGTACGCCACGTTCTCGGGATCGCGGCGGCCTCGCCGAAGGCCAGGTCCACCCACCAGTCGGTCCATCCAGCCCCGAACGTGCCAAAGCCAGTCGAGGGCGAAGTATCCGTGGCCGCCGCCCACCTTGCAGACTGCCCGGTAGGCCGCGGCGTCAGACGCGGCTATGAGCACTGTCCATGAGTCACGGAAGACCTCGCCGCCGGCCCAGCCGGGATCCCCGGGGATGGGGCCTGCCGCGCTCCACGTGGTCTCCACGTCCTGTTCATCGATGCGTGTCAGCGCGGCCTCGATGGCATCCTTCACTCCCAGAAGCTCCTGGGGAAGGATGCGCTCGGCATCGTGATCACGGCAGACCACCTCGTTGCGCAGCCCCTCAGCCAAGGGGCGGGCCACTCGGGCGCTGATGGGGGTCACGAGGTGAATCCAGGCCGAGCTCAGCTTCGGGGTCAGAAGCGGCACCGCGAGCACCCGACGCTTGGGCAGGCCGCGCGCCTTCGCCATGACGTTCATGAGCTCCTTGTAGGTCACGACGTCAGGTCCGCCGATATCGAGCTTGCGTCCAATCGACTCGGGCGCGTCCAGCGCGTCGACGAGGTAGGTCAGAACGTTGCGTACCGCGATCGGCTGGCACTTGGTGACCACCCACTTAGGCGTGATCATCAAGGGCAACCGCTCCACGAGGTAGCGCAGGATCTCGAACGACGCGGATCCCGAACCGATGATCATGGCGGCGCGGAAGATCGTGACGGGCACGCGGGTCGAGCTGAGGATCTCCTCGACCTCGCGGCGGGAGGCGAGGTGTTCGGAGAGGTCGTCGCCTGTTTCCCCAAGTCCACCCAGGTACAGCACGCGGTCCACGCCTCCGCGCTCGGCCGCGTCGATGAAGCTGCGTGCAAGGTCTCGATCAACGTTGCGGTAGCCCGCCCCCGCAACCTGCATGGAGTGCACGAGGTAGAACGCGGCCTGGCATCCTTCCGCTGCAGCCGCCATGGCCTCCGTGTCGCCGACGTCGGCCTCCACGATCTCCACGTTGGGATCGTTCACCCAGATCCGTGATTCCAGCTTGCGCGGCGACCTCGCGATGCAGCGCAGGGAGTAGCCCGCCTCGAGCAGACGCGGAACAAGCCGTCCTCCGATGTAGCCGGTCGCGCCGGTCACGAGGATGGGTCGAGCATCGTGCGCCATATCAGAAGCTTCGCCCGGCGGGCCATTTTGGACGCGATGGCTCGGTCTGACCCAGGGATTGTCACCCGCCTGTCACAGCTCGCCCGGCCTTGCCAAGGAGCGCTGAATGGCCCTTTCAGGCCGCTCCTCGCTGGGTACCGTTCGATCCAGACGAGCGGGAACGCGCTTTGCGAACCGCACTTTTCTTCACCTACGAACGGCCCCGCGCCCCACCCAATCATGCTCTTTCCAATCCTCGCCATCGTCGGCGGCCTGATCGCTGCCTCCTCCCTCCTCATCGCCAAGAAGCCCGACGCCAAAGAGCTCTTCGAGAAGGTCGCGCCGTACCAAGGAATGATCGGCGTCGGCATGCTCGTTCTCGGCGTGCTCTGGACGCTTCAGGTGCTCCCCCACCTGGGGACGCTTCTCAAGGCCGCGCCTGTGAACGGCATCGTCACGATCGCGACCCTCGCCGGCACGATCCTGGTTGGCTTCCTCCTGGGCTACGGCCTGATCTCCAAGTTCGTCCTCTCGAAGAACGAGGCGGCTCAGGAGAAGGGAGCGCTGATGCTCACGAAGATCGGTCGCGTTCAAGTTCCCCTTGGGCTTCTGACCGCTGGCCTCGCTGCCGCTTCGATCGTCCTTTGATCGCCAGGGCAGTTAGCTCAGCGCCGACGAGATCGGCGTCACGAGCGCCTTGAGGCAATCGTGACCGCGAGCTTTTTCGAAGGCGGCGCCGAGTTCGCCCTGGTTGAAACGATCGGTAATCATCGCCCTTCCGATGCGGCGCAGCTCTCCATCCCCGGTGAGCCGCGCTAGCGTCGATCGAAAGTCGCCGCAGCGACTGGTGGAGAGGGTGACACCGCGGTCCAAGAGCCGTGCGATAGGTGCGCCGTCCCCGTTGGGGCGCAAAAAGATCGTCCCGAGCGGCCGAACGAGTCCGCGCTCAGAATCTGAGGATGGACGGAGCGCATGGTCGACCGCGGCAAGGCTCTCTACGACCAGGGACGATGCGCCGACGAAGCAGTCTGACTCTTGGGGCGAAGGCTTCGGAAGTTCGACCTCCTGGCTCCACGGCCGCAGAGACACTTCATCCACCACCATGGCGGTGGTTTGCGAGAGACCACCGCAGGGCTGACCGTGGGTCGACTTTAGGTGCAGCTCGCGGCGGACGAACTCGCAGGCCTGGAGGAAGCCCTCCGGACTCGCCGTCGTGTCGATCACTACGTCGAAGCTACGGGTGAGGTGAGTTACGTCCGGGCCGTTGGTGAGAGCAAAGTCATCGGCCCCCATGGCAAGCGCTGTCGGCCTAAGCGCCTCCCGTCGCGCGAGGGCGGTGATCGCAATGTCGAGCCCTTCCGTCCGGCGCCTCGATGCGAGCGCAGCGATCACGAGCATGCCAAGGCGCCTTGGCCCGATCACTGCCACCCGATCCCCCGCCTGAAGGCCGACCGTCTCAGCGGCCCGAAACGCTGCCGCGAGAGGTTCCATGAGAACGGCAGTCTCCAGCTCTAGCTCGGCGGGAATCTCCACCAGCGCATCCACGGGCGCGAGGACGTAGGGCCCGAAGCCGCCGGGAAGGTCGTGGATGCCGAGCACGAGACGATGCGGGCAGTGCCGCTCGAGAGGTGGACGACAGGCGGCGCATGCGTCGTGGCTCCCCCGCGCAAAGCGAGAGGCATTAATCTCAATGGCGTAGCGCACCCCTCCGCCAAGCTCCTCGGCGAGCACTTCGTGCCCCGTGATCTGCGGGAGTGGAAACGGGAGGAAGCGTCGGTCGAGGTCCGTCGAACAGACGCCCGCTGCCACCGTCTTCAGGACGCGATAGCCAGGTCCGACCCTGAGCCACTCCGCCCCAGCCCGCGAAACGACGAACCCCGCCTCAGTGGAACCGCGGTAGTTCATCTCGACGGCGTCGAACCCGTCGTCAGCGCGGTACTCCCGGGCGTGAAAGGTCAGGTTGATCATGGGGAGGAACGCAAACCCCAAGGGGCCGGGGCGCCGGAGAGGTAGGAGTCTGTCCTCCTAGCGAGCCACGAGGCGAAGAACGAAGCGATCCTCCGCGATGGTCGTGTCGATGTACATGACGTCACCGATCACCTCCCTCAGCGCTTCAGCCATGTCTACCGCGACCTCGACCTTTTCACCCGGCGCAGCGAACTCTTCTTGTATGCCCAGTTCGAAGGCATCCAGTGCGGTGTCGAGGAAGGAATGGGAGCTGAATACCGACCACCCCATGCCTTCGGTGACGTCCTCGGCGGTCTTCATCATCGATGGGGTGACAAAGCCATCCGCCTCCTCAGCCCCGAGTCGTTCGATCACGGCGAGGACGTGCTCTTCCGTCCCGAGAAAGATGCCTGAGTCCGTCAGCGCAACGAAGAATTCGGCGCCCTCCATGACGCTGATCCCCCAGCCATCGTAGCCGTCGCCGGACCGGGTCGTGATGACGTCTGGTCCGGCTGCCTGTTCGGCCAGTTCGAGGAGCGTCCAGAGCGGCTCACTGTCCTGGAAGAACGCACCGAACGTCCCGAGGTTCTCCAACGCGGCTCCGAAGTCCTCTTCGCCCAACATCACGCTTTCCGCGTCCTGCTCCCACTGCACGACGAAGTAGTCACCCGTCATGTTGTCGAAGATGCCTTCTTCGATATCGAACCCAAGGACGGACTCAGCGGCTTCCAGCCCATCCTCGTACTGCCCAGAGATGCCTGGCTCTAGGGACTCGACGAAGCCAACGATAGCCTCGACCAGCCCCTGAACGTCCATGCGTCCGACGCCGACACCGACGGCATCCGAAGGCGCCAGCTTGAGCAGCTCGAGATCCCCCGACTCGAACACGGCGCTGAGATCGAGCATGAGCTCGGAGGATTCGTAGGTCACCGCCATGGCCGCCTCCATCTCCCCGGGCCCCTCTTCGGAGAACCCAAAGTAGATGCCCCCCACCGAGTCAAAGAACATCTGCAGCTCGGGATCCACCTCACCTTCGAACGCTGCTGTACCTATGAACAGCTCGAAAGTCGGATCGGAAGGGCGCTCCGCAAGCGCCTCCCACCACAACCTAGAATCCGCGACGGGCTGCTGAGCGAGCCGCTCTACGACGTCCTGCACCTGATCTTCTTGCGAGAGAGCACCCATCTCTTCAGCCGAGATCAAGATCTCGCCATCCACCTGCACAAGAACGAGTCGATTCTCTTGGTCGTCGAACGCGTAGCAGACCTGCCCGTCGTGCTCCAACTCCTCGGCTTCGCTCCCTACGGCGGACGTCAGGAACTCCATCAGCTTCGGAAGTAGCTCGTCGGTCCCGCGGAGCGCAACTCGGCCGTTGCCACTCGAGGTTGAGATTCCAACTGCTGCGCCGTGCATGTCCTGGAATACGGACATGGAGCCCGCCATGAGCGGTCCGGCCTCATCCTCGACTCCGTCGAACAACATCTGAAATGCGTCGGTCACTCGACTGTCCGTCAGAAACGTCGCGATCCCGCTCTCTTCCGGGTTGGCGAGCATCGCGGCGGTATCACCGATGTAGAAGACGACCTCACAGTCGTCAGCCACCCTGGCGAGCATGGAATCCTGGACGCTCGGCTTGGGCCCGGGAGTGGAGACAAGAAGAGCTGTGATGAGCGTTGTGGGAAACATGGCGATGGGTCGGGGCGAAGAGGTTTTGCAAGCGGAGAGTCGTCACTTCGTGAGCGATCAGCTTAGCGCGGCACCCTATTCGTCGCTATTCAGTACGCGCCATGGAGCGGCGGCACCCTGGGCTACTGCCCCATGCGGTCGATCGCCTCGCGCGCAGCGAGCCGCAGCCTCTCATCGTCTGACTCAAGGAGGGCGATGAGCCGTGGGAGCTCGTCACGGGCGTCCAAGAGGCCGAGCCCCTTGATCGCTTCCGACCGCGCCTCCACGGTGGACGTTTTCGCGTCCATCACTTCCAAGAGCTTGAGCACAGCCGCCTCGCGCCTAGCCGCTGCGTTGCTGCTTCGCATCCAGCGCTCGGCGACCTCACGTCGCTCCGTCAGTCCCTGGAGCGCCGCGAAGAGCTTGTCGCGATAGGACTCGGTATGCGCCGTCTCCATGGCCTCTACGAGGTAGCGCGCCGCGTCGTCGGTCATGAAGCTCGCGACGAATTCGATCGCCGTATCCTGCTCGACGAGGCCCGTACGGAGAACCGCCCCGCCCAGGGGCAAGTGCCCCACAAAGCGCTCGGCGTTGAGCGCGTCCACAAGGTACTTCTGGATGGGAGTCCTGCGGATGTTCGCGGCGAGCAGCGCCTTGTTCAGCGCTGGATCCCGTCGCTTGACGAGCGCGGAGATCACGCTGGAGAGTAGCGGAGCGTTCGGGTACTTCCCCCAGTCACTCGCTGGGAATCGCTCGAGAAGCCGCTCCACCGTTTCACCTTTCTTGACGTCGATGTAGACGTCAAGCACCGCATCGGCTGGGACGCCGGGCAGATCCAACAGATGACGGAGATACTCCTCGGGATCAAGGCCCATGGACATCAGCTCGCGGGAGCTGATAGGGCACCGACCGAGGTCAGCAACGATCCCGGCGAGCTCTGCGGCGGCGCCCGCCGGGGCAGGGGAGCCTTCCTCTCCCGCCATGGCCTCCAGGGCCCAGATGCGCGCGGGGTGCGGAAGGGTCTCGTCGGCCGCTAGCTCAAGCCAATGATCGCGGCGCAGGGTGAGCTCGTCCTCGCTGAACCAGTCGAAGTGGTCGTAGCCCGTGCGCCAGAGCGCGTGCACGATACGCATCTGCTGTTTTGCGCTGAGCCGCTGAAGATGTGGCGAGAAGCGGGTGGGGTTCGACTTGGAACGGGAGACTTCGATGACCTGGCGCCAAACGTCCGCGTCCGCTTCTTCGTGGAGCACCGCGAGGAACGCCTCGGCATCCCCCAGGCCGAGGGCGGCCCCGAGCAGCGATTGGAGCACCGAGGGAGCCTGCGCCGCCCAAACGGCATCGCCGCTTTCCATGCCGCGAAGCACCGTTCGCGTCGCTGCCCCCATCACCAGGGAGCGATCGCGCTCTGCCAGTTGCGCGACGTGGGGAAGCGCGGCGAGCAGCGAAGCCGGGTGCAGAGCCGGGCTGCGCTCCAAGAGAGCGATCAAGGTCCCAGGCTGGATGAGCGCCTCTCCGCCAGTCGCCAGCATCGTCGCGGCACCGCGCAGGGCCGCCGCCGTGGCAACGCCCTCCCCTTCGTCCGCCACGAGAAGGAAGGTGCCCAACGCTTCGCGGTAGGCGGCATCAAGCTGTGGAAGAACAGACGCCGCCGCGATCTGTCGCGGCCCAAACGCATCGGCCATCAGCTCCCTCACGCTGGCGCTCGTGCTACTTGCCAGCTCCCAGGCAGGTGCCACCGAGGGTGACAGCAGGATCAGCCTCAGCCCAGCAAGCTGCTCGTCGACGTCAGCACTGGCGAGCAGATCTCTCGCCGCTTCCACCACGACGGGACGAACCTGGCTGCGGGGCAGGGGCAAGCGAGTGAGGCAGCCAGGTAGCAGCGTTTGCAGCCCAAGGGGCGCGTAGCCGCGCTGGGCCAACGTACGCAGGAAGGGGTCCGCCCGCGATTCACGCACGGCGGGCTCACGATAGAGCGCCGCCACGATCTCCGCCCATTCTGGCCGTACCAATTCGAAAGCACCGCTAGGGGTGGCCGTCCAAACGCTTTCTGCCGTGAACGGATCCTGGGCTCCGAACGCATCCACCACTCGTACCTTCAGCAGGAGATCCTCGGCCTGAACGTGGACCAACGCCACGTCGAGGGCCGCCGCTGGATTGACCTTGACCAGTAGACGCAGTGGATCCAGCTGCCCGCCTGGCGGGCGTTCCCCCGTGATCTTGAGAGCGGCCTGCCTGAGCGGTTCCACCGCGGCTGTTCCTAGCTGACCGATGAACTCCTCCTCGCCGGTGCGCAGCGCATCCTCAACCGCCGCGCTAAGCATTTGCGCCTGGGGTCGCAAACGCCGGCGCGCCAAGGGATCCGTGGCCACGTCCGCCTGGGCGGACAGCGCCGTCCCGATGAGCTGCTCGATGCGCTCGACGGTCACAACCGCGGTGGACGCCCGCGCCATTGATACCGCTGCGGGGCTCGTGTCGAGTTCGTGGGCCGCGCGTAAGCGCTTGAGGAAGAGCGCCTGCAGGGGGCCGATCCCAAGCCCACGCTCGGCCTGCGTAAACTCCTCCACGTAGAGCTCCGTGAGCAGCTCGACCGCTTCAACGTCATCCGGCGCGCCAATAACCAAAGACTCACCGCGCACGACAAGTGCCTGGAGAGCGACGAGCATCGATGGCGCCTCACTCTGCGTGATCAGGTCCACTCGCCAGGATGCTAGATCGCGGCCGAGCTGCGCCCGCGGACTCACCTCTTGATCCGCGCGGTCCACCTGCACCCGGGCTGCTGGGCCGGCGGCGACCGCAAGCCCGGCAGGCTGTGCAGCGGGCTGCGCTACGCCGAGGCCAAGGAGAAAAACCGTCCTGAGGATCATGATGCGTGGATGGGTGATACGACGTAGAGCGCGGAGAGCTGGGTTCGGCATGGGACGCGAAGCGGTGAATCGGAAAGCGGTGACATTGAGCTGTACCTCGATCCGCCCTCAGGCGTGTCACAGGACCGTCACCGCTGTCAGGAGTCCGCCGTTCCCGGCCGCTTCTTGAATCGATAGCCCACCCCGTGGACCGTGGCGAGGTGCTTGGGCTGGGTGGCGTCCACCTCGATCTTCTTGCGCAGCTTCATGACGTGCTGGTCCACCGTTCGGGTGGTGGGCGGCTCGCCCGTGCCGGGCATAGGACCCCAAACTTCGTCGACGAGCTGAGTCCTCGGCAAGGTCTCACCGTCATGGCGCAGGAAGTAGCGCAGGAGATCCATCTCGCGCCGGGATAGGCCGTGGCGCTCGCCGGCATGGACGAGGCTGTAGGCGTTGAAGTCGACCTCGACGTCTCCAAAGCGGACCGTGGCTACGTCGTCGATCTCACCCACACCAGGGGTCGCGCCGCCCTTGCGTGCCAGAGCAGCACGCAGCCGCGCGAGCACCTCGGCCGTCGAGAAGGGCTTGACCACGTAGTCATCCGCGCCGTACTCAAAGCCGCGGATACGATCGAGCTCCTCGCCGCGCGCGGAGAGAATAAGAACGGTCGCGGTCAGTCGATCCTCGCGCATGGCGCGCAGGACCTCGAAGCCGTCCTTCTTAGGAAGCATCAGGTCGAGGAGAACCGCGTCTGGGTCCTCCACGAGAGCCATGCGCACCGCAGCCTCCCCGTCGGCGGCTTCCAGCACGTCGTATCCCTCGGACGCCAACATGTCGACGAGCGCCATGCGAATGGGCTCTTCGTCTTCAACAACTAGGACTCTCGTCATTTCAGGAAGCCAGGCTCGGTTCACCCGATGGCTGCGTGGGGAAAGTGGCGACGAAGCGCGCGCCACGGGGAGTGGGCTCAAGCTGGGTATCGCCCCCGTGGGCGCGCGTGATCGCGCGCACGATGGAGAGGCCCAAGCCGGTGCCTGTGTCTTTTTCGATGGCGCCGCCGTCAACGCTCTTCGCGACCCGCTCGAAGGGACTGAAGATCGTCTCGGAGAGACGTGCTGGGATACCGGGCCCCTCGTCGAAGACCCGGGCGACGAGGACGTTCTCTTCCATGCCGATCTCCACCGTCACCTGCGCAGACGCGTCGGGCTGGCGCCCGTACTTGAGCGCGTTCTCGAAGAGGTTCCATACCGCGCGATGAAATCCATCGGGGTCGATGGACAGCGTTTCAGGAAGCCCACCCAGGACGAAGGTCAGCTGGCCGTCGGCGCGACCTGCGCGCTCGTGCATGAGCTTCTCCAGCTCGGCGAAGTACACCTCAGTCATGACGTTCTGGCGCTCGACGCGCGCGCCTTCGCCGCGATCGATGCGTGCCCCGTCCAAGAGATCCTCGACGAGTCGCCGCAGACGTTGGGCCTCGCGACGAATGGAACCGAAGTAGCGCTGACGGCCCGTCTCCGTGGCCACGCGGTTCTGCTCTAGCGTCTCGGACATGAGCAGCATGGACTGAATCGGCGTGCGCAAGTCGTGGGATACGCTGGCGACGAACGTGCTGCGCAGAAGCGACAGCCGGCGCGCACGCTCCGTCGTTCGCGCCGTCATGATCGAGGCAATGAGAATCGCAAGGGCGAGGATCACCAGCGCGACGCGCACGATTCGAAGCTGGAGGAGGTCGCGGCGCCCAGAGCGCAGCGGGTCGTCGCGGTGAACCGAAAAGCGCAGGAGGCCCCCGCCGAGCTTCCGCTCGGGCAGCACCTCCTCGAATGGCGATGCGGCCTCGGCTGAGAACCGCACCTGGTAGGGCTCGGTCGTCCCCAGATTCATGGTCGAACGTAGGGACTGCGCTAGCCCAGAACGATCGACCGCAAGCACGCGGATGCCCGTGCCGACTCTGCGCGCTGCGATGAGGCCGCTCTCTCGATCCTCGACCGTCCACGTGCTTTCGCCTGCGACGAAGTTCTCACCAAGAAATCCCCGCACGGCGTCCCCCGCGCGCAGCTCGCGCAGAAAGATCCCATCCCAGTCGGCGGCTGGATCGACGGCAGCGAGCCTCCTGCGCAGCTCGCCCCACCAAGGATCCTCTTCGATCATGAGGGAACCCTCCACGAGGCGTGCGCGGTCAACGGGCAGGGGCAAGTGGGCCAACGGGGCCGCGAGCAGCTGGCGGGCACGCGCCGGATCCACGGGTTCGACGAGCGTCATGAGCAGCGCCGCAGAGATCCCGTACACCCAGGCGCTCGGCTCGTGCGCGTCCTCTGCGTCACCGAAGAGCAGCGCTCGCTGGGCTTCCACCGCTTGGAAGTCGCCGCGTCCGCTGGCCCAGCGTGCGAGGTGCAGCCGAGCCTCCGCCGCGCGGGGATCACCAGGCGCCCCTTTCAAGAGGTCCCCCATGACCGCTTCTGCGCGCTCGTGATCGCCCGCCGCCGCCTCGAAGAGCGCGGAATCTAGGCGCAGCTCCACGATTCGCTCCGACGGGGCCTGGACGCGCTCGACCTGCCACGCGGCGAGGCCCTCCGCGTCAACGATAACCAGAGGCCCCAGCGAAGGAGCTGGATCCGCCGCGGACGAAAGTAGATTGTCCCAGCTCAGCGCGACCAGCTCGGCCCGCGCCGTCGCGCCGCTCTTCGCCTCCGACCGCGCGCGGGCCATCGGATCGCCGAAGTCGAGAAGCGCCGCGATCAAGAGCGCCACCGATGTGAGAACCCCAAGGGCCAGCAGCCACTCCCGGGCGCCCAGCCGCAAGCCGCGGGAAGCGGGGCGGCCGGGTCTCGTCGGTGGCTGGGGAACGGATGGGCTCGACATATCGATCAGGAGGGGACCCTGATCTGGGACTCTGAATCAGGGACGCAGCGCCTTGGGCTAGCGGCTTCCCTCACGGGAGAGGTCAGGCGGGAGGTAGCGAGTAAGGCGAGCCACGGCCTGCTGCAGCTCGAGGCCAAGGGCTTGGAACTGCCCAGCCTCGTCCAGCCGCACCATGAGGGCGTCGGACAGGCGGACCGCATAGTTGATCGACGGCCCGGGCCCGCGGCTGAACACCCGCCAGATAGATTCGTGGTCGGATTCGCTATCCAGCCGAGCCAGCAGCGATCGCACGTTGTGGAGCTTGTCCGCGGCCTTCACCGCGAGGGCGTCCGCGCCCATGTGGGCCACCTGCTGAAGGGCGGCTTCCTTGCGGACCTCCCAGGCGCCCCCTTCCTCCTCGGTGAGATCACCCACGATCCGGGCGACCCCGGGGCCAAACTCGGCCTCCACCCGCTGAAGGGTCCAGCCCTCGCAGTCCTCGACCACGTCGTGCAAGAGCGCGGCCTGAAGAGCGACCTCACCCGCGCCCGCCTGAGCCAGGATCAGCGCGACGTGCACGGGGTGGGCCACGTACGGCGTGGGCTCGCCCTTGCGTTCCTGGCCTTGGTGTGCCGCGAGGGCCACCTGGAGAGCGCGTTCGACTCGGCTGCTAAAAAGGCCTTCGGACGCGTCCGCCATCAAATCTGAACGCCGAGGGGCTTCAGCGCGAGGAGGCCCACGGTGAATGAGGCGATGGCGAAGATCAGTAGCACGCCAAAGGGTCCAGACATGGGCAGCCAGCCAAGGTCGCTCTCCGGGTACACGAACGCCACGTTGGTCAGCCCCGTGCCGTCGAGCGTGTCTTCGGCTGGCCACAACATCGCGGAAAAGAAACCGGTCACGCGCTCGGGCTGCAGGGTCCGAACGGAGTCCTCCTCGGGACCTGCAACGAAGCGCTTGATGGTTTCACTGCCATTCGCTCGAATCACGATGTCATAGACACCCGGAGACTCTGCGAAGAACTCAGCGCTGGCTCGATTCTGGCCGGGGATACGCGGCACCGGACCCACCTGGCGAAGTCCCTCTGGTAGCTCGATCTCAAGGCTCGCGATCGCGGCCTTTTCGCCTTTGATCGAGAGGGTCACACCATCACCCGCGAGCCGCGTATCCACGACTTGCTGCACGGGCGCAGGCTCGAATCCATACCGCACAACCAGCTGCGCCACCACAAAGACGCCCGGCACCAGCAGCGGAACAATGGGCCCAATGTTCAGGAAGAGGTACTGAACGTTCCGCAGCAAGATCTTGCCGATCGCCTTACCGACGACCAGAAGGTCATCTTGGTAGAGCCGAATCTCGATCATGTGCCCCTTGATCTTGTCCTTGGTGGACTTGATCCCCTTCTGCCAGGAGATGTGCTTGAAGATCCAAAGCGCAAGGATCGTGAAGACTCCGCTGACAAACAGCAGCGCAAACTCGTCGCTCACAGCCTCAAGAGGCGTCAGGACCAGATCGAAAAACTTGGTGACGGCGCGGTTGATCGCATTCATGCGGTGCGTGTCGCTCTAAGAGCGACTTCTCTCGAAGGGAGACAGCTTAGCTGATGTACCCGAGGCCTTTCAGCTTCTCGGTGATGTCTTCGTCCGAGCTCGCGTCCTCGAACTGCGCGAGCTCGCGCTCCAGCACGTGGCTGATGAACTCCTCATGGGAGGCGTAACCAGCGACCTCGGCGATCTGCTTGATACGGGTGAGGAGGTCGGGGTCGATTTTGACTTTTCCGGCGGATCCGAACATGGGAGTGGGTGCGCCCCTGGGGACGACGTGGCTACTTATGGAGAATGACTGGCCGGCCCGTCATGGCGGGGTCCGGCTTGACGCCGTACGCATCAAGGATAGAGGTGGTGAGATCTTCTAGGCGAGGATCCTCCACGGTCACCCTCCTGTTCACCAGCAATGTGCCGCTCACGACGCTAGGGTGCATGAGGTGGCTGCCGGTGAACGTCCCCCCCACGTTGTCCGTGAGGACCGCGTGCGGGATCTGGCCGAGGGTGGCTTCGTCCGAGTTGCCGTACCCCGAATTGTAGCCCACTACGATGTCGGGGGCGTCCTTGAGCCGATCCCCTCCGGCGTAGACCTCGGAAGCTAGGTCTGCGCTCAAGACGACCTGCTTGCCCCGGTCCATAATGAGTTCGAGGGAGCCCTTGAGCTCCTTCAGGAGCGCGTCAGCTTCGGCTCCAGGCTTCACAATGCCCTCGGCTTCGCGTCCCTCAAGGTTCAGATAGAGACCGTTGAAGCCCATACCAAAGGCCCGGGTCTTGGACCAATCGACCGACGTCGCCAGCAGCACGGGGTCGTGATTGGGGTCGCCCTCTGGGAGCTCGCGCGATGCGCCCTCTTTGAGCACGAGGTAGCCGTTCTCCAAAAGCCACGTGTTGAGCGAGAACTTGCGCCGGTAGGGCGCGAATCCGTGGTCGCTCATGACCATGACCGTCGTGTCATCACCGACTCGATCGAGCACCTTGCCCAGCACCGGGTCCATGCGGAGGTAGAGGTCGTCCACGACGTCTTTCCAAGTGGTGCCCTCGCGGCCGGACCATTCACTGGAGTCCTGGCCCGCAATCTCCGGCTCGTAGAACGGATGCTCTGGATCCTGGTGACGCCACATCATGTGCATGGCGAGGTCGACGCTGGAGAAGTAGAAGAACAGGAGGCCGCCGTCCTTCTTGGCCGTATAGCGGTCGAGTGCGTAGTCGAGAACCCGGATGCGCTCGCGGTGGACGAGGTTGGCCTGGTTCATGAACTCCGCGTCCGTGAGCGCCTTGCCCTTGAGGGCGTTCACGTCCTCCGCCATTCCCTGGGTGAAGAAGAGCCCGATCTCCTCCGCCATCTCTGCCGCGGCTTCCTCGGGAAGCGAGACCGGCTCGACGGGGTTCATCGGGTCGAAGTTGACCGGCGAGACGTACAGCTCGAACTCAGGGGCGACGCTGCGCAGGTAGAAGCACACGATGCCGTCCAGGGCCATGGCGCCCGCCGGCAGCAGGTCAAAGCTGACCTTGACGAAGCGCGAGAACTGCCCCGGCTCCATCACGATGCGCTCGGCACCGACTTCAATGATCGCGGCGTTCGCGTCCTCGTCGATGTACGCCGTCAGGGGCACCGTTGCCCGAGGCTTCCCCTTGCGCAGGGCGTTCTCCGGGCCGTCGAGCTGGGTGCGAACGGCGCCGCCGATCTTGCGCACCGTGCGGAACTTGCTGCTGAGTCCCGCCTTCTCGGCGGGCGGGTTCGTGGTGTAGACCTTGTACTCGCCGTAGGCCGAATCGAGCGCTGGCGTCAGCATCCCTGAGAAGCTGACGCCCTTGGACGGCTCGACCGGAAAGTTGATGGGCACGCGGTAGAGGTCAGCGGGCACGTCGTCGTCCATCATCATGGACCAGAACGCGCGGCCGGTGCGGTTCGGCTCCGAGCTCGCCCCGACCGGGAACTGGAACGGCGTCAGCGGGATCGACTTCTCCGTTCCCTCCGTCGAGTTGAACGTCGAGCCGACACCGATGTAGTTCTCCTTGTTGCGGTGGACGAAGTCATAGATCCCGTGCCCGCCGGGGTGGCGGCCGGTGATGAAATTCGACCACGCCACGGGGCTCTGGGGAGGCGTCGAAGTCCCCAGGTCGAGGACGCCGCCGCCAGCGTCCGCAAGACGCCGGAAGTTCTTCATCCGATCGGGGAAGCGCTCCATGACGTCCCGGAGGAAGTCGGGGTCCATCCCGTCGATGCCGAGCACCACCACGCGGGGGTGATCCGGCGTCGGCAGCTCGACCTTGCCCTCGGCGCGCGCCGCGCGGGCCGCGTGGGGGTCGATGCTCTTCGACTTATGGGGGATAGCGGTCGCGAACAAGATCGCGATCACCGCAAGCGCGACGTAGGCCGTCCAACGTGGGAGAATCATGAAACCGAAGCGCCTTCGCGGGCGCTGTCCTGGGCCGGGGCCGTTTGGGTGGCCGGACCGCCGAAAAGGGGTCGTCCTTTCATATAGCCCGGAATCTCGACGCCGAACAGGTCAAGAACCGAGGGGGCGATATCGCTGAGCGTGGGGTCGGTGACGGCGATATCCCGGTTGCACCAGAAAACACCGGGCACGAGGCGCGGGTCGATGCAGTGGTCGCCGGACCAACTCTTGGTGTTGTCCGTGAACGTCTCTTTGGAGACCGCGCCGACGGCGCAGTCCCACGAGTGGCGGAAGCCGCGGTGGTAGCCCACGAGAAGCTCAGGCGCCATGTCGGCGTAGGGGCCATCGTGGATCTCGGAGGTCAGGAAGATCTCGTTGATGGCGTCGTCCCCTGACTTCGGGTCCACGAGCGCTTCAAGCTTGCCCTTGATCTCCGCGCAGAGCGCGTCCATCTCGGGGCCCTTCTCGACCATGCCCATGCGCTCGCGTCCCTTACGGTTGATGAAGATGCCGGTGAGCCCGAGCGTGAACGCGCGGGTCTTCTCCCAGTCGACCGTTTCGAACCAGTCGCCGGAGGTCTCTGCGCCGTCCTTCAGCACGAGGTAGCCCTCGTCGCGGAGCCAAGAGTTCAGGTTCACCCCACGCTGGAACGAGCAGAAGCCGTGGTCCGAGACGACCATGAGCACCGTGTCGGGGTCGTCACCGACCTTCTCCATGACTTCACCAATCAGCGCGTCGGCCTTGCCGTAGAGCTCGGGGATGACGTGCTTGAACTCCTCGGTGTCCTTGCCCTCGTTCGCGGGGTGGTCGGGCTCAAGGTAGCGCCAGAACATGTGGCTGACGCGATCGGTGGTATCGAACACGACGGTGACGAAACCCTTCTTCGTCTTCTCCAGTACGTCCCAGAGCTGCTTCTTGCGCTCCTCCATGATCAGGTAGGCCTGGTCGAGGAACGCGGCTTCGTCGATGACCCGCTCGTTGAGCGCCCAGGTGTCCTCGGCGAGGCCGAGGGTCGCGTACTTGCCCAGCATCTTCGCGAGGTAGATCGAGTACACAAACGGGTGACTGATCGGCATCGCCGGGGATTCGGGGTCGATGTTGATGGGCGTCACGTAGACGCTCACGGCTTCGTCGTCCCACCTTTGGATGCGCAGGCGTGCGATGCCGGTGACGCCGGTGAAGGGCACCTCCATCCAGGGCGTGTACTCCCCCACCGCGACGTGCACGGTCTCGCCCCCGACGGTGATGGCCGCCTTGCCGGTCGCCGCGTCCATCTCGACGCGGAAGGGCGACTTCATCGAGACCTTGTCGGGGCCCGGCGGGCCTTTCAAGTTCGACTCGATCGCGTTATCGCGCAGAACAACGCGGAAGCGCTGACCACCGGTCGCGGCCCCAAGCTTCGACTCGTCGCTCGTGTAGAAGCTGAACGACCCCTGGGTTCCCTGGAGGTCAGGCACGCACATGCCCGAGAGCAGCGTGCCGTTCTTGAACTTCTGGGGCGGGAAGGTGATCGGGACCCGGATGATCGAAGACCACACCTGGTTCGCGCCGAGGAGCTTCCAGAAGGGCTGGCTCTTCTGGAGCACCTTGTAGACGGCGCGCTGGCCGAAGGGCACCTTCGCGAAGCCGAGGTTGATGTTGCGCGGGACCGTGCTCGTCTCCGTCGACGAGAGCACGGGCATGTACGAACATGGGTCACGGGTTAGGAAGTCGTAGATGTTGTGCCGTGAAGCGTCGACGCCTGTGGCGAAGGTTGACCAGGCCACCGGCGAGATCGACGGAATAGAAGTTCCTAGGGAGTGATGGCAGCCCTGGGCCTTGAGGCGGGCGAAGTTCGGCATCCGGTCCGCGTACTTCTGGGCCATCTGGGGATCGAAGCCGTCGAGTCCGATCACGACGACGCGCTTGACCTTGGCCTGCCCCCGGCCACGGCGGGCGATCAGCTTGAAGACGGCCTTGAGGGGCCAGATCATGATGATCCCGAAGGCCATCAGGAAGGTCCCGAGGAGGACGAGGAAGGAACCGGCTACGGCGAAACCCGCGCCCGGCCCGATGTACGCGAGCGTCGGCTCAAGGAAAGCCCCACCAGGGGCCGCCGAGGAGGGTTCAGCGAGCCCAAACCCGACGATGGAGGCTCCCAGGAGGAGACGGGGGAGGCGGCGGTTCTTCATGAGGTGATCGCGACGGGGCCCATAGCGCGAAGGAGTCTACCCGGATGGGATCAATGCGGGATCGATCCTCAGCCTTGTTCCCTTGAGGGGAGTTCTTCTGAAGTCTCGATTCCGGGGCAGTCGAAGGAGTCTTACGTGCCCCCCCCACGGGAGCCGCCTGCCCAACCTGATCTCCCAGCCATCCAACGATGACTCACTCAAGCCGCAGAATTCGACGTAAAAACGGCCCTTCCAGCCCAGGAAGGGCGCTTTGCTCCACGCAAGGCCGTCAAGGCGCCAAAGCTGGCTTCACCCTCATCGAGGTGATGGTGACCGCTTCCGTTCTGCTGGTCGGGCTTCTGGCGATGACCTCGACCTCCGTGGTGGTGAATTCACTCCGCCGCAGCGCTTCAGACCAGCAGGTGGCCCAGTCCGCCATGCAGGCCATCGTCGAGGACCTCCACGCCGCTGCACGGGCTGCTGACAACTCAGCTTCCAACTGGGCCGCCGACATCATCGCTGTGTACGGGCCCGGTGGCATCCCTGGGGACGCCTTCCCCATCCAGGGCCTCGACCCGTGGGCCGGACAGACCGACGTGGTGACGGTGCAGCTGGTCACGGATGAGACGAGCACGGACGGCGCCCTAGGCGTCGCGGCTGGCATGCCCCGGGATCTCAACGGTGACGGCAACGCCACCTCGACGAACACCGTCGGAACTGCGGCGCTCCTCCCCGCCATCGTCCGCGTCCAGTGGCGCGGCGCAGCAGGCCAGCAGCAGATCACACAGGTCGTCTACCTCCTTCGGTACTAGAACCATGCGCTCCACTCCCCGATCAGCCCAGACTCTCTCCGCGGGATTCACTCTCGTTGAGATGATGATCGCGTTGACGATCGTTTCCATCATCATGCTCGCCACGATGGCTTCGCTTCAACGTGAAGCCACGAGCATTGGCGAACTCCAGCGACTGAGCTATTCCGAGCGACTGATCCAGGACCTCTTCACCAAGATCGAGCAGCGACTCGATTTCGGTCAGGGCATGGACCCGACGACGATGCTCGCGACCGGCCTGAGCGCCGCCGGTACCGGCGGTATGGTGGTTCAAGAGTCCCTCGGCTTCCCCTTCGAGGGTACGGTCATCGTGGAGCCTGGCACGGTTTCGGAAGAGCGGATTGAGTTCAACGGGCTTGCGCCGAGCGTTTCCGAGCTGACGGCCCTGACCCGCGGCGTCGACGGCACGAGCTCGACCTCGCACCCGAGCAACAGCCTCGTTCTGTGGGAAGGCATCTCCTACCCGATTGAAGAGCAGCTCGCCCCGGCCGCAGGCACGTTCGATGGAACGACGGATGACATTCGCGGCCCCGTCTTCTTCCGCGGCGACGGCGTGGGCTTTGCCTATCGCCGCCCCGTCGACCCCGCTGGCACCGGTACGTTCATCGATTCCGGTGACATCCGATGGGGAGCCACAGTGGGAGGCGCGGACAGCGTCGACGGCTGCGCTTGCCTCGTGTTCTCGCCCATCGCGGTCGTGACGGAGGCCCAGCGCAACTTCGACATCAACGCGGATGGCGACTTGGACGACACGTTCGATCTCGGCGGCATCTCGGACCTCGCCTGGAACGCGTTCGACCCAGCCCTCGGCACGTCGAGTCTCGAACTGGTGAGCCCGATCTTGCTCCAGGAGCAAGACAACTACGGGGGCGACATGGACGGCGATGGCCTCGACGACCCCATGTTCCTGTGGACTCCCGACTCGGGCCGACTTCGGATTCGTCTGTTTGCGCTTCTTGGAGACATCAACAGCCGCGAAGTCGTCAAGCGATTCGAGACCGTCCTCTACCTACGAAACGGCGCTGCCGACTGACGCACACTGCCTCCCCCCCCTTGACACCAACGGGCCCTCTCCCCCCCAACAATCCCCTGGGCCCAACCTATCCCCATGCAGAAATTCAAGCGTAAGAAGAAGCTGATCAACAAGTCGCTTCAGCTGAAGATGGTTGGCATCTTCACAGCGATCGGGTGCACGTGCGCCCTGTTCCAAGTCATCTTGATCAACAGCGGCTTGCTGAAGGTTGCGAAGGCGGCCCCGAGCGGCGGCGAAGAAATCCTGCGTCAAGCACGCGGCATGATGGTCGAGAACGTCGCGTGGACCCTCGGCTCCATGATCCCCCTGATGACCTGCATCGGCATCGTGCTCACCCACCGGATTGCGGGCCCTGCGTACCGCATGACGGAGCACTGCAAGGCCATCGCCGCGGGCGAGCCCGTGACGACTTGCAAGATCCGAAAGGGCGACGAGCTGCGCGAGCTCTGCGATGCGCTCAACGCCGCGATCGATCACCTTGCGCCGGCGGAGGCCGACCCCGAAAGCTACACCGAAAAGTGGAGCCTTGAGGAGTCCCCCACGCTCTTGGCGCCGGAGTCAAAGGACTCAGAGTCGAAGGACTCGGCCGCAGACGACAGCAAGGCTGTCGAAGCTACCGAAGAGTCCCAGGCTGCCTAGCTTCACTCGACCCAGGCGATGCCGATGGCGCTGACCGAGGGGGTAGCGCCAGTCTCGATGTCGGACTCCATGGTCAGCCGCAGCTGGACGTAGCGAGCACCCTCGATGGTGCTCGCGTCGGCACGCCAGTCTGAATCCACGGGGACCGAGGCGGAGACCGAGAACGTGAGCCCGGGGTTCTCGTTCACGGTCCAGTGGTTCAGCGCCACTCCGTCGACTTCGTTGTAGAAGTCGCCGTAGAGGTCCAACAGGTTCGCATCCTCAAGATAGTCAACAACCGCATTGTCGTTCGTGTCGTTGTCGGTCGCTTGGGTGCCTGAGTTGTCGTAGGCAATCTCGGTGGCACCGCGCACATCAACCCGAACCCCTACACCGAGCGGTTGATCGAAGGGCGTCGAAGCCAAGGGTTGCGAGAAGCGGAGGCTTGGCGCAGCCAAGTCGGTGTTGAGCCAAACGGTGTGGGCCAAGCTCTTGCGCACGACGAAATCAGCCGCGCCGAGGAGCAGACTGTTGTCGCGCCCGAAAGTCGCTTGACCTGGCGGGATGGAGCCCGGACTAAAGCCTCCGTTCGCCGAGGTCTCCGCATCAGGGTCCACGAAGACACTGTTGCCCTGAACGTTGACTCCGCCGGCGCTGAACGCTCTGAAGAAGGGTCGGGAGGAGCTGTTCACCGCCAAGTTCAGGACCCAGCCGTTGAATCCGCTGGCGCCGGGGTCGGGGAAGGTGGCCATGTCGAGCAAGAGCGGAAGACCGATAGTCTGTATGTCGTTGGTGCGGAAGTACGGCTGCAAGGGTGCCGGCAGGCCTAGCGCCTCGAGATAGGCGAGCGGTTCGACGCCACCGCTGGCGAGTCCAGCGCGGCCGCGCTTGGCCGTGTCGCGCCAGGTGAAGGTGCGCTTCTGCTGGCCAGTCACACGGTTCAGCGGGAACGGGGCCAGCGTTTCGCCGGTCGGGGCCATCACGAGATCGCCCGAGGAGAACGTGTAGCCGAGCTGGCGTGGGTGCACGACCTCTTGGGATTCGCCGAGGAAAACGTTCGTGGTGTAGAGAGGCCGTAGGCCGGAGTTTTGGAACTGGGGAAACTGTGAGTTGGGATCGATCACTTCGTCGGGAGCGAAGCGTGCGTGGGAGAGTTTGATCTCGAACGCTGAGAACGTGTCCGCGTTGAGCACGTTGTTTGACGGTGCCCAGTAGAGACCCTCGACATCGATGTTGATCGTGCTTGTGTCGGTCAGGCCGAAGCCCATGTCGCAGTAGCGCCAGACGGCCTGAAGGCGCGCACCGAAGGGCGTGAACGGTGTCCGCACTCCTTGGGGGAAGGGCGTCTGCTGCTGGAGAATAGGCTGAGAGTTGTCGACGTTGCCTTGGAAGCGAATGACGGGTCGGGGGCGCACGAGGCTTTCGTTGAAGCTCGGAGAGAACTGTCCGGAGAGGGAAGCTCCACCCGCTCCGAGCTCGTTGGGTCCGTTGAATCCGAGGAGCACGCCACCCGAAGTGACTGTCTCGGCGGAGGGATCGACGGACATAGCGATCGGACCCGGAGATTCCATGAGCGCATTGCCGGCGAGGTCGCGGACGGCGCTATCGCCGATACGCGGCGTCAGATAGTAGACCTCAGCGCTACCGGCTTCGTGGGCGAGGGGGACCTCCGTATTGACGAGGAAGCCGCCGGTGAACGGGCTCATACCTATGGGCGTTCCAACGGCGACGACGGTCTCAGTGGAGTTGAACGGGCCGGCGGGAGCGATGGGCGTCCGGCTGATAAGAACGGACTCCATCTGGTTCTCTCCCACTTCGCCCATGGGCTCATTGAAGCGCAGGTCGAAGAGCGCGTTCGGGGCTACGCCGCGCGTGGGCGCCTGCATGCCGCCGACAGGAGAGGGCGTGACGCCCAGGAGGCAGGCGATCCGCAGGTCGTCCATCATCAGGTCGTAGGGCGCCTGGTAGAAGGCGACGCCGACTCCGTCGGTTTGCCACTGCTCTGGGCCCGTCCATGCGGGGGGAAACTCGAGCAGTCGCACCGACAGGTTGTCGAGCCCAGCCGCGGTAGCCGCGCCACCGTCGGCGATGACCTCGGCGATGACGCCGGGCTGGGAGATGATGTCTCCCACCTGCGCGGGTCCCGCGCAGCCGAACGACGTGAACTGCACCCGTGGCAGCACGAACGTATCGGGGACCAGCGGGTCCTGCTGCGGCGCGGCCGTGATCTGTACCTCGGCCTCGGCGACGAGGCGCGGCGGATCATTGTCCATCAAGAATCCGCGGTACTCCGAATCCCTCGACCCGATGCGAAAGGGCCGAATGAGGTCCTGGGTGGCCGAAGCGTAGTCAACGCTACCGGGGCTGACGCCTAAGTGCGTGCCACCGGAGCTCACCAACGGGCTGCTGATGCCCGCCAGGCTAACGGTCGGCAAGAGAAGGACCGCATCGGGTGCCATCCCGCCAGTTCCGGCCGGAAGTCCCGTTGGGTTGACCGCGAACGGTGAAGCGGTGCGGTTTGCCTCTTCGGCGCTCAGCGTGAAGTCGACGATGATTCGCGTCGAGTGGAAGGCGCCCGTGAGCGCGTCGAATCCGCCGATGAGATCGTGGGCGGCGAGACGGGCCTCATAGTTCACGATCGCCGGCGAACCGAGCTTGAGCATGGCGCCCAGCTGGGTGAGGCTTGACTCCTCCACGAGGTCGTTGAACTGCAGGACGAACGCCGCGTTTCTTGGAAGGACCGAGAGGTGCCCCGAGCCATCGGCGCCCGCGTCGCTGACCGGCGACGTGGTCAGGGCGGCTGCTTCAGCAAGCGCGAGGAAGCGGCTGCGTCCACCCGAACGATCGTCCACAGCCTCGTGAATGAACAGTCGATCGATGCCCAGAACCGGCTGCGTCACCAACTCAACGCTTTGGCCATCCCCGGTGAAGGTCTCACCAATGACGAACTCTTGGGCGACGCGCACTTCCCCTCCCTGGGACGTCTCACCCCAAAGCTCGACGATCCGCCCGTAGGAGACGGACTGAAGCTGAAACGCATCGGCCTGACCTCCCCGGTGCGCGTCGTCAATCACGAGCCGATCCACCGAGGGCACCCCAGCGTTGGCTTGACTCCCCAGCCCTGATCCCCCCCCGGGTCCAGCGGCACTCAAGAGTCGCTCAGCCCCCCCAGTAGAGCCTTGCGAGGTTTCATCTTGGCAGGCCACAAGGGCCGTGCCCATCGCGGCGAGAAGGAGTGCGAGTGGGTAGTTCATGGCAAAAATCGTGACCGGGTGAACAGAGAACGTGCGAGCCGTCAGCCCGCAGTCTCCCCCAAGCCACTCCTCCCCGCCACCCCGCTCCCCCAACCTCCCCTGTGCGATTCCGCTCGCCCCCATTGACGTGTTGGGAACCAGGTACAAATCACGCCAGCTGCTCCAATTCGAACCTGGTTCCGAATGGGGCAGAATCGTGGGAGGGGGGTGGGGGGAGGGGTTTAGGGTGGGGGTATGTGGTTTGTGGGAGTCGTGGACCGGGTTGGTTCTTTCGTGGGCAAGGTGGCGGCTTGGTTGGGGCTGTTGATGGTCCTGATTGGGGCGGCGAATGCTCTGGGGGGGTATTTGGAGCCGATGGTGGGGCGGCGTTTGAGCCTGGTGGCCCTTGATGAAGGGCAGTGGTACTTGTTCGCGATGCTGTTCTTGCTGGCGGCGCCTTGGGCGCTGGCGGAGGGGGCGCACGTGCGGGTGGATGTGCTGTACGGGCGGCTCGGAGCGAAGGGGAAGGCGTGGACGGATGTGCTGGGGAGCCTCGTGCTGCTGGTTCCCTTCTGCGTTTTCGCCGTCTGGGTTGTGACCCCTTCGGCGATCGAGTCGTTCCGGGTACGGGAGGTGTCGCCGGACGCGGGTGGGCTCCCTCGGTGGCCTATTCGGCTGGTGGCGCCGGTCGCCTTTCTGTTGCTTGCGCTGCAGGGAGTGGCAGGGGTGATTCGTTCCGTGGCTGTGCTGCGGTCGGGATCGGCGGAGGACCAAGCGAGTGCCCACTGATTGGATCGGACCCGCGATGTTCGGCACCGTCATGGCGCTGATCTTCCTTGGCTTCCCCGTGGCATTCACCCTCGGCGGGGCCGCGCTCATCTTTGGGTTCATCGGGATCCAGCTGGGCTACTTCAACTGGGCCTACCTCACGAGCTTTGCCGAGCGGCTGGAGGGGATCATGGAGAACCAGGTCCTGCTCGCCGTGCCGTTCTTCATCCTGATGGGCACCGTGCTGCAGCGCTCGCGCCTCGCCGAAGACCTGCTTCATACGATCGGCATGCTGTTCGGGCCAAGGCGCGGCGGGCTGGCCCTTGCGGTGGTGTTTGTGGGCGCGCTCTTGGCGGCCGCCACCGGCGTGGTCGGCGCCTCCGTCGTCGCCATGGGGATGATCTCGCTGCCCGTGATGCTTCGGTACGGCTACAGCCCGACCCTCGCCACCGGGACCATCTGCGCATCCGGCACCCTCGGCCAGCTCATTCCTCCGAGCATCGTCCTCATCGTGCTCGGCAACCAGCTTGGGGTCAGCGCGGGCAAGCTCTTCCGCGGCGCCCTCATTCCCGGCCTCATGCTCGCTGCCATGTACGCAGCCTACGTCGCCTTCACCGCATGGCGGAACCCTGAGTCCGCGCCAGCGCTTCCGGCGGAGGAGCGCGACATCAGCGGCGCCGCCCTCGCGAAGCGCGTGGTCGGCGTGCTCATCCCGCCCCTCGCGCTCATCCTGATCGTGCTGGGCAGCATCTTCGCCGGCATCGCTACCCCCACCAAGGCTGGGGCACTCGGAGCCGTCGGTGCGCTACTGCTCGCGCTCCTGCGCGGCCGACTCAACCTCTCCAACCTGCGCGACAGCGTCGAGGAAACCGCGAAGCTCACGACGATGGTCGTCTTCTTGCTGGTGGGCTCGACGCTCTTCGCACTCGTCTTCCGCGGGGTCTACGGCGACGATTGGATCCGCGACATGCTGACCGGTCTGCCCGGCGGCAAAATCGGCCTGCTCGTGGTCGCCAACCTCGTGGTCTTCGGACTCGGCTTCTTCATCGACTTCTTCGAGATCGCGTTCATCGTCCTGCCGCTGATCGTTCCCGCGGCCGTCGAGCTTGGCATCACGGGTGACGCGATGATCTGGTTCGGCGTCATGATCGCGATGAACCTGCAAACGTCCTTCCTGACGCCCCCATTCGGCTTCGCGCTCTTCTACCTGCGCAGCGTAACGCCGGATGAAGTGCCGACCCGAGCGATCTACCGCGGAGTCATCCCCTTCATCGCCATCCAGGCACTAGGGCTCATTCTCGTCATCGTTTTCCCAAGTTTGGTCACGGCGCTCGTGTAGGAGCCAGCAGCTGCTGTAAGGGGTTCGTGGGGCACTTACGGCGACGAGTGCGTGCCCGTAGCATTCGGGCACCTATGAAGCAGAACCTCCGTCTCCCATCTCTGTTCGCCAGCACGCTCCTTTTCGGCCTGGCTCCCTTTTCCTCCGCGCTGTCAATCGCTCCCACAGGGACGCTTAGCGCACCACTTCTAGAGGAAGATGAAGACAAAGAGGAAAGCGACGATGGGCCGATGACCCTCGAGAAGCTCTTCGACAAAGAGGGCTGGTTCGGCTCTTCCCCCCGGACGACCGCCATCTCCCACGACGGAAGCTACGCCGCGTACCTTTGGCGCCCTCACATCGAGCGTCGACACGGGTCAGACCTTTACCTCTTCAACATGGCGACCGGGGAGTCAACGCGTATTACCTCGGTGTCCGTGATGGCTGAGTTCCAAGAGAAGGCCCGGCTCGTGGGCGAGGATCGAGTCAAGAAGGCATCGTCGAAGAAGAAGGGTTCCGGCGAGGACGACAAGTCCTGGTCCAAGCTCAAAGACAAGGTGAAGGGCGAGCCGGAAACGGAAACGGACCAGCGCGACATCGTCACCGAGGACGACGCTGATAACGAGAAGGGCCCGCGCTACGGAGGCCTGCGCAGCATCGCTTGGTCCCCCACGGCGAGCGAGCTCCTATTCACGAGTGGCGGCGACATCTATCGCTTCCGCGTGGAGGACTCGGAGCCCGGCCAAGATGCGATCGAGCGCGTAACGAAAACCCGTGAGGTCGAGCGCGAGGTCCAATACCTCCCCGATGGCAGCGGATACACCACGCTCCTCGGGGACGCCTTGATCCGCGTGCAGTTCGAGGATCACTTCGTGGATCAGCTCGACCCAGAGCTTCCAGACGGCATGCGAATGACCTCCTACGAGCTGTCCCAAGACGGCAAGAAGGTGGCCTTCCTCGCGAGCGCGGGCGACAGGTCGCCGGGTAACCGCACCGTCGACATCGCCACCTATCGCAGCCGCTTCATGAAGGTCCGTACGGTCCCGCGCACGGTAAGCGACGACCCGATCTCCAACGCTAAGACCGGCGTCTTTGTGTACGAACTCCCCGACCGCGAGTGCGAGAACGGTCACCTGTCTAAGGTCTTCGAGCAAACAGCCACCGGTCCCCGGGACATCCTGCGGGTCCCTGACTGGGCACCGGACTCAAGCCGCGTCACGTTCTCGGTCTTTGACCAAGAGACAAGCCAGGTACGAGTCCTGGAGGCCGTCGTGCCAGATCGCAGCCCGGAGGTCCCTGAGGATGCGAACGATGAAGCTGCGACGAGTTCCGCCGAGGACGACGCCAAGAAGCCCGCAAAGGAGGCATCCGAGGAAGAGGATGCCCAGAAAGACGAGGCGAAGGGCGAGGCTAAGGAGGATGACGAAGATCCCATCGAGGCGCGCATCGTTCACCGTTTCCTCCATAACGGAGGCCCGAACACTCCGCGGATGATCCAGCCCCGTTACCTCGGGGACAGCCGCCGCATCGTGATGCTGACCGAGCAGACTGGCTTCCGGCAGCTCCACGTTCTCGACCCGGTCTACGAGGCGTTGGAACCCCTGACCCAGGGCCACTTCGAGGTCTACCCCCTCGACATGCCGAAGGACCGGAGCTGCATCTTCGTGGAAGCCACCAAAGAGGACTCGGCATGCCTCGACCTTTACTGCGTCGACTTCGAGACCAAAGAGATGAAGCGCGTGAGCCAGGAGCGCGGTCAGTACTCCCGCGGCGTCTTCAGCCCGGACGGCCAACACGCGCTGACCACGTTCAGCGCCTTCGGCACGGCGCGGGACCTCGTCCACATCGATGTCAAAGCGGGCAAGCAAACCCGCATCACCGATTCGCATCCCGAGCGCGCAAAGGAGATCCTCCCCTACGAGCCCGAGTTCTTCGCCTACGACAACCGCGAAGGCCAGAAGATCCATGGCTTCCTCTTCGAGCCTGAGAAGGACAAGAAGAGCGACGATGAAGCGAAGCGTCCACTCCTCATCTACGTCTACGGAGGCCCGCTCGGCACGCGAAAGCAGGTCACGGAAGGCAACTACGGCGGATCCAACCTCTTCGCCCACTACATGACCGAGACCCACGGCTACGTGACGGCGACCATCGACCCGCGGGGCATGTCAGGCTACGGCGCACTCTTTGAGAAGGCGAACTTCGAGCAGGTCGGCAAACCCCAAGTGGACGATCTCGTGGACGGCGTGCGCTACCTGATCGAGCATCACAACGTCGATCCCGACCGCGTCGCCATCCACGGCTGGAGCTTCGGCGGCTTCCAAACCCAGATGTGCCTCTACACCGAGCCGGAAGTCTTCAAGTGCGGAATCGCCGGCGCCGGCCCCACAGAATGGGAGAACTACAACTCCTGGTACTCCACCGGAACGATCGGTGACAGCCGCGCAGGCGAAACCGACCTCGCGAAGTACTCGCTGCTGCCGCTCGCCAAGAACCTGAAGGGCAAGCTCCTCCTCGTCCACGGCATGGAGGACGCGAACGTGCTCTACCAGGACACCGTGCGCGTCTACGCTGAGCTCCTCGACGCCGGCAAAGAAACGCTCGTTGAGCTCTTCGTCGACCCGACCGGCGGCCACGGCCTCGGCGGCCACGTCAAGCCCGTCAACCGCTACCGCAAGTACGAGGAGTTCCTGCTGAGGGCTCTCTAGGTCACTCGACCGTAAAGCGCAGCCGCTCCGAGCGCGCGACGCCGCCTACGGCCGCGCTATCGCGAACGGACCACTGCGCCTCAAAGCCCAAGCCCACGATCGAAGGGGACTGCGCGAGCGAGAACTGCCAGGTCGCGTAGCCCCCACCGCTGGGCGTAGAGGCGATAGCCAAGGGACCGACTGGGAGACCAAGCCCCCGCACGGCGGGGGGGCCGCCAAGGCCACCAAGCGATGAAAGCCGCAGCTGCAGGGCCCCTACCGTGTTTCCGATCGGGGCCTGCAGCCCGATGCGGAATTCATCCGCGCCAAGGAACGGCGCGGCCAGGACGATCGCCCGCGGCGCGACTCCGCCGGTGCCGAGAACTTCCCCAACCCCGAGGAGGACGGGGTTTAGATCCGCGGCCGATCGTTCCGAGCGCAGCGTTGGCCGGTCAAACGGAAACGTCTCCGCTGCGACGCGGGGGTCGGTGAGCGCTCTCAGAAACTCGGTGATGTTCCCCACGTCCTGCGCGGGGATGGTCAGCCCGTTGAGCACGGGATCGAGGGCGTCGAACCCGCCGCCGACGCCGCTGGCGTAAAGCTCCACCGTGTCTCGCAGCGTCGTCACACCCGGCGCACCGCTGTGAAACCAGTGTCCGCGCAGCTCGACGTTACGCAGCGAGGGTGTCTTGAAGAGCCCAAGATCCTGGGGGTCGCCGGTGACGCCGAAGCGCCCAGGGTCAGCGCTCGTCGGCCGCATTCCGACGCCATGAAAGCTGCCGTTGGTAAAGAGCGGCGGCGCATGACAAACCGCGCAGGCCGCCGTCGTCTCAAAGGCCGCCATGCCGCGCCGCTGGGCGGCGGAGAGTGCGGACGTGTCGCCCCGCTGGAAGTTGTCCCAGGGTGTTTCGTCGGGGACGAGCGTGCGCTGGTAGGTCGCCAGGGCGAAGGCGATCCTCACCGGCGTAATCTCCGGCGTACCGAACGCGAGCTCGAAGAGATCCGGATAGGTCGGGCTCGCGAGGAGCGCGGTCTGGGTGTCAGGAGGAAGCTGACTTGCCAGCGCCAGCGGACGAACCGTCCCCAGGCGCGCCTGCAGCTCGGCGAAAGAACGCTCTTCGTTCGCCATCTCCACGCTGGAGAGAATGGGCCCAAGGGACTGGATCTCCAGGGCTCCCCCGGCGGCGATGGCCGTCGAGCCCGAAAGGGGGTCGATGAACTTGCCTTGGGCGCGACCGTCCCAAAAGAGCCGATCGAAGTAGCTCGCCATCAGCGTGCTGGGCGCGTAGCGATCCGTGACCTGTGGCTCGAGGCCAAAGCGATCGTCGGGCTCGAGGTGCCCGAAGCCGTTGGCACGCAGCACGCCTGGGGAGCCCGTGCTGTCATCGGACGTGCCGAAGATGCCGTCTGGGCCTGGGTTCATCGTCGCGGGACCAGAGCGAGCATCGCTGCCGCCGGCTGCCGGAATGTGGCAGGTACCGCACGCGATCGACCCGTCGCTCGACAGCTGCTCGTCCCAAAAGAGGATCTTCCCAAGGACGGCCTTCTCTGCCGTCACGGGATTCTCAGGAGGGGCGGAAGGCGGCGTTAGAAAGCCCTGGGCCTCGGCCTCCGTCGTGCAGATCACCAGACTGACGAGCCCCAGCACCCAGGAGAGGCGTTTGGGCCCTAAGAAGTGGTTCGATCTCGGTCGAAGGAGGTTCTGCACAGTGGTAGAGAGGTAGAGGGCCGCGGCGGCGTTCCCCCAATTCTATTCCCCTATGGCTGCGCCGGCGCCGTGGTCTGTGGACGCAGGGCCCGCAGGAAGGGGCGCTCCACCAAGAAGTAGCTGGCGGCTCCGACGGCGATAGACGCCGCTAAGAACAGGGGTCCAATCAGCGCGCGCGGCAGGCCCCAGTCGCCTCCATAGCCGATGAAGTAGCCCAGGATCGGCATATGGAAGAGGTAGACGCTGTAGCTGATCTGCCCCAGCCGCCGCAGCGGCGTCCACGACGCCAGCGCTCGAATCCAACCGCGCTCCTGCAGCGCCGCGACAATCACTAGGGCCCAAAGGGCAGAGAACAGGTCAAAGTGCAGGTGAAAGCGTCGATGGTCGACCGGCTCCCCCGTCGCAGTGAACCAGATCGCGGGTGTCATCCCAAACAGAGCCGCTGCGGCGATGGTTCCAAACCAGCGGAGGGCACGACTGTCCACCGTTGCATCCGAGCTCAGCTTCCACCAATACGGCCGCAGAACGGCAAGGAGCGCTCCCACCAAGAAGATGGGTAGGTAGGGCGCCAGAGGCGGCGTCTGCGCCCCCTCGGAATAGAGGAAGTCCGGGGGGAACGCCCAACGGATAGCGACGCATCCGGTGAGCAGCACCCCTGCCCGCGCGACACTCCCCTTGATCGGCCCCAGGATGAGGACCAGCAGCGGCAGCACGAGGTAGAAAAACACCTCCACAGGAATGGTCCAGAAATGCCCCTGCACACGGACCATCACCAAGTGCTGCGCGGCATCCACCAGCGTGAAGGCACCCAGGATCACGAGGGCACCGAGCGAGAGAGCGTAGGCCGGCAGAATGCGGAGTAGGCGGCGGGCCGCGAACCGGGGCCATCCAATCGACTCTCCGCGGTCCACTCGGTCGAGAAGCTGCCCGGTCAGGAGGAAGCTCGAGAGCACAAAGAAGAGGAACACCCCAGGAATGCCGAGGCCGCTCGCGTATAGGCCTGGCGCGACGTTGAACCCCGCGCCGCTCGCGTGGGAGGCGAGAACGAGAAACACAGCCAGGCCCCGAAGGCCGTCCAGGGGCAAGAGTCGCTCCACGGGGAGTAGCCTAACGCAAACATCGCCGGTCTTCTTCGCCGGAATCTCACGCCCGCGTCACACCGCCGGCCAAGTAGACTTCGGGCCGACCGGGCAGCAACGAGCTGCCCCTCAACCTGACTCCTCGGCCGCCCGCCCCCTGGCCCCCACGACCCCCATGTGCCCTTCACCTAACGCTCCCTCACCGGAAGAGTCGGACTCAACCGGTGACGCCACCGCCAGGCTCAACTTCGTCGAACAAGAGATCGAGAAGGACATCGCCGAGGGCCGGGTTCCGAAGGGCGTCATCACGCGCTTTCCGCCGGAGCCGAACGGCTACCTGCACATCGGCCACGCCAAGGCGATCTGCGTCGATTTTGGCATCGCAGAGAAGTTCGGTGGCCACTGCAACCTGCGCTTCGACGACACGAATCCCGCGAAGGAAAGCCAGGAGTACGTCGACTCGATCAAGGACGACATTCGCTGGCTCGGCTTCGACTGGGGCGACAACGAGTTCTACGCGTCCGACTACTTCGAGGACCTCTTTGGCTTTGGGGTTCAGCTCATCAACAAGGGGCTCGCCTACGTCTGCGATCTGAACGCGGAGGACACGCGCAGCTACCGCGGTACACCCCACGAGCCCGGGAAGAACAGCCCCCACCGCGATCGCACGGTCGAGGAGAACCTCGCGCTCTTTCAAAAGATGCGCGACGGTGAGCTCCCGGACGGGGCCTGCACCCTGCGCGCCAAGATCGACATGGCGTCCGCCAATCTCAACATGCGCGATCCGGTGCTCTACCGCATCGCCCGCGCTCACCATCACCGTACTGGCGACGAGTGGTGCATCTATCCGATGTACGACTTCGCCCACGGGCAGTCCGATGCGATCGAAGGCGTGACCCACTCGCTGTGCAGCCTAGAGTTCGAAAACCACCGGCCGCTCTACAACTGGTTCCTCGAGAACATCGACGGCATTGGGTCTCCCCGTCAGATCGAATTCGCGCGCATGAACCTGACGTACACGATCACGTCCAAGCGCAACCTGCTTGGCCTCGTGGAAGAGGGTCACGTGTCCGGCTGGGACGATCCTCGCATGCCGACGATCCGCGGACTGCGCAAGCGCGGGTACACGCCCGAGGCGATCCGCAAGCTCTGCGACAGCACGGGACTCACAAAGTTCAACGCGCTGCACGACATGCACCTTCTGGAGAACGCGCTGCGCGAGGACCTGAACAAGCGCGCCGATCGACGCATGGCGGTGCTCAAGCCCCTCAAGGTAGTGATCACCAACATTGCCGAGGACGAGTCCATTCCCTGCGAGGCGGTCAACAATCCCGAAGATGGTGAGGGCACCACCCGCACCGTGCACCTCACGCGCGAGATCTGGATTGAGCAGGACGACTTCCGGGAGGAGGCTCCGCGGAAGTTCTTCCGCCTGAAGGGGGACGGCGACGTGCGCCTGCGCTACGGCTACGTGATCCACTGCGATGAGGTCGTCAAGGACGACGCGGGCGAGATCCTTGAACTGCGCTGCACCTACAACCCTGAGACCGGGGGCGGCAAGACGCCCGAGGGCATGAAGAAGGTGAAGGGGATCATCCACTGGGTCAGCGCCCGCGATGCTGTGGACTCTGAGGTTCGGCTGTACGACCATCTTTTCCAGGAGCCCCAGCCCGGCGCCGGTGACCGCTCGATTCTGGACGATCTCAACCCGAACTCGATGGAGGTGGTGGCCGACGCGAAGCTCGAGGCCGCCCTCGGCGATGCGCCCGCGGGAACGCGCTATCAGTTTGAGCGCCTCGGCTACTTCGTCCGGACAGCGGACGCAGGTGTGATCTACAACCGCGCGGTATCGCTTCGCGACTCGTGGGCCAAGATCGAGAAGAAGAGCTGAGCGGATCGGCTATATTGCGCGCATGAATTGGGCTCGAAAGGCAGGGACCGCATGGCTGGCGCTCGCGCTCACTGCGTGCGGGGGGGACGGCCCCCCGGCGTCCGTCGCGGAGCCGCGGGTCGAGGTCACGGAGCCAGACGCGTACGAGTTCAAACTGGACGCTCCGCGGGAGATCGTGACGCGCGACGACGCGTTCCGTGTGACCTGGTTTCCCGAGGGCGGCGTCGTGCCGATCAACGAGCACTTCGTGGTCGACGTCACGCTGACCAAGAACGACGCAGCCCGTACCCCCGTCGAGGGTGCTGATGTCACCATGAGCTGCTTCATGCCCGAGCACGGCCACGGCATGCTGCGCGAGCCCCGTTCGGAGGAGCTCGGGAAGGGCCAGTACCAGGTCAAGGGGTTCCTGCTCCACATGGACGGCTACTGGACCGTTTCGGTCAACGTGCTCGTGGATGGACTCGCGGCCACCGCAGAGGACGAGCTGCGGCTGTGATGGGCGGGTGGGATCGC
>CAYQKK010000019.1:43597-79040 GCA_964417955.1 uncultured Planctomycetaceae bacterium
TCGCCATATTGGCGGTGGGTTGCGCACCCAGCGCGCCCGCGGAAGACCCGACGCAGATCGAGGGCGAAGAGTGGGTTGCGCCGCTCAACGTCGACGAGCTGAAACGCGTCCTTCGCCTCTCGCCTGTGCCCGCCGTACCGATCGATCCCACCAACCGCGTTTCCGGGAACGCCGAGGCCGCAGAGCTCGGACGGCATCTCTTCCACTCCCGGGCGCTGTCGAAGGGCGAGCGCATCGCCTGCGCCACCTGCCACGATCCCCGGGATTCCTTTGTTGACGGCAAGAAGCTCGCCGAGGGCGTGATGCGGCTCGAGCGGCATTCGCCGACCCTCTGGAACGTCGCTCATCAACGCTGGTTCTTTTGGGATGGCCGCGCGGACAGCCTTTGGTCCCAGGCGCTCGTACCGATGGAAGACCCGCTTGAGCACGCCTTCACGCGGGCAGGGGTCGCGCACGCGATCTATGCCGACGAGGCGATGCGTGGCATGTACGAGAGCGTCTTCGGGAGCCTCCCGCCCCTGTCGGACGTCGAGCGGTTCCCCAAAGTCGCGCGACCGGTCCCCAAGGAGGACCGCGCTCATCAGCTTGCCGCGGCGCACGCGCTCCGGGCTGCCAAGAAAGACGGCCGAGCGTCGACGGGTCCCGGACATCACACGCATCTTTACGGAACGGGGTTCTACCACCCCCACCAGCGCGCGTGGGACGGCATGACACCCGAGGACCAAGGTGCGATCACGCGCATCTTCGTCAACGCTGGCAAGGCCATCGCGGCCTTCCAAGAGCGCATGGTCTCAGGACGCGCTCCGTTCGACGTCTTCGTCGAGGGCCTCCGCGAACACGACGCGGAGAAGGTGGCTGCACTCGATGAAGCCGCGCTGCGCGGCCTCAAGATCTTCGTCGGCAAGGGGCAGTGCATCGTTTGCCACCATGGCCCCCTACTCACGGACTACGAGTTCCACGACACCCAGGTGCCGTCTGACGACTCGCTCGTCTGGGAGACCGGTGAAGACGGCGACCTGCCCGTGGAGGCGACACCGCCGGCCGACCTCGGGCGCGTCCATGGAATCGAACGACTGCGCGCCTCTGAGTTCGGGGTCGGGTCGGAGTGGTCGGACGATCCGACCGGCCCCCAGTCCGTCAAGGTGGACTACCTGCCGCGCCATCTCCATGAAGGCTCGCCCGAATTCAAAACGCCGACCCTGCGCAACATCGCTTTGACAGCGCCGTACATGCACAACGGCGCCTTCGACACCCTCGAAGAAGTCGTGGAGTTCTACAGCAAGAGGGAGGACGCGCGGCGTTTCGGCGGCCAGTCCGAGAACATCCTGCAGCCGCTGAACCTCTCCCCCACCGAATCGAGCGACCTCGTCGCTTTCTTGGAGTCGCTCACCGATGACTCCCTCGATCTATCGCTCGTTCGCGCGCCGAGGTAGCTCTCTATGAACGAAAGCGAGACCTTGGATGCGCCGAAAAAGGCGAAGAGCCGCGCGCCGCACATCAACCGCAAGCTCCACCGGATCGGATCGTTGATCACGGCGGCTCCGCTTCTCGTCGTCATCGTTACCGGAATCATCCTCCAGCTGAAGAAGGACTGGACCTGGGTTCAACCGGCCACGGTGCGCGGGTCGACAGCCGAGCTTGCGATCGACTGGGATCAAATTTTGAGCGCAGCTTCTAGTTCCGCCGAGGCCGGGATCACTGGCTGGGACGACATCGACCGCCTCGACGTACGCCCGTCCAAGGGGATGCTCAAGGTACGTTCGAAGAGCAGCTGGGAAGTACAGATCGACACCTCTAGCGGCGAGGTCTTGCAGACGAGCTACCGCCGCTCCGATCTCATCGAGTCTATCCACGATGGCTCTTGGTTCGGCAGCCCCGCAAAACTCTGGGTGTTCTTACCCACGGCGGTGATCCTGCTCGGCCTGTGGCTCACCGGCGTATACCTCTGGCTCTTGCCGCATCTCGTCCGTCGTCGCCGCCGGGCGGCCTCTAGGAAAACCTAGTGCGCTAGGCAGCGAACGCGCGCGGTTCCGTGCGGCGTGAGGTCCGATAGCCGTAGCGTTCCGCCGTTTCCTTGAGCTCCGCAGTGAGCTCCGTGGCGGGAAGATCGTCCCACGAGAGCTCGCCCTGCTTGCGCAGTGGAACGCCGTAGAGAGCCTCGATCGCGCGCCGCGCGCGGCCTGCATCCCGTGGGATTCCGACGAGCGCTAGATGCTCCGCGACGCAGTGGGCATCTAGGTCTTCGACCCGGTAGCGGCGGTAGATCAGATCCTCGTGCCCTGAGACCAGCTCGATCATTCGGTTCCACTCCAACCAAAACCGCATGCACCGCACCACCGGTCCGTCGGTCATGAGCGCCGGGATGAAGTCCTCAGCAAAGTAGCGACTCTGCGTTTCGCGCTCGAAGAACTGGGTGGCCATCAGTTCCTCAATCGTGCTGAGCGGGTCGCGCACCTGGTGCATCACGACGCTCGACTCCGGGAGCTTGTCCAAAACGGGCGCGGCGAACCACGACGCGTCCCCCGCGACACCCTTCGGCCAGAACAAAGTTCCGGCGCGCTCGAACGCCGCTGCGTGGAAGATCTCCTCGTGCCCACAGGGCACGTCCAGGGCGCTGAAGACCTTGGCTGGACGGTCCAGATCCGAGTGGGCGCATCCGGTAGTTACGAAGAGACGTGAGGGCATGTGCTTAGTGGCTTCCTAGGAGATCGGCTGTAGTGCTTCGCGCTTTAGCCCGTCGGAGCCGGTAACTTGTGGAAATGAGCGTTAGACCAGACAAGGCTCCACGTCGCATTTGCGTCTTCTGTGGCAGCAACGACGGGGCCCACCCGCGCTACCTTGAGATCGCCCGTGAGACGGGGACAGCGCTGACGGAGCGCGGACTCGCGGTGGTGTACGGAGGCGCAAATCGTGGTCTCATGGGCGCGTTAGCAGACTCCGCCCTCGGCGCCGGAGGCGAGGTCTACGGGGTGCTGCCCTACGGTCTCAAGGCTATGGAGGTCGCCCACGAGGGCCTCACGAACCTCGACCTTGTTGACACGCTCCACGAACGCAAAGCGCGCATGATGGAACTCTCAGGGGGCTTCCTGATCTTGCCCGGTGGCCACGGGACCCTCGAGGAGTTCTTCGAGGTGCTCACCTGGCTGCAGCTCGCCATCCACGACTCCCCCGTGGGCGTGATGAACCTGAACGGCTACTACGACCACCTCATCCAGCACCTCGACCTCTGCGTTCGGGAGGGCTTCATCAAGCCCGAGCATCGCGCCCTCGTGATCTTCGAGAGTTCGCTGGAGACCCTCCTCGACAAGATGGAAGCCTTCACGCCCCCGGACCGGCCCAAGTGGGTTGGCGGACGCCCCTAGCGGAACGGTTAGCTAACCGCTCCGACCATGAGCTGCGTCCGCGCCATGAGGTCAGGCGGGAGGTGCCGCTTCATCTGGTTCAGCGCCTCGGCCTTCGAGTGACGGGGAGAGACGTGGTTGAGAAGCAATGCCTTGCCGGTGAAGAGACCGGCTTCGGCCGCTTCAGCGACCTCGTACAAGTGCACGTGGCCGCGACTGCGTGCTCCCTCGATGTCGATCGCGTCGTCCATGAATGTGCATTCGAGCACGAGCCGCTCCGCGCCGAGCACCTCAGGCTGGGCCAGCACTGCGTCGAGTCGCGTATCCCCCGTGACCGCAAGGGACAGGCTTGTCGTCGTGACGCCCACATCGACCCCTTGTCCCCGCAGCTCGCGGATCTCATCCCCCGTAAGACTCTGATACTGATCCGCGAGGCGCTTCTTGCTGCTTTCGAAGAGGTAGCCCTGGGAAACGACCCGGTGCCGGGTGCGGAACGGCCTGACGGCAAGGTCCGCGCGCACCGCGTGGCTCTCACCGGGCTCTAGGGTCACTAGGTTTGCTTGGAGGGCTCCTCCGTCCAGCTTCCGCCAGCTGTTCAGAAGCTCCACCACATCATCCTCGATCCCGGGTGGGAGGATGTAGGTGGCCGGCTTCATGCGACGCAGGCCACGCTGGGCAGCGTGCTGCGCCAGTGCGCCCAAGTGATCCACATGGGCGTGCGTGATCAGGATGAGGTTCCGCGACACCACGCGGTCGATGCAGACCCCCATGTCGACCGCCAGCTTGAACGTCGGAACATCGAGACACGACGCGAAGCCCCCTAGGGAGTAGCCGCCTACTGCGAGGCCATCGAGGTCGATCATCGGAAGGGAGTGCGGTCTGTGGGAAGCCCCGCGCTCCTACACCGCGGGTTCGCTAATTGTACGCCGTGTTGTAGCTGTCCATCTCTGCAATTCGCTTCTGCAGATAGTCGGTGTACGCGATGAAGGCCTTCTTGTTGAGGCGCTTGCCCTTGGCGTCCTGCAGGGGCTCCATGGCCACGCCGACTCGGTAGCCCTTCGCATCCTGGGTCACGTGGCGAACGATCGCGTAGTTCACCAGAGTGTGATCCGTCTTTGGCACCTTGATCGAAACCTCGACCGGCATGTCGATCGCCATGTGACCGACAAGATCAGGCGGGATGTAGAAGGATGCGCCGCCGCGGGAAAGGTCGTAGATCTCGACCGTTTCCGCCACATTGCCAAACCCAAACACAGCGCGGACCGTTTCCCCGAGGGCCGGCTTGGCCCTGCGGAACTGACGCCGGTTGAAGTACTTGTAGAACGCGTCGTCAAGCTGCTCGAACAGGGCAGCGCCGTCCGAGAACTCGAAGCCATAGCGCTTGGGCGTGCGCTCGTTTGGCGTCATTCGAACGATGGCGTTGGCGCGAACTGACTTGGCGGTGAGCGAACTAAAGACGAGCTGTCGTTCCACACCAACGTCTAGCTCGTGGGAGAGCTCATCCTCGAACTCGATGGCCACCCCGCCGGCCGAGAGATCCATGAGGACACCTGAGACAGGCGCGCCGTTGGAGCAGACCAACTTCACGCCCAGTGCAGCCCCTTTACCGGGTGCCTTCCGATAGTGAACCCGCTGATCGTCGCGGGCGGCCTTCTTGAAGATTCGGTTGAGCATGATTGGGGGGAGGTTCTCGCCGGGAGCAGTGGCTGGCGCCGGGTGCGCGTGCCTGAGCTCGTGGGTTCTTAGGACGACTGGGCGGCGATCGGCACTATTTGCCGTCGAGCCAGTCGAGTCCCATTTTCTGGTTGGGCTGTTGGGTGTTGTTGGGAGGAGTCGCCAGGCCGGGCAGGGGTGCATTCGGCGCGGCGTTTTCTGCCGGTTGACTCGCAGGGGGCGGCGCGGGCAGCGGATCGACGCCGGGCAGCTGTGGGATCGGTGCCAGCGGGATCGATGGCCCGGCGGCGTGCGCGCCGGCGATGCCGCGGCGCGTCTCGGCTCGACGTGTATCCGCCTTTTGGTCGTTGAGTGCCTCCTCGAGCGTCCGCTGGTCGATGACGTTCATGGCCACGAGTACCTGCCCAATACGTCGGCCTTTGCTGACCCTCTGAAGGAGCAACGCCTTGTCCATCTGATCGGAGGTCACCACTCCCTTCCGCACCAAGAGGTCCCCGACCTTCTCCGCGTTGACCACGTGGAAGACACCACCTGGCTCTTCGGTGGGCTGCACCTCCATGAGCTGCGCCTCGAGGAACCCGAGCATTTCGCGGACGATCTGCACCGCCCGGGCTTCCGTGAGCCCGCCCTCCATGATGACGAGACCCAGCAGTCGACTGGCGATCTCCGAAAGCGGCGCTAGGTCGCTGACATCGCTTCCCTCGACGGCGCTGGTCAGTCCCAGAAGCGAGTCTCGCGTCTCGTAGAGTCGATTGCGATCCCCGCGCTCGAAGGCGGTGAAGGCCCGCTCGATCTCCTTGAGGCGGTCTTTGACGAGTTCCTGTGGTTTCAACATGGTGAGGTTTGCCGCCGAAGGCGGCTGGGGTCGTGCGAGAACACCCCATAGAGCCGTTCGACCCGATACTGGGAGTGACTCAAGGATGGCGTCCTAAATATTGACTGGCGTCTCAGGCAGCGACGATGTTGGAAATGACTTGGCGACGCGCCTGACGTTCTTCGGCGACCGTGACGGTTGGCTGCTGCGCTCGTGACGCTCATTTGCGGAGGAGCTGGCCCTGGCGTTCCAGCACATAGACGAGGATTCTCTCGGTCTGCTCCTCAAAGTCGTCGGTGGTGGCCCCATCAAATGCGAAGCCGACGCGCTCAACGCCACTTACAAACGTTCGGTGAATGAACCGAATCTGCAGGTCAAAGAGACGGTCCACGCCGGGGAGCTCAAAGGTGGTGCGCAGGATCTGCGTCTCTGAGAGCGTGAAATCCCTCTCTGCGGATAGACGAATCGACAGTCCGGACGACGAGAGATCGTGGACGGTGAAACGTTGCTCCTCTGTGGACTTGTGGTCGAAGAAGCCCGCACGAAGTGGGTGGCCGCGGTGGTTACAGGGCGGAACCCGGAAGGCTCCCCGGCGGTTGAAGTAGAGCCATTGGGGTACGTCAAGCTGATGGTACAGCCGGTCGCAATCCTTGAAGGAAACGCCCACTCGCACCACGTCTCCGTCGGCTCGAAGGGCCTTGATCTCCGAACGAATGAAGAGCTGGGGCGAAGTCTTCGGGCCGACCTTCATGCGCAGGACGAGCTCAGCTCCTTCGGCAAGGCTGGCCGCATTGTCTTTGTCGACGGAGAAACCACAGCCACGGGCGCTTAGGTCGTCGAGGCGAGCCTGGAGAGGACCCGTCGGCAGACCAATCCAAAGGGTGGAAGCGCTCTCCTCTACCGCAACGCGGTAGGTGGAACGACTTTCCGGTTGGAAGATGGGGAGCTTCATGGGTAGCAGCCAAAGGGGCCTTCACCAAGAAGGGTCGGCACCTCGCCTGCTCCCGCTTAAGCCAACGACCTAAGAGTTCCCCCTTAGACCCATGGAGGGATCGTGCTTTCTTTTCCTAGCGCTCACTTCAGGCCTAGGAGCCTGCGCCACGGGTCGCAATTCCGTGAGCCCGCCAGGATCCACCCTCGCGGCGTTGCGCCGGACCCCCAATGGCGTTAGGGAGGGGTCAGAGGGATGTCTTCCAACCCACGACCAACCACGTGAAGCGCATCTCGGCGGCGCCTTCAATCAGACCAAGGTCCTGGAGGCGCGTGAGCGCCACGGTGGCGTGGAGCATCGACGAGGGCGTCACCGATTCGCGCCAGGAAGCCTGAACCACAGCATCGGAGAAACCGCCCCGGGTTAGCTCGACGCCATGGATAGTGCGGACACCATCGTCGTAGGGTGCTTCACCGGCCCCGAGATCGATGAGAAGCGGATAGCCGAGATCCATCGGCCCCAGTTCAGGGTTGAGCTGCGTCGTCCCGGATCCGAGGGTGGCCTGTAGGTGATCCTCCAGGGATTCCATCTGGTGGCCAGCGCCCACAGGCAGCGCGACTTCACCGCCCGCGAGCGCCTCTTCGAGGGATCGAGCCTTCGGTACAGGCGGTTCATTCGAGGTGATCTCCATCGAGAAGGAGAGCTCTCCAGGAACCACGCTGACCACTTCACGCACGGGATCCACCGCGCAGCTTGAGAGCAGCGCGCCGAGAGCCGTGATGGTCGCGAATGATCGGCGAGGAAGAGATTGGCTTGGACGCAGCATGGAGGGGCCAGCGCGCTGACCCTTGCATGCTCCAATGAGTGCACCGTCAACGCCCTAGTTCCCGGTGCATCGTCCCCTCGGCATCACAGACCTTCGGCGATCCCTGGATGAGGCGCGGCCGATGCCCCAATCTGAGCCCATCGTGTCCATGACACCTCCTGCGTCATGGCCTGCGAACCGCTATTGCGGGCCGCTCTCGTTCGACTCTACGCCTTTCGCCTGGCCGCGAAGCCGCCAACCGACCTGCCGCGAAATCTGGTGCGCGATCACGGGGGCGTTGAAGGGTCCTGGCAGGCGCACAAAGGGCTTCTGCTGCGCGAGGCATCCTTCCTTAAATCGCTGGTACTCGTCTGACGGCAATCGGATTCCTAGGAGCACGAGGTCCGTTGCTTCATCGCGGATGAGCGCGTCCAACGTGCTCCAATGGTCTGGGCCGTCGAGTTCGACGTCCACGCGGCGTAGTTCGCCGGGGCCCAGCGCCTCCCGCAGTGAATCAACGCTGACGTACGCACTCGGCTCGCAGCACAGGGTAATGCGACGCCCCCCGAGAAGCTGGCGAACCTCACTCAGGAGGGCAGCCGACTTGTCAGACTCTTGCGGCGTAGCCGCCGAGGCCGGATCTTGGGAGACGCCTCCACCGGCCGCCGGTGTCACCACGTGATCGCGTGTACCGTCTTGGCTGGGCGTGAGGACCGGCGCGAGACCCGACGCCGAGAGCAGCTCAAAGACGTCGTCTTTCGTTTCCGAATCGGCGAGCTCAGCCGCGTGCTTGCGTAGGGGGCGCAGGGCTTCCACAAGACTCCGTTCGTTCACGGCATGCCCCGCGTCCTTCCAGCGTTCGATCGCCTGCCTGAGTGAGTCCACCTCGCTGTGCAGCGGCGAGCCGTCCGTGACCACCTTGCCGACGTGATAGCGAATCTTCGACAGGTGCTGGCCGCGCTCGCGACGAGCGGTTCGCTCCTCCACCGCTTCGCGGGCAGATCGACGGAGCCTCTCTTGGAGGCCAGCCGAGCCCGCGACGTCCGCGGGATCGTCGAGCCGCATGTGCCGGTCTACGTAAATGCGGTAGCGCGTTGTCTGGTCCTTGAGCCACAAGAACACGTCCCGCTGATCGCTGTCGGTGCGCGTTGGCGCCTCGTTCAAGCTGTGCAGAAGCGCCGACTGTGATTCAGCGAGCAGGTAGAGGAACGCCGCTGGTGGCCCGCCTCGGAAGACCCCTGACTCGTCGAGCTCCATCGCGATCTCGGCGCCCGTTGCCACCGTCTCGTAGCAGTCGGCGATGTTCTCAAGCTTCTTGGCGGTGACCGCGTCAACATCGAATGCGTCCGACTCGGTCACGCGTTTGCCGAACGGAAAGTCGAGCATCCACGCGCTGGTGTCTGGCAGTGCGCTCAGTCGGCCGCGGAGTGACTTTTCCCGCGACGCCGCTTGGGCTTCGAGAGCCTCGCGTTCACCTTCGGGAGCGCTCCGGTCATCCCTGCGCTTCAGGGCCAGACGGCATGCGGACGCCTTCCACCGGGCCCTTGTCACGACGATCGCAAGGGGCTCGGCAATACGCCCGCTGGACTTTTCCTTGTCCTCGGAACTCCCACCGGAGGCCTCTGCGAAGTCCCTGGGCCGACCCGGCGGGGTGAGGACCGTGTGTGCGTCGCTGGACCCACCGGAACCTGCGGCCCCGCGCTCTGGACGCGGCTCTCGGCCGCCATGGCCGTCGAGGGCGCTTAGCTCCTCCGACAGGTACTTCGTCAGCGAACGCAGCGATGCCGCGACAGCCCGGTCGGTCCGCGCAGCCTCAAGGCAAGCGCGCAGAAGGACACTGGCAGCATCCTGGACTGATCGTGGGATTTCGTGCGACAAAGCTACCTGGGGTCAAAAGCTCGGCGGGGATATCGGAAGCTGCGGCCTCCACCCCCACTCACTCGGTCATACCGGGCCCGATGAGCACCGCGTTTCCGAACAAACGACTGGTACCCCTCCAAGATCCCCTGAAAACAGGAGATGCGGCAAAAGAAATCAGCTGGCCTCGGCCCAGTCGCTCCACAGTGAGCCATCCTGAGCCGGCCATCCGGGTCCGCGCCTCGGGCCAGACGAGCCCCGCGAGCCGTAGTTCCCCCGCCTCTGCGAGGCGAACCGCAGGACGCGCCGCAGGCATCATGACAGCGGAGCCCTCGAAGGGTACGGCCAGATCACAGGGTTGATCGACCGGCGCGTGACTCCCCCACAGGCAGGCGCCAGCGGTGATCCATGCGGCTGGATCGGCCTCGCCGCGCAGAATGACGCCAGCCGGGGAAAACTGTCGGCGCCAGCGGTCCAATGCCTCAGGATCGGTCCCATCGGGCTGTGACGCGGGCGCCGTCGGGCTCGCCGCGCCCTCCTCTTCAGCGGCGGCACCGTCCTCCGACTCGCTCTCCACCGTTGGGCCCTCTTGCCCGTAGAGCTCCTCCATGTCGATTACAACATGGTAGGCGCGCCGTTCGAGTTCGCTGCGCCATCGGTACCCGTCGAGCTCCTCTAGCACGTCGCGGCGCAGGCGGTTCTCGGACATACCGGAATCAGAGTGGGCGAGGGCCGCCGCAGAGGAGCCGATCGCCACGAGGGTGCCACCGGCGCGGACCCACTGGGCAAGTGCGTCCTTGTGTTCAAGCAGAACGGCACCCACGCCGGGCGGCGCCACCAGGACGTTGTACCGGGCGAAGTCCACGCTCCCAAAGCTCTGGCAGTCCGCCAGCGTCACCGGAACCCCCAGGTCCTGATCGAGGTACGACCAGGCGTGCCCAAAGTCCGTCTCAGAGACGGGACTGTTCGACAGCATGGCGACACGGGGACGCTTGAGGAGCTGGAAGTGACCACCGCCAAGATCAGGCCCGTCGTCCATTGAGCGCCCCGTCACGACTCCGGATACGACAGCGCCGGTCTTCTTCGCCGCTTCGGCCACCAAGCTCTCCACCCCGGCGTCATTCTCGTGCCGGCGAAGAAGAAAGCTCCCTCGCGGCATATTCCTTGCAGAGACTCCCCCGTCCGCACCTCGCACCTGAACGCGGAAGTCCGTGTCGGCCACGTGTACCTGGGCTCCGAGCTCCATCACACGCGCAGCGAAAGCGAGCGACCGGCTGTCGTCACCATCGGTCACCCACGCATACGCGTCCTTGATCTCCCCCACGGCGCCCGAGGCGGCAACGACCGCTCCAGCGGCCTTCGTCGCGACGTCGGGGGCATCGATCCAAAACCCATGGACTCCGAACTGGCGACCGAGATCCCAGCCACTCACGTCGTAGATTTTCGATCCGTTCCCGCGCTCGATGGATTCACGCTCCTCCCGGAGGAAGTCAGCGTCCAATCGCTGGTCAAGATCTAGGTACGTTCGAACGAGCGCTCCCTGGGGCTGCGCTGCACGAACGATCCAGGTACCGGCCGGGAACTGAGAACTCACTTCACTCTGACCGAGGGTTCCACGAACGGCTTGGCCTGTGAAGGCTTCCTCGGCCACCTCCACTTGAATGCCTTGCCCCAGGAGCGTTCGAAGAAAGCGCGCGTCGCGCGTTACATCCGATGAGGGAATGACGGCGAAAGCGCGCCCGCCCAGCTCAGATCCAGGATCAAGAGACCGGCGTCGGTGGGCCACGTAGTCCGTGAGGATGTCGTCCTTGTGCTGGGCAAAGGTCAGAAGGTTCGAGAGGCTCGCCGCGATCTGGCCGTGGACCGTCTCGCGATAGGGAACGACTTCACCGGACGGACGTTCGAGCGGAGCACCAACCGTCCGACCTTGCTCGTACAGCATGCCGATCGCGCCCGTGAGGCTGCCCCATGCGTCCGAGTAGCCCGGATACAGCGCGTCGGCCCATTCGCGGGTGTAGTAGCCCCACCCGAACGCGTCGAAGACCCGGCCCGCGTCACCGGCGAGAACGGTCTGCCAGTGGTTCAAGCGCTCGGGTAGGTAGGCGTTGCGCGGCGCCGCTTGGGGGTAGAACAGGAACGTGTCGTGACCGCTCATCTCATGGGCGTCAACAAAGAGCTGGGGCGGGAGCTCTAAGAGGCGTGCCCACCGCCCCCGGGTCTCCGGCGTCTCGCCCGCCATCCAATCGCGGTTCATGTCAAACAGGTAGTGGTTGCCCCTTCCACCTGGCCAACGTCCGCGCTGCATCGCGCCGTGGTCCAGATTGGCGCGGAAGCCCGCGCTCTGCTCGACCATGGATCGGATGCGCTCGCGCCCGTCGGGGTTAAGGCACGGATCGAGGACAACGACGACTCGCTTCAGCGCCTCGATCACTGACGCATCCGTGCATGCGGCTAGGTGATAGACGAAGGGCACCGCCGCCTCCGACGCCGACGTTTCGTCGCCGTGGATGCCGTATCCCATCCAGGCGACACCTGGCTGACGACCCGCGAGCCCGTCGACCAAGTCCACGGCCCCCTTGGAAGGATCAAAGAGAAGCGCCGCGTTCTCCACGATCTCCCCCATACGAGCGTGATTCTCGGGGGAGGTGATCGTCATCGTGACGAGCTCACGTCCCTCGAAGGTCCGGCCGTAGGTATCCAGCGAGACCCTCTCCGAGGTGGCTGCAATCGCTCGGAGCATCTGGAGAATCTCCCCGTGGCTCGCGAGTCGACTCCCAATGGGCTGGCCAAAGAGCACCTCGGGATCCGCCACCGAAGGGTCGTACTCGGCTCCTTCGAAGAACGGCGTCGACCATGCGTTCTCTGCATCGTCTCCAAACGGAATGGGCTCGACGGGCGCAAGAACAGGTGCCTGCGTGACGGCACCCGCCTCCAGCATGGCGCCGCCGTTCTGGGAAAGCAGGGGAGGAGAGGCGAAGCCGAGAACGGCGACGGAGAGTAGGGTGATCTGGGGCATGGTTGCGCCTGGGGCGAATTCGGTTCGACTTCGAGCTTTGAGTCTAAGCGCTTCGCTGCGAAACTTCGCAAGCTTGGGCTGCGCATGAAAGACCCGTTTGCTCCCCAGGCCACTCGACGCCTTAAGCCGGTCGACGTCCCCGGTTTCTCTGAACCGCTCGAACTTCGCGGCACCCCGGGGGCCGAGGTCGAAGCGTCGTTGACGGTCGGGCGAGATGATGACAACGGTGTGGCGCTGAAGGGCGGCGGATTCCCTTCGGTCTCAAGCCATCACGCTCGATTCGAGCTCCGCGCCGGAGAGCTCTGGGTGGTCGATCTCGATTCAAGGAATGGCGTCCTCGTAGGCGGCGACCCAATTCAAGGCGAGCGCCAGCTGGAGCTCGGTGACCAAGTGCGCCTCGGCGCGGTAGGGCCTAAGTTCCTCGTTGTGGGAGCGCGCGGCTTGAAGGAAACGGTCTTCGTCAGGCGCGAGACGGTCCGCAAGGGCGGCAAGCGGGAAGTCGAGAAGATCGTAGGTCGAGCGAATAGGCGCACGACCCAGCTCGTCGCGCTGCTCGGCGTCGTTGTCGCCCTCGCAATCGCATTCACGGTTTGGGATCAGATCACGCGCAGGGAGCGCCAGGAGTCCCGGGATCTCGCCTACGAAGACGGCATCCGCGGTGCATCCGAGCAGATCGCTGCGCTGGAGGCGAGGGAGCTACTGCGCGATCAGGAAGCCGTGGTCTTAGAGGCCAAGCGCGTCGAACAGATCAAGCAGCTCGAAGCGAACCTCGCCACGAGAACAGCAAGCTTGGAGGAGACGCTGAAGGAACGGTCCGATGACGAGAAGGCGCTCGTACAGCGCATCGCGGGCTTGGAACAAACGGGCGCATCACGGGAGGTGCTTGAACGCGTCGAGCGGGACCTGCAGTCCGCGCGCTCGGAGATTACGAAGACGCGTGACGACCTCACTGCGGCCCGCAGACGCGTGGACCTCTTTGATCCCGTCAACCTCGCCCAAGCGCGGCTGAGCGGCGTCAGCCAAGTGCGCAGCAGCGTCGTGCTCATCGAGAACGAGGTCAAGATCTTCAATCGCGGTACGGGGACCACGATGCACCTTGAGGTCACGGGTGCCGGATCCGATCGTTCGGTGCGTCCGAACTACGACGGCGTTGGTGACGAGTTCAGCATCGACTCAACGGGCTCGGGTTTCTGTGTCCATCCGGACGGCTGGATCGTTACGAACGCCCACGTGATCGCCTCGCCGAACACGAGCCTCCTGCGCGAGCTCTCTAGCCCCGAATTCATCGAGCAGAAGGTCGAGCTCAACGTCGTGTTCTCCGGCACGTCCGTCCGCTACCCAGCCACGGTTCACGCCATTGCGGAGGGCGACGTGGACCTCGCGCTGATCAAGATTGAACCGTTCGTCGGAATGCCGACCCTCAAGGAGTTTCGGACGGACGCCCGTGCGCCGATGCCCGGCAGCGATATCTACCTCCTTGGCTTCCCCCTGGGACATCTGGCGGTGCAGGAAGGGGAAACGGTGATCGCCTCGACATTCCGCGGCATCCTCTCCCGCAACGTGGGCGGTCAGATGCAGGTGGATGCGGGCGTCCACCCGGGCAACAGCGGTGGACCCATCACAGACTCATCGGGTCGCGTCGTCGGGGTCGTCGTCAGCGTCCAGGCCGGGCCTGACCGGGAGGCGGTGTACACGATCGGGTACGGCATTCCGATCGCGGATGCGAAGGCGATCTGGCCTCCCCCCGAGGGCACTGGCGCAAAGGCGACCGCGACGGACGAAGCCATACCTGAAGCAGGAACACCGACAGCCTCGGGCACCGACGGTGCAGACCGGTAGGAGCGGTTGCCTGGAAGGGTCGCCGGTGACTGACTCGGTGACCTGACTCGGTGCTCGGAACACAATGACCAGTAAAGTCCCCCGCAGCCACCCGGGGACGCTTAGCTTCCTGAGCGAATGGACTGGCGCTGCTTTCGATACGACCAAGTGGACTCCACGAGCGAGCGTGCCTTCGACGCGCTCTCGCGCGGGGAGGGACATCACGGGGATGTGTTCATCGCCGACTCCCAGCTATCCGGGCGCGGCACCCGTGGGCGCCAGTGGCTGAGCGAGCCCGGCGGGCTCTACATGAGCGTGATCCTGCAGACCCGGTCGATGCCGCCTCCCGGGCTCTGGACCATCACCGGAGCCCTCGCAGCCCACGACACAGCCCGACGCTTCGGTGCCGACGTCGCGCTCAGCTGGCCCAACGATCTCGTTTCGAAGGGCGGCGCGAAGATCGCGGGAGTCCTCGCGGAGTCCCGAAATTCGAAGGCGGAAGGCGGCACGGTGTTCGTGCTGGGCATCGGCATGAACGTCATCCACCCCGTTCTTCCTAGCTCTCTTGACCGAGGGCAGCCCGCGGCGAGCCTGTTCGAATTGGCGCCGGATGTCACCCTTGAGTCGGTGGAGCTCACGATGCTCGACCGACTGAGGACCCGGGTGACCCAGGCCCTTATCTCCGTGGAGTCCCTCTACTCCGACTTCTATGAGCGCACCTCCCAGGCGGGCGCCCGGGTCGCCGTGGAGGTCGCAGATCAGCGCGTTGAGGGCCGATTCGACGGCATAGATCCCGACGGATCATTGCGTCTCTTTGACGTATCCACGGGCACCCACCGGCGGGTTTCGATGGCCTATGCGCGCTCCATGCGAACCGTCGGCGCGTAGGAGCTGCGGACCGCACCAGAAGGCCGAGGCGGAAGAAAGTTCCCATCGGCGCCGGGAATTCGAGGGGTAGTCCTCAAGCGCGCCCCGGATTGTCTCGATTCCAGACCGGCGCTCCAGCGGCTGCATCTCGCGGCCCGGGGCCCCCTACGCCCATGGAATCGCAACTGACGTCCGCAACGCTGCCCCAGATCTCCGTCCTCGTTCCGACCCACGGTCGTCCGGACCGCGTCCACGCACTCGTCGAGCGACTCGTCGCCCAGACAGCGCCTGCGACTTCCTTCGAGCTGATCATTGTGGACGATGGAGGCGACCCACCGGTCACCATGGACGTACGAGAAATGCCGTTCCGCTGCACGGTGCTTCAGCAGCGCAACGCTGGCCCCGCGGCCGCCCGGAACGCGGGACTGGCACTGGTGGCCGCCCCGTTGGTCCTCATTCTGAACGACGATGCGGTTCCGGCCGCTGACCTCGTCGAGCGACACCTTGCAGCCCACCAAGGGCTCGACGCCTCCAGCCGAGACAAGACAGCCGTCCTGGGCACGTTCCACTTCACCGACGAGGCACGCAAGAGCGCCTTCGTTCAGGTGCTCGATCAGACGGATCGGCTGTTCACGTTCTCTGGTCTGAAGCACGGTCAACGCCACGACTGGACGTACTTTTGGACCTGCAACATCAGCGTTCCGCTCGCGGCACTTGTTGCGGTGGGAGGATTCGATGCGGAGCGCTTTGACCGAGCGATCTGTGAGGACGTCGAGCTGGGCGCTCGCCTCCAGCAGCAGGGACTCAGCGTCCTGTTCGACGAGCGCTGTGTGGCCCACCACGACCACGTTCTGACCCCAACGGGCTACGCCGAGCGCGCCGAGCAGCTGGGCATCTACCAGCGACGCCTCCAGGCAAAGCACGGAGACGCTGAGATCAACGCAGCGCCATACATCGCGGCCCAGAAGAAGGAGATCTTGACCGGATTCGGCGACCGTCTGCGCGCGGCCGATGCCTACTTCGCGGAGCTTGAAGCTCGCTGCACAGAGCTGAGTCAGGCGGGCACCCCCGAAGGACTCCCGGAGAATTTCATCCAAGAGACCGATGCCAAGCTTGCGGAGTGGGCGAACGTCTATCGGGAGGCGGGCATCTATCGCGAGATGACCGGCGTCGACCTCATCTCAGTCACCAGGAACGGCGCCGCCGCTAAGACGAGCGTCGCCGCGGTGATCGTCTCGTTCAACGCGCTTGAGAACACCCAGCGGTGCATCAGCGCATTGCGCGCTGCCAGCGATCCTCGCTACCCAATGAGCCTCATCGTGGTGGACAACGGTTCCACCGACGGCAGCGCCGAGTGGCTCCGATCCCAAGAGGACATCAAGGCCCACTTCAACCCACAGAACTACGGCGCACCCAGGGCCCGCAACCAGGGCCTCGCGCTGGTGGAAGAAAGCACCGATTGGATCGCCTTCTTCGACAACGACGTGTTCGTCCCCGAAGGCTGGACAGAGCGCGCACTGTTCCACGGTGCGGCTGATTCCGAGGTCGGCTCGATCGCGCTGTGCGCGAACCGCGCCTCGAAGAGTCAGGTCCTGGCCTACGCCGGCAGCTCCGAGCAGAGCGCGATCAACGCGTTCGCAGGCGAGCACGCAGCGCGCCACCCGCAGAGCGGCGAAGACTGCACGCTCTTCACTTCCCTGGCGGTGCTCGTGCGCGCCGACGTGATGGCGCGTATCGGAGGCTTCGACGAGAGCTTCTCGCCGTGGGGCTTTGAAGACGACGACCTCGCTCTGCGCATCCGCCTCGCCGGTTGGCGCAACCGAGTCGCGAAGGACACGTTCGTCTTCCACGCTGCCTACGACGGCCCTGCCAAGCAAGAGCGTCACTCCGCATGGCTGCACCAAAACTGGGAGGCGTTCCTGACGAAGTGGAGCCCCGGCGCCCTCGGATCCGAACTCTTCGACTACTCCCGAGTCACGCTCCCCCAGCTCGGCCAAGCCACCGAAGCGCAGCTCTACAGCGCCTTGCCCCGCGCGGATGCTGCACCGCCGACCTGGCCCGGCCAGGAGCCCGGCCAGCAGGCCAGCCAACAGGCCAGCAAGGGCGCGCCGGTAGCCGACGAGATCAAGGCCAAGGGCACCCGAGCGGTGGAACCTTCCAGCATCGCGGCACGGCCCGCGCCGAAGGGCGGCCAAGCCAACGTGCTCGTCATGGGCTGCGGACGTAGCGGCACAAGCATGGTCACCGGCATGCTCAACGACGCCGGGTGGTTCGTGGGCGACAACCCCTTCCCGCCGCGCTCAGCCAACGCCAAAGGCTTCTTCGAAACGCCAGAGATCAACGGAATCAACGAGTACCTGCTCGCCCCCGCTGTGAACCACGAAGCGCCCAAGCGCAGGATGCAGCATTGGCTCAGCTACGCGCCGACAGCCCTGGACCTCGAGGTCCCAGACGGCCTGCGGGTACGCATGGACGCCCTCGGCAAGAAAGGGCCGTTCGCGTACAAGGACCCCCGCTTCTGCTACACCCTCGACGCCTGGCGTCCCTCCGTCCCCGATGCGAAGTTCGTCTGTATCTTCCGCGACCCAGCGGCTACGGCGGCCAGCATCATGAAGGAGGTCGATGGAGAGGAGTACATGCAGGGCTGCGGCATCGACTTCGCCGGAGCGCTCAACGTCTGGAACGCCATGTACCGGCGCATCCTCGACGACCACAGCCAAACCGGTCAATGGCTCTTCGTCCACTTCGACGAGCTCTTCACGGAAGAAGGCGTTCGCAGACTGGAGTCCTTCGTGGGCGCGCCGGTTGCGGCAGACTTCCCGGAAGCGAAGCTGAAGCGCAGCCAAAGCAGCGAGGCGGTCCCCGCCGAAATCGCGGATACGTTCGCCGAGCTGTGCGCGCGCGCCGGCACGACCCACGTCCCTGCCCCGCGGTCGATTCCCCGCCCGGACCCAGTGTTGAGCGTGGACGCACCGGAACTCACCGTGCTGATCTGTACGTACCAGCGCAAGGACACCCTGCTGCGCTCGCTCGCTTCGTTCGAGAACCAGACGGCCGTCGGTCGCTACGAGATCGTCGTGGTCAACGACGGAGCCACAGACGGAACCAAGGAAGCCCTCGAAGCCTGGGAGCCCAAGGCGCCCTTGACCATTGTCCATCAAGAAAACGGCGGACTGTCGGCCGCACGCAACGCGGGGCTCGCGGTCTCGCGGGGCAAGTACGTGCTCTTGGTCAATGACGACACCATCGCCGCCCCTGAAAACGTCGAGGAGCACCTACGCGCCCACGCCAAGCACGGCCCGGGCCGCGCCGTCCTCGGTACATTCGATCAACCCCGCGAGGCCCTAGACAACGCCCTCATGCGCGCAGTGGAAGAGTCGTTCATGGTCTTCTGCTACGCGGGCCTCGACCCCAACGTTCTCCACGACTGGAACCGCTTCTGGACCTGCAACGTCAGCGTGAGCCTCGACGACGTTCGCCGTGTCGGGTGCTTCGACGAGTCGTTCCGGCACTACGGCTGCGAAGACACCGACCTCGCCTACCGTCTCCAATCCGAGTGCGGAACACGCGTGGTGTACGCTCCGAAGGCGAAGGCAGAGCACGAGCATATCCTCAGCTTCGACGACCTGCGCAAACGCGCCCGCACCGTGTCTGCCGCCTACGTCCGGTTCTTCCACAAGCACCCTGAGACGCTTAGCCATCCCGACTGGAGCGATCGCTCCACCACGCCCCTCGCCGCGAAGGAGGAAATGCTCGTTCGAACCCTGCCGGATCGCAGCCGAGCCGAAGCCATCGCTCGCGAGCTCAGCGACATCGATATCGGCACGATCGAGCGCGCAGGGCCTGAAGGCCAGCGGATTGCGTCCACCATCGTGGAGACCCTCAAGGCCTACCTGCAAGAGCTCAACCACCTTTGGTGGGCGGAAGGCCAGCTGGAGGCCACGAAGGCCGGCGTTGGCAAGGATGCGATCAACCGAGCCCGCGCGGCAGCGCAGCAGGCCACGGAAGAGCTGATTGGTCAATAGCGCGGACGAGCCCCCCGCCTGGGCTCATCGAGCTGATCAACTCAACGACCTGAGGGAGCCGATCGCGCGTTGTCCGCAGCAACCGCTGCCTCAAGGATGGCTTGGCCGTCCGGAGAAGTGAAACCGAGATTCCACGGGCTCTTCGACCACGGGTCGGGCCCGTCTTCCTTGGCCACGTACTCCGGCGCCCACCATTTGGCGAGCTGCTCGGGGCCTTCCGAGTAGCCCATGGAGGCGAGCTTCTCGAGAACCTCCGAGCTGACGCCGTGGTTGACGGGGTTCATCCCTGTGATTTCAGCGGCCTCCACCCATTCGAGCAACCGCGCGCGCATGGAGACCGCGCGCTCGAACTCCACCGCCACGAGGTTCTCGGTGCAGCCGGGGTCCCGGGCCACGTTGTAGAGATAGCAGCTACCCGTCGCGTGAACGCGGCCAGAGGAATCCACGTCGCGTTCGCGCAGGAACATCTCGAGGTTGAAGTCGCCCTCAGTGATGGAAACCGAGCCGCCGTGGGCGGCCATAGCAAAGCGCACCTTCGGCTCAGCGGATTCCGGATCCGAGGCTTCGAGCGGCAGCACCGGCCCAGGGAAGGAACGGGCGGGCAGATCCATGAGCTGTAAGAGTGCGCGCCCCACGCCCCGATTCTCGACGGGCTCCGTCACGACGGTCCCGGGTGCAAGTCGGGGGTCCCGAATCGCAAGGGGCACGTGCAGCATCGGGTAGAACGCGCCGGAGTGATCCCACCAAACGCTGCGCTCGCCGAGCCCTTCACCGTGGTCCGCGGTCGCGAGCACCGTGGCCGTCGCCATACGATCGAGCTTCAGGAGGCGCCCAAACAAGTCGTCGAGGTGCTCGACTCCGCCCCCGTAGAGCGCCGTCACAAACGCGGGGTCCTTGACGCCCTCGTTGCGCACCCACTGGGGCGTGACGCGCAGCGGGCCGTCGAACTGGGATTCCCCTGCGTACGGGTCGCTGCGCCCCTCAAGCAGCTTCCGCATGCGCGACTCGGGCAGGCGGTAGGGCGCGTGCGGGTCGAACAGGTGCACCCAGATGAATAGCGGCGCGCCCTCTGCCTCTCCGATCCAGCGCTCCGCCACCTCAAGGGTCTCCTCACCCACGCGTGCGAAGTTGGGGGTCGTGTCGAGCCGATGAAACCCTTGGCCGAGGCCGCTCAGCTCGTGGCCAAGGTGGAACGCACTCAGGACCGCGTAGGTTTGGTATCCGGAGGCCTCGAACTGCTCCGCCAGGGTCGACGCCGAGAAGTGGAGCGGAGTCTTGTTGTCGACGATCTTGGTGTCCCGCGGGGGCACCCCCGTCATGAGCGTGACGTGGGACGGGTTGGTGATGTTGGTCGCGGAGTAGCAGTTCGTGTAGAGCGCGCCCTCCGAGGCGAAGCGATCGAAGTTGGGGGTATCGGCGACGGAGCCTGGGTTGATCGACGAAAAGTGATCGGCCCGGCTCGTATCGAAGGTGACAAGCAGCACCGTCGGCGGCACCTGTCCCTCTCGCGCAGCCTGGGGGTTCCGCACGCGGGCGTTGCCGATGAGCACGTGAGCGCTCGGATTGACCGTCGAGCGCACGCGTAGATCGGCGAACGGCGTGTCGTCGCCGATGGGCAGGTCGATGCTCGACCAGCCTGGACTGAGCTCGATGCCCTGGAACGCGCCACCGCCCACGCTGTACTCCAGCCGGCCTGCGAGCTTCGACCCACGCGCGACACCCTCCGCTCGGGCCGCGTCTTCCGCCGCACCGGGATCGACACCGGGATCGACACCGCGTTCCTTGTAGTGGCCCACCTGCCCCTTGGACAGCGCCGCGAGCTCTTCCTTGGTCGCAGAGGCCATGAGCCCGACGTCCACGGTCACGACGCTCCCTGCGGGGCGCTTCGCGCCACCCGCGTCGAAGCGACGAGCCAACCCGTATTCCACGCCCGATTCCATGCGGCCGCACTGCCGGTAGTCGCCTCCCGACTGAAAGAACGCGGTGGGCCCTCCGAGCGGCGGGACGAACTGAGCTCCAAGCCGCACGGGCGTTTCCGAGGAAGCTTCCCCCCGCGCGAGTGAGCGGGCCCCCCCAGGGCCCTCGCCCTTGACGAAGAACACGAGACGCCCGTCAACCTCCGGCGCGCGAGAGCCCGGACCGCTACCGGACTCCTCCCCCGTGCCTGGCCCTTCGTCGGAGCCCGAACAGCAAGTCAACAGCACTGAGGCGCCTAACGCGACAAGTACCCGGAGAAGGGTCGTGGGCTTCGTCGTTTCCATGGGGGCACTAGACTAACCGGGAGGTCCATGGGACTCACACCGCGGTCCTAGTCCATATGACAAGTGTGTCGCTTATGAGGATCTGGCGACTCGCGATAGGGCTCCTCCGTCCCAACGGATAGGCTATTCGCCCCCAACCCCCGCACCTTCTGACCGAGATCCCCATGCAACGTAGCGACGGCCGCACGCCCGACCAACTCCGACCGATCACCTTCCAGCGCCAGTTCACCAAGCGCGCCCATGGATCCGTGCTCGCTTCCTTCGGCGAAACCAAGGTGCTGTGCACGGCCTTCGTCCAAGACGGAGTTCCGCGCTTCCTGAAAGGCCAAGGCAAGGGGTGGGTCACCGCGGAATACTCGATGCTCCCTAGCTCGACCCACAGCCGCAAGCAGCGGGACAAGGGCGGCTCGGTGGACGGGCGCGGGGTCGAGATCCAGAGGCTGATCGGCCGCTCGCTGCGCGCGGTGGTCGACATGAAGGCCATGACCGAGCGCACGATCTGGATCGACTGCGACGTGATCCAGGCCGACGGCGGAACCCGCACCACCGCGATCAGCGGTGCGTACGTCGCGCTGCACGATGCGTTCACCTGGATGGATGAGGAGCGCAAGCTCAAGAAGTGGCCGCTGCAATCGCAACTCGGTGCGGTTTCCGTGGGAGTCGTGGACAAGACCCCGCTGGTGGACCTCTGCTACAAGGAGGACAGCCGTGCCATGAGCGACATGAATCTGGTGATGACAGGCTCCGGGGAGTTCGTCGAGATTCAGGGCGCCGCCGAGGCTGCGCCCTTTAGCCGGGACGAGCTGAATCAGCTGCTGGATCTGGGCCAAGGGGCCATCGAGCGCATCTTCGCCCTCCAAAAGGAGTCCCTGGCGCAGGCACTCGGGACGAATTGATGAAGCTGCTCCTCGCCTCTGGCAACAGGAAGAAGCTCGCAGAGCTCCAGCGCGTGGCTGCGCCGCTGGGCGTCGAGGTGGTTTCGCCCGCGGACGTGGGAGGCCTGCCCGAGGTCATCGAGGATGGCGACACGTTCGCGGCCAACGCGGCCAAGAAGGCCTCTTCGGGAGCCCGCCACTCGGGTCTTTGGACCCTGGCGGACGACTCAGGGCTCGCCGTCGATGCTCTCGACGGCGCCCCCGGCGTGTTCTCCGCGCGTTTCGCTGGAGTCCACGGGGACGACGAGGCGAACAATCGAAAGCTCCTTCACGACCTCAGCGAGGTCCCGGATCAGGATCGTGGTGCCGCCTTTGTGTGCGCCCTCGCCCTCGCGAGGCCCGAGACGGGCGAAATTGCCTTTGAGACGATCGGCCGCACTTCCGGAGAGATCCTTCGGGAGGCGCAGGGGACGGGTGGATTCGGATACGATCCGCTCTTCCGGTTCACCGAGTCCGGGTTTCCCGTTACAGGGATGGTCTTTGGCCGTCTCGGCGCCGAAGAGAAGGCGTCCGTCAGCCACCGTGGCCGCGCACTCCGGGAACTCGAACTCGACCTCCCCCGGCTCCTCCAAGACTCCTGACCCCCTGCGCTGGCTTCGCCGCCCGCGACCCAAGTGGATCCCAAGTACATCCGCAACTTCTCGATCATCGCGCACATCGACCATGGCAAGTCGACGCTGGCGGATCGCATGCTCGAAGTCACTGGCACCGTGCAAAAGCGCGAGATGCAAGCACAGCTTCTCGACGACATGGAGCTCGAACGCGAGCGCGGCATCACGATCAAGGCCCGAGCCGTCACGATCAAGCACCAGAAGGACGGGCACGAGTACACGCTCAACCTGATCGACACCCCCGGTCACGTGGACTTCAACTACGAGGTCGAGAAGTCCATGCAGGCGTGCGAGGGTGCGATCCTGCTCGTGGACGCGAGCCAAGGGGTCGAAGCTCAAACGGTGGCGAACGCCTACCTCGCAATCGACGCCGACCTCGAAATCCTGACGGTGCTGAACAAGGTCGATCTGGGCCACGCGCGGCCGGATGAGATCGCGGAAGAGATCGAGAACAGCCTCGCGATCGAAGCGACGGACGCCGTGCGGATCTCGGCCAAGACCGGCGAAGGCGTACCGGAAGTGCTCGACCGGCTCGTCGATGCGTTCCCGCCCCCGACCGGCGATCCTGACGCGCCGCTCCGCGCGCTGATCTTCGACGCTGTCTACGACGAGTACCGCGGCGTCATCGTGTACCTGCGGATCTTCCAAGGCACGCTAAGGAAGAAAGATCGCATCCTGATGCTGGGCACGAACAAGAAGTTCGAGGCCGTGGACATCGGCGTGTTCAGCCCCAAGATGACGTCGAAGGACGATCTCTCCGTGGGCGAGGTGGGCTACTTCGTATCGAACATCAAGACCCTTGGGGACGTGCGTATCGGCGACACGCTGACGCTGGAGAAGAACGGGTCAGAGGACATGCTGCCCGGCTACAAGGAGCCGCGGCACATGGTGTTCGCCGACTTCTACCCGACCAACCCGAAGGACTACGTGACGATGCGCGATGCGCTCGACACGCTGTCGCTGTCGGACTCGTCGTTCTCCTACGAGGCCGTGACCTCGGAGGCGCTGGGCTTTGGGTATCGCTGCGGCTTCTTGGGCCTTCTGCACATGGAGATCATCCAGCAGCGCCTCGAACGCGAGCACGATCTGGACATGATCCAAACGGCTCCGTCCGTGAGCTATCAGATCTCGATGCCAGACGGCACCGAGGAGACGATCAGCTCGCCGGGCGCCCTCCCCACCCCCGACAAGTTCGATCAGGTTCTCGAACCGATCGTGCGCGTGGCGATGATCGTGCCAGCCGAATTCATCGGCGTGACGATGACCATCTCGAACGACCACCGCGGGGTCTTCGTACGCCAAGAACACCTGTCGCCGACGCGCGTTCAGCTGATCTATGACATTCCGCTGGCCGAGATCATGTACGACTTCTACGACAAGCTGAAGTCAGCTACCCGTGGGTTCGGCACGCTCAACTACGACCTCACCGGGTTCGAGCCGGCGGATCTCGTGAAGCTCTCGATCCTCGTGAACGGGGACGAGGTGGACGCCCTGTGCGCCATCGTGCACAAGTCCTTCGCGGATACGCGCGGCCGGGCGATCCTGAAGAAGCTCCGCAAGGAGATTCCACGGCACATGTTTGAAGTGCGCCTTCAGGCGGCCATCGGCTCGCGGATTATCGCGCGGGAGAGCATCGCAGCGCTGCGCAAGGACGTGACGGCAAAGTGCTATGGCGGCGACATCTCACGGAAGCGCAAGCTCCTTGAGAAGCAGAAGGCGGGCAAGCGCCGCATGCGCCAGGTCGGCAGCGTAGAGATCCCGCAGAAGGCGTTCCTCAGCGTGCTTGGCTCAGAGTAGATCCAGAGTGGACGGGCGCGCCACAGCGCCAATGAAGAAGCCGCCGCCGCCCCCCATCTGGATGGGGGGCGCGGCGGGTTGTTTACAAGCGGGCTCCGGGGACTACTGGTCCATCAGGAGCACCGTCAGGCGGCGTGAGGACTCTTGGTACTCCACGCGGCCTGCATCGGACCAAGTGCCGGGAAGCTGCTCGTCGAAGGCGCTGTCCACCTTCTCTGCGACTTCCAGGTCAACCTCCCAGAACGTGATCACGCAGCCCTCTGCGCCAATGACGTCCGTGGTGCCGTCGCCGTCCATGTCGAAGCCGTTGTTGCCTGCGTAGGCCGCCGGGATCGTGTTGTAGATGTGGACCTGACCGCCGGTCGGGTTCCACGAGCGACGGATCGGATCCGTGATGTAGGGACCATCCCAGCCGGAAACGCCCGGGTCCTGGCTCAGGCGGTGGTAGGTTGCGCCTTGGTAGCCCGAGTACTCACGCGGGAGCTGGTTGGTGTCCTGGTGATAGAGCGTGATCGGCGTCCGCAGGTTCTCGATCGTGCTAACGATCTTGGCGGACCGAGCCTTGTCGGTCATGCCGGATGCCCGCATGGAAACAACGCCCACGAGGATCGTCATGATCGTCATCGTGATGACCAACTCCACCAGCGAGAAACCACCGCGTGAAGAGGAACTGGAAGTGCGTCGAAGAGTGGAGTGTTTCATGGATTCAGATGACGGATACGGACAGAGACCCGAATGGATCTGCACGAGAGGCATCGACCAACCCCGAAGCAGCGCTGAAACATGGCTGTAAAGGTCGCCAAAGATCTATTCCCACGCTGCGCCGCAAAGAGACAGACCCGCCTCGGCCTGATACGTTTGGGAACATCTTTCGTGTCCAATAAGGAATCACCCCATGCCCATTCTTGCCCTCACTCTGCTCACGCAAGCACTCAGCTCCGTCCAGGAGCCTGCCCCCCCGGTGGCCGCCGACCTCGTGCTCACCGGAGGACGTGTCGTCTCCGTGGATGAATTTGGGACGGTCAGCGAAGCCGTGGCGATCGAGGGCGACCGGATCATCATGCTTGGGACCGCCGAGGAGGTAGCGGGGTTTGTTACCGACGACACGAAGGTGATCCAGCTCGACGGACGCCTCGCGATACCCGGGTTCATCGAGGGCCACGCCCACTTCTTCGGCGTCGGCGATTCGGCGATGCAGCTCGACCTACGCCGAGCCACCACCTGGTCCCAGATCGTCGACCAGGTCGCGGCCGCGGCCAAGGAGCTCCCCAAGGGAACCCTCATCCGCGGCCGCGGTTGGCACCAGGAGAAGTGGAGTCGCGCTCCCGAGGGCGGGGTCGACGGTCTCCCCCATCACCGAACGCTCTCCAGCGTTTCGCCAGATCACCCGGTCGTGCTGACACACGCCAGCGGTCACGCCACCTTCGCCAACGCGGCGGCCATGGAGCTCTCCGGCATAACGGCCAAAACGGACAACCCCGAGGGAGGCGAGATCCTGCACGACGAGTCCGGGGCACCCACCGGCGCATTCCGCGAGACGGCGTCTAGCCTGCTCGGTCCGGCCTTCATGAAGGCGCGCCAGCCGGATCCTCGGCGGCAAGCGCGACTGGCCGTGGGCGAGTGCCTGCGCAAGGGAGTCACGAGCTTCCAGGATCTTGGGGGTAAGTTCGAGGAGGTCGAGGTCCTGCGCGCCATGGCCGATGCGGGCAGCCTCGATGTACGCATGTGGATGGCGCTGCGTGAGCCAGCGGCGGAGCTTGAGCAAGAGCTGCCGAAGCTCAAGCTAAAGGGCTACGGCAACCACCACCTCACGATGGGCGGCATCAAGCGTTCGATTGACGGAGCCCTCGGCTCCCACGGGGCGTGGCTCCTCGAGCCCTACGCCGACCTATCCACCAGCGCGGGCCTCAACACCGCCACCATCGAGGACGTTAACGCCTGCGCCGCGCTCGCCCTTGAACACGGGCTGCAGCTGTGCGTCCACGCCATCGGCGACCGCGCCAACCGCGAGGTACTCAACATCTACGAGCGCACCTTCGGGGACCGCGGCGATCGCAAGGGCCTGCGCTGGCGGATCGAGCACGCACAGCACCTGCACCCCGACGATGTCGGACGCTTCGCCGAGCTCGGCGTCATCCCCGCGATGCAGGGCATCCACTGCACCTCCGACGCCCCGTGGGTCTATCGTCGACTCGGAGAAGACCGCGCCGCGTCGGGCGCGTACCTGTGGCGCTCCCTCCTCGACTCAGGCGCCGTTGTCACCAACGGAACCGACGCACCGGTGGAGGATCTCAACCCCATCGCCAGCTACTACGCGACGGTGACGCGCAAGCTCCCCGACGGCAGCGTGTTCTTCCCCGAGCAGAAGATGACGCGCATGGAAGCCCTGCGCTCCTACACCCTGTCGAACGCCTACGCGACGTTCGAGGAGGACCTCAAGGGCTCCCTAGAAGTGGGCAAGCTGGCCGACATCGTCATCCTGTCGAAGGACATCCTGAAGTGCCCGGAAGAAGAGATCCTCGAGGCCCATGTGCTAACGACTATCGTCGGCGGCGAGGTTCTCTACGAGCGCCGGTAGGCACCCACGAAAGATCAGCGCTTCAGCGCCCACTTCTTCCACTTCTTGTCGAGCTCCTCTGGGCGCAGATCGAAGTTGACCATCAGCGCCATCTCCTGGCGCTTCTTCAGCTCCTCAGCCGAACCTGCCGTCATCCCGATGATCGGCGTCACCATGTCGCTGAGGAACTCGGACAGGTCCCCCTTGGCTTCGGTGACGAGATACTCAATCTTGGATGCGATGACCATGTGATCGCGGACGGACATCTCGTACCCATCGGTCCATTGGACCATGTCGGCCATGGTCGCGAAGAAGTCCTTCTTGAGGAGCCCCTTGACCCGGTCTTCCCAACGCCAGTGCTTATCGTCAACGGGGACCTCCGTCGGACCCGCGAGCACCCAGCGCGGGTCGCACTGGCGCGCGTAGTAGTGGGCGGCGCCGCGGCTGAGCCATGCTGACGACTGGAAAAGCTTGCCGTTGAATCCGTTGATGAAGTTGCGCGTGAGTCCGGCGATCACACGGCAGTGCAACATGGAGTCGAATGGCTCATCAATAGGGTCGGTGTACGCCGTCTCAATGACCTCAGCGTTGAGCGCGAAGAGCATCTGTGCGTCGGGTCGCCCACCACCAAAGGAGACCTCGTTCTCGGTCTTCTCGTACACCCGTAGGTAGCGTCCTAGCTCACTCTTGCGCTGGGTGATCAGCAGCAGGAACTTCTTTGGATGCCCGAGATAGGGCTTTTCTTGGTCATCGGCCAGGGACCCAAGATCAAAGTCCGCGACGAACTGATCGTAGAGAGCTTCGGCCCGGAGTGCGTAAAGGTGCAGGCGCATCCACGGGTCGAGCTCTCTCTTAGGCGCCTTGAAGCGGCCGAGCCTCTCCTTGATCACCTTGAATTCAGCTTTGAGCTTCTCCTTCTCGTTCCGGTCGTTGGGAATCTTGTAGGTACCAAGGCTCGACCCGATCCGAAAGTGCTCGGTCTCGACCCAGAGAAAGTCCAGCCCGCCCATCGTGGCCTGGATCTGCTCCGTCCGGTCTCCATCCGCCCAACCAAAGGAGCCCACCTGGGAGTAGCCGAGCTTAGCCGTCTTCTCGGGATCCCCTTGGGTGTATGGGTCCACCTCCTCGAATTTCTCTATGCCCCCGCCCTTCTTCTGGGCCTGAAGAGGCGGTGCGAGAACGGTAGCGAGAGCCGTCCAGGTAAGCGCGAGGAGGAGAATTCGTGTCACAGGCATTCGAGAGTGTGCCAGGGAAGTATGAGAGCAGCGAGGGTGCCGGGATTCGGAAAGGGCGGTGTGCACGACCGTGCTCACCGCCCTAGTTTCGTTGCAGGAGGAGCCCGTTGGGGGCGCCCTACAGTGCGTTGTCTTTCACAGCCTCAGAGATCTCTTTGGCGTGTGTCCTGCGCTTCAGCTCGAGCTGCGTGGCTTTCTCAATCGTGTTGAAGAGCTTCTGCCGTTCGGCCTCACACTTGTTGATCTGCTTGTCAAACTTGGCCAGCTTGCGCGACTTGGGTCCTTCCTTCTCAAGGATGGCGTTGCGCTTTGCCACCACGTCCCGGTGGCGCTCGTCGACCACGTCCAGCTTGTCGATGATCGAAGCGATCTTCTTGACGGAGCTGTCGGCCTTCCCTTTGTACTCAGCGGCGATGAGGCCCTTGAGCGACTTCCAAAGCTGAACGCGCGAGGTGTCAGACTCCAACGGGTCATGGTTCGTTCCGTCCACGGAGCACACAAACAGGTGCTCCGGTGGATCGATCGTGAACGCATTGTGGAACGGATGATCTTCCTCCATCACGTCCACCGGTAGCTTCACGCAATGGAACCAGCGCGCCAGTAGAAAGGTCTTCTCGTTGTCGATTCCGCCCTTGAGGAGGGCGTCATCGGTGCCGTTGCAGACCTTGCATTCGCGGAGCACCAAGAGCGGTCGCGGGTCATCACCGGCGATCGCCTTGAGGGCTTCCTGACGGGAGAGCGCCTTCGAAACGCTGCGGGCCACCGAGCCCCCCGTACTGGGCGCAACCTTTGGTTCGTAAACCGGGTAGTCCCACTTGAGGGTAAGAAGCCCGCGGGCGCTCGTCCCTCGGACAACAGGCGGAGCGGCGGCGGGGCTGGAGGAGGGTGGTAAACTTACCACCGGCTTCGGAGTTCATCAGCCGGGTGAAAACGGAACGGAGGGCGTCCCGATCGCCGAAGTTGCGAGGAGCGCAAGCGCGGATGCACCAGCGGCCCAGCCCAGGAGAGCTTTCTTGATCATGAGAGTGGTGAGAGGAGAGTGCGGGGAGCGCGCGAAGCACGCTGAGTGCCTCGAGCCTACAAACTCCTCCCAAACCCACCAAAGTATTGACCCAGAGCGGCTCTCACGGCCCGTGAGCGCGACCCCACCGTCAAATAACGGGCCGTGAGTCCAATCCGGATCCGGACTACTTACAGCGCTTGATCAGCGCTTCATTCAGGCGCGTGTACTCGGCCTTGAGTGCACCGCTTCTCTTAGACGCGGCTTCAAGGGACATCTGAGCGGCCTTGATGGCCCCCGCCTTGTCGCCCTTCTTCTCGAGAATGAGGCCCTTGCGGTAGGTGACCCAGAACGCTTTAGGATCGGCGTTGACTGCCTCGTCGATCCACGCGGCGGCCTTGTCGATGTCGACGTCGTTTTCGAAGTAGAACATCGCGGCACTGAAGTAGGGCAGCTCCCCTTCTCCTGCCATCGCTGCTTCGATACGCGGCACGAGCTCTGCCACGATGTCCGTCTTGATCTCGACGGGAACGCGGACGTTCTCCCACTCGAAGTAGAGCGTGGCGGAATCCGAATGCAGGTCGCTGATGCCAAAGGCGAGGGACTCGACGGGCGTGCCAAGGGCGATCGGCTTGACCGTGGCGCGCGCCACGTCATTCGCCTCGTCGTATGCGTAGGCTCCGAACTGCTCCTTTCCACTGTTGAGGATCACCGTCCACTCGCTCTCGCCGGGGATCGAGAACATCGCGTAGTTACCCGCGGGGACGGGCGCGCCGCCGAAGTGGACGTCCGTGCTGAACTTGACCTGGGTGGCTGCGTTGGCGCCGGTGCGCCAGACGGTGCCGTAGGGCTCCAAACCCCCGAAGATCTTCCGGCCGCGCATACTCGGACGCGCGTACTGAATCTCGATGTCCGTGACACCGACGCGCTGGGTTAGCGTGGATCCGGGGCTCGACGCGGGGAATTCGAGAGCGGGGCCCTCCGCGTCCTGGGCGGGACGGTTGATGAAAGCGGCGGCTCCGGCAACGGAGAGGAATGATGCTATGAGTAGAGTGTTGTTCATGACGCGGGAATGGTAGTCCCGCCGGTCGCTCCTAGGGACCGGGCAAGAACGCGAATCACCGGCAAATCACCTCCGTCCTACAGCGCCCATACCACACCGCAACGTTCCAGCAGCGGCACCCCTTTTTTGGCCCCAGGCTGGCGGGTTCCGATATCCTCCGTGACGTCGTGACAGAACCAAACAACGCGAAGTCTGCCGGGGAGTACGTCTCCACCGCGCCCGATACGTCCGCCCTTGGCGACGCCAAGGCCAAGAGCGCCAAGGCCCTCCGCAAGGAGGCCCACAAGAAGGCTCAGAAGGCCCACCCCTGGCGGGACAACATCGAGGCCGTCGCCATCTCCATCGTCACGATCGTGCTGTTCAAGTACTTCGTGCTGGAGGCCTACAAGATCCCCACCGGATCCATGCAGCCGACGCTGATGGGCAACGCGGAGACGGGCATCTACGACCGCGTCATCGTCGACAAGTTCTCCTACCACTACCGCGACCCCGAGCGCTTCGAGATCGCGGTCTTCAAGTACCCCCTCGATAGCTCGAAGAACTTCATCAAGCGCATCGTCGGCATGCCCGGCGAGATCATGTATCTCGCAGGCGGCGACATCTGGGTGCAGCCCCCTGGGGAAGAGGCCAGGCCCCTGCGCCGACCGCGCCCGATTCAAGATGCCCAGCTGAGGCGAATCGAGACGAACGGCGAGTGGAGCTCGCCGCGACCTGAGGGCTGGAACCTCGACACCGACGAGGACAGCGACAGGATCCGCGCGAGCGGCAGCGGATCCATGACCTTCCCTAGGTCGGGCCAGTCGATCGCTGACGGCTATTTGGACGGGTACCCCAAGGGCGTCAAGTCCAAGATCTCCGAGAAGAACAAGGGCTCGGGCTACAACGACGTAAGCGACCTGCGCGTCGCCCTCGATCTCGAATTCGAAGCGGGGATACGGGCGTGCACCGTCGTCCTACACGAGGGCGATCGGCGCTTTAGGTTCACGATCCAAGGTCCCGGTGGCGACGGAGCGGCCCCCGCGATCGCTGCGACCGGTCCAGGCTTCGACGGCCAGCGCAGCTCTACGGAGAAAGCACTCCAGCTGAAGGCCGGCCAGTCCGTGGAGGTCGAGGTTCAAAACCTGAACGACCTCTTGGAGTTCCGCATCGATGGCGACCTCGTCGCGTCCATGGAGATTCCCGCCGCCGACAGCGAGTTCATCGCGCGCCACGACATGGACTCCCGCGTTGAAGTCGAGGTCGACGCCGAAGGCTCTTCCAAGTCCAGCTTCGACGACGTCAAGATCTGGCGCGACATCTTCTACACGCAGACGGCCGGGCGAAACCCCGTCACGCGCTGGCAGATCCCCGAGGATCAGTATCTCGTGCTCGGCGATAACTCCCAGGACTCGTCGGACGGCCGCGACTGGAGCCTCTCAAAGTTCCGTGTCCAAGGGGAAGGCGACGCACCGACGAGAATCGTCCGCGGCAACTCCCGAGAGCGCCAGATCCTCAACCCGAGTACCGGACAGATGGTGTCGGATCCGGCGAGCAACCCCCGCTATGCCCCGCAGCAGGCGGGCGCAAAGGAGATCTTCCTCCGCGACGAGTTCGGTGAGCTCCACGTCCTCGACGCCCACAGCACAGAGAGGCTCCCCGATGAGCACCTGTCCTTCGTGCCACGGGACCTGATCCGTGGTCGCGCCGTTGTGGTTGTTTGGCCCTTCGCGTTCCAGTACGACGTCTACCGATTGAAGTGGGTCCGCTGAGGCGGCATGCTGGGTGCCGGTGACCCTGGGGTCCGGTCACGCTGGAAATGGGGCAAACCCACCGAGCAGATCAGGCAGTCGATCCCTAAGAAGAGGTCAAGACGGGCTCATCGCCCGACTTATCCACATTCATTCCCCACTCCACCTTCGTTCTCCACTCGTTTTCAGTTGCCTCGTCCCTAGGCCTGCGAGCTTCGCATTCCGCTCCGCCAAGAATAGCGTAAAGCTCACCAGGAAAGGCGCTTACGCAGCTCCGCCCCCTGAGCATCACTCGTCCAGTCATTGGCATGGCTAGGAAAAATCCTCACTCGATGCCCGAAGCCGCGGAGAGTCTTCCACTTTCGACTCGGCTACCACGGATTCAGATTTCGTCAAGCCGCCACACGGCATTAAGTTTCCAGCGAACGCAAACCCATGGCCCACAAAGATCAACCTCCCCTCGACGTCCGCGGACTGGTCAAGTCCTACGGCGGAAGGCGCGTCGTCGACGGCGTGGGCTTTCACGTTGAGCCGGGCGAAATCGTCGGACTCCTCGGGCCGAACGGTGCGGGAAAGACGACCAGCTTTCGCATGACGGTGGGCGTGGTGGCGCCGGACGAAGGCAGCGTGACACTGGGCGGCAAGGACTGCACGAAGCTGCCGATGTTCCGCCGCGCGCGGCTCGGCATGGGCTACTTGCCGCAAGAGTCGAGCGTATTCCGCCAGATGACGGTGAAGGACAACGTGCTGGCCGTGCTGGAGGCCCTGCCGCTGAATCGGCGCGAGCGACAAAGTGAAGCAGAGCGGCTCCTCAAAGAGCTCGAGCTCTTCCACCTGACCGGGAGCCGCGCGGACACGCTCTCAGGCGGCGAGCGCCGCCGCCTTGAGCTGGCGCGCTCTTTGGCCACACGCCCCTCGATCTTGCTTCTGGACGAGCCCTTCGCGGGGGTCGACCCCATCAACGTCGAGGAGATCCAAGGGCTCATCCAGCAGCTACGGGACCAAGGGATCGGGATCCTCATCACCGACCACAACGTGCGTGAGACCCTCCAGAGCACGGAGCGCGCCTACATCATCCACCAGGGCCAGATCCTGCGGGAGGGCACGGCCGAAGAGCTGATCGCCGACCCAAAAGTCCGCGAGGTCTACCTGGGCCGGAACTTCGACGTTCCCGCCGTCAGGGGCGTCTCGGCCGAGGAAGAGCGCGAGCTGATCGAATAGTCAGCCGGGAGGGGCCCACTGTGGAGTCGATGGCGGGTATTCTAGTCGCCCTGAAACTCGATTTTTGAGCCCGTACAGATAGCTGAACCCCAGCTAAGACTCCCATGAACATCGTCGCTTGTGTCAAGCGCGTGCCCACGACCGAAGCGGTGGCCAAGCCCACCGCTGACGCCAAGGGGCTCGACAGCGCTGGCCTCCAGTACATGATCTCGTTCTACGACGAGATCGCCGTCGAAGAAGCCGTCAAGACCAAAGAGGCCCTCGGTGCCGGAGAGGTCACCGTGCTGACCCTCGGTACGAAGGGCGGCACCAAGGAAATCCGCGAGTGCCTCGCCAAGGGTGGCGACAAGGCCGTCGTCCTCGTGGACGAAGAGTGGCAGGACCGCGACGCGCGCGCGACGGCGAAAGCCCTGACCGCGCAGATCCAGAGCATGGGCGCGGACGTCGTCTTCATGGGTCGTGTCGCCACCGACCGCGACAACGCTGCGGTCGGCCCGATGGTCGCCACGTACCTCGGTTGGCCCTGCGTCACCGACGTGATCTCCTTGGAGATCTCCGGTACCTCCGGCACCGCCAAGGTCGAGACCGAAGACGGCGTCGAGACCGTCACGTTCTCGTGCCCCGCAGTCATCACCTGCCAGAAGGGCCTCAACGAGCCGCGCTACGCGGGCCTCAAGGGAATCATGGCTGCGAAGAAGAAGCCGTACGAGGAAGTCGACGCGACCGTCGAGGCGAACCAAGCCGTTTCCGTGGAAGTCGCACTTCCGGCCGCCCGCAAGGAAGGCCGCATCGTGGGTGAAGGCGTCGACGCCATCCCCGCTCTCATCGAAGCGCTTCAGAACGAAGCGCAGGTTCTCTAGGGCTCTTCCAAGGAATCAACGCTATGTCAAAAGTCATCGTTTACTGCGAGCACTCCGGCGGCCAGGTCCGTCGCGCTAGCCTCGAAGCCATCGGCGCCGCGAAGGGCGCGGGTGCCGACGTCGTCGCCGTACTGGCTGGTGAGGGCGCATCCGCTGCGGCCGCCACCGCGGTCGGCGCCTCCAAGGCCGTCTGCCTCACGGGCCCGGCCGAATTCAGCTCGGACGCCGTGGCCTCCGCCGCGGCCGACGTCTGCAAGGCCGAGGGCGCGAAGGGCTTCCTCGCCGCCGCCACCTACCGCGGCAAGGACATCGCCCCGCGCGTGGCGGCTCACCTCGACGTGACGCCTTTCGCGGACTGCATCGAGCTCACCGCCGACGGCGACAGCTTCCACGTCAAGCGTCCGTGGCTTGCGGGCAAGGCCCTGGCCACCCTCGGGACGAGCGGTGACGTCATGGTCGCCACCACGCGACTCAACGTCTTCAGCGCACCCGAAGGCGGCGCGCCCGGCGAAACCGCCGAGCACGCCATCAGCGCCGACGCCAAGGCGAAGGTCACCGGCATCGAAGCCAAGGGCGACTCTAAGCTCGACGTCAAGGAAGCACCGGTGGTCGTCAGCGGCGGCCGCGGCCTCCAAGAGGCCGAGCACTTCGGCATGCTGGAAGACTTGGCCGGCGCATTCGGCAACGCAGCCGTCGGCGCCTCGCGCGCCGTGGTCGACCTCGGCTGGCGCCCCCACGGCGAGCAGGTGGGACAGACCGGCAAGACCGTGTCGCCCCAGCTCTACATCGCCGTCGCCATCAGCGGCGCCATCCAGCACCTCGCTGGCATGCGCACCTCGGGCACGATCGTCGCGATCAACAAGGACGCCGACGCACCGATCTTCAAGGTCGCCGACTACGGCATCGTGGGCGACGCCTTCGAGATCGTTCCGAAGCTGACGGAAGCGATCAAGGCCGCGAAAGGCTAAGGCTTCGCCATCGCGATCGCCCTTTCCACCAGCGCGAGCGTGGTGCGGTAGGGCATCGCT
>CAYQKK010000020.1:0-16897 GCA_964417955.1 uncultured Planctomycetaceae bacterium
CGCATCCACAAGGAGAGAACACGATGGAACTGTCTAAGCTTTCGATTTTCGGATCGGTCGGCGCGTTCACCGTCGCCGCTTTCGCCATGGTGGCCCAAGCTGCCCAAGAGGGCCGTGCGCCCGGGTCGCTGGAGGGACTCTTGAGGCCCAACGCCGAGGGCACGGCCACGGGGCAGCCCTTGCGGCCCGTGCTGCTGGACCCCGTCGGGGCCCAGTCCGAGGAAGACCCGATCGCCTTCGAGGAGATTTTCCGGGAGCGACTCTTGTCCCCCGATCTCGACGCGCGTGAGGCCGCCTTCGACGACGTCGCCCGCCAAGCCAGTGGAGGGGGCGCCGCGGAGACGGCGCTTCAGTCCATTGCCACCGACCTCAGCGATCCCGACCTTGCTTTCACGGCGCGGCTCGCCCTGCGCGAGGCGCGCCGGGGAAACCTGCGTTCGAATCGGCTCTTCTCCTCCCCTTGGCAGGGAAGCGGGCTCGATCCCCTGGAGGCGCTTGAGCATCGCATGCAGGAGATGCTTGAAAACGACCCCTTCGTGCGCAATTTCATCTCGGCCGATCCGTTCGCCCAGGACCCGTTCTTCCGGATGGGCCCAGGCGGCCCGTTCCGCAAGCGGCCGAGCCTCTTCGGAGCGGGTCAGGAAGACCCCTTCGAGTCGCTTCGCCAACGCATGGAGGAGTGGCGCAAGGAGATCGAAGAGGGGAGTGGCTTCGGTGCCCAAACAGCCACACCTGGTCAGATCCTGACGCAGAGCTCCAGCGTTAGCGTCGAGCGCACGCCGGATGGGGTCCGAGTCGAGATCACCGAGTCGGGAAGCGAGGGAGCACCGACCACCCAGGTGTTTGAAGGGCCGTCCATGGAGGCGCTTCTTGAGGCTCATCCCGAGCTCAAGGGGCGCGTCCGGTAAGGCCCCCTCCTCCTCCGAAAACCCGTCTCGCAAGGGGATCGACTGGTCAAGAGCATCGTTGGTATAGTCCGCCTGAGGACTCACCGACGATGCTTGACCTTGAATTTGTACGCGCTGCTTTTCCGGCGCTGGACACCCCTTGGGCACTCTTCGACAATGCGGGCGGAAGCGTCCCTGCGAAGCACGTGATCGATCGCGTGGCGACCTACATGTCGAGGCACGCTGTCCAACTGGGCGCGAGCTACGAGCTGTCGGTCGCGGCGAGTGCTGCGGTTCACGCTGGGCGCGAGACGGCGGCGCGACTCTTCAATGCAGAGATCGACGAGGTCGTGCTCGGACCATCGACGACGGCGTTGATGGGGCGGCTGGCCACAGCCCTTGCGCCCAACTGGCGCAAAGGAGACGAGGTCATCGTTACCAACCTCGACCACGAGGCCAACATCGGTGCATGGCGCAGGCTGGCAGAGCGCGGCATCGTGATTCGCGAGTGGCGCTTTCGCCCCGAGACGATGCGCTTGGAGATCGAAGACTTAGATGCGCTCCTGAACGAACGCACGAAACTCGTTGCGTTCACTCACTGCGCCAACGTAGTGGGCACCATCCACGATGTCGCGGCGATCACCCAGAGGGTGAAAGCCGCGGGCGCCCTTTCCTGCGTGGACGGCGTTGCCTATGCGCCCCACCGCCGCGTCGACGTGAAAGTCCTCGGCGTCGACTTCTACATCGCGAGTCTCTACAAAGTTTTCGGACCCCACGTCGGTATCCTCTACGGCAGGCGCGAGGCGCTGCTCGCTGGTCGCGGCGTCAACCACGCCTTCGTCGACGAGAACGATGTTCCTTACAAGTACGAGCCGGGGGGGGTCGTGCACGAAGTCGCCGCAGGGGTGGCCGGAATTGGAGACTACCTCGATGCGGTGGATCGCCACCACGGCGGCGACACTTCGGATGCGCCGGGGATTCGAACGGCCCGGGCCTTCAAGCTGTTCGAGGCCGCAGAAGCCGAGCTTGTGGCGCCCTTGATGTCGTTCCTCCAAAGCGCGCCCCGCGTGCGCATCGTCGGCAGTGAGTCCGCCGACGCAAACGTACGCGTCGCAACCGTGGCTTTCACGGTGGAAGGAAAGCACGCCTCTGAGCTACCCGAGGCCCTTGATCAGCAAAACGTGGCCATTCGATTTGGCCACTTCTACGCACGCCGCGCGATCGAGGCCGCCGGGCTCCTAGATCAAGGGGGCGTCGTCCGGGCGAGCATCCTTCACTACAACACCCCCGATGAAGTGTCGCGCCTCATCGAGGCCCTCGACGCGGCCTGCTAGTCGGGTGAATTCTCGAAGCGGAGCGCAAGGGCCGCGGACGCGGCGGCGCTGCGCGAAACGCAGTGGTCTGTCGATTCTTAGCGCTTAGAACATCTCCATCTCACCGGCGCCCATGACGTCCTCGGTGCCTGGCAGTTCCTCGGAGACGAACCCGGCATGCTCGAATCGTTCTTCGAGCGGCGGCTCTACGTCTTTCATGTGGACGGAGTCGAGCAGCTTGCGCAGCTTCTGCGCAATGATGTCCTGGGTTTGCAGCGCTTCCAGTGACTTGCTCGATCGCCCGATGATTTCAGCGAGGTTCTCGTCTCCACTTCCCAAAGCGGAGGAGGTCACTTCTTGGAGACGGTGAGAGACGGTGCCGATTTCCTCGCGATGACCTTGGTGCTGGACGGTGAAATCCGCAGTGGCTCCCCGAAGTCCATGCACGTTGGTCCGCATGGCATCAAGGAGCGGCGAAAGCTCTTGGACTAGCTCTGAGATGCGGTCGTTTGACTCTGCGACGGCGTCGCTCAGCTCGCGCATCTGGTCGGCGATCACCATGAACGGACGGCCTTGGTCTCCCAGTCGGCCCGCCTCGATCTTCGTGTTGAAGCAGAGCATGCGAGCCTGGGACGCGACGTCAGAAACAGACTGCGCTACCTTGGACACGTCCTGCGTCGTCTCCGTAACTCGCTCGGCGATCGTGGCGTTCTCCGACGTGACCTCGTTGAGTTCTCGAACGAACGCATCCGTCGCGACACTCTGCAGATTCAATACGTGCGCAACGCTGCCCTCGCCCGACGAACCGATGACTCCGACGCTTCCCTGGAGTTCCTTCACGAACTCTTCAGCCCTCCCAACGATTGCATCTAGATTCTCGCCGAGCGCGAGGGTCGCGCTCTCCGAGGTATCGAGAACATCTTGAATCTCTCCGCGTACGAGTTCGCGGAGTTTGAGGTCGGAGGGTGCTGGCATGGCTTGCGTGCGTACGTGAGAGAGAGCGGGCCTCCTTGAGCGAGGATGGAAGCGCCGAGGTGGGGGAGAGCTAGGCGGCCATCTTTTGCACGGCGGCCAGGAGTAGCTCGGGTTTGAAGGGCTTGACGATCCAGCCCTTCGCGCCAGCTGACTTCGCGCGTTGGATCAGATCGGCGTGGCCTTCCGTCGTGAGCATCACGATGCTCAGCCCTTGGTCGATTCGACCGTTCTTAGCGAGGGCCTCGGCGAGTTCGATGCCGTTCATGCGGGGCATGTTCACGTCGAGAATCATGACGTTGATGTCGGGGTCGGCCGTGACTTTGTCGAGACCGTCTTGTCCGTCGACGGCGTCGACCATGTCGAAGTTGCCGGGGTTGAGGGCAATGCGAACCTGGCTGCGCATCGTGGCAGAGTCGTCAACGATAATGATCTTGGTCATGGAACTAGGTGTGGGAGCGATTCCCATCAAGGGTCAAGAAGAAGTGGCGGACAGTGAGTCCATTGGAATGGCGAAGCGCAAGGTGGTTCCTTGGCCCGGGGAAGATTCGATCTCGGCCGAGCCCTGGAGGTCGTCGATGATCTTGGAGACGGCGTTGAGGCCTACACCGCGACCTGAGAGCTCGGTCACCTCTTCCCGCGTGGAGAAGTCGGCAGAGAAGATCGCGGCCGTGAGGTCGTCTGCCGTGGCGTGGGGCAGATCGAGTGCCTTCGCCTTGGACTTCACGCTATCCCAGTCAACGCCGCGGCCGTCGTCCTCCACGGTCACGATCAGGTCGGATCCATCGATCTTCGTGGAGATATGCACTCGACCCGAGGTCTCTTTGGAGGCCGCCTCGCGTTCTTCCGGCGGCTCGATCCCGTGGTCCACTGCATTTCGAACGACGTGGGTCAGGCACGACCAGAACTTTGACATCGTTCCCGGTGGAACTCGGACGCCGTGACTATCGACCTCTGTGACCAGCTGACCCCGCTCCAGCGACTCCGCGAGATCGTGGGCTTCGGAAGCAAGGCGGGCGAGCATGGGAGAGGTCGGCTCAAGCAGCGCGTCGCTAAGTTGTCGCGCGAGCTCGGTGGCGCCGGCGTCAATCGCCGCGCCGAGCATCGCCTCGAGGTCCGATGTGGGAAGCTTGATTGAGTCCTCGCCGACGGGTCCGAAGAGTCGCTCGGCCATTTCCCCGAGGGCACCCCAGCGGTCGGCGAGTGCTTGGAACGAGGACTTCGCAGTTTTCGTGTCGCCTTCGGCCCAAGCGCTCTCAAGTCGGTGGGCGAGGGCGGATATCGAGCCCAGCCCGTAAGCGGCCGAGTTGCCCTTCATCGTATGAAGCGCGCGCTTCTCGGAAGCAGATGGAGCCCCGTGCGTTGCGTTGGCGATCTCTTCGAGGAGTTCCTCGGACTCACGGTGAAACGCCGCGAACCCGCGCGGGTCAGCCATGGCGCGCTCGAGCATCGTGACGAGCTCTCGCTGGAGGGCCTCTGCCTCCTGGCGAGCGATTTCACTCGTGATGTCGGAGACCACGATCAACATCTCGACCATCTCGCCAGCGGCATCTAGCTTGGGCTTGTAGTTGAACGTGTAGCTCTTGCCATCGATTTTGGCCGACTTTGGCAGTTGATCGAGGGCCAGTTCGAGGGGCAGGAAGCCGTCCTCGATGGAGCCCCAGTTCATCGAAAACCACTCCGCTGTAGCTACGCAGTTCCGGCTAAGGAGGTCACCGAAGCTCTCGCCGGGAGTGAACTCGCCGAAGAAGCGGACGATGGCGCTTGAGTGCTCGGCTTGCAGGGCGCATGACGCATCCACCGTGACGATTCCCTGCTCGATGCTATCGAGCACGGTCTTCATCTCTTGGTTCCTTTCCGTCAGCTGTGCCGTTCTCTCTTCGACCTTCTTCTCGAGGCCAATGACGTTGTCGAAGAAGTTGCGTGCGATGAAGCCGGCGGCAAACGTCTCCATGACAACGAAGGCGGCGTGCACAAGCACAACCCACAGCGGCGCGGCGTAGTTGAAGATACTCGCGGGCGCGAGGTACCACAAAGCGAGGTGATGGGTGGCGACCGTGGCCGCACCGACGATGACCGTCATGGGGTTGGCGAACAAGGCCAACATGGCGAGGATCGAGAAGAAGTAGAAGTGCATCTCGATCTGCACAGGACCCTGTCCGGCGTGCACGAGCACTCCGCCCATGCACATGGCCGTAAAGGCGAAGACGTAGGACTTCGATCGCTCTGAACGGAGAGCTCGGCAGCCGAGGGTGGGTACGGCCAGCACAGCCAACGTCATCAAGGCCACGGACATGACCCCTGTGTCGTTTGCCTTCGCCACCAACATGAACACCGGGAGGTGCGCGTAGAAAAACCACATGGCAATGCGGTTCATCCGGCGTAGGTAGGAAGCTTCGAAGGCCGTTACCTTCTTGGGAAGCACTGCGGCCTGCGCGAGCCGGCTGAAGATGCCGCTGGGGGCTTCCTGGGCGGAGCTGAGTTCGGTTGACATCAGTACTTGAGGTTCAGGGGATCGAGTGAAGCTTGGAGAGAGTCCGAGACGCCGCATCCGAAGATCGGGATCGGCTCTGGTTGGGTTCCGGACAGGAGCGCGTCGAGCGTGGCGACGTCCTTGTAGCCGAGGCCTTGCTTGCGAGCCGTGTAGCCGCCCGCGAACTGCACCTGACTAGCGGGATCGAGGGCGATGAACAGCGGCGCCGCGTCGATGCCGAACCGTCCATGGAGTTCGTCGGCGCCGATCGTGAGCCCCTTCATTCCTCGCGACTGAAGAGCGCTGATCAGGTCTCCGTCAGGTTCGCCGTCCACGAGAATGACCCACTCCTCCGCTTGGGGCGGACGCGTAGACTCCATCAGGTAGTCCGCGATTTTGGCCGAGCAAGTGCAGTCTCCGTAGAGCACGTGAACTAGCTTCCACTGGGTGGTGCCAGTCTCTTGACCTTCCGTGAAGGGGTGCTGCTGATCAACGAGCTCGCGTAGCGCGCGCTGGAGTTGGCTCGCTTCACCCGTGCTTGGTGATGGCATCGGTGCCCAGTGTCCAACCATCAGCGAACCGACGCCGAGCGCCACGGTCGGCATCCACAGCGCCAACATGATCTGCGCGACCATGCGTCCGGCATCGCGCTCCTTCGCGATGGGCGCTTGGTCCAGAGGGACGCGGGCTGGGTCGACTGGGTAGGGCATGGGGCTGGGGAAGGGACGAGGCGGCGAGCTAGAAGAGAAGTGTCTCGCCTTCGGCGATCTGCTCCTTGCTGGAGTCTGCGCTGGGGATCTCCAGGCTCTCGTCGCAGTGGATGTCGAGCCAAACCGTGATGCGATCAAGCCCGACCGTCGAGTCGAACGTGAACCACTGCCCATGCTCTTGGTGGCTGACTTCGATGGAAAGGCCACGCATCACGATGGGGGTGGCGAGCGTGATCTCGACATCGCGGCGGAGCCATGCCCTCTTGATGCTGCCAAGGATGAGGTTGGCTAGCTCGCCGAGCGCGTCGTCGGCGCCCGTGAGTTCGCAGTAGCTTGACGACTCCGCGGCGCCGCTGGCGTCGACGATTCGGCGTAGGCCGCCCTCGTTCGTGGATACGCCGATCGAGCCGCGTACGTCATCACCGGCGAAGCCGATGAGTGCTGCGCGGCAGAGCGTCGGGGCAGATTCGCAGTGGTCTTTTCCTAGCTCGCCGAGCTGGGACTGACACGCGGCGGCGAGCGTGGGTTGCACGAGTTCGAGGAAGTTCATGGCTACAGGAGCCGATCGACCGAGTGACGCACGGTACTTGAATGCGCCTAGGTGAAACCCCGCATGGCGACCCCCGGTAGCCCCACGGGATGGTGGGTTTCGATATCGCTTTATCGGTGCCCGGATAGCGGGGATACACCTAAGGGTTTGATGGACGCGGGTCCGAAAGCCCCCATGGATCGACCTCTCGATCCCCAGCCGCCGAATCCCCGCCGATGCTCGTCCCCGAAGTCCCAACCCGTGCGTTCCATTCTCCGGTTCCACACCTCCCGGCCCGGTCCCGCTACTGGGAGACGTCGTTGGACTCGCCCGTGGCGGTTGCGTCGTTGACCCATCAGCACGGACCACAAGACATGCCGCCCACGGCGATCGAGGAAAGTCACGATGACTGAGTTTGGAGAGATCATCGAAGAGTTCGTCGTCGAGAGCCTTGAGGGCCTCGACCAGGTAGACGCAGAGCTCTTGAAGCTCGAGGCTGACCCGGACGACCAAGCCACTTTGCAGAGCATCTTCAGGACGATTCACTCGATGAAGGGCGCCTGCGGGTTCCTTGAGTTCGACGTTCTTGAGAGCCTCGCCCACGCGGGTGAGAGTCTTCTGGATGCCCTTCGCGAAGGTCAGCTCGGGCTCACCGGGACCCTCATCACGACGCTTCTCGAGATGAACGATGCGCTCCGTTCACTTCTCGGTGTCATTCAGGAATCTGGCACTGACAAAGACGGGCCGGACAATTCGGTGCTGGTTGCGCGCCTGAAGGCTAATCTCAGCGGCGAGGGCGAGGTGGAGGCCGAGGCGAAGGCAGCGCCCAAGCCGGCCGCTGCGAGCCCCAAGCCCAAGAAGAAGTCAGCGGCTCCTAAGAAGCGCAATCGATTGGTCAAGGGGCCGGCCAAGGCCAAGGAGCCCACAAGCCAGGCAGAGACGACCGCGGACCCGGAGCCCGCTCCAACGCCCGCCCCAAAGAGTGCCCCAAAGAAGACCCCAGAAGAGGCTCCAAAAGAGGTCTCGGAAAAGGCAGCCAGCGGAGCCGCCGGGGCTAAGAGCGCGAGTCAAAGCAGCATCCGACTTCGTGTCGAGCAACTCGACGCACTGATGAATCTCGCTGGCGAACTTGTTCTCGTCAGGAACCAAGTCGTTCAACACTCATCGAACCTCGAAGACCCGGCGTCGCACACCTCGGCCATGCGTCTGAGTCGGATCACCACGGAGCTGCAGGAGGGAATCATGAAGATCCGAATGCAGCCCATCAACACGCTATGGAGCAAGCTGCCCCGGGTCGTTCGGGGCATGTCGATGCAGCTCTCGAAAGAGGTCGAGCTGCGCATGGAGGGTGCGGGAACCGAAGTCGACAAGACTCTCCTAGAGGCCATCAAGGACCCTCTCACGCACCTCGTTCGCAACTCGCTCGATCACGGGATCGAATCCCCCGACGAGCGCGAGGCGATTGGCAAGCCGCGAATGGCCGTCCTGACGATGCGGGCATTCCATGAGTCCGGGCAAGTCAACATCATCGTCAAGGACGATGGCCGCGGGATCAACCCTGAGTCGATCCGCGCCAAGGCCGTCGAGAAAGGAATCATCACCGAGGCGCAGGCCGACCTGCTCGACGACCGCTCCTCGATCGAACTGCTGTTCACCCCCGGCTTTTCCACCGCTGAGAAGGTCACGAGCATCTCCGGCCGCGGCGTCGGCATGGATGTCGTCAAAAGGAACCTCGAACGCGTCGGCGGGACCGTAGAGATCGAGAGCGAACTTGGACGTGGAACCGAAGTCATCGTGAGGATTCCCCTCACGCTGGCGATCATTCCCGCGCTCACCGTGCACTCCGGTGGCAACCGCTACGTGATTCCCCAGGCCAACCTCGTAGAGCTGCTACGGGTGGAAGCGGACGATCCACTCGGCATTGAAGAGGTGATGGGCCAAAGGGTCTTTCGCCTCAGGGGGCAGTTGATCCACCTCGTCGACCTCAACAACCAGCTCGAGACGGAGTCGACTTCGCTGGACGACGACCATTCGATCGTCGTCGTTCAGGCGTCCGGTCGCACGTTCGGGCTCCTAGTCGACGGGATTTATGAGTCGGAGGAGATCGTCGTCAAGCCGCTCGACACGGTCGTCAAGGCCCTCAACGTCTTTGCGGGCACCACCATCCTCGCGGACGGTCAGGTCGCGTTGATTCTCGACATCGCCGGGCTGGCAGAGCGAGCGCGCCTGCTGTCCGAGGACGATCCTCTGCTCGGCCGGAGTCGATCCCGCAAGCAGGAGTCCTCTTCCGGTGCAACGGAAGCGCCCGTTGAGTACCTCGTTGTCGCCGTTGGCGAGGATCGGAGAATCGCGATGGACCTCAACCAGGTGGACCGCCTCGAGGACCTCGATCCCTCCACCGTAGAGAAGGCCGGAACGCTCCAGTTCGTCCAGTACAGAGGCGAGCTGCTCCAGCTCATTGACGTGGGTCGTGCCCTCGGCGTTCAGAGCTCGGCCGACCCGTCGAAGAGGCTTTGGAAGACCGTCGTTCGAAGCCACGCGGGCTTCTCGTACGGCTTAGTGGTCGATGATGTCTTGGACATCATCGAGGCTGACGCCTGCGAGGCTCGGCATGAGTCACCCGAGAGTGCGATCGCTGCGGTGCTCGTTGTGGGCGGGGAAGTGACAGAGCTCGTCGAAGAGAACTGGCTCGTCAACACCCTTGGATCCACCGCGTCCGGCACTCCGGCCAATGTCCAGGCGGATGCACAGATCGCATCTGCGCCTCAGGATCCATCCAAGGGTGCTGACGGAACGCACGAAGAATTCATCCAGCTCTGCACGCTGCGACATGGCGGTGCGGTCTATGGCATTGACGTGCTCGACGTCCAAGAAGTCCTCATGCCGCAGAAGAGGACGCCCATTCCACTCAGTCCACCTGAGGTAGGTGGACTACTCAACCTTCGCGGTGACACGGTGCTCTCATTCGACCTGGGTGCCGTTCTAGCGGCTGCGAGCGACGATGAGATCGCTTCCACACCACAGCCAGGGACCCTTCCTGAGCCCTCGACCGAATGCGACCGGATGAACGTCGTTGTACGCACTTCCCAGGGCGCCGTCAGCATGCTCGTCGACGAAGTTGGCGAGGTCATGACTTTGCCCCAGCACGACTTCGAAGGATGCCCGTCAACCCTAACTGACGAGCAGCAGGCAGTTGCCCGCGGCGTCTTCAAGCTAGACCAAGACCTCCTTATCCAACTCGACGTCGACGCCCTCTACGGTCAAGTAGAAGGCAGCCCGCTTCTCACCCGAGCCTAGCCTCTCGGTTCCTTTCACCGAACCTCACTCTCCCCGCATCGAGACCTGCCCATGGCACTTCCCACTCAACGCCAAGAACTTGCTACCAAGCACGACGCACTCTTTCAGGCGATCGTCGAGGGGCTTCCCACCAACGTCTTCTTCGCGGACACCGACGGAGTCATCCTCTACGCGAACGAATCGTGCTTGCGCGGCGCCCGAGAGAACACTGAGCTCTTCCGTGTGCCGCCTGACGATCTCGTGGGCAGCTCGCTTTCGACCGCTCTTGCGTGCGACCATGAATCGCTCTCCGCGTTCTTGGAGCTCCATCGGGCGACCAAGTCGGTCGAGCTTTCGCTGGGTGGCGAGCTGGTTCGACTCGAAGCGACCGCGGCCCGAGGCCCAGAGAGCGAGCCCATGGGGACGATCGTTACATGGAGCCCGGTGCCGATGCAGGCCTCAGTCGTCGATCACCAAGCGGTCGCGAACTCGGAGGACGCAGACAAGTTCAACGTCCTCGTTGAACAGCTCGCCCGGATCCTCGAGACCATTTCATTGGTAAGGGGCGGCGACCTGACCCAGTCCATCGGGCTGCAGGGGGCCGACGAGGCGAGCCAGATGAGCCGCGAACTGGACCTACTGCTCCAGCGCATGCGTGGCTACGTGATCGAGGTCGCAGGTCAGTCTTCGCGGCTCGTCGCTGCGACGGAAGCCCTGTCGTCCACGAGCGGAGAGCTGCGCGAGAGTTCAGGTGCGACCAAGGACCTGTCGAACCAACTGACGGGGTCGGCGCGAACGCTTGCGGAGAGCGTGCAGACGGTCGCGGCAGGCACCGAGGAGATGTCGGCGAGTATTCGTGAGATCGCGAAGAACGCCGAGAATGCTTCGCACGTTGCCGGGGATGCGGTTGAGCTGGCCCATACCACCAACGAGACGGTGGCGAAGCTGGGCGATAGCAGCGCTCAGATTGGCCAGGTCATCAAAGTCATCACGTCCATCGCGCAGCAGACAAACCTGTTGGCACTGAACGCGACCATCGAAGCCGCACGAGCCGGAGACGCTGGAAAGGGCTTTGCGGTGGTAGCCAACGAAGTCAAGGAGCTCGCGAAGGAGACCGCCCGGGCTACGGAGGACATCGCCAGTCGCATCGAGACGATTCAGTCGGACTCCCGGGACGCTGTGTCAGCCATCGACGGTATCGGCGACATCATCGGCAAGATCAACGATATCCAAGGGACGATCGCCAGCGCCGTTGAGGAGCAGACAGCGACGACGAACGAGATGGCTCGGAACATCGCCGATGCCAGCATGGGCACGGCCGAGATCGTGGACAGCCTCGTCCACGTTCAGTCCCATGCGGCGGCCAACACCACCGCTGCAGCCGAGCTCCACAACGAATCGTCGGGCCTCTCGACGATGGCCTCCGAGCTGATGGGCGCCGCCACTTCGTTCTCCTACTAGTCGAGCCACTACACACAGCAACTACTAGGCTCCCCATGAACCCAGGCGCCCCATCTCCCAACCCCGTGCGAGTGATGATCGTCGACGACTCTCCGGTCGCCCGGCGACTCCTCGAGCGCGTCCTCGGACGCTCGGGTTTTGAGGTGGTCGCTGAGCTGAGCGATGGCGCACGCGTCGTCGAAACGGCCCGAGCGGAGAGGGTCGAAGTGGTCGTCCTCGACCGCGACATGCCCGAGCGATCGGGGGACGACGCGGTCCAAGATCTCCTTCAGTCAGGAATCCAGGTCGGCGTCGTGATCTACGCCGGGGCCGCGAACGAGACGCTGGAAGCACTTCGTCGTAAGACCGCCAACTCCCTGCCGTGCCGCGTCGTTCCGAAGGGCGCAGGTGCCGGCGGCGGAATCGACGTGCTCAGCGAAACGCTGTTGCCGATGGTGATGGAGCTCGGTGAAGAGATTCGCCAGCGCAAGAGGCTAGGCGCTTTGTCCGGGGAGGCAGGCCTTGCACGCCGCGAGCGCGAACGCCATGGCGTTAGCGTTTCGACCCCAAGTCCGCCTTCGGCGAAGCCCGCTTTGCCGGTCGGTCCCGAGCCAAGGGACATCGGGCTGCTGCTTGTCGGTGCTTCGACGGGAGGCCCTGACGCACTCTTGCAGCTGCTACGCCCACTCCCAGCGGACTTCCCCATCCCCGGGGCGGTCGTTCAACATATGCCCGCTGGCTTTACGGAGCAGCTCGCCAAAAGGCTCAACGATCAGTGCGCAATTGAGATCCGAGAGGCGAAGAACGGAGAGCTGCTTCAGCCGGGCTGTATCCTTGTGGCTCCCGGGGGCAAGCACCTAGAAATCCAGGGTGGCGGCGCGCAGGCCCGCACGGTCCTTACGAAGGCGGAGCCAGAGAACAGCTGCCGTCCCGCAGTGGACGTTCTCTTTCGAACCGGAGCCCGCACAAAGGCATCGCCCGTACTCGCGGTCGTTCTCACCGGGATGGGCCAAGACGGGGTGGCAGGCCTCAAGCATATCCAAGCGGCCGGAGGCTGGTCCATTGTTCAAGACCAAGAGACGAGCGTTGTCTGGGGGATGCCGGGTGCGGCCGTCAAGGCAGGCGTCGTCCACGAGGTCCTGCCCCTGCAAGAGATCAGCGGACGTATCGTCGAGCTCGTTTCGCGTCGGCAGCCAAATAGGAGGGTCAGCTGATGCGTGCCGGCGACCTTGTCTTCCTGTTCGACCTGATTCGGACCTACACTGGAATCAGCCTCGATGCTTCCAAGGGGTACCTCCTCACGTCACGCCTCAGTCCGCTGTTGCGGGAGGAAGGGCTCATGAGCATGGGCGAGCTCTGCGCCGCACTCCGCAACAACCAGTCAGGTCACCTGCTGCAGAGTGTCGTTGATGCGATGACCACGAACGAGACCTCGTTCTTCCGGGATCACCTTCCGTTCGAGCACTTGGCAGAGGAGGTCATCCCGCCGCTCATCGCCGCCCGCGGAGATTCGAAGAAGTTTCGGGTTTGGAGCGCCGCCTCCTCGAGTGGTCAGGAGGCAGCGACGCTGGCAATCCTGCTGATGGAGCGTTTCCCTGAGCTCAAAGGGTGGGACCTCAAGATCCTCGCTTCGGATGTCTCGTCCAAGATGGTCGAGCGCTGTGAGTCCCTGACCTTCACCCACGGAGAGATGTCGCGGGGCATGCCTGCCAGCCTCCGAGACAAGTACTTCGAAGCGACGAAAGGCGGTTGGCAAGCGAGCAGCGTCATTCGCGACCTGATCGAGACGCGACAGATCAACCTGATCGAGCCCTTGGTGCGGGTCGAGCAGCAGGACCTAGTGCTGCTACGGAACGTCCTCATCTACTTCGATGAACCCACACGTGATGGAATTCTCTCCCAGGTGGAGAGGGTTCTCTCACCCGACGGATACCTGCTTCTGGGCACAGCCGAGAAGCCGCGCTCCAAGGGCTTCGAACGAGCTTTTGGAACGCAAGCGAATGTCTACCGAAGAGCCTCCTGATCTTCCCACCCCCTAGTCCCGAAACCTGGCACCCCAAGCCCGACCCATTGCAATGAAAGCCATAGTCACCGATGACTCCCGCGCGACCCGCTTGATCCTCACCAAGCTCCTGACTGATATAGGGTTTGACGTCACCCAAGCGGAGGACGGCGCCGCGCTCTTCGAGCTCCTGAACGAATCCTCTCCCGATCTGTGCCTTCTGGACTGGAACATGCCGGGCATGAACGGGACGCAGATCATTCGCACGCTCAAGGCGCACCCGACCTGGAAGGGGATCCCGACAGTGATCGTGACGGATGAGACCCAGAAGGAACGCGTCTCAAGCGCGTTGGAGGCGGGTGCGATTGCCTACCTGCCCAAGCCCTTCCAGCAAGATGCCCTCGAGGCCATCCTCGCAGAAGCTGGCTTCAGCCTGGAGTAAGGAGTCTCGCTTAGAGAAATCTAAGGCGGCCTGAGGGTTAGCCTTGGTCGATCGCGCAGTGGTGCTGGATCCGATGAGTGCATGAACCCCATGGGCTCAGCTCTCGGTTCATTCACCCTTGCGCGCTGGTTGTACCTGATCGGAGCGCATCCTCATTGCTCCTGGTCACTCCTATGCAACTCTGCCTCCACCGGGGCGCGGCACCTGTCGCGCGCGCCCTTGCTGTCCTCCTAGCTCCCGGGCTTCTCGCCCCGGCGGGACTCTCACAAGAACTGATCTCAGCCCCCGAGCAGGCAACGGCAGGCTCAACCGGAGCCGCCGCCGACTCACCGGAGCAGGACATGGCTCCGGTCGTCGAGGCCGCTCTCTACTGGGCAGACTGGACCGGCGACGGCCTCATGGATGCCTGGGCCGTGCAGCCCGACGGCTCAGGCTTGCTGCTCCAAAACGTCGGGGACGGGACGTTCACGGATCGTACCGCGGGGTCTGGCCTCAGCGGTGTGATGGGGGTTCATCAGGCAGCATGGACCGACGTCAACGGCGACGGCCAGCTGGACGTTTTCCTAGCGTCCTTCAGCGGGGTCAGCCACCTCTTCGTGCAGTCGTCGGAGGGCGTCTTCACGGATGTCACCCGCGCATCAGGTCTCTCTCCGCACGCTCGCCCCACCCGTGCGAGCTGGATTGACTTCGATGGCGACGCAGTTCCTGACCTTCATCTCACGAGCCTGCGCGGGGACGTGGTCTACCGCGGCGTAGGTCGCGGGCAGTTCGAGGAGGTAGAGCTCGGGCTGCTTCCGCGCTCGGGGCGTTTCGGCGCAGGCTTCACGGGGCTTTCCTCGGGTAGCCTCCCCGTCTCTGCCGGCGGGGGGACGTCTGCGGCAATGGGTTCCGTCACGATCTCGTCGATCAACGGTACCTCCGCAGCCCCGGCTGGTTCTGCTAGCGGGATCTGTGCCGGAACGATCGAGGACATGGCGACTGGCGCCTGCATCGCTGCCTCTAGCGCACCACAGATGGGCTCGCTTTACCCGCTCTCCTCTGACTTCAACGTTGGTTCGAACGGGTTCGTGGGCCTCGGCACCACGGCCTCGAGCCACCGCTTGACGGTCGCGGGCTCGATCCAAGCCCAGCGCGTCGTCCTCACCGCAGGCACGGGCACGCCACCCTTCGTGACGAACTCCACCACGAGGGTCAACAACCTCAACGCGGACCTCTTGGACGGCCTGAGTTCGGGCTCGTTCCGTCTCGCTGGTGCGGCGATCAGCTCGGGCGACATCGCCAACGGGACTATCGTCAACGCAGATGTCGCGACCAACGCGGCCATTGCGGGCACGAAGGTCTCTCCCGACTTTGGGAACCAAGCTGTCGATACGAGCATTCCATTCACCGTTGGAAACGTCGGTATACGTGGCGCCGTAAGTGGCTTGGATGCGAACGGCTACCTTGGCCTCGCGGCCTCGGATGACTTCGACGGGTTCACAACCGCCGACTGGAACGGACTCGACATCGGGGCGGCAGGGATCTCGGTGGGCGGTAGCTCGACGGACAACATCGGTGTGCTCGGCCACTCCAACAGCGTCGGAGTCCGCGGGGAGCACAGCGCGGCCCCGGGGCTGAACTTCGGCGAACTCGGCGTAGACGGCATCGGCGTGCGCGCGAGCGGCGTCAGCGCGGCCGGCGAGTTCGATGGCCTCGTCCGCATCGACAACGGGACCCAGCGTGCCTTCGAGGCGACCGGGGGCGGCAACACCATTCCGGTGGGCCAGTTCACCAACTCGGTGGGTGGACCGAGTCTGCGCGTCTTCTCCTCTAGCTTGGGCGCGACCTCCATCGACCCCTGCCTCAACGTCAACACCCAAAGCCGTGGGCCGGGCATTCTGCTGACGCAGTCGAACCCGGCCGCGACGCGCGCAGGAGTTGACGTCTCCACCTTTGCCACGGGTTCGGGCCACCTTTCTATGCGCGTGCGCAAGTCCGGTTCCACGGCTACGGGCGCCGTCGCTTCGATGGAAATGGTCACGAGCGGCGCAAGCGGCGATGTGCTGCTGGTAGACAACGCCGGATCCGGGCGTGGTATCGCTGTCTCCACTCGCTCTAACGTCGGCATCGAAGTCACGCGTACTGACAACGCGGGAGATCTGATCACCGCCGCCAATCCAGGCGACGTTGAGTTCCGCGTCAGCTCGACCGGCAACGTCAGCTGCGACGGAGCCTTCACCGGCGGTGGCGCGGACTACGCGGAGTGGCTCCCCGTCGCCGAGGGTGAGCAAGGTCCCTTCCTCAAGGGCGATGTCGTCGGCGTATTCGGCGGCCAGGTCTCCCACGACACCGACGGGGCAGACACGCTTCTCGTGGTCAGCACCAACCCCTGCCTTGTGGGCAACAACCTGGACGCCGAGACGGACTCCCGTGACGGCCACGAGGTCATCGCCTTCCTTGGCCAAGTGCCCGTACGTGTGCGCGGCGCCGTTCGTGCCGGCGACCTCATTATTCCGTCGGGTCAAAACGACGGAACGGCGATCGCCGTGGCTCCGACGGCTCTTAAAGTCTCACAGATCGGGGACGTGATCGGTCGCGCTTGGGCGAGCGCGCGTCCTATGCAGGGTGAGGTTCACAGGGTGCTCTGCGCTGTAGGTCTCGAGCGTGACCGGGTGGCTGCGTACGCGCTGGAAGCGGTCCACGCGGAGGTGGACGGCTTGCGCGGCACGCTCGAAGCGGTGCTAGAGCGCGTTGAAGCTCTGGAGACCGCACGATAGAGCTCGAAGATGGTGGGAGGGGGCGGTGCCGTAGTTCACGGTACTGCCCTCTTTTGCAAGGCTGAGAGCGGAACCTGCGCCGGTGCCAGCGTCGGTG
>CAYQKK010000020.1:16997-57345 GCA_964417955.1 uncultured Planctomycetaceae bacterium
CGGTGCCAGCGTCGGTGACAGCGCGATGACAGGGGCCGGTAGAACACGCTTTCCCGTGCGCGCGAAGCCGGACAGAATGTCCAGCATGCTCATTGAGACAAAGACGATTCGCCTACGGTTGGACGACCGTTTCACTTCGCAGCTGGTCGATTTCGAGGGCGGTAGCGTCTGGATTGCCCAAGGCGCTGGGGTGCCGCCGCTCGCGCTCTTCAACTTCGCGCTCAGCGAGAAGACCGACTTCTTTGAGGAGCTTGGGAGCAGCCTTCCAGAAGGTGAGCACGAAGGAGACGACCAGGCAGATCGCTATCGCGCCGCGGTCATCGCCTACTTCGACATGAAGGCCGAAGGGGCGATCGCATGGGAGGATTCGACCGTGGACATCGGAGGCCGCCTCGCCTTCGTGCGCACGAGCGAGATGGTCATGCCGCAATATGGAGAAGAAACGGTCTTCCGTCTCTTCGTGAACGTCCCGCTCGACGACGAATTCTGCCAGGAGTTCTCAGCGGTTTGCAGGCCCTCCCAGCGCGAGGAGTTCGAGCCGCTCTTCTGGCAGGCGATCCATTCAGCCGAGTTCCTTGAAGGACGCGTAGAGGCGATTCGAATCCAGGAGGAGGCCCGTGCCGATATGTACGCGCGAGTGGACGCCGCGATCGAGAAGGCGGAAGAGCTGTCCGCACGCGTGTCCCCGGGAGCGCCGCCACTCGCCGAGGAAGCCGCTCCAACGTTTGAGCCATTTGCGCCACCATCGGACGGAAGTTCGCTCTTTCGACTCGGTGACTTCCAGCTGCAGTTCGTCGAGGAGGAGACGAGCGTCGGCACCACGAGCTTCACCCACCAGTTCGGCTTCACGTTGGTGGGGAGGGTCGTTGACCCCACGGCCGCTTCGAAGGGGCGGCTCACCTCTGAGTACAACGAGGCGGGAGAGATCCAGTTCCCCATCTACTTCAGCGGTGGCTACGGGACCGGCAACGGACCGGAGGCGAGGCTTGAGTTTGAAGAAGACAAGTGCCAGTCGCCCTACATCAACGCCAGCATCAAAGGCACCGAGTACGGCCTGCGCTTCTCCGGTCTAGTCGAAATCACGGACGGCTGGGTCAGTGTTCGCGGGCGGCTCGCGTGCTCCTACGATAGCGAGCAGCCTGCTTTCGACGTGGAAGTCCGAAGGCCCTTCGCCGCTGGAGACATCGACTGGACCCAGTACACGTTCGCGAGCCTTGCCGAAGTGGAATCGGCGCCCCCCGAAGTGGTGCGTTTCGCAGCCTTCAAGAACGCGGACCTCGACGAGATCCCCGACAGCCTACTGCGCTGCAAGCAGCTCGAACGACTGTCGATCCCAAGCCGGGGTGGCGGAGGTGCGGCGCCCTTGGCGGTCCCATCGGCGCTTTGTGAGCTCACGCAGCTGACCCACCTCGATCTATCGGGTCGCCAGCTCGACTCACTGCCGGAGTGTGTGGGCGACCTGCACCAGCTGGAGACGCTAAACCTCAGCGACTGTGGCCTCAGCCAACTCCCTGACGAGATCTGGCGACTTCCGCGGCTGCAGTACCTGTTCCTTAGCGAGAATCGCCTCGCCACGGTTCCTGAGAACGTTGAGCTGCCTGCGCTCTACTCGCTGGACGTTCAGGACAGCTTGCTTCGAACGATTCCCGCCTCCCTCGCAGCGCAGCCCAAGCTCCGTACGCTCAAACTAACGGGCAATCCACTGGACTCCGTGCCGGATGTCTTCAACGACTGCGCCGCGGCCCTAGAGCTTCCGATCGAGGACAAGCGTCGTCTCCTCGACTACGAGTACCGCGGCGCTGACGGCAGGGGAACGGGCACCTGGGACGAGGACGCCTTCTATATTCGCAGTGATTCAGCCAGGGCACGGGCCGCATCCGACTGGCTTGCAGCAAGCGAGCTAGCGCCGCACGCCGACGCTCTTCAGTTCCTGCTCAAGCGCAGCGTCGGGCTGGCTGAGGCAGGGGAAGAAGACTACGGAGTCGTCGGCGGTCACCGCTTTGGTGGAATGCCGGACCTGCCACCCACGATTCCCTATCCGCGCTTCAGCGGCGACAACACGCCACTCGCCTACGAGTTCATCGGGCAGCTCAACTGCGAGGAATTGGCTCCGCTGCAGGACTATCTGCCAAGAACGGGGATGCTGTACTTCTTTCTCTCCACCATGCACGACCTCTACGGCGGGGACTCTTCACGCGCGGCGCGGGTGCTCTACTTCGATGGATCGGTAACTGCGCTGGGCTCGGGCAAGGACCTGCATCTTGCGAAGGACGAGTACTACGAGATGACAGAGGATGCCTATCCTGCGCTGAAGGTCGTCGCTGCCCCATTGACCAGTGCACCGGAGTTCTACGCGGCCCGGCAGAACCCTCATCTATTCCGCGGACCCGCGGCCCAGCTGCGTGAGGCTGTGGAAGAGATCGATGGACTCCGTGAGTACGAAGGCTTCGACGATCTAAGCGTCGGAGAGCCCTTCGGATTCGAAGTCAATGCCTACGCGTTCACCCAGCATGAAGATCCGGAGCATCAGGTGTCGCTTCATCAGAAGGGCGTCCCCGAGGACTGGACGGTTCTCCTGAAAGTTGGCTCAAGGGGCGGCTTCATGTGGGGCGACGCCGGAGATCTCTCCTACGTGATTCACAAGAGCGACCTCGCCAAGGGCGACTTCTCCAACGTGCACTGCACCCTGGAAAGCAGCTGAGTCCCTTGGCCATCCCCTGCTAAAGTGACGGCCGCATCCACGCCGTGGCGAGGCTGTCGGCGTACTCGTTCCACCGGTTGCCCGAGTGGGCCGCGATCCACGCGAGCTCGACGTTCGGCCGCGCCTCGTAGAGCTCCAACAGCTCTTGGATGAGTTCGAGGTTCTTGATCTCTCCGGACTTCTTCTTCCAGCCCTTCTTTTTCCAGTTGGGCGCCCACTGGGTGATCGTGTCTACGCAAAGGCGACTGTCGGTGTGCACCGTTTCTTTCGCATCCAGAGGCAGCAGCTTGAAGGCTTCAATCAGCGCCGTCAGCTCCATCCGGTTGTTCGTCGTTTGCTCTGAACTTCCGTGGCGCTGTTCGATGACCTCGCCGTTCCGTACCCAAACGGCGCCCCAGCCCCCAGGCCCCGGATTGGGCACCGAGCTGCCGTCCGTGAAGAGACCGTCCGTCGGCCCCTCCGAGTACTTCTTCAGGACCTCGTCGAGGGTGAGGTTCTCTTCGGTCCGCTTCGCGCCGCCGCCTCTTCCCGAGCGCTTCGACGACGCAGCCTTCTTTGGCGAGTGCTTGCGGCAGAACTTGGGCTTCCACCCCGGGTACTTCTCTAACGCCGCTTGCGGCACCGAGAAAGAGGTCGAGCAGGTTTGGCAGGTAAAGTCAGGCATCGGGCTCTCGCCTACGGTTTGTCGCGGAGTCCGTCGACGGCAGCGGCCGTCGCCTCCAGTCCTCGCTCGTGCTCGGCGTCCCGTGCAAACGCTTCGATGTTGCGCAGCTCCTCAAAGCAGTCAAGGCGCAGCGCGGGGTCAAAAGCCACCAGCAGGATGAGACCCCAGTAGGTGTTGCTCGTGGGGACGTCGTCCTCGGTCCGCGTTTCGCTGAAGCCGCAGTGGCGGAGCGCTTCCAACGCAGTCCCCGCGTAGGTCGTGGCGTCCTTCTCGAAGCGGGCGGCGCGAACGCGGAGCTTGTCCGAGTCGGGGAAGCCAGAGAAGCGGCGAAGCAGGCTGTCCCGCGCCGCGTATTCCTTGGCGTCTTGGACGAACCCGCTCGGCAAGAGCGCGGCCTGGCTGCGACCTAGCCGGAACGTCATGCCGATTCGATCCCAGTCGGGGTCGAGGTCGAGGTAGATCTGCCCCAGGTCCCAGTACTCTGACGGGGCCACCGTCGGAAGCCGCCTCGTCCGTCGCATGAGGTGAAGGTAGAGCTTCCTGCGATCCTTAAAGTAGAGCTGCAGGAATGCGCGCTTAGCGAGCGGCGCGATGCGCGTTCGCTCTGAGTCCCAGAGCGTTCCAACGCGCCCCTCGGCCATGGCTGCTTCTTCATCGGCGATGAAGCGGTGGAGCAGTTGCAGGTTGTCTTTAGGCATCGCGGCTAGGAGTCACTCAGATCATCGACGAAGCGTCGATAGGTGCGGTCCAGTGCTTCTTCTGATCGTGTGTGTCGTGCGCTCTCCTTGAGCTGCGCCAGCGCTAGCCCAAGGAAGTGCTTCTCCATCGCGTGGGCAAGCTCAAGCTCGCGGGGCGTGGCTTGACCCTTCGTGACGCGGTCGATGACGCGCTCACGTTCTTCTTGGAAGCTCCCCTTGAGGCCTGCGATGGCGGGCGAGAAGTTGGCGTAGGTGCGCAGGCTCAGGTACTTGTGAACTTCCGTGACGAGAATCGAAGCGACCTCTTCGGTCGCCGCGTTCCTTTCTTGGCGGTTCTCTTCGATGATCGGTAGGAGCGCGTCGAGGTCATAGACAATGACGCCGTCCATCTGCCCTACCGCTGGATCCACAGAGCGGGGAACGGACAGATCGAGCAAAACGAGTGGTTGGTCGCGCCGGCCGAGGATGCGCGGGTCAAGGCTCTCGGGGGTGATCAGTCGCGACGCGCCATCGACGCAAACGACGCCGATATCCGCGTTAGATAGCTCGCTGGATATTGATTCGAGGCCGCGGGCGACGGCGTTCGACCCCAGCTCTTTCGCGACCGCCTCTGCACGTTCCAAGGTTCGGTTCAGCACGCAGAGCTGTCCAATCCCGGCGTCCAACAGGTGCTTGCCAGCCAAGAGACCGGTTTCGCCAGCGCCGACCACGGCGGCCTTGCGCCCGTCGAACCGGCCGAGCGCACGGGAAGCCACTTCGAGGCCGACGCGCACCACCGAAAGCGTGCCGAGGCCGATGGACGTCTCGTTCCTCGCTCGCTTGCCTACCACCAACGCCTGGGAGAGCAGCGGCCCGAGCAGCTTCGACGTGGCGCCCGCCCCTTGGGAGATCTCGTAGCTCCGTTTGATCTGCCCAAGAATCTCGCTCTCGCCGAGCACCATGCTGTCGAGGCCCGCGGCGACCCGGAACAGGTGCATGATCGCGTGGATGCCCGTGAAGGAGTAGACGTGGGCTTCGTCGATGTTGCGCAGCAGAGTCGAGCGAATCAGGCCTACCGCCGCGTCCCCTTCACGCCCCGTTGCAATGACCTCGGTTCGGTTGCAGGTGGAGACGATGGCGACTTCGTCGATGGCGTCCGAAGAAACGAGCTGTCGGACGACATCAGGGGCATCTGTCGGTGCCAGTGCGTAGCGCTCGCGCACCTCCAGCGGCGCCGTACGCTGCGAAAGTCCCACCAGGACCAGATCTTCAACGGTATCCATCGTCGCGGGTGGCCTAGCGGAAGGCGTGGAAGGTGGCCCCGGGGATCACGGCGAGGAAGAGCGTTGCCACCAGCACGGTCAAGCCCGCGACGGCGGCGAAGCTCGCACGCTGGGCTGTCAGGCCGCGGATCTTGCCCGAGAAGGCGATGATCCCAAAGTGCAGCCACAGCACGAGCGTCAAGATCACGGTGGGGTCGGTGTACTGGAACCCAGCGGTGCCGTTCGCGTGGGCGACGCCAATGCCGATGTTCACGCCCAGGGTCAGCCCCAGAAAGCCGGCCAACGCCGCGCGCCGCGTCATCCGCGCAAGCTGGGTGAGGTCCGGCAGCTGGCGGAAAATCGGTCCGAAGGTCTGCCGCTTCATCTGGCGCAGCAGCGTCAGATAAAGGAACCCGTAGAGGCCGGAGAGAATCAGGGCCCCGCTTGCTACGGCCGCAGTCAGAGCGTGAATCCCTGCCGCTGCGCTGGACGGCCGATCACTGACGACCGCTGCGGTGGGGCCAAACATGCTGCTAACCATCTGCAGTGTCGCGACGACGAGCAGGACGAGTGCGCCAACGGTCGCCTGATCGTGGCGCCGAGTAATCGCCACAAAGAGCCCCACAAGGGCCAACGTCACGGCGGACACAGAGAGCCAGGCGTCGCGCGCGGGGAAGCCCTCAGAGCCGATGCCGTGCAGCACGAAGAGGCTGATGTGTAGGACCAAGAGCAGCCGCAGGAAGTGCGGCCGAAAGCGCTGAACGTTCGGACCGCGATCTCCCGCGAAGGCCATCGCGTAGAGCAGCATCGCCACCAAGTAGCCAGCGGGCAGGAACACCGTGATGGCTTGGATCAAGATATCGCTCACGACGCGGCTCCACGGTCAGTTTCGGAGCGAGCGCTGACGGAGTCCACACCGCCGCTGCGTACTTCGGAGAGATGCGCAAGGCGCTCGGCGATGCGTCCGGCGATGTCAGATCCGACCCGCACCCGATCATCCACCGAAACCCCGCCGACGTAGCTGCCCGCCAAGTGCAGGCCGGGGAGCGCTCGCTCAACACGGGCGACGAGGCTCTCCATGGACGCTGCGTGGCCGGGCCCATAGCGAGGGATGACGTTCGTCCAGCGCTGTACGCGAGAAGCGACCACCCGCGGGCGAGTCTTGCGTGCAGGGACCGTGGGGTTGACGGCCTCGAACCCGAGCAGGGCCTTTTCTAGCTCGACGACGGCGCGGTCGACGAGGTCGTCGCCCACGAGGTCCGCCACGTCGCCGCCGCGGAACATGGCGGTGATAGAGGTCGTGCCGGAAGGCGCGCGCCCGTCGAAGATGTTCGAAACGAAGAGGGTTCCAAGGACCCTCGGTGTCCGCGGGTCACGGCGCGCGGCCTCGTCTGGGGGAACGAGGAAGCCGAAACCGGGGGGCAGCGGAGCTCCCTCCAGTCCTAGGTGCACGGCGGTGACGGCCGCGTGGTCGATCTTGTGAAGCGAGTTGATGTCGAGCCGCTCCGGAGCGCACATGGACATGAGGCGATGGGCCGCTGGCGCGGGGATCGCAAGCACGAGCTCGCGGCAGCTCAATGCCTCGCCGCCCTCCAACACAGCGCGCCACCCACCGGGGCCGCGGTCGATCTCAAGGATGGGCGTGCCCAGGGAAACCGAGTCCTTGAGGGCCCGCAGGTAGGCGTCCGTCAAGACCCCGAAACCGCCTGTGAACGAGATGAGATCCGTGGGGGAGGTTCTCGGACCAGGGGGCGGAGTAGCGCCTGCTTTGCGTGCTCTCTTGGCAGCACGGCCGCGCGCCAGCATGCCGCGGATCAGGCCGCCGTGCTCCGAGCACATGGTGTTCAGCCGGGGAAAGGCGCTGGCCGCGCCGAGGTCCTCGATCTCTGCGGCATAGACCCCGCGGACGAAGGCTCCGGCGAGCGTGCGCGTTGCTTCCTCGCCGATGCGCTCGGTCAGGAAGGCTTCGAACGTGGGCTCGGGGGAGCCCGCGGGTGGGGGCACGTACTTGCGCAGGGGCTCCGACAGGATGCGACGCTTCGCGCTTCGTGAAAGCAGGGGCGTCGACAGGAAGGCCCGCGGACCGGCCGGAAGTTCGTGAAGTCCGCCGTCCTTGAAGAGGTAGCGCCTCTTGGCTTCGGGCTTCGATGTGATGAGCTGCCCCGCGATACCCAAGGACTCGGCCGCCTTGCGGATGTGGGTCGCGCTGGCTGGAACCGTGTTGGGGCCGCTCTCGAACAGAAAGCCCCCGGTCTCCATGGTTCCAACCACGCCTCCGACGTTCTTGCCCGCCTCCAGTACAAGCACCTTCAGGCCGCGCTGCCGAAGTGTGTGAGCGCAGCTTAGACCCGTGAGACCCGCGCCAATGACGATGGCGTCGACGAGGTCCGTGGTTTTGGCTGAGGTGAAGGGCATGCCGGATTCGGAACAAGGCTAGAGCGTCTTTGAGAACGTGCTTTGGGTGCCGTCTCCGCGGGCCTTGCGCTCCCGCATATATCGATCGAACGGAACGGCCACGTTGCGCATCAAAACTTGGCCGATATCCGTCAGCTGGATGAGATTGGGGCCCAGCTCCACCAGTCCGTCGGCGGCGATGGGTCCGAGTTCCTCCAGCTCGAGGGCGAAAGTCTCGTCGAAGTCGACGCCGTGGTCCTCTTGGATGCGCAGCTTGTCGATGCGGCCGTTGCACATGAGCTCGAGGATCACGTCGCGGCGAAGCTTGTCGGAGGCCGACATGGTGTGCCCTCGATAGGTCGCGTAGCCGCGCTCCTCGGTGAGGCTCACGTACTCAGGTTCGTTCGCGATGTTCTGGACGTAGGTGCCGTCGATTTCCCCGATGGAGGACACGCCGATGGAGACCATTTCGCGCCCCCGCTGGGTGGTATAGCCCATGAAGTTGCGGTGCAGCGAGCCGTCCGCCGCGGCAACGCTCAGCTCGTCGTCCGGCAGCGCGAAGTGATCGAGGCCGAGGTAGACGTAGCCCGCGCCCGAGAACGCGGCGATGGCGTCGGCGAAGATGTCGAGCTTCTCTTCGGCGCCCGGCATGGCATCGCTGTCCATGGCATTCTGGTGGGACTTCATCCACGGAACGTGGGCGTAGTGGAAGAGCGCGACCCGTTCGGGGCGAATGTCGATCGTCTTCTCCACGGTCTCCGCAAAGCTTGCGCGCGTTTGATGGGGGAGCCCATAGATCAAATCGACGTTGACGGACGACATGCCCGCGCCGCGGGCCGCATCGATCAGCGCGCGGGTTTGCTCTTCGGACTGTACGCGCTTGATGGCCTTCTGGACATCGGGCTGGAAGTCCTGGATGCCCATGGAGATGCGCCCGAAGCCAAGCTTCGAGAGCAGCTCCACTTGTTCGTGGGTCGTGACCCGCGGGTCCACCTCGATCGAAACTTCGGCGTCCTTCGTGAATTCGAAGCGGGACATGATCGAGGTGAACAGGCGCTCGATCTGAGCCAGCGTAAGACTCGTCGGTGTGCCTCCACCCCAGTGGAACTGCTGCACCGGACGGCGATGGATCTGGGTGCTCTCCAGGAACGTGAGCTCGTCGTCAACGGCCTTCAGGTAGCGCTCGCGGCGCTCGTCCGAGCGGGAGATCTGCACGTTGCATCCGCAGAAGAGGCACAGCTCGGCGCAGTAGGGCACGTGGGTATAGAGCGAGATCGGCTCGCTCGCACGGTCCTCGGCGGCCGCGCTCAGCCGGTTCACATACGACTCGGGCTTGAACGCCTTCGCCGGGTCCTTTTCCCAGTCGACGGCGGTCGGGTAAGAGGTGTAGCGGGGTGCCGCCGTGGCGTACCGCGCTAAGAGCTCTTTCGGGACTTCGAGGCGCGAAGTCACGGCGTGGCTGCCTCGGGCGCGGGGCTCGTGAGCACGGTGTCCCACAGGGCCTGCACGCTATCGAGCGGAGTCTTGGGCAGGATGCCGCTGCCGAGGTTGAAGATGAATCCGCGCTGACCTTCGAAGGCTTTCAGAGTCTTTGCAGCCTCACGGCGCACGACGTCCGGCGGTGCAAAGAGCGTGCACGGATCCATGTTGCCCTGGAGCGCAACGCGGTCACCGACGCGAGCGATGGCCTCCGCGGGGTTCACGCGCCAGTCGATGCCGAGCACGTCGGCGCCGCTGTCGGCCATGACCTCGAGGAGGTGGGTGCAGCCGTTGACGTACAGCACGACCGGAACGCCGAAGCCCTTGGCCTCCGCGACGAGGCGCGCTACGTGGGGGAGCAGTCGTTCGCGGTACATTTCGGCGGACAAAGCGCCGCCCCACGAATCGAAGATCTGTAGCACGTCCGCTCCGGCTTCCACCTGCATGCGCAGGTAGCCGATGGAGTTGTCGACCACCCGCCCAAGGAGGCGATCGAACGTCTCGGGCTCGCCGAGCATCATGCGCTTGGTGTTCTCGAAGTTACGTGAGGATTGACCCTCGACCATGTAGCTGGCGACGGTGAACGGGGCACCGCAGAAGCCGACGATGGCGCGCTCGTCGCCCATCTCTTGGCGAACGTTTCGAATGGACTGCCCCAGGAAGCCGGTGGCGTCCGTCGCATCGAAATCAACGAGCGCCTCGACGGCATCTCGATCCCGCAGCGGCGGCCCTAGCACGGGGCCGCGGCCTTCGACGAACTCGACGTCCATACCCATGGCGGCGGGCGGCACCAGGATGTCACAGAAGATCACCGCGGCGTCCATGCCGTAGCGCTTGATGGGCTGGAGCGTCACCTCGGCGGCACGGGCCGAGTCGTGGACCATGCCGAGGAAGGTCGAGCCACTGCGGACCTCGCGGTATTCGGGGAGGTAGCGGCCGGCTTGGCGCATCATCCAGGCGGGCGGACGATCGGTCTCCTCGCGCCGACAGGCAGCGAGGAAGCGTGTGCGGGAGTTCATTGGTGCAGTCGAGCCCCATTGGGGCGGTTGACCCTCACAAGAAGGGGCGCACCATCATAGATCGGCATCGGCCGGCTGGGCGGATCTCAGCTCGTCGTATTCATGAATACGATGGGTGCAGATCTTCCGCTACGAGCGTCGAGCGTCCCTGGCGCCCGCCTGCTCGTTCTGGTTCTCCTGGAGCGTTCTGGCCAGGCCGACCATGAAGGACACGGCAAACCCAGCGAGCGCCACGATGCAAAGGCCACGAAGGGCTCCGTCCCACGCCTTGGGCAGTGCGAGTAGCGCGTCCTCCGGAAGGACGCTGGCGCCCCCCGTGACAAGGGCGAGGGTCAGGCAAACAAACGAGATACGTAGGGAAGTCATAGAGCCGATCGTTGGCGGGCTTTCTCGGCCCGGATTTCGCCATTACTATCGGCTCAAGACATGAGAACTTGGCTTCGTATTGATGAGAGTTAGATCATCTGGCTCGTTTTCCAGCCCCAATTTCCATCAGGCCAAAGAGCTCCTCGAGGTGATCGGAGTACACCTTCCGCGGTGAACAGCCGTGACGCTTTGCCACCGCCGCGGCCATGCCGACGATTTCCCCCATGGCGCCCGTGGTTTTCATGACTCGAACCGCCCCAAGGGCCTCGTGGGTCACAGAGATGTCCCTTCCCGCCATGAAGAGGTTGGCGACGTTCCGGCTGTAGAGGCAGCGGTACGGGACCCAGTAGGGCCCCTCGTACACGTAGCCCTCGCCATGGGTGTAGTCCGCGATGAACTCGTCGCCCTCGTGACCCTCCGAGTACTTCCCGCTTGGATGGTGAGTATCGATGCCCCAGGTGCACGGAAAGCACCCGTCAGGGAAGATCTCGCCGTCACGGAGGTCCTCCCCTGTCAGGATCACGTCCCCGAGGAGCCGACGGGATTCGCGCTTGCCTGCGATGTACGCGACCCAGCCGAGCTTGTGGGCGGGGTAGCGCTTCTCGACGTTCTTGATGGCATCCCAGGCGCCGTACATGGCCCGGAAGTTCTGGTCGCGGATGCGCTCCATGTCGTGGATGGGGTCGCGGTCGAAGCCGTTCTCCCAGAACCAGTTGCCGAGACTGATGGGTCGCGTGCCCCCTTGGGGGGTCTTCTTGCCCTGTTCTCGGCCGGGGAATGGGCGCTCGCGCAGGTCGACGGCCCACTCGCAGCGCGGGAAGGTGGCCAGTTCGCAGGCGGCTTCCAGCTGGCTCGAGAGGGGATCCTCGTCCTCGCACAGGCACTGGATGTTCCAAAGATTGCTGGCGCCCATGTGGCCGGTGTCCGTCTGCTCGAAATCAGCGCCGACGAGGAATCCGAGGGAGCCGTCCCCCGTGCTGTCGAGGAAGAACGTGCCGCGGACGGTGGAGCGCTCGGCCGTGCGTACATTCTCGAAGCTCGCCGACTGGATCGAGCCCTCTCCATCGACCGGACGGGTGACTGCGCCGTTCATGCGCGACTCCAAGAAGAGCGTGATGTTCGGCTCGGCCCGGCACGCGGCCAGCTTGCGGTCGTCATCGAACACGTGGGCACCCTGGGCGTTTTTGGAGTCGGACCGACGCTCTGGAACGACCTCCATCACGACGTCCCCAAGGCGTGGGAACGGCTTCTGATTCACGTGCCCCTCGGGCCAAACGCGTACCTCGGAGCTGGAGTTGCCGCCGAGCACGGGTCGGTCTTGGATGACGGCGACCGTCAAGCCGAGCCGCGCGGCCGTGATCGCCGCGCAGGTGCCCGCGGTTCCACCGCCGACCACCACGAGGTCGAACTCGCCCCGATCAGTAGGGGCCCCGTCGAGGCCGAGAAGCTCGGTGCGCAGGGCTTCCAGGGGTGCGGCCTCCGAGGGCGGTGTCCAGTCAAGGTCTTGGGACAAGAGCAGGGCGTCACAGCGTCCCTCGAACCCGGTGAGGTCGCGCAGAGCCACCTGGTTCCGCGCGTTGAGCTCGACGGTGCCGCCCCCTTGCCAATGCCATGCGTTCCCTTCTGTCCCGAACTCGGTGTCGAGCACCGCGCCGTTGACCGCGACCTGATACCTGCCCGGCGCGCCACTCTTCCCCCAAGGCGCCACCCAGTCGCGCGTACGCGCCCAGACGCGGTACGTGCCGGGCGACTCAACCGCAACCGTCGTCGTCGCATCCGCCACCGGAACACCCATGCCGTGGGCCAGAAGGAACGGCGACCCCATGAGATCCATGAACTGCTGATCGAGCACCCATCCCCCTAGCTCTTCGAAGGCTTCGCATTCGAGGAGAATGAGCTCGGCGGGCGCCGCTTGTAACGGCTGAGAGTGGCACACAAGGCCGAAAGGCCCCATCAGAAGAGAGAACAACATACCCTCATTCTAGCTGATTCCCGGGCTCGCCTCGCCAAGCACGATTCATGCCCCCTTGGCTCGCGGAGCCGACCCGCCCATGGCCCGAACCCTACGCACCCTCGTTTTCTTCGTGCTACTCGCCGTCGCGTGTTCGTGGGGTTGGTGGCTCTTGGGTCGATCCCCGGAGCCCCAGGTCGTGGGTGTCCGGGTAGATGGAGACAAGCAAGTCGCGACTCCAGCCGCTGTCGAGTCGCTCACTTCACTCCCCCTTGCGCGTGAGGCACTTGGAGGAGCGTCCTCCCATGGGCCGGCGGACGAGGTTTTTGGCGAGGGGACCGAGGTTCCCATCAGGCTCGTCGATTCCGACGGCAAACCACTCGCCGGAGTGCGCTATTGGAGCGACATCAAGCCCACAACGGGCGCTGACGCTGTCCCGCCTGAGGGGGCAGCTTCGACCGCGGGCGACGGGACGTTCCCGCGGCCCGCGCTCGGGCCCAATGAGTGGCTGTGGTTCGCGCTGGCTGAGGGTCTAGCGTTGGCCGCCCCTGCGGAGTTCGTAGCAAGCAGCGACACGGTTGCGGCGCCACCCATCGTCGAGTGCGTGATCAAGATCGTCGGATTACCTGAAGGGGCTCCATGTTCGATCGTCGTCACACCGGCGGTGATCGAGCCCGACGGTACTTTCGAATACGGCAGAAGTCGCGTCGACACCAAGCGTTTCGGGGTCGACGGCCTTCTGCTTCACCGTCGCCAGGTTCGGCGCGAGATGGAGCGCGGCGAAATCAAGAGTCCGTCGAGCGCAGGCTTCCTGCTTGTCGAGAACCTGCCTTGCGTCCTCTACATGGATGCTGATGAGTACCCGTTAGAGCCTGGCCTACTCGAACTGGATCGACCACGCGACGTCGTAGCGACCGCGGGCGCTCCGCTACCCGTCGTCTCGTTCGAGGTTCTTGAAGAGGGTGGCGTAGAGCGTTCCTCGACCGGCGGACGGGCTGGCGCGACGCGGGTCGATCGTCACCACGCGAGCTACCAGGCCTTTCAATCTGGAACCGGCCGGCTCAGCTACGTTGAGGCGGGTTTTCGCCTCGGGGCCGTGCTGAACGATGGAGAGGTGTTGTCGGAGATGCTAACGGCGGCTGATCTCGTGGACTCAGACCCCGTCCAGCTAGTACGGGGCACGGGACAGGCCGCCGCAGTGACTCTGGCCGCACCGAAGAACTGGAAGGGTGCTCGCATTGCCTGGATTGGGCTCGATGGAGTTCGAACGACAGGAGCGTTCGAGCACTACTTTCCGTTCACGGACACGCGCCACGTTTACGGCTGGTGGCACGGCGAGGAGGTCATCATTCAAACAACGCCCCTCGGCTCTCGTCGAGAGGGCCGCATTGTTCTGATCGGGGATCACGGCAGGCAGCTTGCCGTGGAGGAGGCTGGGGTCCTGGTGCCCTGGCCCACCGGCCGTCTTGAACCAGTCGACCTGCAGGAGATGGTGGGGGAGGCCGACTCGAAGGGAGTGGACAGGCGGCTGACGCTGGTTGAATTCCAGATTCGTCATCCACAGCTCGCCGTGGGCGGTTCACCCGAATGGGTCACCCTTGAGCTACTTCGGCTGCACGTCGTCCAAGGCGTGGGTTGGCGCCTGTCCCGCACCAACTCGATTAACGTTCACGAGGCGTTCGGCCCCGCGCTTCGATTCTTCGCACCCCTCAGCGCCGAGGCCCGCATCTACGTGCGACCCACCGACCAAGACCCTGTGGCGTGGCCACTCGCGTTCGAGGAGTGAGCCGCCAGCGGACTACTTCTCCGTGATGCCCAGCCCGGCGTAGGTCGCCGTCACGTCCCGTGCGCCATGGACTTCAAGCGCTACGGAGTTGAGTTCGCCGCCTGTGAAAGGCGTACACATCACTCGGGCGCGGTGAGCCTTCGTGGCCGCGCACCCTATGCGCAGCTCCAAGGGCTTGCCCTCGCTCGTCGTGCCTTGCAGCCGAACATGGGTGGGCCCTTCTCCGCCAGCCCAGGCGATGTCTAGATAGTCGTCGCGATCGACCGCGCTTCGATCGAGGCGTGTCTCCCAGCCGGTAGTCCCTTGTTCTTGCAGCGCGATCACTGGACCGCTGGGAACGCCCGCATCCGCGAGGACTCGAACGGTCGCACGGACTTCGGATCCCAGGGCAGGGTCGGGCCGGATCGTAACCGAACCGACGAGGCCGGCCGCCTCAAGGACCGGCAGGACGAATCGCTGCTTGCCAGCTGGCAGCCTGACGGGGAACTTCACGTGCCCGGTCATGACTTCCCACATACCAGCCGAAGGGCTATCCACCTCGACTTCCAAGTAGAGAGCGCCGTCGCCGGAGGTCATCAGGGTTCCGTTCGGGAAGATGGGCTGTTCGCGGAGTTCACCGACCGTTGAGGTCTTGTCCAGCCCTTCCCAAACCACCATTCCTTCGGTGTTCATCCCTCGCACGAGGTTGACGAGCCCGGCCATGGAAGCTCCGTGCTGGCGTCCCAGCTGCACGGCTTGGTACATGGGCAGCTCGAAGATGATGGGCTGCTTTGAACTCATCCCGGTCGTGGTCGTCGCCCAGCCCCCGAGGGAGGTCATGCTGGGGATTCCACGCCGCATCACGGACACGATCGGCCTGTCGAACTCCGCGGCGAGTCGCGCCGAAAGCGAAACGGTCAGAGAGAAGCTTGTGCCGAAGTGCGCCATGCTCCCGGCGGTGTCGTCCTTGGATGGATCGTCGCTGAAAGCCCTTACGGCGTGCTGGGGGATGACGCCGAAATGGACCCGTTCGGGCAGCTCATGGAGAAGGCGCGTCGCCGGATGCGTACTGACCAGACGAACGGACTGCAGAAGGTCGGCTTCATTCGACTCCTTCGGAATGCGACGCGGCTTGATGTAGTCCTCGTCCGACCTGAGGTCGCCAAACTTCTCCGAGAGTGAGTCCACTAGCAGATTCACACCCCCTTCGTCCCAGTGCGAATCGCACTTCATGTAGGCGTCGGTCGGCTCTAGGTCCCGCATCGGCTCGAGCACGTTGACCATGTCCACTTGGGATTGCTCGAGGGCGCTGAGCACATCGGCATCGAACGCGAGCTCGTCCTCGCCTTCGCTTCCCTTCAGCCTCTCCCATACGACCGCCGCCTTCCGCGGGATCGGCGCGAGGATGAAGCGATGACCTTTGCGCCTAAGGACCACGTCGATCGACCGGACCATCCGCGGAAGAAGCGTCGTGACACGCGTCTTGACCTTGCTGTCGTAGTTGCAGCGCCCCGCCAGGAAGAGCCACCCATCCCTGCCGACAATAAGCCTCTTCAGCTCAGACTCGGGCAGCCGTCCCATTCGAAGGTACGCAGCCGTCACAAAAGGCCCCAGGAAAGACTGCACCCGTGAGCGCTTGCGCAGGCCTCGCTGCAGGTGAGCCGCGGCGGATCCATTGAAGAAACTAGCCTCTTCCGCTCGCTTCGTTTCCGCAAGCGCTTCCGCACCCTGAAGCTTCACTTCCAAGGGAGCGGCTGTATCGATCGCCACGGTCCCAACGCAGACCGCCAGGAACAGCGCAGCGGAGATGGTCACCCAGATCGGCGCTGATGGCTCGACCTTGTCGCTCGGGAAGATGAGGCTCTCCATCAGAATTGGAAGTAGAGGAAGGGGACGTTCTCCGCGCTGTGGAGCGCGGCGATGGCGATGACGAAGAGAACGGAGATGCTCGCGACCCACCAGCCCTTAAGGTCGCGGGCGTGATCCTGGGTCGTCCGGCAACGCCAAACCACCAGAGGAGTCACGATGAACGCGAGCTTCTCCACGCTATCAAGGGCTTGAATCGCATCCAGGCCCCATCCATGGGCGGGTGTGAACATGCAGTGCAGCATGTTCAGTGCGGACGGCAAGGATTCGGCCCGGAAGAAAACCCAGCCGCAGATCACGATGATGAAGGTCAGGCCGTTTTGAATCGGAGCGGGCAGCGAGGCATAGAGTGTCTTGCGGCCGCACAGTCTCTCGAAGATGAGCCAGGCACCCTGGTACGCGCCCCAAACGATGAAGGTCCAGGCGGCGCCGTGCCAGAGCCCGCCGAGGAGCATCGTTACGCCCAGGTTGACGTAGGTGCGAATCGGGCCCTTCTTGTTGCCGCCAAGGGGGATGTACAGGTAGTCGCGAAGGAACGAGGAGAGCGAAATGTGCCAGCGACGCCAGAACTCCGTGATGCTCTTCGAGATGTACGGTCGGTCAAAGTTGATCGGGAACCTGAACCCCATCAGGAGTCCCAGTCCGATCGCCATGTCGGAGTAGCCTGAGAAGTCGAAGTAGATCTGGAAGGTGTAGCCAAGCGCAGATGACCAAGCCTCAAGTACCGAGAGCTCGTTGGCTGCGAAACCTGCGTCCGCGATCCTTCCGAAGAGGTCGGCCAGCAGGACTTTCTTCACGAGTCCAGCCTGGAAGATCATCAGGCCGGTCGCGACCTTCGCCCACGAGTGGGTCCTGGAGTGCAGCTGTTCGGCGACCGATCGGTAGCGAACGATGGGCCCGGCAATGAGCTGCGGGAACATCGCTACGTAGCACGCGAAGTGCGAGAACGACCGGACGGGCTCGGCCTCGCGGCGGTACACGTCCACCGTGTAGCTGAGGGTTTGGAACGTATAGAACGAAATTCCAACGGGGAGGATCACCGAGGTCCACGCCACCTCGGCCATGCCTATTTGACTGAGAATGGCGTTCAGCGATTCGATGCCGAAGTTCGCGTACTTGAAGTAGGCGAGCAGGCCCAGGTTCATGCAGCACGAGATGACCACGAACTTCTTCCCGGACAGACCCTCGCTTTGGCTCTTGCCGATGGCTCGCCCGCAGGTGTAGTCCACGAGCGTCGAGAAGATCATCAACAGGACGAAGTCCGGCCGCCACCAGCCATAGAAGACGTAGCTGGCCAAGGTCAGCACGATCTCCTTCGTCCTCCTCGGCGCTATGAAATACAGCGCAAGGAAGAGAGGCAGGAAGTAGTAGAGGAAGACCCCGTCGACGAACAGCATCGTGCTAAGGGAGGCCCGCTAGGCGCATCTGTTGGACGGAGGGAAACGCACCGCGCCGATTCACGGATCGCAGCGAACATCGCCCTTTGCGGGTGCGAAGGGCGAAGGGAGAGGCGAGCTCTGATAGCCGGCTCACCTCGAATGAACGGAGCCTATTCGGCAAAGCGCTGGTTCCACTCCGACTCTGGGTCCGGATTCCACAGGGTGCCGGTTGTTTTCCCCGTGGATCCACCCGCATAGCCGAGCTCTTCCAAGCTCTTCTGCGCGTTCTCCGTCAGGAGGACGTCCTTGCCAAAGCCGCCGCCCTGGGAGTCCTGCAGCCAACGGGTTAGCGCTTTGCGCATTCGCTTGGCCCGCTCGAAGTTCTCCTCGAGCACGTTGTTGGTCGATTGGGGGTCGTCCTGGATGTAGTAGAGCTCGGTCTCCCCGTGTTCCCACGTCCTTTGGGTGAAGGGTCTCGGGTACCGCTTCATCTGAAGCGCTAGGAGCCAACCGTCGGCCTCGACTGCGGCACTCCAGCCGTGGGCCGAGACGCTGAACCTTGGGTCATCGGGGACCTCGGGGCTGACCCTCTCGCGCAGGTCTCGCCCGGGGAAGTCGTTCTCGATCTCCGCGATCGAAAGAAGGGTCTTGCCGATGTCGATCTGCTCGACGGCGACATCGCTGCGCGCCGGGGCCAGCCCAGGACAGCGAAGGATGAGCGGGATGTGCACCGTGCTGTGGTTCAGTCGCGTGTGATCCCACCAGACCCCGTCTTCGCCCAGGGACTCTCCGTGATCTGCGGTGAACGCGACCACGCCTTGACGGACCCTCGGGTTCCCCAAGAGCTCACCCATGAGGTTGTCCACGTAGTCCACGCCGCCCGCGTACAGGGCGTCCAAGTAGGCGCGGTCCGTGACCTTGCTCTGGATGATCCAGGGAGCCAGGGAAGTCAGCGGGATATCGAGGCTCTTGTCCTCGGACTTGGGATTCTGCCCGCTCGGGTAGTGGCGTTTCACGAGCTCCTTGGGCGGAGAATAGGGCGCGTGGGCGTCATAGACGTGGAACCACACGAAGACAGGCGCCCCATCCGCATCGGGAATCCACTCGAGGAGTTGCTCTAGCGCGACCTTGCCGTCTCGCTTGCCCTGAACGGGTGCGTTGTAGCGATCGAAGCCCTGGTGCAGCCCGCTCAAGCCTGGCTTGAGGTGCATGACGCTCGTCGCTGCGAAGGTGCGGAACCCCGCGGCTTGGAAGGCCTCGGCGAGAGTGTTGGCTTCGGGGCTGAGGGAGGTTGTGTTGTTGAGAATGCGCGTGTCTCTCAGGGGCATGCCCGTCATGAGCGCGATGTGCGAGGGGTTCGTCACGTTCGTCGGCGCGTAGCAGTCCCGGAAGACAACGCTCTTGGCGGCCAGTTCGTCGAGGGCCGGCGTGGTGACGCGCTCCTTAGAGTCATACACGCCGAGGTGGTCACCGCGGTGGGTGTCGGACGTGATCAGCAGAATCAAGGGGGGAGAGGTTTCGTCACTCGTTGCGTCGAAGCGATCCTCGGCGATCCAAAGCCCGTCGCCTTTGACCGACGTGAACACGAGACGTCCTTCTGCCGCCGACGGAATCGCCAAGCGGCCCTGCTGCCATCCCTCTTCGAGTTCCATGACGAGGGGATCCGAAAGCGCGGCGCCGTCCTCGGACAGCCACTCCACTCGGACGGTCGCGCTCTTCTTCTCCGCGCGGCCGGAGAACGTAATGAAACCCTCAGCGTCTACCGACAGCGGTGCTTCCACCTTGCCACCCGGCCCGATCGAGACCGCATCGCGCTGGTCGAGTCCTTCTCCGGTGCGTGCTCGGAAGATCGTGGTTCCAGACGGAGCGTTCTCGTAGAACACCGCGCTGAGGAACGCAGGTCGCACACAGTCTCCGCCAATCTGAAGGACCGCTGTGCCAGGATTGGCTACGGCGGGGAGCTCAAGCGAAATCAGCTCGGGGGTCTTCGACGGCTCAAGGGTGATGATTTCCCCAGGCACCGTTTCCTCGGCGCCGATCATGACCGGCTGGAGCCTTAGGATCGTGCCGTCCTGCGAGGCCACTCGAACGTCGAGGCGGGAAGGCAGCAGCGCCTCCGCGAGGGGGAACTTGATGCTGCGGTAGCCCTCGCCGTCCACTCCGCTGCCGATGGGCACGGTGCCCAACGGGAAGCCGCCCTGATCGCGGACGATGATCTCCATGCTTCCGTTGGACCCCTTGACCTCCCACATCCCGCGGGGGACCTCCAACGTGGTGACCGTTGCGATCGACGCGCCCTCGACGTAGCGCCCCTTGTCGAGAAGGTCGCGCTGAAGCAACTCCGAAGGCACCAGCTGGGCCGGCAGGTGCCCAGCGGTCGGCGTGCTTTCATCGTCTTGACCGCCGCAGCTGCCGATGACGAGAAGGGGAAGGAGTGGCAGAAGAACCGCGCGGACAGTAGTGAGGGCAGGGACCATATTGTGATGGTACCGTCCACACAGCCGCAGGGGCATGTGAAGCTACTGAAGAGCCTCAAGTGGCTCGCTCTCACGCACGCTTTTCCAAGGACGAGACCGAACCAATTCATCTGCCCCGAAACAATCTCATCGGTGCACAAGATGGCCCATGTCGACGCTATCCCGACCGCGCACGACGATGAAGCGTGCCTTCGGCGTGGAGGGGGACTTTGGGAGGTCCAAGAGGTAGGTCCCGGGATAGAGGCCGTCGCAGAGGAACCGGCCGTCGGCGTCCGTAATCACGGACTCGCTATACGCGGGGTTGCGTTCGTCGTACACGTCCACCGGGACGTTCTCTAGGGGGCGACCGGCGGTGTCGACGACGGTGCCGATCAGGTCGATGGCCGGGGCGAGGGTCCCGTGGTAGGTGTAGGTCTGACCCTCCACCAGGGTCAGGATCTCGCGCTCCTTCAGGTCATCCCCCGACCACGAGCCATTGCGGCTGTAGACGATCACTTCGCCGGGGGGCATCCACTGGCTGATGAACGTCCCGTCCTCGATGGCGGCCGCGTTGGACCAGGACTCACGCTCGACGTGGAAGATGTCGATGCCGGCCGATCGAGAAGAGCTGCCGTCCGAGCACTGGAGGCTGCCCTGTATGCGCGCGGCCCGTTGCAGCACGACTTCGACCTGCCCCACGGGCTCGCCCGGCTTTGGGACCCAGCGAATGATCTGCTCGATGTACTGCAGGTCGTCTGCTTCGGAGCCCTCGACGAGCACTTCATGGGGCTCCAGTCCCGCCAGGGCTAGGGTCACGAGTCCGCCGCCGGTAGTCACGAGGTCTAGGCCGAGGGTGGGCTCTAGCAATTTCACGATCGCGCCATCCAGCCCGCGCCCCTCGGTGTTCATCACATGAAGCTCAAGCGTGTATCGCAGCGCTACCTCTTCTGGTGTCTCCTCCGATGGAGCCACGAAGACGCGCTCATCAGCCACAGCAGCGGGCCGGGAGGTCTCCAGCTCCTTCTCTGCTCGGACATCCTCCCGAAGCGTCGCATCAAGCTCCTGTGGCTGCGCGCTGATGTCGTGGCGCATCAGGAACGCCATCGAGCAGGCGATGACGGCCGCGAGCACCATCAGCCACGCACCCGCGGCGCGCCCCCGCTGGGGATCTCGCTGGAGATCCTGCTGGGGATCCTGCCGTCTGCTGCGGCGATGCCGGGCTAGCTCCCCCAAGGTGGATTTGGCACTCTTGCGCCCATGCATCCCTTCAACGCCCAGCTGCCTGCCCTCGCCCTTCTCGCCACCTGTTTCGTGGCCGCATCCTGCGGTCAGCCGACGGCAAGTGCGGTCAGCGAAGGTTCGATCGACCAGGCCGTCTCCACGTCGACGTCCGAATCGTCGGGATCCACCGCGACGCCCGCAGGGCCGAAGAATCGCTTCGCACCCGGCGGTGAAATCACCGACGCCCAGCTCGCGGAGTACTACGTGTCGATGACCTGCGAGATCGACGGGGAGTCCGTCGGCACCCTGACCTTCGACATGTGGACGGAAGGGGCTCCGATCACCACGCGGAACTTTCTGCGCCTTGCGGACGAGGGCTTCTACAACGGGCTCACGTTTCATCGCATTCTCCGTGAGTTCATGATCCAGGGCGGTGATCCCCAAGGGACAGGCCTCGGCGGGAGCCCCCATGGGAACATCTTGGCGGAGTTCTCGGAAGAGCCGGAGCGCCGCCATGGCTACGGCGTGCTGTCGATGGCGCGGGGCGGCCACGACGTGAACTCTGCGTCTTCGCAGTTCTTCCTCTGCTGCGACGAGTCCCCCAGCGTCTGGGGCCTCGATGGCAAGTACTCCTCCTTTGGCAGGCTGACGAGCGGCGTGGCGGCCTTGGAGAAGCTCGCCGACGTTCCGGTAACGTCCAATTCTCGAGGGGAGGTGTCGACGCCGACACGCAAGGCGAAGATCACCGAGGCAAAGGTCATCAAGGGGGAGGCGCCCACCGGTGAGACCATCGCTCGGCCAGAGGAAGCGGTCGAGCTGAACGGAGAGCCCAGGCGCGTCCGTATTCAGCAGATCCTGATCGGCTTCAAGGACCTCGCCCCCCAGGGCATCAAGTCCACGCTGACTGAGGATCAGGCGAAGGAGCTCGCAGCGAAGCTGAAGCTCCAGCTCGAAGGTGGCGCCGAGATGACGCCACTCGTTCGGCAGCACACCGACCTGCCCTTCCAGGAAACCGACGAGGTCCCCGGCGACTACCGCGTGCTCAACAACGGCATTCGGGACCGCGCCTCAGAGCGCCTGATGCACGACCTCGTTGCCAAGTTCAAGAAGCGCGGCGACGAGTTGGGCCAGAAACTGAGGTCGGGTGAGCTCAAGCCCGATGCCTACCAGGCGGCCGGCCAGGCCCTGCAGTCCGAATTCAACGCGGCCCAGGTAGCGCTGGGGGAGTCGCTGACCGTACCTCGCGCCAACCTCGACCCAGCGCTCAGGGAGGTGGCCTTTGGCATGAAGGTGGGTGAAGTGATCATTCTGGATCACGACCTCAAGAAATCCTCCGTGGGGTACCGCGTCGTCAAGCGCTTGGAATAGACGAGGATTCACGTCACAGGCGTCGCGGGAGGGCGAAAGCACCGGGAGAGTTTCTTCACTTCTCCCTCTTGCCCCTCCCCCGTCGATGCTGAACCGTCTTTCCTCCCGCGTTGCCTGTGGCTTCGCGGCCACCTCGCTGCTCATCTCTGTCGCCACCGCCGCCCCCCAAGATGGCAGCCTCGCGACCTACACCGCGACCTTCGACCTCACGTGGAGCGCAGCGACTCACCCGGGCAACTTCCCGGGCGGAGCCCACATGTCGCCGCCGATCGGCGCGACCCACGCCGCGGACTTCCACCTTTGGCAGCCCGGCGGCATCGCCACCAACGGCATCGAGTCGATGGCCGAGACGGGCTCCACCGCCGCGCTGACCACCGAGATCAACGCCGCGATCGGTGCAGGCGACGCCCGCGAGCGCCTGCGCATCAGCGGCTTCGACGTGCCGGCCATTCGTGCGCTGACCTTCGACGTCACGAAGGAGCACTCCGCCGTGACGCTCGTCACCATGGTGGCCCCGAGCCCGGACTGGTTCGTTGGCTGCGACGCCGTTTCGCTGCTGCAGAACGGCGTCTGGGTTGACAGCGTGACGGTCCCCCTCGTGGTGTGGGATTCGGGTACCGATAGCGGTAGCAACTTCACGTCGGGTAACCAGAATACGAGCCCCCAGGACCCGATCGCCCTGGAAACCGATCAGTTCGTGAACGGCGGACCGGTCCTCGGGTCGCTGACGTTCACGCGCGACCAGAGCCTGCTCGTCTACGGCGAGTTCAACCCGGCCGGCACCATGACGGTGACCGGCGAGCCCACCCTCGGGTCGACGCTGTCACTGACCCTTGACGACCCGATGGGCGTCATGGGTCTTGGCTCCCAGACGATCCTTGTGGCGTCGCCGGTGCGTTCGCCGATCTTCCCCGCGGGCCGCACCCTTCCGGCCTTTGGGCTCGGCAGCGCGACGGCCGATGGAGAGCTCCTCGTGGGCTCGCCCTTCGCGCGTCTCTTCGGCCCCAGCTACACGGGGCAGCCCGTCACGCACACCCTGGACCTCCCGACGGACGCGAGCCTGGTCGGCACGCCGCTCTTCATCCAGGGCGTGTTCATTGATCCGGGCGTCAAGGTTGGCCTCACGGACGCCGTGGAAGTGATCCTCGGCAGCTGATCTGTCCTGATCGGGGCACGTCCTGATCGGGGCACAAAGGAGTGCGGCGCCGACAGGGGATAACACCCCCCCTGCCGACGCCGCGATGATCTCGACGCCACCGTCCCCTGGCGCGCCTCGATCACCTAATGGCCACCTGGGCGGGCGCAGCCAGGAATTACAGGAACCTCCAGGAAATTTCTGCGGCCTCTCTGAGAGCGCCGCCGAGTCCTATTTAGGGTCTCATTCAGAGTCCTCATCGGGTGCGGGAGGGTCGATTCGCGAGTCGCGGATGCCCTCTCCAATCCCGCCCTCGGTGAGGGCGGCGGTGATCGGCCGATCGGCCGCCCAGTCACCCTCTTCGAGGAATGGGAGTCGGATCTCAATCACGCATCCTGAGACTCCATCGGTTCGGTTGAACGCTCGGATCGTGCCCTTGTGGAGGGTGCAGACCTTGTGGGCGATGGCGAGCCCGAGGCCGGTTCCGCGGTTGCTGTGGCGCTCGGCGGCAGCCTGCTGGAAGGGCTCGAAGACCGTCGCGATGAGCTCGTCCGGCATGCCAGGCCCCTCGTCACGCACCTGAATGATCGCCTGGCGAACAGGTGATGCCTCGGCCTCTTGGGCGAGCTTCTTCGGCTTCCTCGCCCGTCCGAGAAGCCCCTTCGCCTCCGACTCGGGTTCCGGTTCCTCATCCTCTGAAGCGCCGTCGGGCATTGGCACCGCGAGGGACACGTGAACGGCGGAATCCTGGGGCGAGAAGCGGATGGCGTTGCGCACCAAGTTTTCGACGGCTGACGATACGAGCTCCGGATCGCCCCAGCTCGGGTCGTCCAGTAGCTCAAAGTCCTCGGGCAGCTCTAGCTCTAGGCGGACGCCGTGGGTGAGGGCCTGCGCGCGCGAACGACTTGTGGCTTCAACGAGCAGATCGTGGAACCAGTACTCCTGGTTCTTCTGCATGCGCTCTTCGTGGTCGATACGAGCGAGGGTCAGGAAGCTCTCGACCATCTTGCCGAGGCGGCCCATCTGATTGGCCGTATCGTTCACGAACTGCTCCAGCTCCTCCTGGGGCCGCTTCATGCGGCGCAGGCGCTGGGCTTCGTTCTGCACGATGGCGATCGGCGTCTTCAGCTCGTGGCTCACGTTCGAGATGAAGCGCTCCTGGGACTGGTAGCCCACCTCGATGCGGTCAAGCGCGCTGTTGAGTTCGCGCCGCGCTTCGTTCACCTCGGTGCCGACTTCCGGCATGTCGATGCGGCTCTCGTCGATTCGCTCCGGTGCCACGTCCCGGGCGGCCTCGGTGATTTGGCGCAGCGGACGCAGCGCGGCACCGAGGATCACGTAGGCCGCTCCGAGCCCTCCGAGGAAACTGCTGAGCGCGCCAATGCCCACGAGCTGGATGACCCAGTCGTAGTTCTCGCCGGCCTTGAAGATGCGCCCGTCGTCGAGCACGACGAGGCCGGCGATGATGGTGGTCAGGATGATCGCGAAGCTGATCCCGAACCAGATCATCAGCTGAGCCCGGAGGGACAGGGGCCGGGGCTCGTCCGCGCCACGGCCCTCGGCACCCTGGAGGTCGCCTGTGCGTTCGGCCCCCCCCGGCAGCTCTGCAGCAGCGGGGGGGCTGATGGGCCCCTCCATCGTCATCGTCTATCCGTCCCCGCGTCCAAAGCGGTAGCCCGTGCCGATCACCGTGTGGATCAAGCGGTCAGGGAACGGCTTGTCGAGCTTCCGGCGCAGGTTCGACACGTACACGTCCACTACGTTGCTGGTGGGCTCGTAGTTCATATCCCACACCTTCTCCGTGATGACGCTCCGAGACAACACCTTGTCGGGGTTGCGGAGCAAGAACTCCAAAAGTGCGAATTCCTTCGCCGTGAGCTTGATGCGCTCCTCGCCGCGGCGAACCGTGCGCTTCGCAAGGTCCATTTCCACCTCACCGTGCTTGAGCTTGGTGGATTCCGACGCAGCGCCGCGGCGGAGCAGCGCCCGAACCCGCGCCACCAGCTCGTCGACCTCGAACGGCTTCGTGAGGTAGTCGTCGGCGCCTGAATCGAGCCCTGCCACCTTGCGCGCCGTGCCCGAAAGCGCCGTCAGCATCAAGATCGGCGACTTGATGCCCATCCGGCGGATGTTCCGGCAGAGGTCGATGCCGTCGCGGTCGGGGAGCATGAGGTCGAGGAGGTAGAGGTCGTATACGTCCGAGGAGGCCAGCTCCTCCGCCTCGTACCCGGTGCCCACGGTGTCGACGCCGTAATCGAGCTCTTGGAGGGACTTAGCAACGGACTCGGCCATCTTCGGATTGTCTTCAACAACGAGGATACGCATGACGGATATGGGTGCTTGTTGCAGCACAGGAGGGAGTGGCTCCCAGGGGTTTCAGGGGACGGACACGGGGGGGGGTCGGAGAGCCAAGGACCCCGTCGATGAGCCTCACCATGCAAAGGCCCCATGAGTTTATAATTAATGGGTCTCAGAGAAATGAAGGATCTGGGCCCAGAATCACCCTTGGGGATGCCCAGGGCGCCCCTGCTGCCTCAAATTGGCCCTAGTAGCCCGATGATTTTTCCTATCCCGCCTCTCTTCTGAACGGGCTCAAAGGTCAATCCGCAGCGCGCCTAGCTGCTGCGCGGCTTCGTCCGCGAGCGTCTCGTGGCAGGTGAAGAGAAAGACCTGCCGGGCGCCGCGGGTTCGGGTGGCGTTGCGCGCGAGGAAGGCGCGATAGAGTCCGGCTCGGCGGGTTTCGTCCCAGTGCACGAGGGCTTCATCGAGCAGAAGCGGCAGGGCTTCCCCGCCCTCGTCCGCAGCGTCAGCCACGCCTAGGCGTAGCGCGAGGTGAACTTGCTCTCGGACGCCGCGACTGAGCGGCGGCTCGCACGGGACATGGTCGCCGGTCTCGCGACTCATCACCGTAAGGGACGTTCCGTTCGAAGTGTCCACGGCGAGGGAGCGATAGCGCCCGTCCGTGATGGCTTCGAGCCACCGGCCCGCGCCGCTCAGGATCGCGGGCTGGTGGGCGGCGCGGTGGCGGCGCTCGCCTTCCGCGAGTGCATGGGAGAGTTCCGTGAGCTCCCTATGGCGCGTCATCGCCGCCACGCGCTTCTCGCGGAGCTGCTGGGCCTCGGAGTCGATGGAGGATCGCGTGCGCGCGGGGCGCTCGTGCCCGAGACGTTCATCAAGGCGCGCAATCTCCTCGCGGCCGCGCAGGATCTGCTCCTCAAGGTCGGCCGCCTCGTCCCGGAGCACCCGCAGCTCGGAAGCATCGAACGTACCGGTGGACCAAGCGTCTGCCATGCGTGGGTCGTTCTGTGCGGGGGAGGGGGCGCCGCTCTCGCGGAGCTCGCGCAGTGCGCCGTGGGCTCGTTCGCGGGCGGCGTGAGCGGCCGCGACGCGTTGGTAGCTACGCTCCAGCACCGTCTCCCCGGGGACAGCGGCTTCGAGCGCTTCGCGCAGGGTCTCGAAGCGCTCAGAGATCCCCTGGAGTCGCGCCCGGGCGCGGTCCCGGTCTTGTTCAGCGCGCCTGCGTTCCTCGCCGTCGAGATCGTGCTCACGGATCCGTGCCGCCGCGCCCTCAAGATGGGCCCTGAGCATCGACGGAACGTCCTCTTCCGATGCCCAAGTGGCTCGGGATGCGTCAGGCACAAGGGCGCCGAGCATGCCCCGCCAGCGCGCGTACTCGGTTTCGATACCGGCGAGGAGCTTCTCTTCCGCCGCTTCGAGGTCGCACGCTTCCGCGCGCAGCACCGCGGCGTTGCCGAGGGTGGCGGCCAAGCCACCAAGGTCGGAGGGCGTCGCCACGAGTGTAGGCGCGATCCCCAACCGTTCGAGCACCCCGCGCAGCTCGCGGGGAGCGTCCGCCCGTCCGCTGCTCACCCGGCCATTGTCCTTCGAGTTCAGGCTTGCTGCGGCTGCGGGAGCCACGGCCGCCACGACGGCTCCCGCCAGGGCCCCCGCCCAGTGTGCGCCGCCGCCGAGAGCCGCGCCGCCCGCTGCTGCTCCGGCCGCTAGGCCGACGCTCCACTGCATTCCCTTGGCGGGGGACGCGACGCCGGAGCCTGCTTCCTCACCTGCCTGCAGCGCTCGCCGGTCCCACTCCACCGCGAGGGCGCGTAGCTGACCTACGTGTTCGCTCGCTTCATGCATCGGCGCCGTGTTTGCGTCCGAACGCAGCGCGCGCTCAAGCTCCCGCGCAGCCGCCCGCTTCTCCAACGCGCGCTCCGCGTGGTTCTTCGCCTCGGTACGTGCCCGCTCGATCCGCGCTTCTTCCCGCGCGAGGCCGAGGATTGCCTCGCGGTGCTCTAGGGTCAGCGGGTCGGAGGGGTCTAGGGTGGCGGCGGGCTGACTCAGCCTTTGGACCGGCTGCTCGAGGGCGAGCTCGGCGTCCTCAAGATCGGCCAGCATGGGCACGGGCGACTCCAGCGGAACGCCCTCAAGGGGGTCGAGGTCCACTCCGGCGTGCTGAGCGGAGCGCGCGATCTGAGCGACGCGCTCGATGGCTTGCGCGTGGGCGATCCGTTCCTGGATCTCGACGAGCGCCTCTTCGTCCAAGGCGAGCTGCGTCTTCTGGGCACCGAGCTGGGTCTCAAGGCGGAGGAGACCCTCCTCGACGCTTCGAGTCGCGCGGCCCTCGGCCTGCAGCTCGGCGAGGCGCGCATCGAGGAGCGCAACGGCGGTCTTCTTCGAGCGGCGATCGTCGCGCCAGAGCGCCGCGCGTTCGGCGTCGACGGCCTGCGTCAGCTGGCGAACGGACGGCAGATCAGGAAGCGCGCCACCGCCCATGAGAAGCCGCTCGATGTTGGGGGCTAGGCGCTGGTCGAACGCGCGGGTGCTGTCCGGGTCTAGGGTGTAGACCTCGTCAAACAGCCCGGCCGTCACCGCGCCGATCCCTTGGATGGGCTCGTTCGAGCGGACGAAGCTGGCGTCACGGGCGGCCGCGCCGCCGAGGGTGAGCCGTGAACTCAGCGCCGCGTCCATGCGGCGCTCGATGGTCAACACCCCAGCCCTCGACCGAACCGTCGCGCTGACATCGAGCAGGGCCTCGGCTGGATCCGCGCTACCGTGGAATAGAGGACTAGCGAACGGGTGCTGCTTGGCCGCGGCCGGTGAGAAGCCGAAGAGCGCCGTGCGCAGCGCGTGGTGGAACGAGGACTTCCCGCGCTCGTTGCGTCCATAGACGACGACGGTGTCCGCGTCGGTGGCGAAGCGGCGGCCGTGGAGCGCGCCGAACTGTTGGATGTCGAGGGAGAGAACTCTCAAGCGTGATGGTCCCCACGAGTTCCCATGGACAGGCGCTGCAGCAGTTCGTCTTCGAGCCGGCTTCCATCTGTTGCGTCCCGCCCACGACACACGGCGAGGGCTTCGCGCAGCGCAGACGGAGTCCCTTCGATGTAGTCCAGCAGCTCTTGGGAAGAGCTCGGGCGGATCAAATCGTTCTCGCTTCGTCCGGGGCGGAGCTCTACCTCCAGGATCTCACCGAAGACGGGACCACTGAGGCGCTGGACTTCTTCTCGCACGGCGAGCTCGAAGTCCGCGCCCAGGTCTCGCGCCGCGAGGGGCCCGCCGTAGGCCAAACGGACCACGAGCTCGCGCGCGACTGGGCCGTTCCCGAGGGAGGCGGCTTCGTCGAGCGCCGCCGCAACGGTTTCCGCCACCGCCTCCGGCTCGGCGTCGTCCGGAAGTTCACCCGAGCACGAAAAGAACTCCACCGGGGCGAACGGGATGAACTCCGGCTCGTCCGTGAGGCCGTCGGCGTCAAGTTCGACGAGCAGTCCGCCCTTGGGGCCCGACTCCTTGGCGTGCCGGCCCTGTAGATTGCCGGAGTAGTAGGCGGGAACCGCGCGGTCGACTCGGCCGCGGACGTGCACGTGCCCGAGGGCCCAGTAGTCAGCGCCGCAGGCCGCTAGGTCGGCGAGGCTGCACGGCGCGTAGGGTTGGTGCCCTTCTGCTCCGGCAGCGGTCCCGACTTGGCTGTGCAGAAGCCCGATCGTCGGCAGATCCCCGCGCAGGCTGGTGTCCTCGAAGGTGGAGCGCATCCGAGCCGCGAGGTTGTCGGTGACGCGCGCCGTGGCGTGTCCAGCCGCCACGACGATCGCGGCGGGCGCGCCTCCCCTGCCCGGGAGAACGATGGACCGAACGTCGCCATCGAGGACCGAATGGACGGCCTCTGGCGGGAGTCGCAGCCCTGCGGCCCGACCGGTGACGGTGCCAGGGTCATGGTTCCCCGTGACGTACACGACGGAAAGCCCCGCCGCGGCGAGCCGCCCGACCTCCCGGCGGAAAACCGCGCGGGCCGCGTACCCGAGGCGATCGTCGTCGAACGCATCCCCCGCGATCAAGACCGCGTCGAGCTCGGTATCGATGGCGAACGTCACCGCTCGCTCCAGGGCCTCAAGGGTCGCTTGCCGAAGTCTCTCCACCGTCGCAGTCGACCCGCCGTAGGCAGAGTCGAGATGCAGGTCAGCTAGGTGCAGAAAACGAATCGTCACGGGCGCACTCTACCGATGTCACCGCAGCGTCATCAAACGCACTTCTTCCTCAACGGCGGGCACCCGCGTTCCCGCCGTGCCCTTAGAGTCCGAGGGCGACCGCCCCTGTGCACATCCGTGTCACTCCCATGAACGCCTACGACCTCAACATCCTTCACGAGTCTTTCGACGCTAAGAACCCGAGCCACCAAGGCTGGTGTTACGGCTTCCCTCCGGGCATCGCTGCGACCCAGTGGCCGATCGACTCGAACAGCGGCTACCCGCTCATGCACGGCTTCACGCTGCGGCTTCCCGAGGACCAGCGAGTGCACGGTCCAGAGATCGTGGCCCTGAGCTTCTTTGCGCTCGCGCCCGAGCACAACGACGGCATGGCGGAGGAGGGCAGGACGATCGCCCAGCTGCTGGCCGAGCACCCCGACTCGCCGCCAGCGGATCCCGATCTCGCCGCCATGTGGCAGCACGTGAAGAACGAGCATCCGCGCCTGCACCGGATGGAGGACATTCTTGGGTGTGAGTACGCGGTGATCCTCCTGACGGAGGAGGAGTACCGAGGGGCCGCCTGCCCGGTGTCCACCTACTTCAATGGACCAGCGTTCGCCGAGGTGACGCGGCCGCGCTGGGTCGACCGAGGCACGCCAAAGGACACCCGCAGGCTTGGGGGCTACGTGTTGAACGCGCTCGGGGGCGACCCAGACAGCAGCGCCGACTTCGACCGCGCCGTGACCTGCACCGAGCGCACCACGGACCCTAACGCAGGGGTGCCAGCGGAGGAGTTCCCCGACGACGATGCCGCCTACACCTCGCCCTTCGACAAGGTGACCTACGAGCGCCTTGACTGGGCGAAGGACCTTAGCCCGCAGCACATCGGCGGCACCATGTTCCCGGTCCAAGGGGTGCCCGACGTAGGCGTTCACTACATCGGATTCGAAGAGTACTTCGGCGACTACAACTTCGGGGGCGGCAACGCCCAGCTCGACTTTCAGCACATGAAATTCGACTGGGCATGCGGGTGAGGGGCGGACCGACTGGGAAAAAACTTCCCACATCGCGCCCTGATCACCCTGAACTTGTGGGCAGACCCCTGCCCTCTTGGGGAAAGGGTGTAGTCACGGAGTAGGAAAAGACGATCCATGGGGAGCGCGGGACTCGGCCCGCCCGATCCCCCACACGACGTGACATCAACCTCCCAAGCTGAGCGACTGACCGCGATCCTCCAGGAGTCCATCTTCGCGGGTGGACTCCGGCTGCCGGTGCTGCCTGCCGTCGCCGCTGAGGTGCTCGGCTGCATCGACGGGGACGACTGCGATGCGCACTCGTTGGCAGAGCTGATCCAGCGGGACCCGTCCCTTGCGGCCAATCTGCTCCGGATCGCGAACTCGGCGCGCTTTGCTCCCCGTGAGCCCATCGTGTCGCTCAACCAAGCCATCAGTCGCCTAGGCCTCGCGACCCTGCGGGAGATCGCCCTGACCGTCGCGGTCAAGGGAGCCGTCTTCGATGTGCCCGGGCACGAAGACTTCGTCGCCGGGCTTTGGCACCACGCACAGGCAACGGGCCGGCTCTCCCAAGAAATCGCACGGGCGCGTCGCGACAACGTAGAGGCAGCGTTCCTCTGCGGGCTGCTGCACGACATCGGCTCGCCCGTGATTCTCCAGGGGCTCGTCGACGTGGCGCGCCGCGAAGGCTGCACCATCGATAGCGTTTGCATCGAGCATGCCGTGGACGAGCTGCACGGAGCCGTGGGCGCGAAGCTGGTCGAAGAGTGGAAGCTCCCGGACTGGACCCGAGAGGCTGTACTGCATCACCACAACCCGGCCGGCGCCTCCGCCCACAACGATCTCGTGAACACCGTTGCCCTCGGCGACGCACTGAGCGACTGGCTGTTAGAGGATGACGGAGAGGGCGAGCGCCCTGGTGCGGAGCTGCTGCGGCTCTTGGACCTCTACGACGAAGACGTAGACGCACTGTGCGCGAAGGGGCCTGCCATCGTCCGTGAACTCGCTGCGTAGAAGATGACCATGGAACACTTCGACTGGATCGCTATCGGCGGGGGCCCCGCAGGCCAGAAAGCCGCGCTCCAAGGTGCCAAAGAAGGCAAGCGCGTGCTCCTGGTCGACCAGGGCAGGGCGCCCGGAGGTGAGTGCGTGAATCGGGGGACGATTCCCAGCAAGACGCTGCGAGAGACCGCGCGCCATTTCGCCGAGGTGAAGCGTCGCGCTGGCGACGCGCTCTCCTGCACGATGTCCCCTGACGTTCAGCTCGCGCAGCTCATGACTCGCCTCGACGCGGTGCGCGATGCCCATGCCCGGACGCTTTCGGATCAGGTCGAGCGCAACGGCGTCGAGTTTCGCCAGGCGCGCGCGCAGTTCACCTCGCCGAACACTCTGGATCTTCAGTGCCCCGGCGGCGAGCGCGGTGCCGTTAGCGCCGACGAGATCTTCATCGCGACGGGCTCTCGACCGAGGAAGCCAGCCGACGTCCCTATCGATCACGAACACATCCTCGACAGCGATTCGATCCTCTCCCTCGTCTACCTGCCGCGCTCGCTCATCGTGCTCGGTGCGGGCGTCATCGCGTCCGAGTTTGCCTCGATCTTCTGCGCCCTTGGGGTCGACGTCACGATCGTGGATAGAAACGACCTGCCGGTGGGTTTCATGGACGCGGACCTCTGCCGAGGCTTCGTCCAGTCCTTCGAAGCGAGCGGCGGTCGCTTTCTTGGGGGACGCCGTCATCAAGAGGTCAAGGCGGACGGGCTAGGCAGGGTCGCGGTCACGTTGGATGACGGGACGGAGCTTCACGCCGAAAAGGTGCTCTGCGCCCTTGGGCGAACGCCGAACCTGGGTCGCCTTTGCATCGAGAAGGCAGGCTTGACCACGACCGAGCGCGGCTACCTAGTCGCCGACGCCCACGGGCTGACCGAAGTCCCAGGCATCTACGCCGCAGGCGACGTGATCGGGCCGCCCGCCTTGGCGTCTACGTCCATGGAGCAGGGCCGACGAGCCGCACGGCACGCGCTGGGCCGACCGGTGCCCGACGAGGACTTTGGCATGGTGCCGTCCGGCGTCTACACCCTGCCCGAGATGGGGAGCGTCGGCTTGACGGAAGCGCAGGCGACTGAGAAGTACGGAAGCGTGCTCGTGGGCAAGGCGCCCTTCCGCGAGCTCGCGCGCGGAATGATCCAGGGGGCGGAGGAGGGCTTTCTCAAGCTCGTCGCGGACCCCACAGGCGAGCGCCTACTCGGCTGCCATGCCTTGGGCGAAGGCTCGCCCGGACTCGTGCACCTCGGCGAGGTGGCGATGCTCGGGGGCCTTGCACCTGAGACATTCGTGGATCGAACGTTCAACTTCCCGACGCTGGCCGAGGCCTACCGCGTAGCGGCGCTCGAGCTCCTGCGGGGACGGCAGGTCCTCGCGCAGCGCGCGGCCTAGGAGACCTAAGGGTTCGCGACGCGGCCCATGAAGAGGATCGCGCCGGTCGCGCGCTCTGTGATGAGAAATAGGTAGGGGCGGTCCGCGTGGACCTTCGGCGGCGGTCCCGCCGCGGAGGTGATGCCGGCGACGACCCCGGTGGCCGCTGCGGCCTCGGTGCCCTCTTCATCGATCTTGAGGAACGCGCTGTGGTACGCGCCGGTGACGTGGAGCCCCTTGGCGTTGCCTTCGAAGAAGCCTCCGAGATCGGCGGTGCCAGGATCCAGCATGCTGCCGAGTCCAAGGCCTTGAAGGATCGGCACCAGGTCGTAGCTCGGCTCCAGCTTCAGCTTCGGCATCGCGAAGTCAGTGCGCTGGGTGTGGAGTGCGCTTCTCCATTGCTTGAGCAGCGGCGCGCTCACGCGCCTCTCCAGCTCTGGGAGACCCGTTGGGCTGGCGGGGATGAGTCCGACAAAGGAAAGTCGCCCGCCGAGGTAGGGCAGTTCGAACGCGGTCAGCGCGACGTCCTTGGGCGCATGGGCCATCTTGTCTTCGGCATCGAAGAAGCCGATGGCCATCGAACGCCAGTCCTTCAGGAAGGGGACGCTGGTTTCGGTTCCGTCGGCCAAGAGAAACGGCAGGTCGCCGGTGCTCTTCGCCTCGAACTCATCTTCCCACTTGCCGAGGAATTGAACCGCGTTGACGAGGACAAGCCGTGTCATGGAACTGACGCTGCCAGCGGGCAGAAGGTCCTCGATGCGCCCGCCCGTCTCCTTCTTGACCCAGCGGTTGATGTTCCCTCGAACGCCGTCGAAGTCCGTGCGGAAGTCTGCTGGTCGGATGGAGGCACCATGGTAGGTTTCCAGCGCGCTCTGGGTTTCCGGGACGAGCGTCGCAGAATCGTCGACCCATAGTCCGTTGGCTTCGTTCCAGCCGATGTCGTTCGATGCAGCCCGAAGTCGATGGGCGAGATCGGCGCGCAGGGCCCGTAGTCCGTCGAGGTCGAGCGCGTCGGCTTCTTGGAGAACCCGGGCTAGTTCGCTGGCCGTTGCACCCTTTGCGCCTTCGGCGAGCATTGAGAGGGCCGCAGTGATCGACGCCGGAGAGAAGAAGACGTTCGCGGTTGGGTCACTGGACCCGAGTCCCCGGTGTAGCTCGCATGCAACGCTCGCTTCTCTTTCGTAGGCGGCGACAAGCGCGGGCGTTGGGGGCGCCGGCGGCTCTTCCACAGGAGCAGAGAAGCAGGCGAAGAGCGCGAGGGGCAATGGCAGAATTTTGGGCATGGCACCACTTCAACGCCGCCGACGCAGCACGGCTTGGCACGCGTTTGGTTTCTCGGGTGTGGATACGTTTCCATTACGGTCGAGGGTGAGACTTGGCGCCCAAAACCGCCTAGCCAAGCCAGGCACTCCGATGTACTTTCGAAACACACAGGAGAGCGATGTGCCCGCAGCGGCGCTCGCCCGCTCTTCGTTCCCCCTTCTGCCTTGGCCTCTCGCGGCCTACTCGCTTTGAAACTACTCAACCATTCTGCCCTTGTCGGCGCAGCGTCTCTTCTCGCTGGCAGCCTCGCCCTCGTAGGACCTGCCCAGGCCCAGCTCACCGGCCTCGTTGCCGAAGACGGGTTCATCTCCCTCTCCGTTGATGGGGTCGGGACCAACGATCCCGCTGGCACCACCATTCAGGTGAACAAGCCCAGCGCTGGCGCCACCGTGCGCTCGGCCTACCTTGCCGCCGCCAGCACGTTCACCAATCCAATCTTGCCCGGGCAAATCACGCTCAACGGGGTTGAGGTGGGGTTCACCGAGTCGGTGTTCAACGGCATCGGTGGCAACCCGATGTTTTTCAACAACGTTTTCGGTGACGTGACCGCCATCGTCGCACCGCTGATCGATGCGGCGCCCGCGGGCATCATCAATATCCCGGTCATGGAGGCGGCCTTTGCGACGGACGACATCGAAGGAGAGATCCTCGCTGTGATCTTCGATGATCCCTCCGTTACGGAGCCATCCGGCGTCATTCTGCTCTTCGGTGGTCAGGCTCCCCAGGGCGAGCAGTTCACTGTCTCACTCGCCGAGCCCCTCGACCTCACGGATCCGAACGCCAAGGCCACCATGGGCCTCGGCATCTCGTTTGGCTTTCAAGACACCGTCGGTACCAACATGATCTCCGAGGTCGATGTGAACGGCGCACGCATGACGTCGTCTGCGGGCGGCGAGGACGACGGCATCGGCACCAACGGAGCGCTCATTACGGTGGGCGGGATCGGCGATTCCATTGAGAACCCCGCCGACCCGTTCGCTGGCTCATCCGGGTTCGACACCGACGACGAGCTCTATGACCTGCGCCCGTTCGTGGCCACCGGCGATACCCAGATCCTCGTCGACACGATCAACCCGTCGGACGACGACAACATCTTCTTCGCGTACTTCGAGACGTCGGTTCCGACGAGTATCGCCGACGAAACGCTCTTCCTGTCGCCGCTGACGGCCGACCGCTTGCTGGGCACAGAGCACACCGTGACGGCGCGGGTCGAGGACGCGGCCACGATGACGCCCATCGCTGGTCGGAACGTCACCTTCACGGTCACCTCTGGACCCAACGCTGGCGACACCTTTAGGGGTGCGACGAACATCGCCGGCACGGTGGACTTTGTGTACGTCGGCGACGGCGGCATCGGCACGGACACGGTCCAGGCGACGATGTTCGACACCGCTGGCAACCCCGTGGACTCCAACACGGCGACGGTCACGTGGGCGAGGAGCTCTGACTGCCTCGTCTATGGATTCGAGTTCGACGACGACGGATCCACTGCGTTCGAGAACGGCAGAGCCATCAACGCGGGCGAAGAATTTGGTGAGTACTTCACCGTCGACGGTCTCTCGGGCTCTGGCCTCTCCGCTGCCATCTTTGATAGCTCGGCCATCGGTCCTAACGCTTCTTCCACCGACCAAGACCTGCTCGTGGGCCAGGGCAACCTGCTCATGCTCCAGGAGATCGCTGGGCAGTCAACGCCTGACGTTTACGACACGCCGGATGATGACGTCCTCGGTGGCTCGCTGACGTTCCAGTTCAGCTCGCCCTCCACGGCCTGCTCCATCGACCTGGTGGACATTGATCTCGACAGCTTCATCGATCAGACGGCGCGCGTGACCCTGACGGATACGATGTCCCGCGAGCGCGTCTTTGTGGTTCCCGGCGGCTGGACCGAGGACATCGAGATCGACGGCGGCGCTGGATTCCGGACGCTGACGCTCGACACTCTGGCCGCCCAGCCGGGCTTTATGGCAACGGCCACGGCTTCGGAAGACGCGGGCTTCGATCAGACGGCGGTGACGACGATGGAGATCGCGTTCGCATCGTCTGGCGCCGTCGATAACTTCGCGTTCGTCCCGGACAGCGTTCCGGCCACAGGCCCGAGGGGCATCACGGCGACCCAGGCGGGCTCAGTCAGCCAAGCGCCAACCCGCGGCCTCTAGCCAGGTAGGCTGCTGCCTTCGGCACTCTCGGGGACCGATGACCTCACCAACGGTGAGATCATCGGTCCCCGCTTTCTTCAGCTGCGCCTTCTGAATCCGGCCAAGAAGGCTCACGCCAGCTGAATTCAAACCCTTGGGCAAACGGCTTCGCGACCCCGACGCGGGTCCATGGCTGCGCTTCGTTCGCCGCGCGCTGTCCATGGACCCAGCGATCCACGGGCATCTCAATGGGGCGCTGTTCGATGGCGATCCAGCCGCCGTTTCGGTCAAACGATCCGGCTCCAGCGTGGTAGTTCAGAAAGCGCGTGAGCCGGACCTCGACGTGGTCCAGTGGAATGTGCGCCCACACGGAGCGGTAGTACATCGCGAGGAAGCGCCTGTTGTAGTGGGGAGGATGGAAGCTCGTTCCTTCTCCGGGAAAGTCGAAGACCTCATCCGCTGTCGATCCACCGTCGCCTGGGTGAAAGCGGAGCCGGGCTTGATGACTGCACAGGGAGAACTGGCTGTCGATGAAGATAGGGTGCGAGCGAAACCCGAAGACGCGGTAGATCCAGAAGACCGCGGAGCCGAAACTTCGCTCGAAGGGGGTCTCGGCCTTGGCGTACCAGAACCTCTGATGGGTGGTCTTGGATCCGCCGAGGCCTTCACGTGAGATGGCGAGCAGGGGGTCGATCAAACCCATGGTGAAGACCACGCCCCACAGCGCCAAGTACGCGGGGGCGAGACGGGCGCCGATGGACTTCTTGGGCGCCGGTGCGAGCCGCTGCTCTTCCGTGAGTGCCGGCGCTCTCACAGGAATCAACGCAGCGAGGAAGGACACCATGATCAGTCCGAACAGCGGAATCGGAAGGACCGTTCCGATGCCGATGTGCAGCGTGAACCCCATGATCAGCAGCGGCCAGCGCAGCGGCCGGAACCAGATCAGGAAGACGAACACGAGTTCGAAGACGAGGGTCGCGTAGCCCGCGGCCCGCGCAACCCACTCGTGGTTGAGGGTCCAAGCGAAGCTCGGCTGTCCTTCCCAGGGCTGGACGGCGGTGGTCCAGTAGCCGAGGCCGTGCATCCACATGCTGGAACCGAGCTTCCAAAGCGCGGAGTCGAAGTAGATGCTCGACACCACGAGCGCGAAGAAGATCTCCGCGCCCGGACCGATCGTGCGATCAGCGGGCGGCCTGCGCCAAGCGTCCACGGAAAGCGCCCTGCCGATGGGCAGAAACGGCAGCACGAACGAGGTCACCAGGTAGAGGTTGTCTAGGTGGTACTCGTAGCTGAGCGGCATGGCGTGGAAGCTCATGAACGTCACGCAGCCCGCGTAGTTCAGCACCGCGGCCACCGTTGAGAAGGCGCCAAACGCTAGGCATATGGCGGCCCCGAGCCAAACGTACAGCGCCAGGTCGATCCAAGCCGCGCGCTCCTCGATCCACGGCACGTCATCGAACCACATCGGTGCGTACTCGATGAGCGCAACGATGTCGAAGACGAGGCAGAGACCGAAGAGTATGCGAAAGAGTGCGAGCGGGAGAGCCGAGCTGCGAGACCCGGCCCTCGTCCATTGGGGAAGGGAGAGCATGGGCGTTCGAAGGTAGCAGCTCTCGGCAAAAGCTGCCCAGGCCTAGGGGAGCTTCTCCAGGTGCGGCGTCCACTTCGTCAGCTCGGCCGCCTTGATGTAGAGCGACTCTTCAACGGTGCGGTAGCCCTTGCCCGAGAGCCGCACGCGTATCTCGCCGACGGGGAGCGGTTCCCAGCTCGTGTAGGAGAGGTTGGGCTTCTGGATCTGACCAATGTTGAAGAGCTCACCGGTCTCGTCCATCGTGTAGGTGGAGTGCTTTGACCACTCGCTTTCGTGGGACCCCTGAACTTCGAGCTTGAAGTCGTTCGCCTCCGAGAACTCCGCGCCGGTGAAGGCAACCTCTAGGCCGCCTCCCTTGACAAGCTCCACCTCGATGAGCTCCTCATCGCCCGCTTCGAGGGTGATGGAATGAGTGAGAGCGGTCGGGACGAACCATGCTCGGGGCGGCGGGCTGAAGACTCTCGTCCCCACGACGTAGTCGCCGGGCAGAAGCACGTCGACTCGGCCGGCCGATCGACCCTCCCGGAAGAAGAGACTAGCGGGGAAGTGCCGCTCTTCGTCGCCACGGATCCAATCGAGCGATACCGTCACACGAGATGGGGCGGCTAGAGCTACGCCGGTGAGCACAACTCGCAGGGAAGCAAGCTCGGGGGATTCGTCCAAAAAGTCAACGTCGTAGCGTCCAGAAGGAGTGCCTGGGGGAAGGGCCGCTATGAGCTGCACAGAATCTCCGGTGCCGGTTCCAACGGTGCAGAAGTAGCCGGGCCCGACGGGCAGGAGCTCTTGGGTGACTTCGTCTACGCTCGTTGGTGAAAAGCCAGCGTAGTGCATGCTCTCGAATGGCAGAGACTCTGCGCCATAGGCCACCACCGAATGGCCAGCACCGTCGAACAGGCCGAGGTCTATGTCATGGGGGAGATGAGCCCGAAAGACGATCGCGTCTATGCGGAGATCCAGCCCTTGGCTTGGAGCAGCGACGGATGTGAGTTCCACACCTTCGATCTCGCCGCGGCATGCAAGGGTGACCGTATGGGGGCCAGCGGACGCCATGGATAGCTCAAACGTGCCGTCCTCATTGGTCTTCGTGCTCGCCTTCTCGTCAGCTTCTTCGATCTCGCTGCGCGCCGACACCCTTTGCCCCTCGATGGGCGTTCCATCGAGGAGCCGTGCGCGTCCAGAGATCACGAAGGCTCCAGCCGCGGATGACTCTGCCGGTTCAGCGGCAGCCCCTTTCGCGACGAAAGCAGCCTCTGCCCCCAGCGCGGTCTCCGCCGCAGCGCTAGTCGCTTCCGCTCGCTCGTCCGTCGAAGCGGCTATCGAGGCAATCGCTCCTTCCACTGTCTCGTTGCTCGCCGGCGCTTCAAGCGAAACCACTGGGTCGATCAGGTCGGCCTTCGTCGCGTCTTCATGGATCGACTCCATCGTGACGGTCCAGGGCTTGAACCAAACGAGCGCGGCGAGGCCCGCGACGCACAGGAGGGCGAGTGCTTTCTTCATGAGGACGCCGCCAGTGACGGCGGTGAGGGATTGGGCGGCTGCGGGAACGCCCGCTGCGGCGCTGGGCCACGCGATAGGCAGAAGAGCGCTGAGCCACTCGGCCCTTCCGCCGGGGTGCTCGCGGTCCAGCGTCCCGCGCAGCAGCTCCAGACCGCGGGTGAGCTGCGACCGCACCGTCGATGCTTGAATCCCCGTGCGCCGCGCGATCTCCTT
>CAYQKK010000020.1:57445-77319 GCA_964417955.1 uncultured Planctomycetaceae bacterium
CCCCTGGTAGCGCCGCCACCCTGGGCCTGGAGGTCCTGGAGCGCGTCGGGGCGCGCAAGCGCCACCGCCCACGTCTCCTGCACGAGATCACCCGCGCGATCGCGATCACCCACGAGGGCGCGAGCCAACCGCTCCAGGAACGGAGCATGCTCCTGGATCAGGGTCTCGAGGGGTACAGGGCCGGAACCGGTCATAGCACCGACCTGATCGCATGGGACCCCAGAGCGCTGCACGCAATTCGAAGAAAGGAGCGGCAGTTCTGGAACCGGGTGCGATTCAACGACCGAGGCTCCTTGCAGCATCTTTGGCGCAACACCGGCTGAATAGCGCTCAAGCGCGGTTCTGCCTCACGTCAACCGCCTTGTCGCGCGCTCGTACACGTCGCGTCGGTGTCCCACGAGTACCACAAGAATCAACAGCTCGCCATTGTCGACTGTATAGACGACGCGGGCATCTCGGACTCGAATTCGGTACAAGCCCGCGAACTCCCCGCGAAGCGCCTTGATTGAAGGGCCAACTGCAGGATCTGCACCCGGTTCTTCAAAGCGAGCAAGGGCGTCTGTAACAAGTCGTTGAACCTGTGGATCGAGCCGCCGCAGGTCGCGTGTCGCGGCGCTGGTGAAGCCCACAGAGTAGGCATCAGGCTCATTGCTCGATGGGCTTGCCACGAATGCGTCTAGCTCGCCGCGTCAAGTCCCGTCTCGCGCACCACATCTTTGAGCGGTATGGGGTTCTCACCCGATGCCTTGAACTCCGCTAGGCGCTCAAGTGCGAGGGAGGTGAGACCGACATCCTCGAGGTGTTCTAGGAGCTCCGCGGCCTCAGGCTCGACAAGTGCGGCAACGTCCAGCCCATCGCGCGTGAACATCACGCGCTCCCCTGCCTCAACGCGGGTTGCAGCCCGGTTGAGGGTCTCATGGTCGTTGAGCGGCATCCGGCTATCCTCATCCATATTTGTGTTGTAAGGCAGCTTGTCGATAGCAGGAGGCCTAACCCGGCGAAATGTCATCGCGGCGCCCGAAGCGGGACCTAGTCAGGTGAATTCTCGAAGCGAAGCGCAAGGGCCGCGGACGCGGCGCTGCTGCGCGAAACGCAGTTGTCTGTCGATTCTTAGCGCTTGTTTCAGGCCTAGCCCGCACTATTCACGAGATGAACCGACCAGCACGTCCAAACTGCGCTGTGGCGGCGTTAGACGGTCGCCTTCGGCTCCCGCCCACTTCGCGGGCTCCCTCATGAATGCTCACCGGGCCTACAGGCCCGCCTCCGCTTCATCCGGTCGTCTGCCTTGCCACAGCGCAGTTTGGCCGCACTGGTCGATCCCTCTCATGAATAGTCCGGGCTAGGAGTCTGCGCCACGGGTCGCGGTTTCGTGAGTGGTGCCAGGATTCATCCTCGCGGCGTTGCGCCGGACCCCCAATGGCGTCCAACGGCGGCATGGAGCCGATGTCGTCATTCCTCAGCACGACCGACTTCGACAACGGTGCTAGTCTCTGGGAATGCGAATTGCGCCTAGCCAGCATCGCCTGCGGGGGCGGGCCCTCGCGCTAGGCCTCTTGGCGGCCCTGTGTCTCCTTGGGGTCATCGTGCTGGCATTGCGCTCGCCCATCGCGGACAGAGTATCTGTCGTCCATGACGCGGCCCCAGAGGAGCGAGCGCCGGGCCGGTCGCCCACAGAGTCCCAGCTGGGTCAGGAGCGCGAACTGGCTCCGTCGGTCATCGACCGCGCGGCCGTCGCCATCCAAGCGCCCGAGGTTGCGGCGAGCTCAGCCGGACCCGCTGCCCTCGAGAAGCTGCCAGACATCACGGGTAGAGTCGTCGACTCAGCCGGAGACCCGATTCCCGGAGCGGCGGTGCTCGCCACGGTCGATCTGTGGTCGGGGTACGACCGTTGGGAGACTGACGACGTGGACGAGGAGGTGGTCGATCGAACGACGACGGACGCGGCTGGGTCCTTCCGGCTGCGGCCGCAGCTCCGGTCCTTCGTCACCGTCACGGCCAGCGTCGAGGGAAGGCCGCCCCAGAGCGCGGCCGGCTGCTTGCCCGGTGCCGAGCTGAAGCTCGTCCTCAGCATGGGCGCGACGCTTACCGGCGCTGTCACCGTCAAGGAGACGAGCGCGCCGGTGGCAGGAGCCACGGTGCGCATTCATCACGGTGCTGAAGGGGAAGCGACCGACATCGTCGAAACCGACGCCGCTGGTCGCTATCGCGCCGAAGGTCTCGTCCCCGGTGAAGGCGGTGTGCTTGTGGTCACCGAGCGCTACGCCATGCCGAGGTTCACCTCGGCGGTGCTGAGGGCGGATGAAACCACGACCGTCGACGTCGAAGTCGAGTCCGGCTGGGCGCTTGCGGGACGAGTTCGCGACGCGGCCACGGGGGACCCCATTGCCGGGGCGGTGGTGAGCCCATGGAACTTCATCGGCCAGAACGTGACGTCCGACGAGCAGGGCTTCTATTCGGTGGAGGGCGCGAGGATGCGCCCTGGGACCCTCGCATTCGACGCGCCCGGCTATGGACGCACGGAAGTGCGCTTCCATCGTCCATCAACAGAGCTCGACGTAGAACTTTCACGGGCGCGGCAGGTCACAGGTTCCGTGACGGACGCGGGCGGCGTGCCGATCGTAGGCGCGATGGTGGTCGTCGTGGGACTCAAGCGCGAGGGACTTATGTCGCGCCGCGAATGGTCAGCGACACGAACGGACGGCGAGGGACGCTTCAGGGTGGACGAGCTGCGCGCTGACATCGCCCTGACCCTCCAGGCGCGCGCGCCTGGCTTTGGCGCAGCCGTGGTGGACCTTCCCGAGGCGCCGCGTCCGGGACAGGAGGACGATCTCGGAGCGATCTCCCTCGATGCCCAAGCGATCCTCGACGGTCGCGTCCTCGACGGCAATGGCAGCGCGGTGCTCGACGCGCGCATCGAGCTCACGGGACCGCTTGAGTTCGAGTTTCGCGACAACCTCGCGTTTCACTTCGGCCGCGTGATCCAGAGCGCCCGCGAAGACGGTGAGTTCACGATTCCAGGCCTCAGCGGAGGCACGTGGCAACTCCGCGCGTACGAGCCAGCGGGCCGCGACGTGCAGCTTGAGATCGAGCTGCAAGCCGGCGAGGAGCGTCGCGACCTAGTGGTCCAGCTCCCTTCTGGCACTACGCTCAGCGGCCGCGTCCGCGATGTCGAAGGGCGCGCGATCGAGGGCGCGTTCATCAGGCTCCACCCGGAAGAGGGCCAGGGAGGGCCGCTGCTCGCCGCCGAGTGCGACGCGGCCGGGGAGTTTCAGATCGATGACGTCCCCAAGGGCGCCTTCACCGCCATGATCGGCGGCCCCTTTCCCGTCAACAGCGACGGGGGACAGGACGGAGAGGCATTCGCCGACTACATCCCGAAGATCTTGCCGGGCGTTCGCGCGGACGGCTCGTTCCTTGAGGCCACTCTTGATCGACTCGACAAGGCGATCAGCGGGCAGGTCGTGGACTCTGCCGGGGAGCCCGTCGAGAACGCCCTCGTGAGCGTGAAGGTGAGCTTTGGTGATGTCTCGCTGCCTTGGAGCGGCGTACTCACGGACAAGAGCGGCAGCTTCGATCTCAAGGTCCGCTCGACGGCGGCGACTCAGATTGTCGTCTGGCGAACAGCGCCCCTCAGCCCCGACAAGACCCCGACCGGCGACGAATGGAGCCTTGGTCGGGACATCTTGGACGAGGACGGTGTCGCAGGCCGGGGAACGGCGAGCACGGGAGCCGCCAAGGTCCGCATCGTGGTCGACTAAAACAAGCGACGCGGCGCGCTCACTGAACCTTCAGGTCAGCGAGCCGTAGGGAATCCATCGTCGCGTCGTCGTCGCTCCATCCGACCACCGCGGACTCGATCTTGACTTGGTTCCTGGGGGGGGTGCTGAGCGCCGACTCTAGCCGCAGGGGTTCCTTCCATCCCAGGGGAGTGAAGCTCTTGCCGCTTCCGTCGAAGGACCCAAGCGCCACCACGTTCATCTTCTCTGGCTTGAAGCCAGCCTCGCGGATGGCGAGGGGCATTCGGGCGAGGTCCACGGCGGTGGCGGGCCCGCAGCGCAGGGTCACAAGTCCGGTGGTCAAGCTGACATCGATGGAGTGAACGCCTCCCAGGCGTTCAAGGCCGTCTTTGACGGCCTTGACTCATGGGGTTCATTCCATGCCGAGAGCGGTGATGGAGACCTTTTCTACTCCGCAGACGCCGGTGGTGGCGTGGCCGGGCAGCCCTGTGCTCGAGCAGCCTGCCAACAGGCCTGCGATGAGAAGAGCGCAAAGCGCCGCTGCGGTGGATTGAATCATGGACCTAGCCTAGTGCCCTGGATCAGAAGTTCGTCGAATTAGTTTCGCGCCTTTCGCTCCGTAGCTGCGTTGCCGAACCTTGGACGGAACGACTGCTACGCACTGCGGTTCGGACGCCTTGCTACGAAACGAAAGTCACTGAAACTAATGCGACGAACTCCTGATCCAGGGCACTAGCCCGTCGAAGGTCTCTGCGCTCTTACAGATACCAGCGCAGGCTCACGTGTCCCGAAACGTCACGGCGGCCCAGGGGATCGTCGATTTCGTTCACGAAAGGTAGGGCCACGCTGACCTGGATCAGAAAGTCCTCCCGCAGGTAGACCTGGAGCCCCGGCGCGATCCAGGCCAAGAGCCCGTCATCGCCGGTGCCGGAGCCGTTGTTCTCACTCTCGATACGCTGGGTGAGAAGGCACTCGAGCACCGGTCGCACCTCGGTCTCGAATCCGCCGGTGCCAAAGACCGCGGGTCGAAGTCGGAACCAGTACGCGAGGCCGGCGCGAATCTCCGATCCCATGCGGAAGCCGTCCGCCTCGTCGTTCCAGGTGCCGCTGATGGACGCCGAGAACCGGTGCCGGTCACGGATAAGTGACCACACGCCCCCGGCCTCTAGCCCGACGCTGCCCATGCCCGGCTGCAGGAGCTTGGGTAGAAATCCGCCGGGGCCGCGCAGTGCCCGGTCGTCCCCGGTGGGTAGCCGCAGTTTGGCGAAGAGCGCCCAGCGCTCCGACGCCATCACGGCATCGTCCTGACGAAGGGAACGCTGCACCGTGAGCTCCACGTCCCCAAGGCCCGCCGCGTCGGGGTCCTCCACCGGACCGACGTTTTCTACGCGCCGCTGGGTGAAAGGCACGTGTACCTCAAGCCCGGTCTTTCCGTCCGGCGACCAAGCCAGGTGCGTCATCGCCCGCACGTCCCGCAGGTTCTCGGTCGCCAGCCAGGTGAAACCCTGGGTGACTTGGGGCGCCTGGGGCGAAGGCACCCCGCCGTTACGCACCAGGATTTGCCCACTGGCTGTCACCCCTAGGCTGAGGTGGAAGCCGAGGAGGACCAGCAGACGTCTGTTGAACATTTACTGACGTTACCCTCCCCTCGGCGCCTTCGCCAACGGAAGCGCTGAGGGTCCGTGCTGCCGGGAGCGCCGTAGACGGGGCCGAAGCAGATCAGGCGTCTTTGAGGGTGCCGATGACGACGACGTCGCGCCAGTCGACCACCGAGTTGATGAAGATCTCGACGCGAGCGAGCCCGTCGCCTACCAACTTGATGGGGCGCTCGGGCGAGAACATGTCCGGCTGGGTCGCGCTGAACTTGAGTTGGAAGTTACCCACACCGGACGGGACGCCACCGGGCGTGATGCTGATGCTCTGATGGGTCGCGGAACTCTCCAGTGCCCAAATGAAGTTCTCGATTGTGAGCACTTTCCCGGTGGGGACGACGTAGCTCGTCTGCCCGTCGTGGAGCGTGATGTTCACGACTTCGACCGGGGTCGCGGAGATGGCTCGTCCGGTGGTTGGGCTGAACTGTGACGTCTGGGCCGTTCCGAGGCTGCTGAAGGTGACGGCGATGAGGGTGAGGAATCCGCAGGAGAGAGCGATGAGTTTCATGGGGCCGTTTAGATCGGTGATCGAGGTGGGCGCGCATCCGTTGAAGAGCGCACCGTTGATGAAAGCGGGGGGGAGGAGACCGCCAGTCGGCCTCCAACGCTCTTCCTGCAGGGGCGCTACAGCGTGAACAGCATTTCTCGCCGACTCTCAGTAAATCTCATCTTGGGCTGTTCTCTTCTGCCAAGAACCCAGCGCTCTCGGTCTAAGGGCCATCCTGTTCCACGAGATTTACTGTGACATTGACGCAGGCGAGCGGCTGGGGAGAGCGACGGCACGGCGTAAGGATGCGCCTTCCCCGCCGTCGCCTCGCCCTGGCGAGGTTCTCTTTAGCCCCGAGTCGATTCCATGATCTCCAGCTCCCTCCTATGCCAAGGAGCCGCCGCGCTTCTCTTCGCTACGTCCGCAGGCCTCGCCGTTCCGCAAGACACCGACGCGTCGACGGCGCCCCACAGCGTCCCGACGATTCAAGACCTCACGCTGCCAGTCCTCGAGACAGGTGTCCCTCTGGACCTCCAATGGCCTGCAGGCCTTGCAGCCGCTCGCCCCAGCGCGCCCGCCGTAGCGGACGCAGGGTCTCTTCCGGCCTCCGGTGCGCTTTCGATCGCCGAAACGATGACAGAGCCGCTTGTCACGGAGCCGTCCGATGGCCGCATTTGGGCCCGCACTCGCAGCTTTCGAGCGAGCTATGGGGACGAAGGCCTCACGGTTCTTCCTGTCTTCGGCGCCCGTTCGCCGCAGGAGTGGCCCGTTCGATTCATGCTCGATAGCGTTCGCCTTGGGACCAACGACCTCACCCTCGCCTCGGAGCGCCCGCGGAGGATCGAGGGAGGTATCGAGACCGAGCACGGTGCCGTACGGGAAGTGCATCATCTACGCGTCGGTGAGATCGAGCAAACGTTCGTGTTCGATTCACTCCCAGGCAGCGGCGATCTCGAAGTACAGCTAGCGGTCGAGACGGAACTCACACCCCGGGTCGAGGGGGAGACGCTCCGCTTTGAACACCCCGAGTTTGGCCATGTCTCCTATGGAGAAGCGTTCGTGGTGGATGGCAAAGGCACGAAGGCGCCGATTGAGCGGCGCTGGACCGGCGACGGCATTTCCCTCGTCGTTCCGTCTGAGTTCCTGGCGAACGCTGTCCTTCCCGTGACCATCGACCCCGTGATCACTTCATTCTCAAGCGGCTTTGGCGCCTCCGATGACTCGTTCCCCGACGTTTGCTACGCCGGGTTCGCGCAGCAGTACTGCGTGGTTTGGCAGGAGTTCACCTCGGCCACCAACGCCGACGTCTACTGGACGAGCTTCAACACCGCAGGTGTGCAGGGCTCCAGCTACGCGATCGAGGTCACGAGCGACTACTGGCGCGATCCGCAGGTGGCCTACATCCCGGCCGGAGGGCGCCTGCTCGTCGTCGCGACCCACAACTTCAACGGTCCTGGCACGGGTTCTGAGTCCATCAAGGGGCAGCTCGTTCAAGCCAGCGACGGAACGCTGGTGGGCCCCGACTTCTTCATTAGCTCGCAGGGGCAGAACAAGGCCAATCCCGTCGTCGGCGGCACGAACTACCTGAGTGTCACGAACAACCATTTCATGGTGGCTTGGTCGAGGCTTACGAGCTCTTCCACGGCGCGCATTGAGTCTCGGATCATCAACTGGGATGGAGCCGCTATCACGGGAATCCAGACCATCGACAGCCAGACGGGCGTCTTCTCGGTTCAGCCGGCGATCTCAGCCTCGTACGGCGACGCCAGCCTCGACGTAGACCTCTGGACACTGGCTTGGATTCGAGACGACGACGGCAATGGACGCGGAGATGCCACTGCACGCCGCGTGCCGTGGAACGGAAACCTCAACGCTGGGCAAGGCGTGCTCAGTCTCACGAACTCCAACCGCTGTTCCTTTCCAACGGTCACTTCGCGCCACGACGAGTTCCTGCCAGGGACGAGCGATCGCCCCTCCATCGTCGCATGGCAAGAGCGGCTCTTCGCGGGGACCCTCGTGCATCACGATATTTTTGCGAGCGTCCTAGCCGATGGCAGCAGCTCCGTTCCAGTGAACTTGACCCGCGAGCTGGAGGACCTGAACACCACCCGCGATCAGATTCGGCCGAGCATCGCGACCGACGGAAAGTGCTTCCTCCTCACCTACGCCGAGAGAACCCCCATGGGGAGCACCGCCAGCTATGACATGTTCATGGTCTCAGGCAACGTGGCCAAGCTCGGATCGTTCAACCGCATGGCGCTCTCCGAACGCCATCAGGTGATGGGCTCTTCGACCACGGACGAACTCTACGGCCGCGTCGCCATGCAGCAAGATGGCGACGGCACCCTGACGAACAACGGTGGAGCCGCCGTCTGGATTCGGCGACTTGCATCGGGTCCCGATCGTGGAGAGCTCGTGGGCACGACCCTCATCTGCGGCACCAACCCCCTTGGTGATGCGCGTGCTGTCGGAGTGCAATACTGCGACGCGATTCGCAACTCGGTGGGAGAGTTCCAGGGCGACGAGACCTCTAGCTGGTTCCGAATTCACGGAAGCGGAACGGTCAACGACACGGCGAACTTCCGCTGCGTCGACACACCGCCCAACGTGTTCGGCTACTTCATTACGTCGCTCACTCCGGGCGATGTCGCGATGCCGGGCGGCAGCTCGGGAAGGCTTTGTCTCGGCGGAGCCGTGGGTCGCTTCTCCAACACGGTGTTGACGAGTGGTTCTGATGGTGCGGTTGAGATGACCTTCAGCCCTCAGTTCATTCCGCAGCCAAGCGGCCCCGTCGCGGCTCAGCCGGGGGAGACCTGGTACTTCCAGTACTGGCACCGGGATGCGGGTGCGACCGGGGCCACCTCGAACTTCAGCAACGGCTGCAGTTTGACCTTCCAGCCTTAGCGCTCATTTCAGCGCTAGCTCAGCGCCGTGCCGAGCTCTGCCAGTGCACGGTAGAGGATGTTCCGCACGGCGCCTTCGCTCTTTCCGATGGACTCGGCGATCTCAGCCCGCGAGAGGCCGACCACATGGGCGAGCGTGATGACCTCGCGCTGCTCCTCGGACAGCGATTGCATGGCGGTCTCCACCCGCTCCAGCTCCTCGTGCAGCTCCGCCCGGCCCGAGGGGCTGCTGAATCGGCTGTAGACATCGAGCAGGCTGCGCTGAAGCTCTTCCTCTCCACCTAGCCCTTGCTCTCGCAGCACGTCGCGCTTCGCCGCGAGGTGGTGCTCGCGGCGATTGAGGATCTTGCGCAGAGCCGTGGCGAACAGCCAGCGCTTGAAAGCGCCTTCGTTCGGGTGCTGGAAGCGCTCGGCGTGGGTCAGGACCTCTCTGCAGACGGACTGAACTAGGTCCGTCTCCCCGTCTTTACGCAGCGCCACAGCCCCGGCCCGAAGCCTCACGAACGCTCGCAGCTCGGGGAGGTAGCGAACGAGAAGCTCGTGGAGCGCGTCGCGATCGCCGTTCGTGGCGCGCTCTGTCAATGCGTCGAAGTCCGTCATGGGGAGACTTCAGCATAGCAGGCGCGCGAGAATGCGCGCCGCGCCCCAAGGCTCACTCGGCCTTCATGCGCTCGATCAGGGCGAGGAAGCGCTCGTCATCCCGAAGGTAAGTGAACCGTGGGTCGGCCTCTAGGGAAGCGTGATTGTCGTAGCCATCCTCTACCGCCCTGGACAGGCACCGGATCGCTTGGGTGGAGGCGTCCGACGCTTCTGAGGCGCCCGGATCGCTGCGCTCTCGGAAATCGGCGACGAGGGCCCAAGCCCCCGCCTTCGTCAGAAGGCTCTGCGGCGCCTCGACCTTGATAGATGCAAGTCGCGTGATCGAAGCCGTCACCGCCTCCGCATCGTTGAGTCCAACGGCTCCCCGCACCCAGGCCTGCAGGGCGTACAGGAGAGTCTCTTGGTTGGCCTCGCTGTCGGGGTCGTGCTTTTCAAGGAGCGCGATCGAGTGAGTGGCTTGCTCGACGACGTGGGCAAAGCGCTCGTCGCCCAGCGAAGTGAACCTGAGGATTCTCATGGCCAGGTTGATGCGGCCGATGACCTCGCCCAGGACGTTCTCGATGCTGCTGCCATAGAGCTCTTGGATCTTCAGCTCCGCCGCGATCGCTGCTTCGCCAAGCTCGACGGCTCGCGCCTCGTCCCCTTTCGCCATGGCAATCTGGCCGTCGATGCTCAGCTCCTCTACCTGGGAATTGATGTAGGTCTTCACGGAGGGATACCGTGCAAGGAGGTCGCGCAGGTGAATGCGTGCGGGCTCAAGGCAGGCCTCAGCGTCTTCAACGGCTCCGAGCGCCAGCAGGTTCTTGGCGCCGAACTGGGCCGTCTCAACGATCAGTACCTGGTAGAACTTCGTCCCTGGGGCCAGCGTGAGTGCTCGCTGTGCTGCCTCTGAAGCTCTGCGATAGGTCGCCGCCGCCTCGGCTCGATCGCCACTCGTCTCGGCAACGCGTGCCTTCGGAACAAGGGACTGCGCCAGCAGCCTCTCGAACGCGTGCACGTCGGGGTGGTGCTCAAGGTTCGCTTTCGCTTGCTTCACCGCTGCATCCGATGCCACCGCGGCTTCGGTGAGCGGGCCCATCCAAGAGAGCGTCGAAGCGAGGCGGTTCAGCGCCCTGCCGTAGGCAAACGCGTTGCGGGCTTGGCTGACGTCGCTCTCGCACAGGTCCTTGAGGTCGACGATGGCCGTGCGAAAGAGCGCAACGGCTTCTCGGGGCTTACCGTCCCGTTCGAGCGAGGTGCCCAGCCCAACTCGCGTCGTGCCGAGCTCACGGCGAAGGTCCGAGTCATCGGGCGTGAGCGCCAGCAGTCGTTCTTGAATCTCGATGGCCGCCTTTTCGTCCTCGATGGACTCGGCGGTCATTCCCTGCTGCACGTGCAGCGAGGCCCGCAGGCTCAGGGCCTTGCTGACACGCTGGAGTGTCGCCGCATCGCCTGGCTTGTCATCCAAGAGCTCACCCAGTAGCTCAAGGGACTCGTTCACGATCTGAAGGCGCACTTTTTGCACGCGAGGCTCGCTCTCCATTCCAAGGTTCGCGAGCTGATTGGCCGTCGTATCAATGGCCTTCGCGGCGCGTTCGAAGTGGGCATCGGCGCGCTGACGCGCTTCCTTCTCGCTGTCGAGGGAAGCCGTTAGAAGGGTGTTGGCGTCCGACATCGCGGCGCCATGGGCGCGTTGCTGCAGGCCGTAGGCCAGTGGTCCGCCCACCAGGATGACGCCGAGGGCGCACGCGAGAGACGCTTCTGCCGGGCGCCGGCGGACCCAATGGGCCATGCGCGTCCGCAGGCGTGCGGGGCGCGCGATGATGGGACGCCCTTCGAGAAGGTTCGTCAGGTCGAGCGCAAATTCGGCCGCGGACCGATAGCGGGAGGCCACGTCTCGACGGCAGGCGCAGCGAAGGACGGTCTCCAGCTCGGCGCTCACCGCTGGGTTCTGCCCCCTCGCGGGGAGTAGCCGACCCGCCTCGATATCGTCACGCAACCGCTTCGTCCCCCGCCCGGGAAATGGAAGCCCGAGGATCAACAGTTCGTAGAGCGTGACGCCGAGTGAATAGACGTCCCCGCGAGCGCCCGGCTGGCTCTGCTTCTCGAGCTCCTCTGGGGGCACGTAGGGAAGCGATCCCATGAGCGCGCCGCTGCGCGTGATTCGCTCGGCGTCGAGGACCGCAGCAAGTCCGAAGTCCACGAGCTGGACCCTGCCTTCCAGCGTGACCATGACGTTGGATGGCTTGACGTCGCGGTGCAGAACACCGCGCACGTGGGCGTGATCCAAGGCAGCAGCCACATCGCGCACGATCCGCAGGCAAACTTCGATCCACGACCCCCCGAAGAGCGGCGGTGCATCGTCCAGGGAGGTTTCGCCGTCGCCCTCCGCGTGGACCTCGGCGCTGAGGGCTTCTAGGAAATCCTGGCCGCTGAGTTCTTCGGGCCGGCGATCTTGGTGCGCCTTGATGATGCGGTCCAGCGAGGCACCGTGCACGTGGTCCATCACAAGGTAGGGCACCCCGCCCTCACTGCCCATGCTGTGAACAGCGACGACGTTCGGGTGAGCGAGTCGTGCGACCGCTTCGGTCTCGCGCTGGAATCGCTTGCGGGCTCCCTCTCGAAAGAGCTCATCCGTACGCAACAGTTTGACCGCGACTTTGCGACCCAACGAAGGCTGCTCGGCCAGCAGCACGACGCCCATCCCGCCGCCCCCGAGACGGCGGATGATCCTCAGCTCGCCGAGGGTCTGCGGAAGGTCGTCCGAATCGATGAGGCCAGCCGTGGCAAGTCCAGCCACAGCGCGGCGAAGCTTGTCTGCAAGCTTAGGCCAACGCTCGCAGAGCTCCTCGACGACGGCTTGACGATTCTCGTCATCGCCGTCCGAACGGGTCAATACTTCGAAAACAAGCTCGCGGACGGCGAGAGCTTCATCACTCGCTGGCTCTGGGGTTGGGTCCATGGGGCGCTGGCAGGCTGGGGAAGGGGACGCAGGCGAATCAACCCAGGTAGCCGGAGCTCGTCTATCTCGCCACAGACTCTCCTCCAAAAATTGGCGGAAATGGCCTAGCCCGAATCCTTCACCAGGTCTGATTAGGACGCTGGTCGCGCGGTCGGTCAACGCTTGAAGCTCCGCCCAAGGTTCGGCAACGCAGCTGCAGCGCGAAGGGAGCCAAACAAATGACTCGAACTCTTGGATCACATCACTAGCTCGCGAGTTCATCGAGCGCCTTGCGGCCCTAGAAGGAGTCGAGGTCGTGCCAGCTGAACGGAAGAGTACTCTCGGTTCCGCATCCGGCGCTGAGCCCAGAGTTGAGGTTACCCATGGCCAACGTAGGCAAGAAGGGCCAAACTCATGGTCCCTTGGGTGGGGGAGACCACGCCTTCTCCGCGCTCGATGCGGCCCTAGATTCACCAACAACCCCTGAAGATGAAGTCAGCCGACCTGCAAAAGTCAACGAGCCGTCCTGACACTCCCCAAGAGCGCGGTGTCCCCCAAGGAAAGAGCTCACAGTCCGCGCCCTCCCCCGCAGGGCCTAAGCGCTCAAAGAAGGTCCTCACGACCGCCGACGAGTTCGCTCGCCCCGAGCAATACGCTGTCAAGATTGGCGCGCAGCTGGGCGTGAGCTTGGACTTTTCGAATGTCACCCGAGCGCTTTGGGAGATCTACGTGCGGTACGAGGAAGACATCTTGCGAAGCATACCGGAGGGAACGGCGTGGTATCGAACAACGACGCAGTCGGGATGGCGGAGCTTGATGAGAAGCTCGCTGACCTTCTTGCAGATGGCTTCAGCGTTGCGTCTCGTAGGGGCCGCACCAGACGCTAGGCACTTCCAGTGAAACAGCGACATCAGACGGCGCCCTCCTCTGCGTCGCCCAGTCCCAAGTACGTCGTCGGAGTGGGCGCCTCCGCTGGCGGCCTCGCTGCATTGACGGCTTTCTTTCGAGAGCTCCCTGCGACGGTCGACGCCGCGTTCGTGGTGGTTCAACACCTGTCCCCCGACTTCAAGAGCCACATGTCGGCTCTCCTAGGGAGGGTCACCGACCTAGGCGTCGAGCAAGCCTCCAACGAGACCCCCATTCGGCCTAGAACGATCTATCTGATTCCACCGGCCAAGGTGATGATCATCGCGGGCGGGCGGCTTCTGCTGACCGATAGAGCTGAGTCAGAGTCGCTTTCGCTTCCCATCGACGACTTCTTTCGTTCACTCGCGATCGAACGCAAGCGAAGCGCAGTGGGAATCGTCCTCTCTGGCACAGGGAGCGACGGTAGTCGAGGACTTCTCGACATACATGCCGAGGGAGGCCTTGCTATGGCCCAAGCGCCCGACACAGCAGAGTTCGCGGGTATGCCGAACGCAGCGGTTGAGACAGGAACGGTCGACGTAATCGACGCACCCTCGGGACTTGCGCACTGCCTAGCCCGCTACCTGGAGGATTCGCTCGACCGAGAGACCTTGATGGCACAACAGGCCATGACACTCCCAGAGCCCGTGCTTTTACAGCTCTTCGAGGCCTTGAAATCGAAGTGTGGGGTCGACTTCTCCGAGTACAAGAAATCTACCGTCGACCGCCGCATTGAACGTCGGCGGGCGCTGAAGTCGGGCGCAACCATCGAGCAATACGCGCAAGAGCTTCTTGGCGACGATCAAGAGCTCCATGCTCTTCACGAAGATCTCTTCATCGGCGTGACGCGGTTTCGAAGAGACGAGGAAGCCTTCCTCGCCCTGTCCAGTGAAGCCCTACCAAGGCTCTTTGAAGACGAATCGTCGGCGGAACCGATCCGCGTTTGGGCGCCTGGGTGCAGTACCGGACACGAAGCCTTCTCTATCGCAATCTGTATCGCGGAGCACCAGCGGGAGCGTGGACTCGAACGGCCGGTGCGGATCTTTGCTACGGACGCTGACAGCCGCGCGCTCGCGATCGCCAGCCGCGGTGCCTTCACGGAAGAGGAGCTCGCTTGCTTTTCTGAAGAAATCCGCGAGCAGTACTTCGCCCGCGAAGAGGACGGGTACCAGATCAAGCACTGCATCCGTGAGCAGATCGTGTTCACCCAGCACAACCTGCTAGCGGACCCGCCATTGACGCAGATGGACCTACTGTCCTGCCGGAATCTTCTGATCTACTTCCAGGCTTCCGCCCAGAAGCGAACGCTCTCTCTATTCCATTTCGCTCTCAAGCCGAGCGGCGTGCTCTTCCTTGGGCCGAGCGAGAACGTTGGCGATCTAGAGGCTGAGTTCTCGACGCTCGACGCCCGTTGGCGCATCTTCCAGAAGCGACGCGACATCAGGGCGCGCGCTCGAGCCTCCCAGCTGAGCCCTTCGTCCATGAGCAAGCTGACCTCACTGGGGGGAGGTGTTCGCGCAAGACCAGAGAACAGTGATCGACGGCGGGTCTTGGAGGCCATCCTGGAACAAAAGCTGGCGCCGAGCGCTCTCGTCTCAGCGAGCGACGAGGTGATCCACATGTTTGGTGGTGTCGAGGAGTTTCTCCAGCTGCAGAGCGGTGAGCTCTCCACGAACCTGCTCGACCTCATCAACAGCGAGCTTCGCGCTTCACTTGCCGCGGCGATTCGACATGCACGACGAGATCTAGCACCTGTCCGCTACGCAGGGGCTGCGGTCTCAGGTTCAGAGGGGCCTCGAGTCGTCGATATCTTGGTTGAACCCGTGTCTTCCGTCGCGACCCAGAAGGGTGCGCTGCTGGTGTCATTCGAGCCGACAAAGACAGGGTCAGATCTAGCCGGTGAAGTCCGGACGCCGCTCGTCGTTGATGCCAATGAGATCACTCAGCTCCATATTTCGGAACTCGAGTCAGAGCTGACTGAAGCGCGCGAGAATCTGCAGGCGACCGTTGAGGAGCTAGAGACCGCCAACGAAGAGCTCCAAGCTTCGAATGAAGAGCTCGTCGCCTCGAACGAAGAACTTCACAGCACCAACGAGGAGTTGTTTTCGGTCAACCGCGAGCACGAGGAGCGAATTAGCCAGCTCTCCAAGGCGAGAGCCGACATGGACAACCTGCTCGCAGTGACGGAGGTGGGCGTGATATTCGTTGATGCAGAACTCCACATCCGGCGATTCACGCCGAAGATCGCAGCACTTTTTCAGCTCGAAGACCGGGATGTTGGGCGCCCGCTGACAGCCTTCTCCCACGGGCTTGCTGGGATCGATATCGAATCGATCGCGAAGGAGGTCATGGCGACCCAGGCTCCACACGAAGGAGAGGTCGTCGACCGAGATGGGACTCCCTACCTGTTGAGGATCGCCAGCTACACCAGAGATTCGTCTATCAGGGGGGTGGTCCTTGCGTTGATCGAAATTTCGAGCCTGGTCGAAGCACAGCGCGAGGTCGAACGGTTCCAGCACATGGTGGACCAGTCCGAGGACATGTTCACCGTCCTCGACGCGAACGGATGCTTCACCTATGCCAACCAGGCGTTCTGCGACGAAGTCGGGCGGGAGCGAGGAGAGCTAGTTGGCCGCGGCGTCCCAGAGATCGACCCGGGCTGGACGATCCCCATGGTCCGAGAGCTGTTCCGGGAAGTTCATGAGACCGGTGGCAAGGTGTTCGAGACGGTCAATCGATCGTCGCAGGGCCTTGAGACCCGCGTTGAGGTCAGCGTCTCTGCGATCCGAGCCGGAGGCGAGAAGCTGATGATGGCACGCTCAAAGAACATCTCGCTCCGCAGTCGGCAACGGGCCTATGGGGCCTTTGCGAACTTGGTAGACTCGCTGGTTTTCAGCGAGACGAGCGAGCACGAGGTCATCGGCAACGTCACTCGCGCACTCGTAGAGGAGCTTGGTGTTGAGCTAGCTGAGGCGTGGACCTTGGAGGGGGAGAACTTCGGTGAGATCCGTCTGCACGCCCACGGAACCTCTGATGCCGAGTCGCCAAGTCCAGCCCCTCCATCCATCTCGAACGCCAAGCGCGCATTCCTGCAGGCCGTCGCCAGTGGCAAACCGCACGAAGCTGTCATTAGCGACGCCGAACACCTGTACGCCGATGCCCAGTCGCAGAGCTGGCCTGAAAAAGTCTGCGCTTTCGCAGTGACTCCCTCTCCGGGGAAGCGCGCGGTCTTCTTGGCCCGTTACCGTGGAGAAGACGCCGTGTTCCAAGAGGGCATGGACACGACATGCGCTGGCACTGCGCGTTCGCTCGATGCTCTCTTCGAACGGCGCAGCGCAGAGTCAGCCCTTCAGCTGCGCGAGCGAGCGATTGCCGCCTCCAACGATGGGATCGTCATCGGAGAAGCACATGGCGGTGAGTTTCGCTTCGTGTACGTCAACAGCGGATTCGAGCGAATCACTGGCTATCAAGAGGCTGGCGCGCTCGGTGCAAACTGGTCACTGCTGAGAGGGCCAGATGCTCCGAACGCCGAGTCACAACAGATCGAACAAGCGATTCAAGACCGCACGCCCCTTCGAGTCGCTCTCCCCCTAGTTCGCCCCGGCGGAGAGACCTACTGGGGCGACCTTCAGATCACGCCAGTGGCCGCCGAGACGGGTGAAGCCGTTCACTTCGTGGGTGTCTTGCATGACATCAGCGATCGGATGGATGACGAGCGTGCGCTTCTGGAGGCCAATCAAAAAGCGCTCTCTGCAAGTAGAGCGAAAACGCGCTTCCTTGCCAACGTGAGCCACGACATCCGCAGCCCACTGACGGCGATCATTGGCTTCACCGACGCCCTTGAACACAGGCTTGGGAATCAAGGTTCCTCAAAGGAGCTCGAAGCGATCCGCCGCAACGCTGACTATCTCCTCAGCCTGATCCGAGACATCCTGGAGATCTCCAAAATTGAAGCCGGAAAGATGCCTGTCGCGACGGAGCAGTTCGATCTTCCAAATCTACTGAGTGACACTTGGGCGCTCATGGGCGTGAAGGCGACCGAGAAGGGCGTTCCGCTTTCATTCAGGCTCTCTGCCCCGCTGCCGCGTTTCGTCCAAACCGATGCGACACGACTGCGGCAGGTGATCGTGAATCTGGTTGGCAATGCCATCAAGTTCACCCCAGAAGGAAGGGTCGAAGTCACCGTTGAGGTCGGCACGCATCTCGGCACGCCGCATCTTGTGATTCGTGTGAGCGACTCAGGGATCGGAATTGCGGCTGAAGATCTCAACGAGATCTTCAAGCCGTTCTCAAGACCTCACGTTCGCCGCGACGCCGACGCAGCTGACTTTGAAGGTACCGGGCTAGGCCTATCCATCGTTCAAGGCTTGGTGAGAGCCCTTCAGGGTTCGATCGAGGTGACGAGTGAGATTGGGAAGGGCACTACCTTCGACGTCCAACTACCCATTGTTGTGCCAGAGGACAACGAGATGGTCACGTCGATCAGCCACGCGCCCAAGGTGCGCTCTGCACCCGCCAATGCTCGCAGGGCGAGCCTAAAAGGGATGAGGGTCCTCGTCGCAGATGACGGTGAGGATGTGGCGGAAGTCATCGCCTTCTACCTCCACGGAGCTGGTGCCGACGTCGACACCGTCGCCAATGGCAAAGAAGCGGTGGAAGCCGTTGAGGCGCGCGGGCTTGATGGGTTCGACGTCGTTGTCCTCGATATGCAGATGCCTGTCATGGACGGGTACGAAGCCGCCCGAACGCTTCGCGCAGCGGGCTTCTCCCGGCCTATCGTCGCGTTGACAGCCGGGGCCATGCAGGGGGATCAGCAGCGCTGCATCGAAGCTGGGTGCTCTGCGTTCCTCCTCAAGCCCGCGGAGCAGACGGAGCTCATCTCAACGATCTTAGATGCCGCGAAGGCCACCACCGACAGCGAGCCGCTCGATGGAGAAGAAGACAATGGCTGACAACGAGCATGTGGATTGGATCGAGGCAGCGCGACAGCGGCTCGAAATGACCATGCGTACGGTCGACGTGGTGGCCCACCGTCTCGGTGCCACCATGCTCCCGTCGATTATCACGGTACAGGAGCTTGAGTATCACCCCGAATGGCAGAGCCTTTGTTTCACAGCCTCCGGGCTAGTGAAGCACGTTCGACGGCAGAAGAGTTCGCTCGACTTCTTCCGGAACGCGATCGACAGCGAGCTAGAGCCTCTTCCCATCAAAGAGTGGCAGCGCGGCGTTTGGCCGCTTCTGATATCTGCCGCACCGCGAGGCACCAAGGCTGAGCTTGATCTAGGTGACCTGCTGCTCATCAAGCCCAGCCAGTCGCGTGCGCTCTTCTCAGCGATCGTCGCCGTAGATCAGCTGTGCGGAGATCCGTTTGCGTTCAGCGTTTCCCTCACGGCTCTCAACCGCGGGCACGCAACGGTGCGCATCTTCGCGACAGACAAGGACCTGACGGCTCTGCAGCCTCTGTTCGACCAAGGAGTGCCTGCCCGTTTAGCGGCCAGCTCCAGTGATTTCGTCTCCTTCGAAGGACAGAGCGGCGCCTAGCCGCCGTCGGCTCACCCAATCGGCATACCGAATCGGTAACCACTGCCCACCACCGTGTGAATCAGGCTAGGCCCGCTGGCAGTCACCAGCTTCTTGCGGAGGGCTGAGACCTGAATGTCCACTAGGTTGCTTCCCTGCTCGTATTCAGCGTTCCAAACCGACTGCATGATCGCCGAGCGCGACAGGACTTCGTTCGGGTTCTTCATGAAGTACTCCAGCAGCGCAAACTGCTTGCCCGAGAGACTCACCGTCTTGCCTCCCCGACCGACAGTTCGCTCTGAAAGGTTCAGCTCTACGTCTAAGAACGTCAGGACCTCAGCGGTGCTCGCCGTGCCCCTGCGCAGCAAGGCGCGAACTCGGGCGATGAGCTCTTTGTACTCAAAGGGCTTAGTCAGGTAATCATCCGCTCCTGCGTCCAAGCCGTCCACCTTGTTGGACGTGGTCGCCAGAGCCGTGAGCATGAGCACGGGCGCTGCGATCCCCATGTGCCGGATGTTCTTGCACAGGTTGAAGCCGTTGCAGTCTGGCAGCATCACGTCGAGGATGTAGAGGTCGTGAGCGTCGTCTGCGGCAAGATCCTCAGCCTCTTCGCCGGTCACAACGGCTTGGATCGTGTGCCCCTCTGCGGCGAGCGCATGCGAGATCGCGGCTGCGAGCTCCTCATCGTCTTCTACTATCAGGACATGCATCAGTGACTCGGCGCTCTTGCCTACGGGCCGTCGGACGAGGTGCGCGAGCGAACAGCCCTGGCCCAGATCGCGGCCAATCGTAAGTCGCTTCTGGCGGCTTGTTACCTACTTGAAGGTGGTTCCCGTTCATCATGCGCACGCGGTCGCATCTATGTCGTTGGCGCAATGCTGGTTGGAAGCCCGGATTTTAGGGCCGTCTCGGCCGCCCCGCGCTTGGGCAAGAAAATTAACGTATATATTTGAGGGGCGGAATATCTCGCTCTGCGGGCCACTGGGAACGAAATTGCTTTTCAGTGGGTCTCAAAAGCAGGTAGTTGCACGCCGATTGTAAGACCGCAGCGCCATGCGTATACGTCGTTTTTATGCCCCCTCATAACTTCCTGCCTGTGACGACGCGACAAGCGTTGACACCTCTCCGGGCTCCTCACAGATCAGCCCA
>CAYQKK010000021.1:0-15279 GCA_964417955.1 uncultured Planctomycetaceae bacterium
GTGCCGTCCCATTCGACTTCTAGGCCCTGGGTGCGCAGGGCTTCGCAGGCTTCCTTTGCGATCTCGATGCTCTTCGCCTCGTGGGTTTCGCCTCGTTCGAAGGAGCCGAAGGCTAGGTGGAGGCCGTGGCCTTCGATGGCGGCTTCGATGTCTTGGCCGTGGAAGAAGACGGCGCCCCTGGCGTTGGGGATGGAGGGGGCGAATTCGTGGACGTCGGACCAGCCGTCGGACATGGTGTAGCCCGCGTTTTCTAGGGCGACGATTCCGGCGGACTGGAGGGCGGCGAAGGCCTTCTCTAGCGCGTCGTTGTGGGTGGGCTCTGCCCAGGACTGCTCTAGCTGCTGCTGCTCGTTGAATGCGGCGGCGAGACGGGAGGTCCAGAGGTCGATGTCGGTGGGCGAGAGGCCCTCGTCCATCATCAAGTCCTCTAGGTGCTCTTTGGCCTCGGAGGGGGTGTTGTAGCCGCCGATGACTAGGGCTCGGATCTGCTCTTCAATGTAGCTGTTGCTTTCGTCACTCATATCAGTGACCGAGCTTAGGGAGCGCAGCGGGCCCCGGCGGTGGGAATGCCGGGGCCCTTGGGGATTAGTGCTGGCTGTGACCGGCCGGTGACACGGCTGGTTCGGGGGCGGGAGGGATTTCGACTCGCACTAGTTCGACTCGGCCCGGGCCCTCGCGGTGCAGGGTCAGGATGCAGAGCTTGCCGTCGAGCTCGAAGGCTCTCGCGTGCTTCATGTCCATCTCGAGGTCCTCGACCAGGGTCGTCCACTCGTTCGTGATGGGGGAGTAGGACTCGACGCTGGGGTTGGGGGTGAGGCCCTTGCCGGTGGAACGGGGGGAGGAGCCGCCGACTAGGAGGAGCTGGTTTCCGATGGGGACTAGGTCGGCTCCGACGCGGCCCTGGGCGGGGGAGGGGACGTCGAGCCACTCTTGGGTGGTGAAGTCGAAAGCGCGGCTTTGGGTGACCGGTTGGAAGCCGTCGGCCATGCCTCCGAAGAGGTAGTAGCGGTCGCCGTGGACTGCACCCGCGAAGGCGCGGCGGCCTTCGGGGAGGACGTGTTCGGTGGCCTCGAAGGACTCGGACTCGCCGTCCCAGCGGAGGATGTCGGTGCGGTGGTCGAAGGCTTCGCCCTTGGGACGGGAGGGGTCGTAGTCGAGGCCGCCGAAGACCCAGAGGGACTTGCCGCGGCGGGCTAGGCCGAATTGGCTGCGGGATCCGATGAGTGACGGCCCTTCGGACCAGTCGTCGAACTCAAAGTCGTAGATGAGGCTGCTCGACTGTGTGACCGCGTCCTCTCCGTTGTGGCCGAAGCCGCCTACCGCGAAACCGAGGGAGCCGTCTTCGCTCGTGGAGGACTGAATGGTCTGACGAGGAATAGGGAGCGCGGTGAGGGGCGTCCACGCGAGGCTGCCAAAGTCGAGACGCCACGCCTCCGAGACGAAGTTCTCGGGCTCGAAGTCGTGCTGGCCGAGGCTGTTGTTGCCGCCAAAGAGGTAGGCCGAGCGGCCCGCCACCATCAGGCCGAAGCGGTTGCGGGCTGCCATCGGGGCCGGAATGACCGTGCGCTCGATCCGCGGGGACTCATCGGCGGCGAGCGACAAGCGCTCGATCGCGCGGACTCGGCCGTGGACGCCCATGCCGGCGATTCCGCCGAGGGCCACCAGGGAATCCTCGGACTCCGACCGCAGCTCGTGGAAGATGCGGCCGTGGGCTAGGTCGCCGGTGGGGATCCAGTCGGTGTCACCCGGAGTCAGGGAGTAGACCGTGCCCGACTTGCCGCTCGCGACGATGCCGGCGCCGTGGGCGGTCGCCGATACGCCGAAGCCCCAGTCGGGAAAGTCGGGGCCCTGGGTCCACTCGGCCGTTTCGGTATCGAGCACCCACACGGCGCTGGAGATGTCGCGGCCCTTCGCGATGCCGCCGATGGCATAGAGGTGGCTGCCCGCGCTGGCGGCCCCGAGGGCACGCGCGATAAACGGCGCCACTGAGGACTCCCATCCAGGGGTGGGATCCGCCAGGTCGAGGGTCAGGGTGGTAGTGGCCCAGTTGGCCCCCTTGGATGTGCCGGCCATGGTCCAGCCGCCCACCACGTAGAGCGTGTCCTCGATCACAACGGCGCGGTGGGACGAGCGCGGCTCGGGCATCGGTGGCAGCTCGCTCCACGCTTCCGCAATGGGATCGTAGAGGGCCACGCTGCTGCTCGACTCTAGGTGCGACGGCTCATCGGAGGCGTTGCGCGCGTGCATGCCGCCGACGCTCACAAGCTGGCCGTTCCAGCTCACTAGCTCGGCACCCTGCACAGGCTCGACATCGCCAAGGAGGCGCACGTCGCGCGTGTCGTGCAGGTTGATGCGCATGAAGGCGCTCGACTGGCCCTCGATGGAGTACGCGTGGGGCTCGCCGAAGTAGCCGCCGAGGACATAGAGCCAGCCGCCGTCCACGGTGGCACCGAAGCTCGTCAGTCCGCGAGGGAGGAAGCCAATGGAGGTGGAGGTCGACGCGGGGGGCGCGGGGGCGCCGAGGTGGGCGAGGCTCAGGGCGCCGCAGAGAATAAGGGGCAGCATGGCTTGAAGATGTGTGCAGTAGAGTGGAAGGGAGAGACCGAGGCGGCTGGGACAGTCGGGTTGCTCGAGGTGACGCACGGGGCGTAACTTCACCGCTGGCCAGGGGACCGCCTCGGTCAGAGCTGGTGGTCGGGTTTGGGTTTCCGGCTTAGCGGGAGACGTTCAGGAAAAGGCGCGCGTGACCGAGCGGGCTGCCGCCGCCAGCGGAGCCGGAGGAGGTCAGCAACAGGTCAGGGTCCCCGTCTCCGTCGATGTCGGCGAAGGCGCCGCCGGCGGCGATGAAGGTGTCCGTGTCGAAGTTCGTGGCCCGGGAGAAGTCGAGGCCCGCGCCGAGGAAGAGCGGCTGCTCGCCACCCGGCGGAAGGTCGTGCACGCGGAAGAGGACGTCGTCCTGGCCGTCGCGGTTGACGTCGGCGCTGAGCAAACCGAGGCGAATGGACTCCGCGAGGATCGGCGTCTCGTCGATGGAACCTGGACGGTCGTGGAATGTTCCGCGTGCGCCCCCTTGCGCGCCTCCTTGGTTGACGAGGACGTCGCCGGAGTTCGCGCCGCTCACGCCGAGGACGCTGTTGCAAACGACGAGATCCATGTCGCCGTCGGCGTCGAGGTCGATGGGCACCGCATCGAAGCTGTTGTCGTCAAGGTCTGGCAGCCCAGCCGAACCGTCGAAGAAACCGCCGCTCCCGTCGCCGTACAAGAGGAGATTCTTCGCTCCCGGGGTCCCCGTGGCGGCTCCGGCGTCTGCGCGGGTGATGAAGAGGTCGGCGCGGAAGTCGTTGTTCGCGTCCAGGACGGTGACCCCGGTGCTCGGGATGCTCTCGCTGTTCCAGACCGCTTGCGCGAAGGTGGGCGAGGCCGTGAATTGCCCGCTGCCATCGTTGAGAGCGAGGCTGTCGCGGCCCGCGTCGTTGACGTGGCCGCTCGATCCGACGGAACGCACGAGGTCGAGGTCCCCGTCGCCGTCCACGTCGACGAACTCGGCGTCGCTGCTGACGCTGGTCACCGAGGGCAGCGACTGGGGAGCTCCGAGCACGCCTGCGCCGCTGTTGCGCAGCAGAAGGTCCGCGCCCAACCCGCCCTCGACGAGCAGCACCACGTCCGGCCAGCCGTCGCCGTCCACGTCCGCGATGACCGGTAGGTTTGCGGCCGGAAGACCTCCTTGAACGGCGAGCGGCAGCCGCTGCACCGTTTCGTCGACGAACCCGGCAGCGCCGCGGTTCATGTACACGGCGGCGCCGGTGGCTGTCGCGATGACAAAGTCCTGGCGGCCGTCCTGGTCGAGGTCGGCGGCGGCCACGCCGCGTCCGAACAGCGCGGGAGCGAAAGGCAGGCTCGGGGCCGCGCGCTCGCTAAAGATGGGTGCTTGCTGGGGGAGCGATGCGTTGCGCACGCCATTGCCCAAACTGGTCGAGCTGGTCTGCGCCGAAGCAGCCAAGCCCATGGTGAGGATGATCCACATGATGATGAGTCCTTGAGGCGGCTACTGGAACGTGATGGAAACGGGTGAGGTGAAGTTGCTGGTGGGCGTGGAGCCCGCGTCACGGTGCCAGCACTGGAAGTTCCAGGTTTCACCCGCGGCTGCAGCCACGAGACCGGTCGGCGTCGGAAGCTGGGTCAGGTCGATCACCGTCGCGTTGGCGCCGGCGGCGTCAGACTGAAAGATCTCGGGCGTGAAGCGGCCGATCTCTCCGCCGAGGCACAGGATTCCCTGGCTGCCGCCGGGCATCGAAACGTTTCCCTGAACGGTGCTGGTGATGTAGAGCCCGAACACCGCGGGTGGCAGGGACGAGGCGCGCAGCTCGAGCACGTTGTCGGCCGCGACCACGGAACCAGCGGCCTCAAGCACGCCAGGCGCACCCGTCGAGTTGACGTTGGCAGAGCAGTAGGCCGTGCCGATGGGGGAGTCGCTCGCCGTGTCGAGCATCACCGCATCGATGCTGCAGTTTGAATCGCTCCCCTCGAAGCGGATCTGAAAGTCGAGTACGTCCACTTGGACCGAAGCCAAGCTGAACCGATACAGCGTTTCCTCCGCGAACCCAGGGGTTGGGTTGAGCACTTCGCTCGATTGGGGGGAGAGCTCCATCATGGAGCCCCCCTGGAGGTAGGTGAGGCGGAATGTGGAGCCGTCGAGCGGATTGCCGAACGTCCGGACCTGGATCACGGCCTCGACGACGGGGTCCACGGCGGAGGCTGCCACCACGAACGCGGGAACAGCCGCCGGGCTGTAGATGTTCATCGTCGAGGTGATGATCGCGCCGGGGGTCGTCTGCTCGAGGCTCGAGGTCAGATCGGTGGCGGAATCGTCGGGGAGGTTCACCCCGCCGAAGGGCACGGTGAAGGCATCCCAGCCGGCGTACTGAGCAGAGTCGGCCCCCCGGAAGGAGGGCACGACGTCGTATTCAAAGACGGCCGCGACGTCCTGGGCGGCGGCGGTGGAGAGGGCGATGGAGGAGCAGAGGACGGCGAATGCCGGAAGGGTGGGGCGCATGTCGTATCCAAAAAGGAAACGTGGACACCTCGAGCGCCAGGACCTTACCCGCTACTGCGAATGAATCTCAACCTCAATGAGATCAAATCTCAATAAGCACCCGATCAGGGAACGCCGGACTCGACGTGCGCCTTGATCGCTTCCAGGTCCTTCGCGCACAGGTTCAGCAGCTTCTTCATGAAGGGCTTCATCAGGAAGCTCATGACCTTGGCGGTTTTGGTCAGGGGCTCCGACTGGAAGGTCATCGTCAGGCGGGTGCTCTCGCCTTCGGGAGTGAGGGCGAAGGTGGTGCGATAGCGGCAGCCGTGGCTCTCGGCCCCCAGGACGTACTGGTGGGGAGCATCGAGGACGAGGAACTCCATCTCTTCCGTCGCGGGCCTGCCCATCATCGTGCGCGTTTCGCGGAAGCGGGTGCCGACCTGGATGGGGCCCGGGGTGAGGAGCTCGACTTTGTCGATGGCGGGCACGATGTCGGGCCAGGACTCGACGGCGGTCGCGTGGGCGAAGACGCGCTCCGGGGAGGCATCGATCACGCAATCGGTGCTCATCTTGTGGATGGCCATTAGCGGAGCGTACCGCCGGAGCTTGCGCGGCGCAGACGGTCCTTCTCGGCCTTGATGCGGGCCTGTTTCGCAAGCTCGTCCTCAGGGACGCTGAAGTCAAAGTGCACGTCGTCTTTGTGGACGTAGGCGCAGGGGTTGGCCATGTCCGACACCATGCCGGCGGCCCCGCCGATCATCACGAGGTTGCCCGCGTACCAGCGGGACAGGTCAGGCACGCTTTGGACGGTGCGTACGTCACCGGGGTGTGCCTCGTGCTGGGCGGTGATCGCGACCTCCGCTCCGTTGGGGAGCGAGAGCGTGCACGGTGCCTCGGCTTCGAGGCCGGTGGAGGTCGTGACGACGGCACCCGGCGGCGTGGACGTCACCGTGATCGCCGACTCGGATCCGCACATCATCGTCGCGCATGAGCCCAACGAGAGCGCCAGAAGGGGGCCCAAGAGCGGGCCGACCACCGAGCATGGGGCGGGTTTGCGGTCGAACATGACCTGAATATAGTAGCGTTCGCGGCCATCGGACCGCCGACCCAGGTGCGCCCGCTCGCTGGATTGTCATGTTCTCAGGGGATTCCCCCCTCCCTAACGACCCGCCAAACCCCATGACCGAACCCGCCGCAGCCAGCACCTCCGACCCGGTCGCGCGTGTCCTGCTCCCCGTGCTCCTGCACGAGGTCAACAACGCCACCCAGCTCCTCGTGGGACTCCGCGCCATCCTCGAGCTCCCTGGCGGCGAAGCGATGTTCAACTCGCGCGCGGACGATCTCGGTCGCACGTCCCACATGATGGACGACCTTGGGTTCGCGCTGGCGGTGGTGGCGACGGCGGGGGGCGCCAACATGCTGCTGGCGCGACGTGACGACCGCTCGATTCGGATCCTGTGGGACCTCGCGAAGAAGGCGCTGACCCGCGGTGGGGGAGTCAAGATCGCGGACTCGGGCGAGCCGCCTCTGACGGCTCCGGATGCCCTCGACGGTTGGCAGCTCGCGTGGGCCGTTGCGGCACTCTTGATTGCCGCCTCGGGCGACGACGGAGCGCGCGCCGAGCGCTGGGTTTGGAAGTGGCGCACGACCGACGCCGGCGACGCTGAACTCGTCGGCTTCCTCACCGAAGAGGAAGGGCCTGCGATGAACGTTCTCGGAGATGGCACGCTCGCGTTGATCGCGGAACGAATCGCTCCGCAGGGAAGTGTCGTGGCCGAGGGACAGTTCGTGCGCATGAGCCTGGCCCAGGCTTGGACGAGAGAAGCCTAGCGATCCTCGCAAACTGGGTTTGCGAGCAAGATTGCGCATGGCTGCTAGGGTGGGAGAGTCGACGAACCGTCGATCGAATTCTCCCCGCAACTCGGTGCCACGCACCAGACCCACCGGCTACGGCGCCATTCGACTGGACACCCTCGGCAGCCTCGAGATCGGCAAGACCTACGAGATCCAGGCCTGGTACTGCGATCAACGCTTTGGCCAGCTCCGCGATCGGGTCATGAACTTCAGCTCCGCCGTGGGCAACGTCACGACGAACGGAGGCATCGCCGACAACCTCGGCTCGGTGAACCAGGGAACCGTCTCCGGCATGGTCGAGGCGGACCCGAACCACTTCAACGGCGCGGGCGACACGATCTTTGGTCAGTTCTGCGTCGGCACGTTCACGCGCACGACGGACGAGCCGCTCTGGTTCCTCGTGGAGGGCAGCCACCCGGTGGCCGGGCAGCTGCTCCGTCCGCACCTCCAGGGGTTCCAGGTTCGCGAGGTGGGGCTTGGCACGCCGTACTGCCCCGGTGTGGTCAACTCCACGGGCAACGCGGGCCAGATGGCGGCCTCCGGGTCGCCCGTGGTCGCGCAAAACGGCCTCGTCCTTGAGGCGCTCGATCTTCCGCCGCTCGCCTTCGCCTTCTTCATCACCAGCCAAACCCAGGGCTTCGCGATGAACCCAGGCGGCAGCTTCGGCAACCTGTGCCTTGGCGGGGCCGTCGGCCGCTACGTGGGCCCGGGCCAGATTCAGAACTCCGGCGTCGCGGGCGCGATCAGCCTCGCCGTGGATCTCACGCAGCAGCCCCAGCCCAATGGCTTTGTCACCGTTGTCGCAGGGGACACCTGGAACTTCCAGGCCTGGTACCGCGACACGGTGAGCGGCCAGGTGGGGTCCAACTTCACCAACGGACTCGCGATCACGTTTCAGTAAAGCTGGACCTCAGACTCGATCGGGTCGCCTTTAGAAGGGCGAGCGGTTGATCATGAAGTCTGACGAGGTGACCAAGGTCCCTGTGGCGTCGAAGATGAGCCACTGGGCCATGATGCCGCCTTCGATCATTACGTCCTGGAAGAACGGGAACGTCGTCGCGCCCGATGCGTCCAGCGGGATCATCGGGAAGCGGCGGCCGAAGTCGGCGTTGTCAGCGCGCAGCGCAATGGGGTGAGCGCCGCCGAGGTCCAGCACCACGTCGTTCGCCTGCAGCGCACCCGAGCGGGCGAGCCAGAGCGAAGCGAAGCCGTTCGCAGGACCGCCAGTCAGGTCGAAGCTAGCGCTGCCCGAGTTCCCGATGAACGGGCCGTCAAAGCTGCCGTCGGGACGCAGGCCACGGATCTCGCTGCGGATAAAGCTGCCGCTGCCGAAGCAGTCGCTCTCGATGAAGGTCAGCGCGGTGTAGTTCGGCTGGTAGGCGCCAAACTCGGTTCCGATGTCGCTGTCCTGGAACTCGAGGCCGCCCGCGAAGCCGGCGGTCTCGGCCACCTGCACCGGCGCTTGGCCGGGAGCCTTCTGCCAGATCAGCGAGTTAGTGCCCGACGCGCCCGCGTTGGTCTCCATGAAGAAGAGCTGCTCCGTGCGTTCATTGAAGACCATGGACGAGGTGCCATCGAGGGCGGGGACCTCGACCGAGCCGTTGGCCTCGGTCAAGAGCGTGCTGCCGGCCAAGTCGGCGGCCGCGAAGCGGTAGATGTTGGTCGCGTCCGCCGGGAACGGAAATACGTTCGGCAACACGCCGAGGAGAACGTCGCCGCCCTCCGCGACCGCGATGGGCCCTGAGAAGCCGACCACCCGGGCAATCTCGGATTCCGCGAAGGTTGTCAGATCGATCTTGTGGATCGAGTTGGACCCAAAGCCAAACGTCCCTGCGCTGACATAGCCAATGCCCTGGGCTTCGTCGATCGCCATGTCGAAGTTGAACGTGAGGTTCGCGAGGGGCAAAAGCGCGCCCGACAGAAGGTCCACCTCGTAGATGTCGCCGTTCGAGGACTCGCCGATGTAGGCCTTCGTTTCGTCGCCGTTGAGGGTGACGAAGCTGGGGAAGCGGTAGAGGGGGAAGCTCGCGAAGCGCGCGATCAGGGAGCCGCTCGCGCCGCGGTGCTCGATGTCCATACCGTCGAAAACGATGTAGGATCCGTCCGAGAACGAGGCGTAGGAAGGCCCGTCCGAGCAGAGGTCCGAGAGGGCGGCGGAGGGGCCTGACTGGTAGCCGTCGGCTAAGGTCGTGACCTGAGCCGAAGCTGTGCCCGCCAGGAGCGAGGCGCCGAGAAGAGTGAGCGCCATGAGGCGCGAGGGCAAAAGGAGTCGTTGCATCGAATAGTGTGGGTCGGTTCTGTTTTCCGCAGAACGGTAGCCACGACGCAAAGACCACGCCGACGTTGCGCACGAAGGATCGACCTCGCGCACTCGATGCGGCGGTGCCGTTACCCGCGGCCCGCAATCCGGTTAGCGCATCGATCGAGATGTCCTGGCTCGTCACGTCGAGTGCGCAGCCCAAGCCTTCCCAGGGGCCCCGTGCGCGCCACCCGAAGGAGGCTGACGTCCGAAGCCGTGTCCCAGTGACCGAACGTACGGGAGCTACGTCCCGCACGTCCCGCCCCCTGACTTGCATCAGGAGAGGAGCCGTGCACCCATGCGACTTACAGTGGCGGGACCGCGCAGGAATCGCACCTGCTTCCCCCGGTTCGAACGCTGGGTGAAGCCGGAAGGTACAAAGCGAGGCGGCCCGCCTCGGAGAAGATCTCCAAAAACGAGCCGCCTTTGCTCTCTAGGGGGTCTCTATCCCGGGTTTGACTCCAGGACGAGACATTGAACGTGTGGGCTACTTGACCCGGAATCCACGGTCTGACTCGCGCAGTCTGCGGCGCGCCTCCTCGGCGGTCGGTCGGGTGCCGGGGCGATCCCTCGGCGCTTCGAGACGAACAGGTCCGCCGTTCTGGATGGCCTTGCGCTGCTCCTCATCCGCCTGGCGACGCAGCATCTCTGCCTTGTCGAGGCCTTGGCGACGCCTTACTTCGGCTACCCGGGCGCGGTCCGCCGCCTGCTGGGCGTCGTAGGAGTGACCCCATGGCTCCATGATCTTCTCGGCTGCCTGGGCGTCGAGGAGGACATGGGTCTTGCGCGAGAGGTTGTCGAGCATGCTCGCGCTGGCGCTACCACGCAGGGTCTTCGAGGCCCAGTCGGTCGTGCCCACCGCGGTCAGAAGAACCAGGAAGGCGCAGTGCAGGATCACGCCGGTGGCAGCCCCTGCGATGCCGCCGCCCACTCGATCCATGGGACCTAGGTGCACGGCCTCGAGCGCACGGCGCCCGACGATACCGATCATGGCCGTCACGAGCAGCGTGGCCAGGAAGACGAGGAACCACACAATGCCCTGGGAGGCCTTGGTCGGCAGCGAGAGGGCCGACTCCACATGGGGGACGAACTCAGGGCTCAGACTCCGCGCAAGGGTCACCGCAACGAGCATTCCAATCAGGCGCGTGACCTGCCAGACGAGGCCGTGACGCAGCCCGAGGATGAAGAACAGCAGCACGACGCCCATGCCGACCAAGTCGATCCACGGGGTGCCACTGAAGAGTCCGCCGAAGCCACTGGCTCCATCGGAATCGGCGAGATTTTGAATCGCGTAGATCATAGTGAGGTCCCTTAGGGTCGCGATCGGTGCAAAACGGCCTCCACTGGCCCTCGTTTTGCGCCTTCTTGCGGTCTTGGAAACTCATAAGCCACGTTTCCAGCTGCCTAGCCCGTTTGAGGGGGGCCGTTTGGTGCTACCTTCCCGCGATGGCACTTGCGATAGGAGCGATTGAACGCTGTTTGGAGACCCTGGCGGCGGTGGTACGGGCGGATGCGGAGCTCTCTAGCGAGTTCGAGGGCAGCGTCGAGTTCTTCTTCCGCGGAGAGGCGCCGGCCCACGGCGACCAAGGCATCGGCGCGACCCTGCTGGCCGCCCGCCGGCACCTGGAGTGGTTCCTCCTTGAGTATCACAGCCCGACCCTGCGCGGGAGCATTCTCGACCGCCTGGCCGAGGGCTACGCGGCCCGGGTCGCGGAGACCCGGACCCAGGAGTCGCCGACCATCGCTGACGCGCTAGAGGCGGCGCTCGACGCTCTCCAGCGCTCCCATGCGGGCATCTTTGAGGTCGAGGAGGTCCGGCCTGACGCAGGGGCGTGGCTCCGGGATCTCACGGGCTTTGGAAGCTTCGCGCTCGGGGATCCCGACGCGGCTGAGATTCTGGCCGGGGGCGAGCTGATCGTCGGCAGGCTGTATCCGGCCGGGGAGGGCGTTCACCTCGCGTCTCCCGCGGCAGCGGTTCTGGCGAGCATCCATGTCTCGAAGGCTCTCCAGCGCGACCTCGACAGCATCCGCGAGAACGGCGCTGCCAAGATCGTGCGCGTCAGCCAAGGGGAGCTCGAGGCCATGTTCTTCGGGGCGGGCCAGCGCGCCGCGGTGGGAGAAGCTCCCGTTGGATCCGGGCTTGAGGCCTCCGAGGATCCGGTGGGGGACGCGCTCGCGCTGCTCCTCGAAGCCGGTCTCGGCGAAGCGCGGTCGCGCACGGCTGTTTCGCAACTCGCCCGCGAACCGCGCGATCCAGACGCGCTGGTCCACGGGGCGTCAGACGTCCTCGGGGGCATCCTCGAAGAACTCGCCTTTGATACGGACGTCGACCTCAACGAGGCGCGGACGGCTTTGCTGAGCGCGTGGGAGCTGGTGTCGCTTCCAACCGCTACACCGGGCCCAACCGCTTCGCCCGCCGCGGACTCCGTGGATGCAGACGTCGATGTCGACGACGCACAGCGCGAAGCGGCGATCAACGCGTTCGCCGAGGGCCGCGAGCGCGGCGGCGACCCAGCAGCGCTTCTGCGCACGCTCCAGCAGGAACTCGGCGTCACGGACGAAGAGGACGAGCCCGACATGCCCGCGCCGGATTTCCCCGGGGTCGTCGGCGCCATGATCGAAGAGATGAAGTGGGAAGTCGGCGCGACGGACCCCGACGCGGACGTCCAAGCGCTAGAGCCGCTGCGGCTCCTGGCAGATTTTGCACAGCCCATCGGCGTCTTCGAAGAGCTCACGGGGCGCGACATGTTTCAGTTCACGACCTTCTGGCTGCAGGAGAAGAACGCGCTGAAGTCTGACGAGGAGGCGGGTGCGCTCGTGGAAGCGCTGCGCGCGTTCTGCAACTGGGCGCTCGACGCCCACGAGGTCGACCTCGGATCTGAGTTCCTCTACGCACTGGACGGGATGCAGCATTCGCTGCCGCGGATGCGGCATGCGAACATGCGGCTGCCGGAAGCCGATCGCGCGCGCGGCGTGGAAGACGCGGGGGCGCTGTTCGAGATCTTGGAGATCGACGGGCCCGAGGCGGCCACCTTCGAAGCGTCCACGGACAAGGTGCGCGCGGCGAACGGCGACGTCATGACGGTGATCGTTCCGTCGCCGCTGCGCGACGCGCTGGCGCCGGGCGACCGCGTGCGGGGCGCGATTGAGCTCGACGGGCACGCGCGTATTTACTGCTGCTACCCGCCGGAAGCGGCGGCGCTGGCACCGGGCTAGAACGGGCGATCTGCCGTGCGCGTTTGCCGTTGGCGTGCTACGGTCGGCGGTAACATGGATCACGCGGGCGACATCGTCGGAAGGTACCGTCTGCTGCGCCAGCTCGGCGCTGGCCGCATGGGGACGGTTTGGATGGCGACGCGCGACGACGGCGCGCTTGACCGAGAAGTGGCTCTCAAGCTGCTCCACGAGGACCTCGGAGGTACGGAGCCGCAAGGGCGCTTCCTACGGGAGAGAGAGATCCTCGGCGGGCTCGACCACCCCGGCATCGCGAGGATCCTCGACGCGGGCGAGACGGCGGAGGGTCGTCCCTTCTGCGTGATGGAGGCGGTGGACGGGCTGGCCATCGACAAGCACTGCGCCGAGCACGGCCTTCGCGACCGCGAGCGACGTCTACTCACTGGCGAAGGTCGCGGAGGCGATCCTGCCCGCGAACTTTCGCACGGGGAGCCTCGGGGTGGTCCTCGCCGCTGCGCTGCAAGGGCCGAGCTCGATGCGAGCCTCGCAAGAATCGTCCGCAGCGGAATGGATACCATGGGTGCCAACGGAGCCGCCAATCGGACGCGCGCTGAGCTCATGAAGACGATCGGAGGCGTGGCGCTCAGCCACGATGCTCCAGAGCTGCGCCGCGTCGCGACCGAGGTTTCGTTGGAGCTCGCCGAGGAGTGGCGGAACTCCGGCGACGAGAAGCTGCTCGAATTGCTGCCGTTTCCATGAGGGTATGGCTCGGCCCCCTGCGCTGCAGCGGATGGACGCCCGCACCATGATCCCCAGATGGAAAGAAGCTAGAGAGCACTTCGAAGCTCTGATCGATCTTGAGAACAAGGCGCAGGAAGCCGGATTGAGGGAGCTTACGTCGAGGGACTCGGAGCTCGCCGAAATCGTGCGCGACCTGATCAGGCTGGATCGAGCGAGCGAGCAGGAGTTGCCGGGTTCGTTGGGGTTTGAGGCGGAGGGAGCGAGTGACCGCCGGGTGGTGGGCCGCTTTCACCTGCGGCACCGCATGGCGACGGGGCGGCTGAGCTCGGTGTGGGCGGCGGCTCGCAGCGATGGTGCGTTCGAGCAGGAAGTTGCGATCAAGCTGATCGACGTGGAGGCCATGGCGAGAGATCTCGGGTGTGAGCCCAGGGAGGCCGTTGGGCATGAGCGCCGACTTCTGGCCCGCGTGGACAGTCCTCACGTGGTTCGGCTGCTCGATGCGGGCGAGCTGGATGGAGAGACCGAGTGGCTGGCGCTTGAGCGTCTTGAGGGCGAGTCCATCGGGGATCATTGCAAGCGGCGCAAACTCGATATTGAGGGCAGAGTTCGGCTGGTCGTCGATGTCTGCCGGGGAGTCGAGGCCTGCCACAGCGCGGGGGTGCTGCACCTGGACATTGCACCGACCAACGTCATTGTCACCCGTGGCGGTGCCGTCAGGATCATCGACCTCGGCGCGGGAGCCCCGCTGAGATCTACTGCGAGCGAAGGTTCGGATCGAGGAGGCTGTTCAGGTCGCGCGCGAGCGCGGACTCAGCGTCAAGGCTCTGAAGAAAGCGCTACGTGCGGGCGGGTTGGACGCGGTCGTGCAGTCCGCGACGCGCAGGGACGTGCAGCGAAGAACGGGGACGGCCTACGCGCTGCGCCTCGACTTGGAGCGATGGCTGCGAGGTGAGCCCGTTCACGCGCGTAGGGAGACGCTCACCCAGCGGGCAACGCGGCTGGCGCGGAGGGAACCGCGCACGACGATAGCCGCCCTCGCTGTGGGCGCCTCGATGGCGGTGGGCGCAGCGGCCCTCGGACTGTCTGCGCACAGTGCCCAACAGAGCGCTGTCGAGCTGCGGCGTTTGGAGCGGCTAGAGCTGGAACGGGTCAGGCTCGCGCGATCGGCTGCGGGAACGATCCTTGAGGATCTCTACCTCGCCATCGAGCCGCTCGCTGGCACGCAGGACCAGGTGCGGCAACTGGTGAGCGCGGGCATCGACATCGCCCGTACGTCGGACGATCAAGAGCTCACGGTTTGGCTCGGGGACGCGAAGATCAAGGAAGCGGTCTCCGTGATGCAGACGACCCGCTGGACCAGGGAAGGCACGAAGGCCCAGGCGGCGACCTGCCTTGAGGCCCAGGAGCTGGTCAAGGAGCTGCGCCTGCGGGACCCTAGTCACTACAACGCGTCGCGGGTGGCATGGAACGCCGCCAAGGTGCGCTCGATCATGTTCTTTGAGCTGTGCGATCCCGATGCGTCACTGGAATGCGTGCGTGAAACCCAGGCGATCATCGAGGCGTTTCAGCCGGATGACCGCGACGTCGCAGGAAATAGCGATCGGCAGGCACAGCTGTCACAGAACGTTCTTTGAGTCGGCCACGGTCGAAGAACTCGAGAAACTAGGCGACCATGAACTACGACCGGAACTCGCGGCCATGCTGGCGAGCGCCGAAGAGCAGGCCGAGCTAGCCTTCGCAGCGATGGCCGAGCAACCCCGCCAGGAGTTCCTCATTTCCAAGGCCGTCAACTCGGCGAAGCGGCTGACGCAATGGCACTTCCGACTCCACCAGGAGAAAGAAGCCAAGGCCTGGCTGGCGCGCGCACGCGACGCGAAGCGCGCGCCCGGGATGAACCGCACCGCGTCGGTGCTGGCGAGCATCGCGATCCTTGAATCCGAGTCCGCGGAGGAGCTCCCCGAAGTGCGAGAAGAGGAGATTGGGGACGACGCGGCCGCCAAGCTCTACGTGCGCTATGCACGGTCCTGCATTGACCGAGGCGATTCGGTGGAGGCTGCACGACTTGCGTCGCGGGCGAGCTTGCTGCTGGACCGCAATGAAAGGGCCTGCGACATCCATGTGGTGCTGCAGCGGAACCGAGCGCTGATTGAGAAGGTGCTTGGGCAGGCGGACCTCGCGG
>CAYQKK010000021.1:15379-76614 GCA_964417955.1 uncultured Planctomycetaceae bacterium
GGACATGGCAACCCTTCAGGCTACCGGCTGCCGCTTGTGACAGGGATTTGAACCTCACAGAGGAAGTCCGACGACGCTTTGGCGACCGATGGGGGAACGATGTAGGTCTCCCGAATGGGGCCGTCGATCACGAAGTTGCGGCCCTTCATGTAGTCGAAGACGAAGGGGTAGCTGCGGGGCACTTCGGGATAGGCACCCGACACGTAGGCGTACGCCACGGTCCGACTGGGCAGCACGTCGTAGCGCAGCGGCGTTACCGGTGAGCGCTGGTCTGCGATAGGAACGCAGGCCCGTGAGAGGAGCTGGTCCGCGGGCTTCTGACCCGGATCGTCGTAGAAGAGGCAAAACGGCGCCCCAGAAGGCTCCAGCCCCTGAATGCGCATTTCGCGAATCACAACGGGCAATATCGAGCCCGTCTCGGCGTAGCTGCCGTAGTGCTCCAAGTAAATGTAGGGCTGATCGAGCCGCTGCATCCAGCTAGCGTGGAACTCAGAGTAAGGAGGATGAGAAACGGGCAGGCTCGGCACGAAGGTCCGATAAGCCGCCGGCATCGAATCCTCCTGCCCAACAACCCCCGCTTGGGCCCGGGTGTCATCCACCGTCACCATGCAGGAGGCAATCGAGATCCAAGCCGCGAGCACCGCCGCGCATGCAAGGAACCGATGAACAGGCTTCGGGGCAGAACTAGAACCATCCATGCTGCCTAGATCGGCAGCCACCCAACCCAGCTGGCCCAACTTCCATCCTGACGTCTTCGGTACCCGGTACGGAAGACGTCAGCTTGGCGTTGGATCGCCGCTTCGGGGACGCTTGCACCAATCGGAACCTGGTTCCCGTTGCGCAGAATCGCCATTCTGCACCAATTGGAACCTGGTTCCGGATGGGGCAGAATCTCGTGGGATCGTTTGTTGGGGGGCGTGGGGATGGATTCTATTTCGGATAATGTATGTTATGGACAGATCTGAGCACGGCTGGGGAGGGGTGGATTTGGGGGTTCTGGGGTTTGGCGCTATAACGGCGGCGTGGCTAGCAAGAACTGTTTCATCAACAAGGATCGGCCCTGCGATCTCACCTGTAAGGCGGCCTTTCCGGTCGATGACGCCGTGGATCCTGTGGACTGCTACCTGATCTGGCTGGCGGCGCATCTAGGCGATGGCGCGATTGATTTCCGCCGGATGCTGGAGGCACAGGGACTCGGGGACGGGCCTGACTTTCCCGCAGGCGGCGCGCCCGGCGCTGGCCCTGGAGGGCCCAAACCCTCGAAGCCGCCTGGGACGGACTTCTCTCCCAACTAGTCGCTGGGCTGGGCCATGAGGTGAGCTCTGAGTCGGACCCTGAGCTAAGTACTTGCCAGGCCAAACGAGCTTAGGATGGGCAGCCTGGACGGCTCGAGGCCCGGAGCCTTGACTGGCCATAGGAAGCTGCAAATGCCTCCCGGCGGAAGGGAGAGCGACCCAGAGGCCTCCATTGGCAGGCCGAGAGCGGCCGCAACGGCGCTGCGGACCACCCATAGATGCGCCACCACGAGGACCGTTCCGCCCGGGTGCTTGGACGCCCATTCGTCGAATGCGGGCAGCACTCGCAGGGCCACATCCGAGGGCGATTCGCCGCCCGGCGCCCGAACCGCACCCCGCTGGGTGATCCAGCGCGCATAGGCCTCGGGCTCGACCTGCTCGAGCTCGTCAACGGTTCGTCCGGCCCAGTCGCCGCGATCAAGCTCGACAAACCGCGGGTCGTCGATGCGACTCAGCTGGGTACCTAGCTGGGCACCAACCTGGAGCTCCCGCACCGCGGCAGCGGCGGCCTCGGCACGCTGCAGCCCAGAGCTAACGACGGCGTCCAGCGCCACCCCGGAAAGTTCTCTGCCTAGGCGTCGAGATTGCTCCAAGCCGACATCGGACAGCTCGACGTCCAGTCGCCCGTAGATCGACCGGCGCCAGCGACCATGGACCTCACCGTGACGGGCAACGAGCAGCTTGGTGAAGGTGGGGCTCATAGGGGTGGGGTGACAGCCTGACGCGCACGCGACAGCTGGCCTAGTGCATGGTGTCGCATTTGACCCAGGAAACAGCGTCACGATAGGCGGAAACGGGGGGCTTGTCCGATAACATACTGGGCCAAGTGGGGGCCCGACACAGCCCTCTGCGACAGTTCACACCCCCTCACCTCCCCCACCGCCCAAGTCTTGCTACGCCACCCCCCTTACGGGGCGGCTCCAAGCGGGAATTGAGCCCACAAATCCGCCTTCATTGACTCCAAGCACGCAGCGCGGCGCGAATTGGGGTTGGTGCGAGCGGGCACCCGGCGAGGCGCTCCGCGCCTCGAAGCACACCCCATGAATTCGTTCGTCAAATTCCTGAACTCGTCGATCGGTCGGAAGTACGTGATGGCCATCACGGGGCTTTCACTGACGCTCTTCTTGCTCGTCCACATGGCGGGCAACATGACGCTCTACTTCGGAGCAGAAGCGTTCAACGAGTATGCGCACCTCATCGAGTCCAACCCGCTGCTGCCGCTGGCTGAGGCCGGCCTCCTCGCGCTCTTCGTCGTGCACATCCTCTTCGCGGTCTTCCTGATCACGAAGAACAAGTCGTCGCGCACTGACAAGTACCGGTCGAACCTCGGCATGGGCGCCAAGTCCTTCGCATCCACGACCATGTGGATCACCGGTCCGCTGCTCCTCGTGTTCCTCCTGATTCACATCTGGGACTTCCGCATCTCTAAGGAGTTCATCGACCCGAGCGAGTACGACCTCGCCGCGATGGTGATTGCGAGGTTCAAGTCCCCCATCGGATTCGGCATCTACTCCATCTCGATGGTCGTGCTGGGCTTCCACATGTGGCACGCATTCCAAAGTGCCTTCCAGTCCCTCGGCCTCGCGCACCCGCGCTACCGCGGACTCATTCAACTCACTGGCCGCGGCATTGCGGTCCTGCTTGTCGCCGGCTTCGGCGGCATTCCCTGCTACCTGTTCTTCGCTGGCTGATCACCATGACCATCGCCGACAACCCTACTCACTCAGCCAGGCTGGACTCCAAGGTCCCAAGCGGACCGATGGATGAGCGCTGGACGAACTACAAGTTCGACCTCAAGCTCGTCAACCCAGCCAACCGCCGCAAGTTCGACGTCATCGTCGTAGGCACCGGTCTCGCGGGCGCATCCGCGGCCGCGACCCTCGCCGAGATGGGCTACAACGTCAAGGCGCTGTGCACCCACGACAGCCCGCGCCGTGCGCACTCCATCGCTGCCCAAGGCGGCATCAACGCCGCGAAGAACTACAAGGGAGACGGCGACTCCGTTCACCGTCTGTTCTATGACACGGTCAAGGGCGGCGATTACCGCAGCCGTGAGTCCAACGTGCACCGCTTGGCGGAGGTGTCCGTGGACATCATCGACCAATGCGTCGCCCAGGGTGTCCCTTTCGCCCGTGAGTACGGCGGACTTCTGGACAACCGATCCTTCGGCGGAGCCCAGGTCTCCCGGACCTTCTACGCACGGGGCCAGACCGGACAGCAGCTCCTGCTCGGAGCGTATGGCGCCCTCAACCGCCAGATCAAGGCGGGCAAGGTCGAGATGCTCACGCGACGTGAAGTCGTCGATCTCGTCGTAGTCGACGGCATCGCCCGAGGCGTTATTACGCGCAACCTCATCAACGGTGAGTACGAGCGCCACGCGGCCCACACGGTGCTGATGTGCACCGGCGGCTACGGCAACGCGTTCTACCTTTCGACCAACGCCAAGAACTCCAACGTCACCGCCGCGTGGCGCGCGCACAAGCGCGGAGCCTTCTTCGCCAATCCGTGCTACACGCAGATCCACCCGACCTGCATCCCACGCTCTGGCGACTACCAGTCCAAGCTCACGCTGATGAGCGAGTCGCTGCGGAATGATGGCCGCGTCTGGGTTCCGCTCACGAAGGGTGACACTCGCAAGGCAACGGACATCCCCGAGTCTGAACGCGACTACTACCTCGAGCGCAAGTACCCGAGCTTCGGCAACCTCGTGCCGCGGGACGTGGCCTCGCGGAACGCCAAGACCGTTTGCGACGAAGGGCGCGGCGTCGGCAAGACAGGCGAAGCCGTCTACCTCGATTTCGCAGACGCGATCAAACGCGACGGTCGCAGCACCGTCGAAGCCAAGTACGGCAACCTCTTCGAGATGTACGAGCGCATCACGGGCGACAACCCGTACGAGACGCCGATGCGCATCTACCCCGCCGTGCACTACACGATGGGCGGCCTCTGGGTGGACTACAACCTGGAGAGCACCATCCCGGGCCTGTTCGTGCTCGGCGAAGCCAACTTCTCTGACCACGGCGCCAACCGCCTCGGGGCGAGTGCGCTCATGCAGGGTCTCGCGGACGGCTACTTCGTCATCCCCGCAACCATCGCCAGCCACCTGGCCGGCCGCGTGCTGGAGAACGTTACCACCGACCACGACGCGTTCAAGGAAGCCGAAGCCGCCGCGCGCGGCCGCGCTGAAGCACTGGTCGCCATCAAGGGTTCACGTAGCGTCGACTCGATGCACCGCGAGCTTGGCAATCTGGTCTGGACCTACTGCGGGATGGAGCGCACGAAGCAAGGCCTTGAGGAAGGCAAGCAAAAGGTCGCGGCGCTGCGCGCCAGCTTCTGGAACGACGTCCGCGTTGTTGGCGACCCGATGACCATCAACCAGGACCTTGAGAAGGCTGGCCGCGTCGCCGACTTCATGGAGTTCGCCGAGGTCATGATGCACGACGCGCTCACCCGCGACGAGTCGTGCGGCGGCCACTTCCGCGCGGAGCACCAAACGGAAGAGGGCGAAGCCAAGCGCAACGACGAGGACTACAGCCACGTTTCCGCCTGGGAATTCAACGGCCCAGACGACACCCCCACCGAGCACCGCGAGGCGCTCACCTTCGAAGAAGTCAAGCTCACCACGCGTAGTTACAAGTAGCCCTTCCCACACGAGAGAACCAAGATGATTCAGAAAGCCCAAGAAGGCGACATGCGCATCACGCTCGAGGTCTGGCGACAGGCAGCACCTGGAGCACCCGGCGCATTCGAGCAGCACGAGATCACCGCGAACGAGCACATGTCGTTCCTGGAGATGCTCGACGTCCTCAACATGCAGCTCGTGGAGTCCGGCAAGGAGCCCTTCGAGTTTGACCACGACTGCCGCGAGGGCATCTGTGGCTCCTGCTCACTCACGATCGATGGCAAGCCCCACGGTCCGCGCGAGCGCACCACGGCGTGCCAGCTTCACATGCGCGAGTACCGAAGCGGCGATCACATCAAGGTCGAGCCCTGGCGCGCCGACGCGTTCCCGATCCTCAAAGACCTCGTCACCGACCGCAAGGCCTTCGACAAGATCCAGCAGGCCGGCGGTTACGTATCCGTGAACACCGGCGCAGCACCGGACGCCCACGCTGTCCCCGTCGCGAAAGAGAACGCAGACCTCGCCTTCGAGGCGGCCGCCTGCATCGGCTGCGGCGCATGCGTCGCCGCGTGCCCCAACGCTTCGGCCATGCTGTTCACGTCAGCGAAGGTCAGTCAGCTCACGCTGTTGCCCCAGGGCCAGCCTGAACGCGAGCGCAGGGTCCTGGCCATGGTGGACACGATGGACGAGCAGGGCTTCGGCAACTGCAGCAACCACTACGAGTGCGAGGCGGCATGCCCCAAGGGCATCTCCGTGGTCAACATCGCTCGGATGAACCGCGAGTACGCTCGCGCCGTCGTCAAAGAGCGCTAGACCTGAAATAAGCGCTAAGAATCGACAGACCACTGCGTTTCGCGCAGCGCCGCCGCGCCCGCGGCCCTGCTGCACGATCTGACGATCCTTAGCGCTTATTCCAGGGCTAGACGCTCGCCTTCTCGTCAGCAGCCGCCGCTTGCACGTACTCCGATCGAAGGAGGGGTGCGGCGGCGCGTTCATTGAGCAGGAGCCAGGCCTCGCCCGCCTGACCCCGCATGCGCGCGAGCTCTCGCCGTCCCCTACGCGGATCCGAATCCACAAGAAGCCGTACGGACGCACGGGGATCCGAGATGCTTCGGAGCCAGAAAGTGAGCTCGCTCCCGTGTTGAAATTGACTCTCCACCTGCAGCGGGATGGCGCTGGCGGCGAGCGCCAGCGCAAGGCTAGCCGTGCCAAGTCCCGTCGATGCCGGATGCTCTCCGCGCGCACCCTCCGTCGAAGTCGCGCCTCGGGGATCCAGAAAACTCGCGACCTCCGCTGCGCCCATCCCCGTGCCTTCATCGCGGACCGTGAGCCGCACGCCGTACCCCGAGTCTGAAACTTCCGGGAGGCGCTCTGCAAGAACGGTGACCGTGCCCATAGGGTCTCGCGCTGCGCGAACGGTGGCTTCCATCGCGTTGAGCGCGACGTTGCGGAGCGCCCGTCGAAACGTGCGCTCGTGAACGAGCACATGCAGACCCTTCGGACACTTCAGCCGTACCGACGGCGTCCGGCCGAGAGGAGCACGGGCAGCGGCGGCGGCAGCGCGAACTTCTTCCGAGACGGCCTGACGCAGATTGACCAACTCCAGCGACGCGAGCTCCGCCGCGCGATTCACGCCGTGCGCGATGCCCGCTTCATCGGGAACCAGCAGTGCTGACTGGGCTAGATCCCTTGCGGCAGCCAGGGCGCGGAGAACTTCCTCCGAGTCTCCCTCGTTGCCACGACCGGCGAAGAGCAGCGCGCGGGTCAGTTCGTTCCGCAGATCGTGGCCTGCGGCGGCCGTCGCGTGGGCTTGGGAAAGCCGCGACTGCGTACGCTGGCGCTCACCGAGCCATTCAAGCCTTCGGCGAACGGCGAGTGCCAGCGTGCCAAGCTCCACAAGCGCCGCTCGGCTCGGCATGCAGCCGGGCTCACTAGCGGCCAGGAGAACGGAGCCCTCGACCACCACCACCGCCTCGTCCTCGCCGCCACAGGCCGACGGTCGGAGCCAGCTCTGCTCGAGCTCCGATGACTGCAGGCCCCCTCCGCTCCAATGGTGCGAGAAGGTCCGCAGCACCGCTCGAGTCCCTGGGAACGCCAGAGTGGGCTCCCCCACCGAATCTTGGCTGGTACCTCGCTCCCACCACGCCAATCGGACGAGATCGAGCCGAGCCGCGACCTCCGTCCATGCCTCCGCGAAGGCTGGGCCAGCGGCTTCTGGGGATCCGTGCCCGGCGGTCAAAAGACGGGTCAGCGCGTGCCAGGGGTGCCTCACAAGGAGAGTCTGACGATCCGAGCACCCAAAAAGAAGCGTGATCGACGCTGCGGATCGCAATCGAGCCAGGGCGCCGGCCGGGACGGTGCCAATCCCGTCACCCTGACGTAACGCGGCCACCACCAAGGGGACATCGGGGGTGCGTAGCGTAACGCGGCCCCTATCGCCGCCGTCAGAAGCGGCACCGGCAAAAATGACGCTAGCTGGGACGAAAGCGACGATTTTGAGCCCGTAAAGCCTACAATCTCACGGTCGTGGCCCTCGCTGGCCGCGCGGATGGAGGACCTCTGAGGAAGCTGTTGCGTAGGGCTCGCGCCCTGGCATACCGCTTGCACTCCCCTTGCATCACCGCCGCGGGTTCTTCCTCCCACCCCGGTATCACAACTCTAGTAGATGGTCACCGGGCCCCGATTCACGGAGTAGCCGCCAGCGAAATGGCGGCTCCCCCTGAGTCCTCGGGACCCCCGTAAACCCAAACGACACCCGACCCATGAAGAAACAGTTGCTCCTAGGAGGCCTCGTCGCGGCAGGCGCTCTTTGCCTCCCCGACGTGTCCACCGGACACGGCGGTACGTACCGCGGACCTGGCGATACGGTTCCTCCCGGTGGCGGAGGCGGAGGCGGCGGCGCAGGCGGCCCCTCGAGCCCCGGCCCCAGCGGCCCGTCGGCTCCTGGCCCCGCTGGTCCCTCCTCGCCTGGCCCGTCCAGCCCCGGTGCTCCGGCAGCCGGCCCGGCCGCTAGCGGCCCAACCTCAGGCGGCGGCCCCTCGGGTCCCGACCTTTCGATCTGGGATTTCTGGTGGGGCTTCAACAAAGAGCCGTACCTGAACCTCCGTGCTCGCGTTCGCTCCGCTGGCGTTCAGTCCAGCAGTGACGACTTCTTCCTCGGCCGCGGTGAAGAGGACCAGCGCGAAAGCTCGCTGCGTCCCAGTCCCGCCTTGATCCGCGGCACTGTGGTGCCGGCGCTCATCAAGACGCTTGAGAAAGAGAAGCAGAACGACATCGTCACGGGTTGCCTTATCGCACTCGCGAAGATCGGCGACGTGCCGACCGAGGACGGTTCCTCGCAGTTCGTCGAGATCATGACGGGCTTCCTCAATGCAGGCGAGCAGCAGATTGCTGAGACCGCCGCACTCGCGCTCGGCATCCTTGCCGACGACCGCGCCGTCCCCACGCTTGTTTCGCTGATGCGGAGCACCGAGGAAGGCCAGCGTCTCGTCAGCAAAGCCGTTCCGTTCCGCACGCGCTCCTTCGCCGCGTACGGCCTGGGTCTCGTCGGCAACAAGAGCACGAGCAACGAGATGCGTCAGACCATCGTCGAGCACCTCCTGGACACCATCCAGGGCGAGCGCGGCGCTCAGCCGGACATCAAGGTGGGTGCCATCAGCGCGCTCGGCCTGATCCCGCTCGACTGGGAAGCTGAAGCTGCGGCCACCGAAGAGGCGTCTAACGCCGCTACGGCAGCCAACCGCATCGCGCTCCTTGAGTACCTCATCAAGCGCATGAACGCGGACACCCGCGGCGACGATGGCGGCGACAAGGACTTCCGCGTTCGCGCGCAGGTTCCGCTCGCAGCCGCACGTCTCCTCGCAAGCCACGACGAGATCCCGGAAGCGGGCATCGAGATCCGCGGCAAGGTCATCGACGCTCTGCTCGAGATCGTTGACCAGAACTCGAAGGAGAAGAAGGTCGAAGTTCTTCAGTCGGCTTCCATCGCCCTCGGCATGGTGGGCAACGCCAGCGACGGCGGCGAAGAAGGCAAGCAGAACGAAGCGATCCTCAAGGAGCTTTCGCGCATCGCGAAGCAGTCCGCTGACAACCAGACCGAGTTCTTCGCACTGATCGCCCTCGGCGAGATGGGCAGCCGCGCTGGCGCCGGTGGAAACCGCGCGCTTCAGAGCAAGGCTGAGAAAGAGATCCTCACCGCGCTCGCGCGTGGCAAGGGCCAGAAGCAGCCCTGGGCGGCCCTCGCCCTCGGCGTCTACGGCAACGCTCTCAACGCAAGCGGCGCCGGCGTTCCGCCGAACGTCGTCCTCGCTGTCCGCAACGAGGCTAAGAAGGAGAAGGCTCCGGCCCTCATCGGTGGCTACGCCATCGCCCTCGGCCTCCTCAAGGACACTGAGTCCCAGGACGAGCTCCTTGAGATGCTCAACAAGAAGGAGTTCTCGACGGACGAAGCACGCGGCAACATCTCCGTGGGCCTCGGCCTGATGGAAGCTACGGCTGCTGTTGAGATCCTCAACGAGACCATCAAGAAGTCGAAGTTCCGCCCTGACCTGCTCCAGCAGGCTGCGATCGCCCTCGGCCTCCTTGGCGACAAGACGGCCGTTCCGGAGCTCGTGACGATGCTTCAGGAAGCCAAAGGCCTTTCGGCCCAGGCTGCCATCGCAAGCGCCCTTGGCTTCATCGGTGACAAGAACTCCGTCGAGCCGCTGACCAAGATGCTTCTTGGCACCAGCGACCGTAAGGCGACGGACGTCGCACGCGGCTTCTCGGCTGTGGCACTCGGCATCGTTTGCGACAAGGAAGACTTCCCGTGGAACACGAAGCTTTCGCGCAACGTGAACTACCGCGCCAACGTCAGCACGCTGACGAACACCAACGGCGACGGCATCCTCGACATCCTCTAGAGATCGTCGAACTGCTCGAACGCCCCGGCGTGACCCCTGAGGTCGCGCCGGGGCGTTCTTTTTTGCCTGCGCCGTTCGCCGGACGCTCGATCACCCGGCAATCCGGTAGCTAGCACCCATGGGACTGGATAGAACGGGTACCCCTCCCATGCCCCGCCCGGTCTCCCGCCCATGCCCACTCTACGCAGGCAACAATCCCCCACGCTTAATGGACTCCGCTTCGCCGCTGGTGCCGTGGTCATCCTCTGGGCCCTAGCCGCCCCATCGGCCGGCCAGGGCGCCCTCGCACCGCCCCGCGCCGTGAACCTCTTCCCGAGCCCGGGCGACCCCACTAGCGGCGGTCCAGGCGACCTCGGGCAGTACTTTCAAAGCGGAGGCAGCGGCTGGACCTACTGGTGGAGCTTCAACCGCGATCCCTTCCTGGCAGAAGTCCGCGAGCCGGGGAGCGGCAAAGTTGCGGCCGCCCTACTCAACGGGGAGCGCCCCACGCGCTCGCCCCTTGGCGTCGACCAGCGTCGTGTGCACCGGGAAGTGGTCCCGTTGCTCCAGGAACGCCTCGCCAAGACCAGGGACAACGACTTGGCCGTGGGATGCATCATCGCCCTTGGGAAGATCGGGGAGGCCCCTCGGGCCGTCGCCAAAGAGCTTGAGGAGCTGACCACGGTCGAATCCTCGATCCGAGCTCGCCTCGCAGACTCCAACACGTCCGTTCGGAACACCGCGATCCTCGCACTTGGCCTCGTGGGCGGCCCCCGGGCCACGGCCCTCCTGACGGCGATCCTCGAAGAGGACGCCGCGGGCGAAAAGGCCCTCGGCGTGGCGCGCATCGACCGGCAGGATCGAACGTCGGCACTTTATGCCCTCGGCTTGGTCGGACATCGAACCCGCCGACACTCCGAACGAACCTTCATCGTGGGCCGCCTCCTAGACGCGGCGGAGGAGGACAAGGACGAAAGCGCCCTGGCCGTTGCCGCGGTACTCGGCCTCGCATGGGCACCGCTGCCGTTCGATGTCACGCCCCTTGCCACCGAAGCGGAGCCACGGGGGCAAGAGAAGACCATCCGCCGCCTCCTTGCCCTCTACGGAGATCGCAAGTCCGCCGTGAACGTACGGGCTCAGATCCCCGTGGCGGTCGCGAGACTTCTCCAGTCTGACTCTGGTCTAGAGGATCCGGACCAGTCGCTTCCCTTAGCCGCTCTACGCGAGCGCCTGCGCCTTGAAATCGTGAGCGCCTTCCTCGATGACCTCGCCCTGCGCGGCGGAGAGAAGAACCCACTCGTGCTCCAGGGCCTCGTTCAGGCAGTTGGGCTCCTGGCTCAACCCCGCGCCGACGGCCCCGATCGTGACGCGATCGAACGGCTCGTCGAGATGGGTCAGGAATCCCAAGGCTGGGAGGCCGGCCTCACGCGAATCGCGCTTGCACGTATCGCGGCCAAAGCGGGAACCGACACCCAGAGCGTCCGTGGCGAAATCGCCGCGGAGATCGTCCAAGGCCTGCGGGATGACTGCACTGAGGGACGTAACGCCCACCGCCCCTGGGCCACGGTCGCGCTCGGACTCTACGAGGATGCCATTCTTCGGGCGGGGGGCTCCCCTTCCTTGAAGACTCGCAGCGTGCTGGTGAAGCAGCTTCGAAAGGGCGTGAGCCCCGCTCTCATGGGGGCTGCCTCCGTCGCCCTTGGCTTGGCTCAGCATCAAGAGGTCCAACGGGACCTGATCAAGGGCCTCGACTCCGGCGCGTTCATGGTACGCGGGCTCATGTCGACATCCCTCGCGCTGATGGGCGCACGCGGAGCCCAAGTCCCTCTGCGACGGGTCATCAACGAAGAGCCAGCGAGCCCAACCTTCTTGCGCGCCGCCTCGGTCTCGCTGGCTCTCTTCCACGACGAAGGCCTCGTCGAGCTGTTGGTGGGCAAGCTGGCCCGCACGCGCGTCATGGAGGAGCGCATCGCTGCCCTTGGCGGCCTCGCTTGGTGCAACGACCCCGGCGCCGTCCCTGCGCTCCTCTACGTCGTACGCGAAAAGCGCATCGGAACCCGAGTCATCGATGACAAGTCGCGCGCGTTCGCCGCAGCCGCGTTGGGCGCACTTTGCTCGGGGGACTCGCTCCCCTGGAATACACATCTCGCGCTGGACCTCACCTGGAATGCAGCGCCGCCCTCCCTCACGAATGCGAGGAAGGGCGGCGGTGTGCTGGATCTATTCTGATCCAGCCTTGGGGCTGATACTGTTGATCAGAAAGGTGCGCCAGCGAGAATCCAATCGCTGATCACGTTGGTGTCACCGGCGAAGGTGCCGCCCAGGGGCATGCTCGATCCGCAGGCGGGCGAACCGAGCTTTTCAAGCAGCAGGCTGTTAGCCGGGTCGCCGGGGACCACGTAGACGTCGGGGGCGCAGCACGTAGCCGTCACGTTGATCAAGTTGTCGTAGGCGACCTGCGCCGACGTGAACTCCAGGCTGCAGATGCCAAACATGCCGTGGCAGGTCACGCAGGAGTCCGCGTTGATGTTCGGCTGGGTGAGCATCGGGTAGATGTCCGTGGCGAACGTGGGGCCGGTGACAATGGAGTCGAACTGGACGGCGAGGCCTTCGCTGAAGTTCGACGTGGGGCCGGCGGCGCTGGAGTCCCGGTGCCAAAGCTGGAAGTTCACCGTGTCCCCAGGCATCACGGCGTAGCTACCCGTGGGGGCAGGCACGTCCGTCAGGTCAATCGTCAGGTCGACGGAGCCGGTGGATCCCGAGGTCAGGATGTCACCTGCATAGCGCCCGATGGCGCCGCCCACGCAGAGGTTGCCCGAGCTTCCAGCCGGGTTCATGACGAAAGTCTGGGTCTGACTCGTGATGAAGTAGCCGAAGACGTTCTGCGGCAGTGAGTCGCAGTTGAGCGTCACGTCGTTCAGCATGACATCGGTGCTACCCGTGGCGGAGATGGCCGAGATCGTGCCCGCCGAGTTGGGGTTGGCGGTGCAGTAGGTCGTACCGATCTGCGCCGAAGCCGATGCGGTGAGAGAGGCTGCCGCTAAAGCGAAGAGAAGTGAGCGCATATGGAGAGCGAAGGGCTGTGGAGCCAGAGAGATGTGGGATGAGAACCAGTCGTTGAGATGCTGTGACGCACTGCCAAGCCAGCTGGTTCCCCCAGAGCCTACCCAGTCGCGGAAGATCGAGACGTGTCGCTCCCGGGAGACTTCGCGAGCCCCAGCATCAGAATGAGACCGAGTGCACACGCCCCCATGAGCCAAGCTGCGCGACGGGAGTCGCGAATCGCCGCGGCCTTGCGCCCTGCCACCTCGGCGGCGTCAGCCTCGAAGGTCAAAAGCGGCTCAGTTTGCCCTTCCCACCAGGTGCGAGCCTCGTCCCCCATGGCCTGATCTGCCGCCAGGACCTCCTGCAGGCGGCCGAGCCGTACCGAGGCGGCGTCACTCGCCCCAACGATGAGTCCTAGGTTCGTCGCCGACAGGAGCAGACCCGTGTCCCGCGGGGCGTAGGCCAGTCCCTCACCAGCGACCTCCAGCGCGCGGAACAGATCACCCGCGCCCCAAAGAAGGTGGCTTTCCGTGGCGAGCCGCAGGGGAGGTGATTCGATGGCAGCTATGGCTTCGAAAGCGAGGGCAAGGTCGCTCCCCTCCCGGGCCAGTCGCCGCGCGGCCTCCGCATTCGATTGGTCCTCGGATGTGGGACCACCCGCCGCAGATGACTCCAGTGAGCCGTCACGGGAAGCGTCGTCAAGCAGAGCCAGTCTCGTCGCTGCCTCGGTGATGGACTGGAGCTGGAGGGCTTCCATGTTCGACCGATCATCGGTCATGGCCTCGCCTCCCAGCTCGCCCGCGTCGAGAACCCGCCAAGCGTTTGGAATCGTGAACCCGGCGATCAGCCGAGCCGTCCCCCCCACCAGCGAGGGTCCCCGTGAGCCGAACTCCGAGGTGCCGGGCGCGGGGACCGCGGCCCCCTTCCTCAGCGTCACGCACAAGTTCCGGGAGAAAGGCACGCGCCCAATGCTAACCGGCTCGCCGAGTCCAACGGTTGCCGCCGCCGCGACCGCCCGAACCACCGGGTCGTCCAGCCCGAAACCGCCCACGTTGATCGAGATCCAGCCGCCCTCGGCAAGCACGCCGCGCATCGCGCGGAACGCCTCCACGCTCGCGAGGTGCGGGGGGATCTCCATGTTGTTGGCATAGGCGTCGACGATGATCTGATCGAACTGACGATCGGTGTATGCAAGCGCAGCTCGACCGTCCATCCCCCCCACCGCCACTCGGTCGGCGTCATCGCTCTGAAGGTCAAAGAACCTCTTCCCGAGGTCCACGACCGCAGCGTCGATTTCGACCCCCACGGTCCGGAGGCGCGTCCCGTCCTCGACCACCCCCTCGAGCACGCGCACTGCCGTACCGGCTCCGAGACCTACTACGAGAACGTTCCATTCCTCAGGCGCCGCCCCCCGCTCCCTGTGGGCCCACGCGTAGGGCAAGGCGAAGTAGTCGTAGTAGTGACCGCCTTGCAGCAGGCCGGTGGCTGGTTTCCAAACCGACTGGAACGAGTCGAGGCTCTCGTTCACCCGAAGAAAACGAGTTCGCTCGGCCCCTTCCCCGGTCTCGACCACGCGCAGCGACTGAAGGCTTGAGTCCATCGAGGCGAGGAGCGTCTCCCCCTCGGCCGGCGGACGTCCCTGTGCACCACCGGCGGATAGCACCCCCCCAGCAACTCCGACCAGCAGCACCACCGCCGGTAGCACCGCCGAGCCGCGACGACCCGTGGCCATCAACAACGCACCAGCCACCGCCAGCGTGCCAGCGGCCGTGAGGAAAGTGCCCGTCACGCCCAGTGTCGGGATGAACAGGTGCGTCGTCCCGAACGTGCCGATCAGACTCCCGATCGTCGAAGCGCTGAGAACGTGGCCGCCGGCTCGGCCAGCGCTACCTCCGCGGGTCCGCTGTAGTACCTCGACCGCCAACGGCCCAGCGCATCCGAGAGTGGCGGCCGCTGGTAGGAAGAGCAACGAGGCTGCACCCAAGCTGCCCCAGACCAAGAGATCCGCGGCGTCGTGCAGCGCGACGCCTTCGGGCATGAACCAAGAAGCGACAGCCGCGGCACCGAAGGGGAGCCACGCGGCAAACGCCGCACCGAGGAGCAAAACGATCCCGAGGGTGCGCTGGGGAGCCGCGCCCGAGGCGAGCCGTGCGCCGATCGCGTAACCGAGGGCCAGTGCCGCAAGAACGACGCCGATGACATTCGTCCAAACGCTGCTCGACGTCCCAAACCAAGGGGCCAGAAGCCGCACAGCGCCCAGCTCGATCACCATCGTTGCCGCCCCTGCCAGCCCCACAAGAAGGGCTAGCGAGAGGTTGCCAACTCCGCGCTCGCGATCCAGGCTAGGAGCGCCTGCGCTCACTCGCCTGCTTCATCGACAAGAAGCGGAAGGGAGTACTGCTTCGACGCGACGTAGTAGCGCCCCGAATCCGACTTGCTCTCTTTGATGAACTGCAAGAACTGGGTCGAGGAGCGCTCGAACGTATCCACCACCGGCTCCCCGCCGTTGGCGATCACCGTCACGGGCCGCGACAGATCCACGACGCCATCCGAGAAGTAGAGGGTGCACTCCGTGATGCCTGAACCGGTGAGAGTCACGGTGTTCGTTTCGCGATTCACCGCGGCCTCAAGCTTGGTGGAGCTCATGTCCTCCGTCGGTGCAAACTGCGCCCAGTAGGCCCGCGTCGGGAACCTCTCCCCCGGGACGATCGAGAACTTCTCTGGGTAGCTAGAGCGACGCTTGTCCGTCATCCAGGCAACGATGGCCGCCTCTCCACCCGCTGGGTCGAGGGTTACGTTCTCCAGCTTGGCCTCCTTCGCGCGGTCCGCAAGACCCGTCGCGTTCGTGCCGCCCCCGGTGATCAGCACCGGAACGTGCTCGAGGTTCTCAGCCGTGACGCCCGCACCGCCGTCACCGGCCCAGCAAAAGGCCCCAGCGAAGCGATCTGGGAACATGTTCGCAAACTGCAGCGCGGCTTCGCCGCCCATGCCGCGGCCGCCAATAAAGACGCGCTCGACGTCGATGGCGTAGACGTCGGTGATGTCGCGCATGGTCAGCAGCACGGAGCCGATGCCGTTCTTGCCCATCCACGTGTCGGCGTCGCCGGGCATCTTCGGAGCCGCGATCACCGTGGAACCCAGGAGATCCCCGTCGATGTAGTTCTCCTTGATGTGGTTCTCTGCGGACTTGCCCTCGTCAGGGATGGTCAGAATCAGGGTGTAGGGGCCCGCCTTCGGCTTGTACTTAGGCGGCGTCCAAACGGCGTAGTCCACCGTTCCGCCTTCCACACGAGAGGACTTCAGCGACTTCTCGATGACCGAACCATTCGCACGCTTCGGAGCCTTCCGCTCGTACCCGTTGGCCTTGTAGATGACGTGATTGACGTCACCGAGCGACGCGAGGAGATGGCCGCCCTTCAGCTTCTTCTCGTTCACTTTCTGCAGCTCTTCAATGAACTCTGCCTCTGCCTCAAGACGCCCTTTGCCCTTCTCCAAGGCCACGTAGTAGTCGCCCAGCGCACTCGCGACCTTCTTGACGTCGGAGTCCTTGAGCTTGCGCTCGGCCTGGGGAAGGAGGGGGGTTGCCACAGCGAAGGCTGCACAGGCGAGGCCGAGGCTAGCGCCACGAAGCGGGGTAATGAATCGCATGGTTTCTTTGGGGCCGGGAGGGTCGAACTTGGGGGATGTTGAAGGGTTTTACTCGGCCGAAGCTCGGCGGAGGAGCTCCAGCGAGGCGAGCGCATGACCGCGCAGAGCCCAGGGAGCGGACTCAGGAGTCAGGCGGGGACGCCATGATGCCTCTGGACTGTATGGCTGTGGACTGTTCTCTATAGTCGATGTTGGCGTGACGGACTCGTCATGTTGGCCGCCGGGTTCCGCCAGATAGGAACGATCGAGGGAACGATCGAGCAAGGATCCGAAGAGGCGCTGGGCGGCAGCCGCGTCTTGCTGGAGAGCCGCAAGACCACTGATTTGGGCCCCGTCCACGCCGCCAGCCGCCAAAGCGCGCCCCAGGGCAGACCGCTCCAACAGACGATCGCCAAAGCCCGCGCCGAGGATGGCGATGCGGTGGGTCAGGTCCAGCTGGGCTGGTGGCTCGCCGGTGTAGGACTCCCGTAAGCTCAAAAGTGCCTTGAGGGCCGCCTGGCACTCCATGGATTGCCCGTCGGCACCGACGGGCGCAGAACGCCGTAGGGCTCCTTCCAGACAAAAAGCGCTCCAGATCGCGGGGTCCTCCCTGAAGAGCTCGGTGGCGAGCCCCACGCTGAGTTCGCCGTCGAATGCATCCATGCGCTCGATGAAGGCATTGAAGCCGGAAGTCAGGAGCTTCGCGCGGTCCTGGTACGCCTCGCTGCGCTGAGACGGCTCGGCCGCTAGCTCGGCAAGAATGCCCTTGGCCTGGTCCAGAGGATCAACCACGGAAGATGCTGCCGCGTCCTGGCCATGGGCCAAGAGCGCGCAGCCCGCCACCACCAGCGCCCCCATCAGGACGCCAACGAAGGCGCAGCGCCCGGAGGACGCGTGGGATGGGCCGCCTAGCCCCAGCGGACCACTCCCTCTGCCTCAACCGCAGCGGTCGTATGACCGATACGCACCGCATCTTCGCCCGCAGCGCTTAGGTGGGCCTCGACGGCCTCGAGGTGCTCGTCCGCCACAAAGAGCACCATGCCGATGCCCATGTTCAGGGCCTGGTAGGCCTCGTCGGTGCCCGCGATACCGGCGGCATCCACAATCATCTTGAAGAGCGGCGGTGTCTCCCAGGTAGAGCGATCGATCACGGCGTCGTGGGCGCCGAGCACCCGCGGAACGTTGTCCAACAGGCCTCCCCCGGTGATGTGCGCAAGGGCAGCGAGCTGGTTCTTCTCAAGCAGCGGCCAGCAAAGCTCTAAGTAGCTGCGATGGGGAGCGAGCAGCGCCTCTGCCACGGTTTGCCCACCCAGCTCGGCCGGCTTGTCATCGATGCCGAGACCGAGACGCTCGAAGATGACCTTGCGGGCCAGCGAGTATCCGTTCGTGTGGAGTCCACTGGAACGCAGCCCAATGAGCGTCTGCCCGGGACGCACGCGGCTGCCGTCGAGCACCTTGTCCCGCGCCACCGACCCAACGATGAAGCCAACCAGATCGAAGTCCCCGTCGCCGTAGAGGCCTGGCATCTCTGCCGTCTCACCGCCGAGGAGCGCCATGCCACTATCACGGCACGCGTCCGCGCAGCCCTTCACCAACGACGAAACCACGTCCGGCTCCAGTCGGCCTGTTCCGACGTAGTCCATAAAGAACAGGGGCCGAGCCCCCTGAACCAGGATGTCGTTGATGCAGTGCTGGACCAAGTCCCGCCCCACCGAGTCGTGAATGCCAGCACGCTTCGCCACCTCGAGCTTCGTGCCTACGCCATCGGCGCTTGCCACCAGGATGTGACCGTCCGCTCCCACCTTGGCCAGATCGAAGAGTCCGCCGAAGAGGCCCATATCCGAGAGGACGCCGGGCGTGAAAGTGGCCCGGACCGAGTCCTTGGCCGACGCCAGCGCCTGGTCCTGGGCATCGATGTTGACGCCCGCGTCGCGGTAGGTGATGGGAGCTGGTTTGGTCACTTGAAGGAGCGCTTGGCTGGAGTAAGGCCCGGGTCAGGGGCGTGTCATGGGGAGGAATGACTCAGATAGGGCGCTACTAGGTTAGTCACCCTGACCCCGGGGGCCTACAACGAGGCGGGATCAACCACGAGGTTAGGGGCGAATCCTAGCGGTCACGGCCGTTAGACTCCGTGAAGCCGTTTTGGCCCTCGTCCGCAGCCGGAATTTGGCCGATAAATCTGCTACCGACGCCCCAACGGCGCTCCGCTTTGAACAAACCCACCCTGATCCTTGGCAGCACCGGCTCCGTCGGCCAGCAAACGCTCGACCTGATCCGGGAGCCGGACTCAGGGCTCAGCGCCGCCGGTTTGGCCGCACGGGGTTCCTGGGAGGCTGTCGCCCGGCAGGTGGAAGAGTTCCGCCCGCCCTTTGTCAGCCTCACGGACGAAGACGCCGCCGCCGAACTCCAAGGCGCAGTCCCCACAGGAACCAAGGTCTTCTCCGGCCCCGATGCGACCCTAGAGCTCATCGCAGCGGCGAATTTTGAGGTCGCGATTCACGGAATCGTCGGTGCGGCGGGTCTCGAGCCGACCCTGGCGGTCCTGGACAAGGGGGTGGATCTCGGCCTCGCGAATAAGGAGTCCTTGGTCATCGCGGGCGAGATCGTGATGGAGCGCGCCCGCATGCGGGATGCCACCATCGTGCCGGTGGACTCCGAGCACTCCGCCGTCTTCCAGTGCCTCAGGGGCGAAAGCTCGGATCAAATTCGCCGCGTGCACCTAACGGCGAGCGGCGGCCCCTTCCGAACGAAATCCGCGGCCGAGATCGCGGCCGCGTCCCCCGCGGAAGCCCTCGCCCACCCCAACTGGGACATGGGACCAAGGATCTCCATCGGTTCGGCCACGATGATGAATAAGGCCCTTGAGGTCATCGAGCTGCACCACCTCTTCGGCCTCGATCGATCGAGAATCCAGGTCGCAGTTCACCCCCAGTCGATCGTCCACTCGATGGTTGAATTCGTGGACGGATCCGTCATGGCCCAGCTGGGCCCCCCTGACATGCGCGGACCCATTCACTTCGCGCTGCATCATCCGGATCGCGGCCAATCGAACCTCCAGGGCTTCTCTTTCGACCTCTTCAAGAACCTCACCTTTGAAGCGCCCGACCCGGACCGGTTCCCCGCCCTCGAGCTTGGGTTCCGCTGCGTCGACGAAGGCGGAGCCACCGGCGCCATCCTCAACGCCGCCGATGAGGTCGCCGTCGAGGCGTTCCTCCAAGGCGCGATCACTCTTCCCGAGATCTCGTCCATCAACGCAAGCGCCCTGGACGCAGGGGGTCACCAAAGCGGTGAGTCCCTTCAGAGCCTAGCTGACGCCGACGCCTTCGCCCGTGCGCACGCGCGCGACGCCGTCTTAGCCCTTACCGGCACGCCCTGACCCATGAGTTTTCCCGACATCTTCAACATCATCCTGGTCGTCTTCGGAATCGGCCTCGTCATCTTCGTCCACGAGCTCGGCCACTTCATGGCGGCTCGCTGGTGCGGGGCTCGGGTGGAGATCTTCTCGCTAGGCTTCGGCCCACGCCTCTTCGGATGGCAGCGCGGGGACACGATGTTCCAGGTCGCGGCTGTTCCCCTCGGCGGTTTCGTCAAGGTGGCCGGTGAGTACTACGACGGCACCACGGAAAAAGAAGAGGGCACGCTCTCGTCGTTGAGCGTCCCCCAGCGCTTCCTTTACTACTCCGGCGGCGTGATCATGAACGTGATCTTCGCCTTGGTGGTCATGCCCTTTGTGATGTTCGCAGGGCTGCCCGCACGCGAGGCCATCATCGGCACCCCCACCCCCGGAGCTGCCGCGTGGGAGGCCGGCGTTCCTGCGAATAGCCGCATCTTGACCGTCAACGGCGAGAAGGTCGTCGACTTCGAGCACCTCGTCATTGCCGTGGCCGTCAACGGCAAGGACGGCGTGACGCTGGACGTCCAGCCACCTGCCGAGAACGGCGGCCCGCTGCCGCCTGTGCAAACCTTCGAGCTGAGCCCGAAGTTCGATGAAGACCTTGGGGTCTACCGCGTGGGCCTCCCCGCCGGATTTGATCCGACGGCCAAGCTCGTCGTGGCAGCTGAGTCGGCTGCGGCAGCGGCTGGCTTGACGGCCGAGGATCGCCTCGTCGGCATCGAGGGACAGCCCAGTGCGATTAGCCTCGAGCGCCAACTCCTGCGCGCGATGCTCGCTGGCGATTCCATGGACGTCCGCGTTCAGGATGCGAACGGACAGGAACGCACCGTGACGGTGGCGCCCAAGATGAAGCCCAGCGAGCAGAAGCTAGTGGGCGTCGCGCCGTCCGGCACGCGCATTGAGTCCCTGCGCACCACGGGTCCGGGCGCGGCACTCGTGAAGTCCCTCGACCTGCGAGGCGGGGATCGCATCGTTCGTGTGAACGGAACGCGCGTGCACGGGGTAGACGGCATCCAAGAGGCGCTGATCACCGCGCCCATGGATGGCGAGCTCCTTCTCAACGTCGAGCGAGGGAGCGCGAGCATGGCGCTGACCGCGGCCCTCGACGGAACCACCCCGCCGCTCGCGGTCCTCGGTGACATCGCCTTTGCCAACCAGCAGCTGGGCACCGTCATCACCGTCGCGAAGAACTCCCCCGCCATGCGCGCGGGGCTAGCCGATGGCGACGAGATCGTGACGATCAACGGAGTGACCGTGGATTCCTGGGACGCGGTGCTCAAGAACATCCGCCTTGCGGTGGCGAAGGAGAATCCAGTGGAGCTCCTCGTGTACCGCACGCCCGAGCCAACGACTGGCGCGGAAGCCGGTGCGGTCGCGACCAGCCTCGACGAGGTCCGCGTCACTCTGACACCCGAAGCGCTTCCGCGACCGGAGTACGGCTTCGCACTCGCCGCCGCCACCACCATCATCCGAGCAGAATCGTTCGGCGAGGCGCTCTCCCAAGGTTTCACCACCACCAAGCGCTTCTTTGCCGACGTCTGGCGCCAGCTTCAGAAGATGCTCTTCAGCAAAGAGATCTCCACCAAGAACCTAGGGGGCATCATCTCGATCAGCGTGATCTCCTCGGACGCAGCGAGCCAAGGCATGTCTGTGCTCTTCAAGTTCTTGGCCATTCTCAGCATCAACCTCGCGATCCTGAACCTGCTGCCCATTCCTATCCTCGACGGCGGGCACCTCTTGTTCCTCCTCATTGAAGGCATCAAGGGCTCTCCCGTCTCGGAGCGCACCTTCGGCTACAGCCAGGTCGTTGGGCTCGTGATGATCATGTCGCTGATGGTTTATGTGACCTACCAGGACATCGTGCGCTGGTTCATCGACACGCCATGAGCAAGCGTCGACGTGCAGCGGAGCCGAAAGCCCGCGCTGCGGCGAACCCGGTCATCGCCTTCGGGCAGCTGATCCGAATTGCCCTGGGCTTCAGCGCCCTGTCAGATGTCTTCGTGGGCGTGGCGATCGGGTTCAGCGCAGCCTGGCCCGAGACGCTGCTGCCGTGGCTGCTGATCCCAGCGAGCCTCGGGATCTACCATGGTGCGATGGCGCTCAACGACTGGAGCGACCGCGAAGAAGACGCCAAGGTGCGGCCGGAGCGGCCCATCCCGTCGGGCGCGATCCCGGCCTCGATGGCCCTCTTCGTGGCGTTCATCCTGATCCTCGGGGGCATCTTCTGGGCCTTCGGCGCGGGGCTGCGTGCGGGCGGCTGGATGGCGGCCGTGGCGCTGCTCGCGATCCTCTACGACCTCGTCGGGCGCGGAGAGGTGCGCGGCCCGCTGCTCCTGGGTCTTTGCCGCGCTGGCAACCTCGGCGCGGGGCTGATGGCACCCTGGCTCGTGGGCCTTACGGACGCTCCGGCTTGGCCGCTCTTGGGCCTAAGCTTCGTCTACGGAGCCCACGTCTTCTTCATCGGCCGACTCGGACGGCTTGAGGACGAAGAGGACTCGCGGCCACTGGAGAAGAGGCCAAGCAACGCCCTGCGCGGCATCGCCTTCACCGCCATGGCCGTGCCAGCAGCGGGGCTCTTGGCGCTCTTGCCGGCGGGGGATCTCACCCAGATCACGGCGCTGTCGCGCTCCCACGCAGCGGGCCTCGCGCTGTGCGCGGCGATCTCCACCTGGAACGCGATCGTGCTCCTCCAGCGGAGGCGTGAGCTCGACGAGTCAGGCGGATGGAATCGCGGGACCGTCGGTGCCTCCACGGGACTCGCGCTACGGCGCCTCCCCCTCTTCACCGCGTCCATCGCGGCCATGGGACTCTTCATGGGCCCGGCCGCCGCCGCCGCCATCGCGGTCGCATTGGTAGGCGCGCGCATGGCGGGCGCGATGCGCAAGCTCTTCCCTCTAACGTAGTCTAGAGAAGGTCGCGGACCTCTCGCTCCAACCAGGCGAGTGCGCCTGCACGATCGTCAAACTCGCCGGCGAGGGCCATCAGTTTGGCTCGTCGGAGCACTTCCCCAAGAGCCGGCCCCGGCTGTAGCCCCGCCGCCATCGCGTCCTTGGGAGTGAGCTCAACAGGCTCCGAAGGAGCGCCATCGGACAGCGCACGGAGAGCGTCCAGGGTCGCTATCAGCTCGCCCCTGTCGAAGGCACTGTCGACGGAACTGTCGACGGCACTGTCGATGGCACTATCGCTGGCCTTGCCGTCGGGCAGGCCACCGGGCTGGGCATTCGGCTGGCCAGCCACGGCCAGCGTGGCTCCCGCCTCGAAGAACGGATCCCGCGCGAGCGCGATCCAGCTCCCTCGCTCCAGTGCCTCCGCGGGCACAGGCTGCTCCACCCGATCGAGAAGCTCGGAACGCATGCGGAGAAGCGCCATCACCGACGAACGCAGCTCCCTGCTCGCCTTGAGTTGATCCAGCCGGTTCAACGCGCTGTCCATGTCACCTGCGCCTCCTGGATCCAGCAAGACGGCGAGGCCGAGGGCCACGGGCGAGCACTGACCGCGCGGCTGCGACGGCAAACAGCCGTCCAGAACTTCGGCACACGCTGCCCCGTCCACCGGATCATCCACGTCTTGCCACCCCGGCATGCAGCCTGCAAAGACCCCCGCTCCCGCAAGAATCCCTACGGCACGCGCCGGGTCAGGCCCGCGCAAGATCTTTGAGGTCTCATCCAAAACGCGCTCTGGGCTCACACCCCGGATGGAGTCCACCTCGGCCGCCATGGCCCCCAGGAGCCCGGGCGCGGGCTGCAGATCCAGTGCGGCCAGAAAGCGCCCGGCACGCAACAGGCGCAAGCCGTCCTCACGGAACCGCGCCGCCGCGTCCCCCACCGCCCGCAGCTCCTTGGCGGCCAAATCGCTGAGGCCACCGGCCGGATCCACGATCTCTCCGTTGAGAGGATCGAGGTACAGCGCATTGCAGGTGAAGTCGCGGCGCCGCGCATCGACCTCTGGAGACTCCGCGTAGACAATCTGATCCGGCCGACGGCTATCGGAATACCCGCGCTCCTGACGGAACGTCGCCACCTCGATCTCCTTCCCGCCCAACACGACGACCACGATCCCAAAGGCTTTTCCCACGGGAACTGTCCTCGGGAAGAGGCTCTCCACCTTGTCGGGAAGCGCCGCCGATACGAGGTCGATGTCCTTGATCGGCCGCCCGAGAATCAGGTCTCGAACGCCCCCACCCACAATCCACACTCGTTCGCCATGGGCCGACATCGTGCGAGCAATCTCCAGGGTCGGCGTCAGCCATTCCCCCGGGACGCTGCGCAGAAGCGCTTCTCCGTCGATCTTTTTCCCGTCGTCCTTCATCACGTTTGCATCGCCCTCCCAGGATCCCCAGACTCACAGGGGCCCACGACATGCTGGCCATGGCGAGCCTAACAATGAACCCACCCGAAAACCGAGACCAAGGTACTGAGGAGACTGATCGCGCCACGATCCCCTCGACCCGCCCCATCGGTGGCGGCGTGCCAGCGGCTTTTCTCGTGGGGGCCATCGCCGTTCTTGTGGTCGTCGTCTCTCTACCGCGCTTCAGGGTCCACGTCCTCGACGCGAATCGGGAAGACGCCGAGCTGACCCTTGGCCTCCTTGGGGGCGCCATCTTTCGCCAGACGCTGCCCCGGTCGTTTCCACTCGGGAAAGCAACGATCGCCACCAGCAGCGCCGAGCTCAGTGGTCTGAGCGAGGATGGGCTCTACGGGATCATTCAGGGGGTCGAACGACTCAAGCATAGATTCCGCGATGCAAGGCGCACCGATGCGCCTGGGGCGTTGCTCCACCACGGCTATCGCTTCGCAACGGGCTACGTCATGAAGGGCCATGGCGAAGAGGTCGCCCTGGTTGCGTGGCCCGACACCTACGGAAAGAGCGGTGACTATGCCTTCGCGGCCCTGCGCGATGGAGCCATCTACGCCCACCCGAACCGGGGCCTTTGGAGCGGAGCAGATCCGAGCGAACTGTCGAGACGGACGGCCCCACCACAGGCCGCCGACCTGCTCCCGGGAGGAGATCAAGGCCTCATGAACGTCGACCTCTCCGACGAGAGTTGGATTCTGGTGAAGCCGGCTACTGGTGGGCCTCCAAAAAGTCCGCAAGCTCGCTGAGGCCGAGGGATCGCAGCTTTTCCGGCACGTCCGCTAGGGGACGCGTGGGGGGATCGCTCGTCCAACGCCCGCCCGTGAGTGGAAGTGTCGTCGTTGGATCCTCTCTGGCTGCGATGGTCGCGGCATCGGACAGCAGAGGAACCACATCGAGCTCACCGACGCTCATGCGAACGAGGTCGCCCTCTGCATCGAACAAGAGGCCGAGGGGAAGCGGCAGCTCCTCGTAGGGCGCGAGGGTTCGGGCCGTGATGAGGTTCAGCACGGCCGACCCCGTCCTGCCGATCCGCCCGCCCCGTCGGTCGCCTTCCAAGCCTGCCTGGCGGAGCCTGTCCAGCGCCGTGTCTTCATCGCGAACGCTATCCATGGAGAGCGGGTGGACCCGAACACCTCTGGATTCGAACTCTGCCTCAGCGCCGCGAAGCAAAGTGAGTGCCTCGACGGACGCTGGCCACTTGCTGTGCCACACGAAAACGAACGTGCCCGCCGGCCCCCCCGTCTCGTCGAGCCTACGGGCCTTCGCTGCCGGGGCGTCACCATCCTCCACGAAGAACGGCAGGCGCCAAGCGCCAAGGGGAAACTCCTCGAGCAGAGGGACGCGCACGCGGAGCGGCCCAGGAGCCGCCGAAGCCATCGACTCGGGCATGCTTCGGTCGAGCGGGGGCATGGGGCTCTCTCCACGGCTCAGTAACACCGGCTCTTCCTGCCCTTTGACGAGGCTCCACGCACCGTTCAGTAGTTCAGCCGCGGGAAAGTCCTGCACCGTTCCATCCGGCCAGGTCACCGAAACCGAATCAACGGCAGTGGACGCCCCAAGGCCGAAGTGGAGGCTCTTCGTGGCTGAACCTAGGAAGCCGTCCCCCGCCGTCACTCGAGCCTTTCGCACAACCCCACCGGCCCCGAGCTGAACGCTGGCTCCCACGGCGTCGTAGTTGGGAGCGTCCCCCGTCAGGGTTAGGCTCACCCAGCCCCCACCATCTGTGGTGCCCTGGAGGATGCGCATCGTTGGCGAGGTGCGGTTGCGGAACACGAGATCGAGTCGGCCATCCCGGTCGAGGTCGGCCGTTACAAGAGCGCGCCCGTCGTCGGCGAACCCAACGCCCGCCGCCAAGGTGACGTCTTCAAACTCGAAGTCGCCGCGGTTGTGGTAGGCAAAGGTCCGCTCGTGGGCATTCCAGTGCTGGTGGGCAAACTGCGAGAGGTGACTGATGACGGCCCAGCCCGCTAGATAGTGATCCATCTGCGCTCCCGGCGCATCGAGGGTCATCGGGGTCGTGCCCACCACTCGCCGCCAGAAGAAGCTCTGCAGGTCAGGACCGCGTCTACCGCTGAGGAACCCATTGGGAACGATGATGTCCATCAGACCGTCGCGATCCCAGTCCACGAATCGGCTCCCCCACGCCCAGCCGCCCGGTGCGGCCCCTGCCCGATCCGTCACGTCACGGAACTTGCCTCCTCCTAGTCCTTGGTAGAGGGTGTTGCCCCTCGCGTGGCGCTTGAACTCATCGCGGGTCTCAGGGGTGAGCTCAAGGCCAAACCCCTCCTCGCGCGCAACGCGCATCCCCGCGGCACTGTGCATGTTGCTGATGACCACGTCGGGCAGTCCATCGAGATCCACGTCCGCCACGCTGATCCCCATGCCTGCGGCCTTGTCGCTCAGGCCGCTGGTATCCGACCCGACGCTGAAGGTTTCTCCCGTCCAGACGTATAGGTTGTTCTGGCCGAAGTCGTTCGCGACGTACAGGTCGAGATCGCCGTCTCCGTCAAAGTCATCAAAGACCGATGAGAGGCTGAAGCGATCGTTGTCGACATCGAGGCCGTACTCCTTGGTGGCGTCACGGAACGCCCGTGGCTCCGCGGCGGTCTCATCGACGAGTCGATTGAGCCAAAAGACATTGGCTGCGCCGTTCTTCGCGTCGTGATAGGGAGTCGGCGCTTGGGTCCCGTAGCCTCCGGTTCGAAAGTACCTGGTGTCGTATAGATCGAGATCTCCATCACCGTCAACGTCGGCGGCGGACAGTGAATAGACCCGCGCCTTACCCCCGGGGCTACTCAAGACCGCCGTGGAGGGAAACCGCCCGGTGCCGTCATTCCAAGCGATGGCGACCTCACGGCCGCGACCGAAAATCACGTCGCGAGCACCGTCACCATCAAGATCAGCGATGAGCATTCCGCCGGTGTCCTCAAGCGCGTCCAGCCCTCGCTCCGCACCTTCTTCTTGGAGGCGGCCGCTGCGATTCATGAAGCACAGATTCGGCTGCCCACCGGCCCGACCGACAACGACGTCCTCCCATCCGTCTCCGTCAAGGTCGCCCACCGCGGCGCCGTGGAGCGCAAGGTTGATATCCGTCGACGCCACCACACGGTCCGTTCGCCCGACGAGCTCAAGAGCCCCATGGCCCAGCAGTGCTTCAAGGGACTCATCTCGGCCGCGGTCTACCCCTAAGACCGCCGCGGTCACGTCACGAAACGGAGGCGCGATCGAGGCTTCGCGCACATCGAGCAGGGAGAGCTCCACGATCCGAACGCGGCGACCGAGCCGCCAAACCACGTCCAGCGTGGCGTGGATCTGGTGGCGGACCGCAGCCCCCTCTTCCGGCCGGGTACCGAGCTTGAGGAGCGCCAAGGTTCGGCCGCGCCTGGGCGCCGTTTGATCGGTCGCGTCTTTCCCGAGCAGCGGCGGAGCATCGACCTCGAGGACAGAGACCTCCATGACCCCATCCCGTGCGAAGTCGGGAAGGCTGAGCCGCAGACGCTCCTTGAGCCCAGCCAACAGGGCCTCACCGGTCAGCTCCACGGACGCTCCGGCCCCATCGAGGGAGCGGCCCTTCAGGTCCCGGGTGATCATCCCGCGCAGGACCTTGGCATCGCCCACGCGCAGGGCCTGTAGGAACATCTGCAGAGAATCCTCCGCGCTCAGAGCCAACAGTTCCCCCGGCCAAGGGGAACTCGGGTGCGCAGGATTGACCAGCTCAGCAATCCCGTCGAAGTCGGGGCGCAGCCGAGGAGACTGGGACGGAAAGACACGGGGCCCACCCGATGGAGATTGCGGAGCAGGGGCACTTGACGCCGCTGGGTTCGGCGCAGCGGGCGGGGAGCCCCTCGACGCAGACGGGCGCGGCGGTTCAGCCCCGGAATCCGTCGACGCGGGCGCACTTCCCTCGCCCCCACAGCCGATGAGCACCCAGCTGAAGATACAGCCGAGGACCCAGGCGCACGACGGCCCACGCCGCGTCTCAATCACATGACCCATACCCCGGAGCTTACCGTCCAGCCGAGGCCGGGAATACTCGCGGGCCCCGTCAACCGACCGGTGGACCGAACCAAGCCCAAAGCAAGCACTCAAGGCCAGGTCGCAGCACCGGATCGGAGGTCGTTCGTACCACCCGCTTGAACACCGGGACGATCTCCTCCGGGCGTCCCATTCTCAGGAGACGATCGGCAGCATAGAGACGCTCGTAGCCGCTCTTGGACTCGTCATCGACGATACCGAGCAGGATCTCCGCGGACTCGTCGGTGAAGTCCTGCCAGAGGAACTGAATGATGTCCAGCCGACGCAGAGGCGCCGTTTCGGTGCGGATCCGCTGGCGCAGCACCCGGCGGGCCTCTGGACCAGCGTTGAATACCTGCCCCATCGCCCAGTGGAATCCAGAGGTCCCCTTCACCGTGTTCTCACCAAGGATCTCGGCTGTGTCAGCAATGAATTGCCCCGTGGCTTCCCCGGGCACGGCGCCCAGCGCCGACAGGATTGACAGCAACTCCTCTGAGCGCTGCGAGCTATTGAGCTCGCGATCCCACTGCGCGATGAGAATGGTCCGGGCTTGGTCGGCCACCTCGGTGTTGTCCTTGATGGCCTCGCGCATGGCATGGACCGCCATGGCGCGTTGGTCGATCCTTCCCTGCAGCAGCCTCAGGAGGTGAGTCTCACCCTCCTCGTCCTTGCGCACGAGAAGGCCACGAAGTGCGGTCTCTTGAACATCGGGCGACTCGTCCTGCAGCGAACGACGCGCAAGCGCAAGCACATCCTGGATGCGCTCGGGAGTGCGCCCCTCGTCGCTCGACGGCTCAAGCAGCATGCCCAAAGCCGTCGCGCGCTCGGTACCCGTCGAGCCCGTCTCCGCCAGCACGAAGCCCTCGTCGACAAGGCCCACACCCTGGAGCGCACGTAGCGCATGGAAACGGGCGTTCCTCTCCGGCAGGCCAAGCGTATCGCGCAGTCGCTGGAGGCTCGCCTCGTTGCCAAGCCCCGCGGACGGCGCCAGCAGGTAGGACCGGTGGCGAATCATCAGCCCCGGGACCTCCTTCTCGAGCCGCAGGAAGTGCGCGGCAACATCTGGGTCCAACGAGCGCGCTGCCATCGGCAAGGCCTCATCCACCAGCTTGGAATTGATGTACCCGTTCGAAACCACGGCGGTGTCGAACCATTCCTCCATGTCCATCGCAGCCTGCTTTGGATCCACTGCGTGGAGTGCACCCGCCATGCGCTTCAAGTGGGCGTCCATCGTGAAGTTGGGGAGCGAACTCTTGATGTACTCGTAGTGCCCGGGCTCGGGATGGGCCCGAAGAACGTTGAGGGCGTCGCTCCGCACGTCCGGCGCCATATGGCGCAGCGCGTCCTTCGCCATGGCAATGCCGTAGTCGGCGTCGGAAAGAGCGCACACCGCCAGTACGTTCTTGACCACACCGGTCTTCCACTCGTCGACCATGGCGTTGTCGAACACCCGGCGCAGGGCGTCATGGGCCGAATCCCCCATCGCCGCGAGATCGATCCGCGCGCGCCCCTGAGGTGCCAGCTGCGCACCCGCGTCCAGCTTCGAAGCCAGGATCGCGGGGATGTCGGTGGTGTCTGCGTCAAAGGCGCCGACGAACTGGCAGTCCTGCAGAACCGGAAGGAGGCGACGATCCTGACGGTAAAGCTCCTCGACGGTCAAAGGCTTCTCCGTTCCACCAGCCGACGACGACTTCCGCCAAGCAAAGAAGAGAACGGCACCGAGCAGCGCGAGGGCGACGACGAGCCCCACGCGGCCGCTCTGATTCGAAGCGCGGGCGCGGCGGTCTGCCGAGCGATAGGTACTGGCTTTGGATGGATGCATAGAGATCGGCGGGAAAGTCAGCGCGTCGGTTCGGAAAACAGGCCGCCGCGAGAGCGAGAGCCTGATGGAGGAAGTTCACCCACGACGCCTTGGGCTCGACTGAGGCCCACGAGGCTCTTGGCGTACTCCGCAGCGGCGCGGCTTTCGTTCGAGAGAGCCTCGATCAATGTCTGTTGGAATTCAAGGACTTGAAAGGTCGTCGAGAGATCGGCGTCCAGTCGCTTTTGCTCAGCCGCTAGCTGGGCGCGCGCCAGCGCGGCGCTCTGGTTCGCAGCCAGTACGGCCTGCGCGCGGTAGCGCACTTCGCGGATCGCCCGCCGCACATCGCCGAGAGCCATGATCTCGGCCTCCTCGAGCGCGATCTGTGAGCCCCGAAGCCGCTCACGCGCGGCGCGCTCAGCGAAGGATGCCGTGCGGTTCTGCAGCGGCATGTTGTACGACAGCACGGCTTGGTAACGCGGGAACTGAAGCTCCACCGTGTCCGCAAGTGCCTCGGCGAAGTTCTCATCGACGGCGCCCGAGGACACCGAGAGCTCTAGGTCGAGCCCGTGGAGACGTTCGGACTGGGCACGTGTGAGCTGAATTCGCGAGCTGTCGACGTCCAGGCGCGATGTCCTCAGCTCGGAGCGGCGGGAGAGGGCCGTCTGGTAGGCGTCTTCCCAGTGGGGCAGATCGGCCGCGTCGCTTGCGGACGGAAGGGCCGTCGTGGGGCGAAGGGGGCGCGTCCAAAGCTCGGCGCTACGATCGGCGTACACGATGCGCTTGAGATCGTCGCCGCGCTGGGAGACGTCGTTCTGAGCCTGGAGGAGAGTTTCTGTTCGGGTAGCCACTTCGGTTCTGGCCTGCAGTACATCAACCTCCGTGCCATCGCCGGCGCGGATGCGTGCTTCCTCGCGGGATACCTGGCTGGAGCCAAGCTCCAGCGCCGACTGAGCCACGTCTCGCTGCTGTAGAGCCGCCACCAATTCCCAATACGCGACCTCGACGTCGTGCAGCAGAAGCTGGCGAGCGTCCCTCAGATCCTCCTTCCGTCGCTCCTCCGTCAGCTCCGCCTCGCGCTGATTGGAGGTGGCGTAGTCACTTCCGGCGCCGCGGAGCAGTGGCTGGCTAAAAGAGGCCCTCAGGCCGTCCTGGTAGAGCTCTGGTGCGTTGAAGAACTCGTTGTTCGTCTCGTTGAACTGGGTGTCGAAGTGGAACGCGAACGTGCCGCCTGAGGTCAGGGGACGCGTCAGATCAAAGTCGACCCGGGAGTCCTGCTGCTCCACGACGTCGCCACCGAACAGCGACGTATTACCCTCTGACTCCGAATCCGTGTAGGACCCCTGGAGATCCAGGACCCAATCGAAGGAGCCCCAGGAGGACCGCGCGTCGAAGCGTGCGGCATCGCTCTCAATGACTGCGCGGCGAAGGCCCAAGTTGTTGTTGAGAGCCAGGGACAGGGCTTCCTGGAGGCTCAGCAGCCTCGCAGCCCCCTCGGATAGATCCCCGTCGGTGGGCTGAGCGGTCTCGTCCGTCTGCGCGGGGCACCAAGAAGCACCTCCCAGGCCTAGCGCGGGGGCCGCACCGGCTAAGAGGAGGCAACGGGCCGCGAGGCCTCCAAGGGGAACAGCTGGCGGAATCGAGGGAGCAGACGGTAGGAACATAGACGGCAAGATAGCGGGGAAAGCGCCCCCTACGGCCCACGCTACCGATGTTATCGCTAAGTCTCAGTCGCTACGAATCCTGAACGATGGCCTCGAGCCATGCGGCCACGTAGGGGTCGTCTGGAACTTCGGTCTGGAGGGCCTGCCCGAGCTGGATCAACCAGTCGCGTCCACCCCGCTGCCAGCGGTCGCCGGATGCGTCGATCAGGGACTCACCGAGGCTCGAAACGGCAACGCCCATGGTTTCTGCCCGGCGAATGGTCCGCGCGGCCAAGGCTTGGGAGGCCACTTGCTGGCTGCTGGTGGCGGACAGGTGATCCAAGGAGTCCAGCAGGCCGTCCCAGCCACCACCGCAGGCTAGGAGGTACAGGCGGGCTTCGGCGACGACGATGGACTCATAGGACGCGTCGGGCAGGCCAAGGGAGGCCGCCAACTCTGTGTCCTCGTCCGTGCAGCGCTCGCGACCGGCGAGGCGCGTCATGGCCGCCAGGGCTCGGCCACCCGAGGTCGAGGGCACGACTCCCTGGGGAAGATCGGCGGGCAGCCTATCCAGAACGGCCGCCGCCTCCGCAGCGCCCTCCTCGAGGGACTCGCGGTCGAGGCGACTACCGATGGGGTCCACCTGCTGCCCGAGATCTCCGGCGAGCTCGTCGGCGGGCAGATCCTCCAGGGCCTGTGCCAGCTCTTCCGATGAGGGCTCGATGCCGGTTTGGAAGATGCCCGAATGCGGCGTCTTCCACATCTGCCACGCCACCAGTGGAACGAGGGTCACCTGGACGATCAGGAGCGCAGCCGCCACCCGGAGGAGGGCGGAGTCTCGCAGCCGATCGCCCACGAAACGCAGCAGCACACCCACGTCCCCGCGGCGACGGAGATCTTCGCGGGTGGTTTGGGCCAGGACGCGCTGGGCCACGCGCTCGGCCTGCAGTGTGTCCGCCGTGCGAGGCTCGTGGGCGGAACGGGTCCGGGACGCAAGGGCCGTCCAGTCGCCGGAGGCGGCGCCCGTCAACTCTGATTCCAAAGCATCCGCTTCCACGAGCTGCTCAGCGTTCAGGTTCTCCCCAAAGGATGGGTCGGAAGCTGAGCCAGCAGTAGATTCAGCAGTAGAGCCAGCAGTAGATCCAGCATCGCTCTGATTAGATCGCTCGTGTGACATGGGGCAGGTAGGCTCGGAGATGGCTTAGAGAGCTCGGGGACGCGCGTTGGGTGCGCGGTGAGAGGCCCCCGATGGGCTGTGCTGTTGAGAGGCGCCGTCGGACTGACGCTCGTTGATTTGACTGCGGACGCGATCGGACTCTTCCAACGACTCCCGAACGCGGTGGACGGCGTGGAACATCCGTGACTTGACGGTGCCGACGGGAATATCGAGGGCGGAGGAGATGTCGGCGTACGCGAGCCCTTGGAGCACCCCAAGCTCGAACACCAAGCGATGGCCGTCCGCGAGCGAGGCCACAGCCGCTCGAACGCGGGCTGACTCTTCCTGAGCCTCGAGTCGCGCGTCTGGTTCGGGGCTCGACGAGTCCACTCCGAAGTCGCCGTCGCCATCAACCACCAAGGGCTCCGACGAACGCTTGCGACCGCGGTCAATCCACACATTCCGCGCGACGCGAAACGCGAAGCCTCTGAACTGCCCGCGCGCTTCGTACGAGCCGCCCGCGCCCGCTGCCACGGGCTCTGAACGATCTCGGGGTACGGCTAGACGGAACAACTTGAGGAAGGTCTCTTGGGTCAGATCTTCGGCTTCGGAGCGGCGCGCCCCAAGCCGGCTGAAAAAGCCCAAGAAGGTTCCGGTCTCCGCCTGCACGAAGGCCTCGAAGGGCCCAGTGCGGCCCCCCACAAGGGCCGCCAGCGGATCTCGTTCACCGTCCCAAGAGTCTTTCAACGCTCAAGGAACGGCTGGCGGCCCGGAGGGTTCAGCGGACGTATCGAAATTCTCGCGAACCAGCCCCGCAACGGCCCCAGGGGCACTGAGCGCATCCAAAAGGGCCCCCAGCTGCTCGAAAAGCCCCCCAACGGCGGCGCCGACCACCCGCATCCTCACCGTCCGCTCCTCCAGCGTCCGATGCCCCAGGGTGATCTCCAGCCGGGGCTCGGGCAGCCAATCCACCACTCGGCTCCCCCACTCCACCACGGCGATCCCCCGGCTCCCCAGAAACTCATCGGCCCCGTCCGCCAGAAGCGCCTTCTCGCGCCCCTCCATCCAGGCATCAAAGTGAAAGAGCGGCAGCCGCCCCCCCTCATGGGCCTGCATCAGCGTGTAGGTCGGACTGGACACCCTGTCCTCGATCCCCAACCCAACCCCCAGCCCGCGCACGAGGGTCGTCTTCCCCGTCCCGAGATCCCCGTCGAGAGTCACAACACTCTCCGCCGGCAACCTCCGCCCCAGCTCCTCGCCCAGCCCCAACGTGGCCTCCTCACTCAGCGAAACAAAACACCGCTCCATCATCCCCCCATCATGGCAAACCCCCACCTGACGTGGTTCCTACCAGGTACGGAACACGTCAAGTGGGGGTGTGGGTCCAGCCGCGGCCCGGGGCGGGGAGCCAGGGGGTGGTTTCGGTGGGGCTGGTGAGGGTTAGGTGGGCGCTGGGTTGGGCGAGCGTTTGGAAGGTCCCGACTTTGTGCCAGCTCGCTCCGGGGGCGGACTGCTGGAACCTGGTCCATGCGTCTGGGGGCATCGATGCGATGAGCTCGTGGTCCTCGCCGTCATGGAGGGCGTGATCGAGGGCCGTGCGGCCGGAATGCTGCGCGGCTTGGACTGCGTCTGCGTGGAGCGGGATCGTGTTGACGGCGAGGATGGCGTTTAGCTTGGAAGCCCTTGCCATCCGGTAGAGATCCCAGGCTAGGCCGTCGCTTACGTCCATGAGTGCCGTGGCCCCGGCAGCGGCGACGTCGATGCCCGCTTGGACGCGTGGGCTGGGCTCGAGGTGACGGCCCGAGGGTAGAGAGCCGCCGACCGGGCCGCTGAGGAGGATGGCTTGGCCGGCCGCTGCGCGATCTCGCCCTACGGGCTCCATGTTCCGTGGAACGTAGCCCAGGGCGGTTACCGAGATGGCGACGGGGCCCACCGACTGGGCGAGGTCCCCCGCCACAAGCTCCGCGCCGTGCTCCGACGCCGCTGCATTCGCCCCGGTGAGAGCAGACTGAATCCAGGCCGCAGCGTGCTGACCTGGAAGGGTTGGCGGAGCGCTCAGGGTGAGCGTGACCGCCACGGGCCGCGCCGCCGTGGCCGCTAGATCAGAGAGCGTACGCAGGACGGCCTTTCGCCCGACCGCCTGCCCACCTGCGGCCACCACGAAGTGCACGTTCTCTATGCACTGGTCAGCACACAGAACGCTCTGGCCATCCACCTCCCCGATCACCGCAGCGTCGTGGCCGCGGGACCCGACCAGCGACGTCGGCCAGGGCTGCTCCGCCAACCAGCGATGCAGCGCGTCTTCGCTCCAAGGATCGCCTGATGGTTCCATCACGCGTCAGTGCTCCCAGCTCATCAGAACGCGACCGGTCACCGCACGGGGATCCACCCAACCCGCGTCCTCCGAGCTGAATCCCGGGCAGTCCACGTTGTCGGTGATGCACCAAAGGTGACCGTCACCCTCCCGCACTTGGTCGATTCGACAGAGGTGCTTCGCGCCGCTCTGGGTCATGACCAGCACGGCGTCGCCCCGGGAAACAGAACCCGGACGTCCGTCGACCACCAGTCGGTCCCCTGGGGCAAACCTCGTCAAGGGCGAGCAGCGTTCCGCCGACAGCTGCGTAAACTCAAACCGAGTGACGATGTACACCAGCCCCACAGCCGCCGCGAGGAACGTGTAGCGACGCACCAGCTTCAGGGTCTTACGCTGCTTGGCGATCGTGGATCGAGCGTCACTCATGGAGCGACCTCTCGTTCTGACGCCGCCCAGCGCGAGGTGAGGCCGGTGAGCTCGACGGCCGACTGCGCCACATGGGACGGCGCGTGGCCGGCCCCCCAAAGCCCACCGATCAGGGCCACGCCAGCCAGACGAGAGGGGTTCGGCGCGGCGCCGCCAAACCGCTCGCGGAGCCGATTCGCCGTGATTCCCCCTAGGGCCAACACAGGACGATCACAGGCTTCGGCGAACGCTTCAACTCCGTCCCAGCCGAGCACATCCCGCCCGTACAGCGGCTTCGACGTTGGCTCGAAAACGGGAGCGTGGAGAAAGAAGTCCGCCTCTGGCTCCCTCCCATCGTCGCCCTCGTGAGTGGAGACTCCGATCGCAACGGAAGAGCCGACCACGCTGCGCGCCGCGCCTGCGGAAAGCGAAGTCCCCCCAAGATGAACCGCATCCGCCCCCGAGCCGTGCGCGAGATGGACTCGATCATGAACGGCCAGCCAACCGCTCCCTGAAGGAAGCGCATCGAGTCGAGCTCGGATCCGCGACGCCAACTCGAACACGGCCCCGTCCTCCAACAGCGGCTCTCGCACCATGATCGAATGGACGCCTCCCTCGATCGCAGCCGCCACCGCGCGGTCCATGGCGTCCAAGGCCTGACCGACGCCGCTCGCCGCCGAGCGTTCGAGCGTCCCAGGCGTCAGCGCCACGAGCCCCCTGGGCGTCCGCCGCCCAAGCGGCGCGTTCTCACCGCGCTCACCCATCTACTTCCACAAGATAGTCAAGGTCGCGAAAGAGCGTCCGATAGCGATCCCGGCTCGTCTTGGTCTTCAGCTGCACCGATCGATCCGACAACGTCGTGCGAATAAATGGCCGCACCCCCGCATCCCTCGCGAAGCGCGCGAGCAGCGAGGGATCCTCGGCGTGCACAACGTGATTCTTATCGAGAATCATGACGCCGGCGCTAAGGGCCCAGCCGCGCATGGACATGAGCACGTTCTGGGGCACGGGCGTGCGTGCGTTCAGGGTCAGAACGCTCACCATGCGCCCAAGGGTCATGCCTTCCACGAGACCGCGGTGCACGGACTTGTCGCTCAGCTTGAATTGCCGCATGGCGCCGTCTCGCACTCGATCGGCAAAGCGGTCAAGGTCGTGGGTCAGGGTCGCATCGTCTGCACTTGGATCGGGGAACAGCATCACTTCCATGTCGGGCGTCACGATCAAACGGCCGAGGGCCACTTCATCCGACCCGGGATCCTCCATCCCAAGGACCTTGGCGCCGATACGGGTCAACCGCATGGCGACGGGGTGTCCGCCCGCGTCGTAGCCCAGGTCCACGATCCCCAGCAAGTAAAGCCGCTTGCGGACCCAGCTCACGAGGCTCCAGGCCAGGCGCTGAAGGTCTTCCTGCGATCCGATCTCGGCTCCTAACGCGTTGAACTGTGCTTCCACCCCGAGGCTGTCGAGCTGCGACAGATACGAGTTCCGCGCCAAGAACGGGAGATACATCACGTCGTACCAGACGCCCACCTCAAGCCGCTTGCACATCGTCACCAAGAGCTGCCGCATCGTCGGCTGGTGCAGCGCCTGATGAGCTTCCTCTACGTCGCGCACGATGTAGTCGAACAGGCCGCCCAACTTCTCTTCGAGGTCCTGGGCCTCCCACTCACGTCCAGCGCTGGTGAGCTTGAAGGTGCGCTGGCCTGTGACCTCAATGAGCCCATGGGCACGGCTGAATTGGAAGATGAAGTGCAGCACGTCGCCGCGTTCAAGCTCGCGCCCAGGATTGGGGATGAGCTCCGTAAGAATACGCTTCTCCGTCGTCTTGAAGATCTCACCCTTCACGGTGAAGCGCACGTCGTGGTCGATGATGTACGCGAGGAAGCGCGAGATGTTCGCCACAAGGTCCACGCCCAAGGACGCATCGTCGTGGGGCGCATCGGGGTCAGAAGGCACCGCGACGCGCTTGAACCACGCGAACGTCACCTCGTGGAAGACAATCAGCGTGTCGTCATCGTGGGCAATGCCATACTGACTGAGCTCAAGGCGCGTCGCCGTTCCGACCAGGGACTCCTCCAGAATCTTGGCCCAGCGACGCTGGTTCCAGTGGGGCAGCTCGGTCTCCATGCGGTCGAAGAAGCGCCTCGGCAGGAGGCCACCGAACTCGAGGGCCACCTTGCCGATCAGGTCCCGCAGACCCTCGGGCAGGCGTTCTACCCTCGCCACAGCCGCCGCTTCATTGGCGTACATCTTGAATGTCGCGCGGAGGCGAGCGGGTGACATCGGCCGCGCGGCCTCGGGTCCGGCGTAGGTCTTCTCCAGGTGTCCCTTGAGCGTCAGCATCCGTGACGTCGACGCCGCATTGTCCCTGATCGCTTGAACCAGCAGCGCATTCGCGAGGTCTGAAGGGACAAGCCAAGCTGGCCCTTCCTCGGCCGGGGCCTTGTCCTCGAAGACGAGGCCGGCCCGCATGAGCGAGCTCACCTCCTCTGCGGACTCCCCGGCGATCACGGCCGAGAGGTCGACACGCGTGCGGCGGTGCATGGGCGCGGCCAAGAAGGCCTCAAGGACGGACCGCTCATTGCCGGAGAGTGACGCCGAACGAGCGGCCACGCGCTCTGGGTCCATCATCCAGATCGCGAGCTTTTCCCTGAGATCCCCGACCTTGGCGGGTGGTGGAGCCGTCGAGTCCCCTGCCCAAAATTCGAACGACTGCGCTAGCTCAGGCTTCCGAAGCCGCTTGAGCGCGTCCGCCACGGTCAGCCCATTCGAGCCATTCCCGCCGCCGCCTTTTGGTCCCGCGATCTTCGCGGAGGAGCGCGGCTTTTTCGCACCAGACGCAGCGCTGCGAATAGAGCGTTCGCCGGGCTCAGCCGACTCCGAATCTGGGGATAAATCGTCGGGCACGGACGCGGTCACTGGGCCTCTCCTCTCTTCGTGCGGGCTTCGCCGCGGGGACTGGGACTGACGACACCTGGAACTTCAACGATCTCATAGGCGTAGCCCTGCTCCGTGAGGAACAGTTGACGCTTCTCGGCGAATTCTTGGTCCCGTGAACTCATCGTGACGACTGAATAGAACGTCGCAGCGCTACCGTCAGCCTTCGGCCTAAGGACCCGACCAAGACGCTGAGCCTCTTCCTGCCTCGAACCGAACGTTCCAGATACCTGAATCGCAACGGAGGCATCGGGCAGGTCGACGGCAAAATTCCCGACCTTCGAGAGAATCAGGAGGCTGATCTCGCCGGACCGGAAGGCGCTGTACAAACGTTCGCGCTCGGCGTTGGGAGTGCGACCCGTTAGCAGTGGAGCATCGAGCGCTTCCTTGAGTGCTGATAGCTGGTCCAGGTATTGGCCGATCACCAGCGTGCGTTCCCCCGCGTGCCGCTCAACGAGGTCACGCACAACAGCGACCTTCGCGGGGTTCTCCGAAGCCAGCCGAAACTGAGCGCGCGCAGCCGCCTGGGCATACTGACGACGATGATCCTCGTCGAAGGGCACCCGCATCTCGATGCAGTGGGCCTCCGCGATGAAGCCCTGGGACTCCAGCACCTTCCACGGCACGTCGAAGCGCTTCGGCCCGATCAAGCAGAACACCTCGTCCTCTTTGCCGTCCTCGCGCACGAGGGTCGCCGTGAGGCCAAGCCGCCTGCGTGCCTGCAGCTCGGCGGTGACGCGAAAAATTGGCGCGGGCAAGAGATGGACCTCGTCGTACACCACGAGTCCCCAGTTCTCCTTGCGGAAGATCTCGAAGTGCTCGAACTCGTCCGTCTTCGACCGGCGCCACGTGAGCATCTGGTAGGTGCTGATCGTGACAGGCTTGAGATCCTTGTTTTCGCCCGTGTACTCCCCCACTTGGTCCTCGGTGAGCTCTGTCTTGTCCAGAAGCTCGTCACGCCATTGGCGCACCGCCACCGTGTTGGTGGTAAGCACGAGCGTCTTGGCTCCCACGAGGCTCATCACAGCCATTCCCGTGACGGTCTTGCCTGCGCCGCAAGGGAGCACCAAAACGCCAGAACCGCCGAGCACAGAGCCACCTGCGTGGAACGCCGCGGCCGCCCCGGACTGGTACTCTCGCAAACCGAAAGGCGCGCCATCCAGGGTCTCGGATCGCAGCTCGATTTTCAGCGGATCACCGTCCACGAAACCGCCTCGGTCATCCACGGGGAAGCCGATTCGAATGAGCCGCTGCTTGACCTCCCCGCGGGAGAGGTCGTCTAGAAAGGCCCGATCGTCTCCGCCTTCGCTGGGCACAATCTCCAGAACTTTCCGCACCGTTGAGTGCTCAAGAACTTGCCGCAGCACCGCCACATCCTCGGCGACGAGCTCGAAGGGCATCGGTCCGTCAATCGCCGCCTCGATGCGCAGTAACCCGTAGCGTGTGATCCAAGCGTCGACTTCTTCCAACACCGCTTGGGGCACCGGAACACAGGCGAAACGATGAAGCGTGTCGGAAACGTCGGCCAAAGTGAGCCCGACCGCAGCCGCGTTCCAGATCGACACCGCGGTGATTCGATACGTGTGCAGGTAGTCCGGGCTCTTCTCAAGCTCGGCGAACTTCGCAAGGGCGTCGCGGGCCTCGACGAAAAGCGGGTGTTCCTCGGTCAGTGGCTGACCGTGGTCATCGCGCCGCGGCTTGCCGCTCGCATCGACGCTCGCCTGCACCGTGTGAAGCATGAGCGTTCGGTCGCTCTGGACGATCAACGGATTCGTCGGCAGCGGGATGTGGGGCATGTCCTGCGTGGTCACTGCGTGCCTCCCTTGGTTCGACGCGAGGCGGCCTTCTTGCGACTCGGCGCCTTCTTTGCCGTCTCGGTCGCTGCCTTCTTCGAGGTTGCCTTCTTCGAGGTTGCCTTCTTCGGGGCCGCCTTGCTGGAGGCCTTCGCAGCCTTAGCCTTCGGAGCTGGCTTCAGCACGCTCTTGGCCATCTTTGGAAGACGCCGCTTGCCGTCAGGCCCCTTGAAGAGCCAGGGCCCCGTGATCGAAGTCTTGGACTTCGCCAGCTCCATCGGACTGCCCACCGTCATGACCTTGCCGCCGCGCGCGCCGCCCTCTGGGCCGAGCTCCACCAGCCGATCGCACACCTCCAGCAGCTCCACGTGGTGCTCGATCACGACCACCGCGCTTCCCTGACGCGCGAGACGACCCAGGCAGCGCGCTAGATCTTCAACGTCCGTAGCCGCTAGCCCGGTACTCGGCTCGTCCAAGATCACGACGCTGCGCTGCTGCGCCCCCGCCGATGAATCTGCGCGCCACAGCTCCGACGCCAGCTTGATCCGCTGGGCCTCACCACCCGACAACGTGGTCGACGACTGGCCGAGTGACATGTAACCGAGGCCGACGTCGATCAACGTCTGCAGGATGCGCTTGATCCCGGGCTGGGCGTCGAAGAACTCGCGAGCTTCTTCGATCGACATGGCGAGGATGTCCGCAATCGACTTTCCGCGGAACAGCACCTGAAGCACCTCAGGCTGGTAGCGCTTGCCGTCGCACTCCTCACAGGTGAGCCAAAGATCCGACAGGAACTGCATCTCCACCAGCGTCGAGCCGCGTCCGTCGCAAGCCATGCACCGGCCCTTCGTCGAATTGAACGAGAAGTTGGACGTGGTGTAGCCCTTGAGGCGCGCTTCGGGTGTGCGCGCAAACAGCTCGCGGAAAAGCGGCATCAGCTCGACGTAGGTGGCTGGGACGCTGTGGGGCGTGCGGCCGATGGGCGAAGCGTCCACCACCGAAAGGCGCGTGCCCTCGGGAACCGTCGCCGACTTCCAGCGCCCCCGTGGCGCCTCGTCCTTCAGCGCAGGCACGAGGGTATCGAGGACCAGCGTGCTCTTGCCGCTGCCCGAGGGACCGCACACACCCAGGATCTCACCAAAGCGCACGTCGAGGCCTGCGTTCTTGAGGTTGTTCTGACTCGCACCACGCAGGGAGATGGTGTCACTGTGACCCGCGTAGATTTCAGCCACCTCTTGGCGTCGCTGCTCGATGAGGTCGCCATCGGGCCCAGCGTTCAGCGCAGCGCGATCGCTCTCAAGAACCCCAGCGAGGTCGATCTCACCGCGCAGATAGCGGCCTGTCCCCGAGGATTTGTGGGCCCGCACTTTGGCCGGGGTACCGCTGACCACCACTTCACCGCCACGCACGCCCGAACCGGGCCCCATGTCGACGATGTGATCCGCACGGCCCATCAGCTCGGCGTCGTGTTCGACCACGAGAACGGTGTTGCCAGCGTCGCGCAGGGATTCCAAGGCCCCGGCCAAGCGATCGATATCCCGCGGGTGCAATCCCACAGTTGGCTCGTCAAGCACGTAGCAGACGCCCACGAGTTCGGACCCGAGGCTCGCGGACAGGCGCACACGGCGGGCCTCGCCGCCGGAGAGCGTCGCCGTGGCCCGATCCAGGGTGAGGTAGCCAAGGCCCACACGGTCGAGCAGCGTCAGCCGCGAGGTGAGCTCGGCCGTCACTTGCTCCATGGCCTCGGCGACGGCCTTCTTGAGCTTGATCTTCGAGGTCCACGCCGCCGCGTCGGAAACGGTCATCGACAGGACTTCCGGGATCCGAGTGTTGCTGACGAACACGTTCCGGAACGCTGCCTCCAAGCGCTCACCGTGGCATGTGTGGCAGACCTCGCGGGTCATCACCTTCTCCAGGATCGCCGCCCACTCGGGATCGTCCGTCTTTGCGTGCCAGGCGTCGATGTGACCGCACAGACCGTTCCACTCCGACGAGTATTCCTGGTCGAAGTCAAAGTTCTGCATCTGCTTCGACACTTTGACGTCGTAGTTCGCCCGCGCGCCGGTGCCGCGCATGAGGAGCAGCTGCTGCTTCTCCGTGAGTTTCCCAAAGGGCTTCTCTAGGTTGACTCGGTGGGCCTTCGCGACGGTGCGCAGCAGGACCTCGTAGTAGCCCTTGCCCTTCACCAAGTAGCGGCCGAGCTTTCCGCCAATAGCAGCTTCAGTCAGGGGCGACCCCGGATCCTTGATCAGCTTGGCTGGATCGGCGCGGACGGTCGACCCAATGCCGTCGCAGGTCTTGCAGGCGCCTACGTGGGTGTTGAACGAGAAGTGCCGCGGCTCGAGGGCAGCGGGCAATTGGAACCCGCACTGGGTGCATGCACCGTGGGTGCTGAACTCCAAGCGCGGACCGCCCTTGACCATGACCGACACGCGACCATGGGAAGCGGCCGCCGCCTGCTCGACGGCGTCCGCCACGCGCGCGCGAGACGCCGTGTTGAAAGACACTCGATCCACCACAAGGTCCACGGTGGTCGCGTCCTTGAAGGAAACGTCCTTATCGTCGAGGCGCTTCTCCTTCCCATCGATCATGACGCGCACAAAGCCCGCTGCGGTCCAACTGGGCACGAGCGCCCCAAGCCGGTCTTCGATCGCCTCTTCGTTGTTCGTCACGCGCATCCCCGATCCGTGCACCGGCGCGAGGATCCAGCCCTTGGGCTTGCCTTCCAACGAAGCAGCCAGCTTGAGGATCTTGCGGGTCACCTTGCTCGGATCCGCTGGCTCTAGCTTCTCGCCGTGCTCTGGGCAGCGCGGCTCCCCCACCCGCGCGAAAAGCACCCGAAGCTGATCGTGGATCTCGGTCGTGGTCGCCACGGTCGAACGTGGGTGTCCACGGACTGTCGAAGCCTCCACGGCCACGGACGGTCCGAGGCCGGTGATGGACTCAACCGGCGGCTTGTCTTTTGTCCCCAGGAACTGACGAGCGTACGTCGAAAGCGACTCGACAAAACGGCGACGCCCCTCGGTGTAGACCGTATCCAACGCAAGGGACGACTTGCCCGATCCCGAGGGCCCCGTCACGACGGTCAAGCTGCCGCGCGGGATCGCCACCGTGGCGTTCTTGAGGTTGTGGGTGCGTGCCCCTGTGATCGTCAGCGCGTCCGGCCTTTCAACGCCCTTGGAGCGCGGCAACGGCTTGGTCTTGATCTTGCGACTCTTGGCGAGCTCCGCCAGGGCCTTGCCCGTGGGCGTCGGCAGCTTGGCGAGCTCTTCCGGCGTACCAAAGCCGAGCACCCGTCCGCCTTCCGCGCCCCCTTCCGGCCCGAGCTCGACGAGATGATCCGCCGCCTGGATCAGCTCCAAATTGTGCTCGATAACAAGCACGGAATGCCCTTTGTCCACGAGGCGCTGCAGCGCACCTACGAGTCGCCCGACATCCTCCATGTGGAGCCCGGTGGTGGGCTCATCCAGTAGAAAGAGCGTGTGTCCATTCGGCCGCTTTGCGAGGTGCGTCACCAGCTTGATGCGCTGAGCCTCGCCGCCCGAGAGCGTCGGTGAAGGCTGTCCAAGGGTGAGGTACCCAAGCCCCACGTCCATCATCAGGCGCAGCGGCCGCGCGATGAGCGGGTGATCTTCGAACAGTTCGACCGCGTCCTCCACCGGCATGGCCAACACATCGGCGATGGAGTGCTCGCGGTAGCGAACGTCGAGGGTCTCCTCTTGGAAGCGGCGCCCCCCGCACTCCGCGCATGGCACGGTCACGGGGCTCAGGAACTGCAGCTCCATCACCTTCACGCCCGCACCCAAGCACTCTTCGCAGCGCCCACCCGCCGTGTTGAAGCTGAAGCGCGACTTCGTGTAGCCGCGCATCTTCGCCTCGGGGAAGCTCGCAAAGAGGTCGCGGATGGGGCCGAAGACCTTCGTGTACGTGGCAGGATTAGAGCGCGGCGTGCGACCGATCGGGGCCGCCGTGATCGCGATCAAGTCGTCGATGTGCTCTAACCCGAGGATCTCGTCGTGGGGCCCAGGCTCCGGCGCCTCTCGCTCGAGATGACGCAGAACCGCGCGCTTGAGCGTACGGTCGATCATGGTCGACTTGCCCGAGCCCGACACGCCGGTGATGGCGGTGAGCGTGCCCAGGGGGATGTCGATGTCCGCGCTCTTCAGGTTGAATGCCTTCGCGCCGCGTACGCTGAGCTGGTTCCCGTTGCCCGGTCGCCGCTCATCGGGTGCGGGGATCTTGATGAGCCCGCGCAAGAGCCGCCCGGTCGGCGTGTCGATCTTCTGCTTAACGATCTCGGAGGGCGGCCCGCACGCCACGATCTGGCCCCCGCGGCTGCCAGCAGCTGGCCCAACGTCCACAAGCCAGTCGGCGCTTCGCAGCGTGTGCTCATCGTGCTCCACCACGATGACGCTATTGCCCGCGTCGCGGAGCTTCGCGAGGGCGCCCAACAGCCGCTCGTGGTCCCGGGAGTGAAGGCCGATGGACGGCTCGTCGAGCACGTACATGACGCCTTGGAGGCCCGCGCCAAGCTGGGCCGCGAGGCGGATGCGCTGGGACTCGCCGCCGGAGAGCGTGTCGGCGCCGCGGTCCAGGGTGAGGTACCCGAGACCTACCTCCACGAGGAAGTTCGCACGACGCTCGATCTCCAGCAGAAGGTCCCGCGCGATACGCGTCTGGCGCTTGTTCAGCGTCAGCGCGCGAAGCGCCGGAACAAGGTCCTCGACCGGGCCCGACGTCAATCCAGGAAAGCGAGCGTCGCCCAGCTTGACGAACCGCGCAAACTCGTTCACGCGCGATCCCTCGCACTCGGGGCACGACTGTTCCGACAAGAAGCGCTCGACCATCTTCTTGCGCGACCCCTTCTCCCAAGCGCGCTGCAGATTGCCGAGCACACCTCGGAAGATGCGGTTCCAGGCGCCCTGGCCCTTCGAGCGCGCACCGTCCCACGTGAATGAGTCGCGGTAGCGCTTGCCGCCCGTACCGTAGAGGACGGCGCGCTTGCCTGGACCGGTCAGCTCCTTCCAAGGCGTGTCGATGTTGAAGCCCGCTTCCTTGCCAACGGTCTCTAGGAACCCCCAGTCGACGTTGGGGAACAAGAGTCCACGACCGTTCGCCTTGGTAACGGCCAGCGCACCTTCGCGGATCGTCAGCGAGGGATCCTTCAGCACCGCCGCCATAGAAGGAGCCTTGAGGATACCGAGCCCGGAGCACACCGAGCAGGCACCGTGGGGCGAGTTGAACGAGAAGAGACGCGGCTCCAGGGGCGGCAGTTCGCGGCCGGTCTCGGGACACACCCGCTGCGTGGACCAGGTCCGTTCGGAGTCCTCACCAATGGCCACCAGCTCGCCATCACCGAGGGCGAGGGCCTGTTCGACCGCGTCGCGCAGGCGAGAGGGATCCGTGGCATCGGGCTTGAGTCGGTCCACGATCACTTCGATCGTGTGCCGCTTATAGCGCTCCAGCTCGGGCGCTTCCTCTAGCCGGACCACCTCGCCGTCGACTCGCGCGCGAACGAAGCCGCGCCGCTGCAGATCCTGGAAGAGCGCCCTGAAGCTGCCCTTGCGGTCCTTCACGAGCGGCGCTGCCACCATCAGCTTGAGGCTCGCGTGGGCCTCCAAAAGCTCCTGGACCACAGCCTCCGGCGTACGAGACTCCACGGGCAGATCGCACCATGGACTGTGCGCCACCCCGGCCCGCGCGAATAGCACGCGCAGGTGGTCGACGATCTCCGTCAGGGTGCCCACGGTGGAGCGACTTCCCCGGGCGATGCTCTTCTGGTCCACCGCGATGGCGGGCGAAAGCCCCTCGATGGAATCCACGTCCGGCTTCTGCAGGCCACCGAGGAACTGACGCGCGTAGGCGGAGAGCGTCTCGAGGAAACGCCTCTGCCCCTCCCTGAAGACCGTATCGAAGGCCAACGACGACTTCCCTGACCCGGAAACCCCCGTAATAGCCACGAGGGCGCCCCGCGGAATCACCACGTCCACGTTGTCCAAGTTGTTCTGTCGGGCCCCGCGGATGACGATATCGGCGTCATCGGCGGCGCGAACAGCGGCGGATTTGGATTGAGCCATCGAAGCGGGTGGCCCCCAGGAGGTCAGAAGTGCGGAAGGACCCAGAGGCCCCGCGGATCGACCCAGGAGAGTTAGATCGGCCCGTTTGAACCCGGCATTCTATCTCCGCGGCGGCAGACTTCTAACCCAGCAGAAGTGCGGCAAATCGTCGCACTCACTTCCGACCTGAGACTGCTTAGACTCCGGCCCCATGAGCGACTCCCCCTCGGACCAGGACGGGTTATTCACCAGCGTAGCCAAGGGCTTCGCGGGCGGCTTCGCGAGCGCCCTTGGCCGCTTCGCCGCAGCGGCCCTCGTCGGAGCCGTCGTTGGCGCGGTCGCCGGCCTGCTCACCCTAGGTGGCACCACCGGACTGCTGACCGGTGCAACACTTGGCGGTATCGCAGCCCTAGGACTGACGCTGCTACTGAGTTAGGCATAGTCCGCCGCCCCAAGACCCGACCCCTCTTTGCTCTCACCGCTCCCCAGTCTCCCTATGACTGCACTGCCCACCCACCTCATCGACCCCATCCTCGCGCCCCACGGCGATGCCCTCGACACCAGCCGTGCGGAACTCAAGGAGGCGCTCGAAGCGGGCGCACCCGGCGCACGCAAGCAGGCGTTTGAGTTTGCCAACGAGTACTGGGCAACCATCGCCACGGAGGCCTGGAACGAAGGCGAGCGCTCCCAGGAGATCCACACGATCTGCACCGAGGTCAAGCGCCTCTTCAACTGGATCAACGAGACCCCTCGCACCGAGGCCGAGGACCGCTACGACTCCGGCGGAGCCGTGACCACGGCCGGCATGATGCTCTACGTCCTAGGCGACACCGATGGAGCCATCGAGCACTTCCAAGAGATCATTGCCCGCCCCGTGAACTCCTACTTCCACGAGTCGACCCATGAGAAGCTCATCAGCACGCTGATCAAAGACGATCGCACCGACGAGGCCCTCACCGCCATCGACGCTCTCCTCGAAGCGTACCCCCACAACACCTTCGGCCAGAACTGCAGGGATGCCTACGCCGCCGACCAAGCCAACAGCCAGTCAGGCGGCGGTTCAGAGGACAAGATCGACCACGAGACCTACAGCAAAGTCACCACCGCCCTCAGCGCACAATTCTCCAGTGACATGGAGAAGCTGATGGCGCAGGGCCTTCCTCCCGCCGAAATGCAGGTGCGCATGAACGACGCTCAGAAGGCGTTTCAGTCGACGATGGAGCTGATGTCGCGCCTTCTATAGGGCCGCGACGAGCTCCCTTTCCTCGCGCTAAGAGCGCAGCAGGCCGCAGAGCGGGGTCGCTACCGACTCAGGCGCCGCCACCATTCGTCCAGTGGCAAGCCACGTATCGCCGCCGGCCGTGTCCGTGACCTTCCCACCCGCCTCCATCACCAGCAAGGCTCCGGCCGCTAGGTCGTGGGCTCCCAGGTGCAGCTCCCAGTAGCCGTCCAGTCGGCCAGCTGCGACGTAGGCGAGATCCAGGGCCGCTGCCCCCATGCGGCGCACGCCCTGCATCTCGTAGAAGAGCGCGTTGAAGTTCCCTAGGTTCGAGTTGGGAAGCTCGTTGCGCCGATACGGAAATCCGGTGGCCAGGACGGCGCTCGCTAGACCGTCGGGACTCGAGACCTGCAGCGGCTGAGCCTTGGGGGCGCGGATCGTGGGATCCGCGCTTTCGAGGAGAAACGCCCCGCGACCTTTGGCTGCTACAAACGTCTCGCCGAGCTTCGGAGCGTGGACGATGCCGAGTAGGGGATCTCGCGGCGCACCGGGACTTGCAGGCCCGGCGTAGAGGGCGATCGAGACCGCAAACATGGGGATGCCGTGGACGTAGTTGACCGTCCCGTCGAGTGGATCGACGTACCAGCGCGGAGCGTCGCTCTCCTCGTCCATCGCTTCCTCCTCACCCTGGATCGTGTAGTCGGGTGCGGCAGCTCGCAGGGACGCCGTAATGAGCCGCTCGGACGCCACATCGATCTCAGTCACGAGATCGCGGGCCGACGATTTGGTACGGGTCGTCGTTCCCAGCATGCTGCCCAGGGATGCGAGCTGAAGGTCGCCCGCTTCGACGGCTGATGAAAAGGCAGCCACGGCCGCCGCCGTGGGAAAACCTGGGTGAGGTGAAGCGTCAAGACCCAGCGCCTTGACCGCGACAGACGAGAGAACGTCGGCCTTGTTGATATGAAGCGTCACTGACCGTTTCCCTACTGGTCTTTGCTTGGAGAACGACTGCCGGCCCCGGGCATCCACTCGACCAGCGCATTGCAAATCTCGTCCTGCATCGGCTTCCATGCCTTTGTGTTCAGGCCCGAGACCCTTGGGTAGCTGACGAGGATTGAGAAGACGAGCGTGCGGCCCTCTCGTGTGTTGGCCACCCCCGACAGTGAGCTGGCGCCGTTGACCCAGCCGGTCTTGGCGCGAATGCGGCCCGCAGCCGGGGTGCCCGACATGCGCTTCTTCAGGCTGCCGCTCTCGGCGGAAACCGGCAGAGCGTCAAGGAATGCATCGGCCATGGCACCGCCTGTTTGCAGCACGGCCGCCACCAAGGCCACCAACTGCATGGCGTTTGTGCGATTCGCCTTCGACAGGCCAGATCCATCCACCTGCACAAGACCGTCATCGGGCACGCCGATCTGGTCCAAAGCACTGCGCACGGCCTTAGCAGCCGCCTGCCGCGTTCCCGCACCCTCGGCCTTGTGCCCAAGGGCGAGGAAGAGCTGATCGGCCACCGAGTTGTGGGAGTCCTTCAGGATGGGCTCAAGCACCCCCGTGATCGGCGTACGGATCGTATGGACCACCTCGCCCTTTGGCTCCCAGCCACGAGCTCGCACGAAGCCGCCCTCGACCGCCACCTGGTGCGCGGCCAACCAGCCAACCGTGGCGTGGCCAAAGAGCTCCACTGGGTCGGGGGCACTGAACTCTGAGACCAGCGGTGCGGAGGAGCCCGGAATCGTCCCCTTCACCGTGACGCCGTTCTTGTTGGCGCCCACGTTCACCGCGTTGCGCTTGCCAATCGCCACCGAGCCGCGGCGTTTCAGCCCGTGGGACTTCGGTCGCAGCGTAACGTCGACTCGGCCGCGCTTGGGCTGAGGCGTCACCGTCGCGCGGAAGGAGCCTGCGTTGGCCGTGAATCCCCCCGCGAGGGCGCAGTACATCTGCCAGTGATCAGAGGGTGCGGGCCATTCTGGCGCGGGTCCCGGGGTCAGCCAATCACCCTCATCCAGCACCAAGGCGCCGGCCACGCGCTCGATCCCTGCCGCCTTGAGCGACTTCGCCAGGGGCGCAAGCCAGGGGTCGAGACTGCCGTCGCCCTCGACAGAGTAGAGCGGATCGCCGCCCGCGCGCACGACGAGGTCTCCCTCGAGAATGCCGTCGCGGATCTCGCCCACGGCTTCAAAGCGCGTTTGAAACTCCCCGTCCGGCCCCATCCCGGCGAGAGCAGCGGCGGCCGTAAGCAGCTTCATGTTCGACGCCGGGATCATCGGCAGCCCCTCCATCCGCCTCACCAAAACCTGTCCGGTCGCGAGGTCGACGGCCATCATCGAGACCGCGCAGTTCTGCGAGCCGGCCTTGCCCTTCGACTCCTTCTGGGCGAGCCTGATCCCGTTCGCGATGATCGTTTCGATCTTCGAGACCAGCTCAGGCGCAACGGGCTCAGCCTGCGCGAGCTGCGACTCGTCCACCGACGGCTGGGACTCGGGACCCGGTGACAATTTCTTCTTCACCGGTGGCGCGCCCTGCGCTACCGGCACCGCGAGGCCAAGATCAGAAGGCGATCCTTCCACGTTGGCCGGGCTTGAGGCATCCGTCGCGGACGCGTCTGCGTCGTCGCTCCCCTTCCCGCAGCCTGGAACACCCACGACAAGGAGCACGCCCAAGAGTGCAGCCCCAAGAAGGAGCGCGGGAATCAGTGGCGACGATCGGTGCCTGCGGACGACGAGAGACATGGCGGTATTGTGTCAACGCGCGACCTCAAACGCGACTAGTGCGCCGAGTCGTGCGATCGAAGTGACCTTACGCGCGCTCACGGTCGATGCCCCGTCGCGCCACGTGTGGTAGACCCCGGTCTCGTGGGGCCACGCCTCGAAGAGGAAAAGTGCTGGGATGCCTGCCTCGTAAAATGAGTAATGGTCCGAGCGAAGGAAGAAGCTCTTGGAGGTGACCTCCTGGATTCGATCCAGCCCAAAGCCGCCACGCGCCACGACGCGGTGAAACGGGTCGATCAGGCTCGGCGACTCCGTCAGCCCGAGCACCACCGCCGACCGAGGATCCCCGGCCCCCACCATGTCGAGGTTGATCATGAGCGGACAGAGCTCCGTCGCCCCTACTAGGGAATTCACGTACGCCGCAGATCCAACTCGGCCGTCTTCTTCTCCCGTGAAGGCGCAGAAGACGACCGACGTGGCCCCCAGCCGGGACCGGCCGTCCTCGGAGGAAAGCGTCCGCGCCATGGCGAGCATCGCCGCGACGCCGCTCGCGTTGTCGTCCGCTCCGCGGCCGACGCGCCCGCGCGGTCCAACCCCGATGTGATCCAGATGCGCACCGACCACGATGAACGGACCGCCCGCCGGCCCTTCGCCTCCCGACCCTGGTAGCACCCCCACCACGTTGCGCAGCTCCACGTCCGTGCGCTTCGTCCAAGAGGACAACTCGACTCTCTTTGGGCTTTGCACGACGCGCCCCAGCGGCGCCCCGGTCGACAAGATCTCAGCCCGCAGCTCTTCGACGGAAACGCCGAGCACGCGAGACGCCACGTCCCTCGTGACCCGCAGCGTCGGCAGGCCCCCTCGGACCTGGTCCATCGTTGGCGGGTTCCAGTAGGCGCGGGTCCAGTGGAAGTCGAGCGCTCCCTCGACGGCATCCATGTCAACGACCAGCGCGCCCGCAGCCCCCTTGCCGCTCAAAGCGTCCAGCTTATTCCAAACGCATGCCTCCGCCGAAACCTCCGCCCCGAGGAAGGTGTCTTGGTATCGCTCGCCTTCAGGCTCGCCCGAGATCACCACCGCGATCTTGCCCTCGACGTCCACGGCCGCGAAGTCGTCGTATCGGTAGCGATCGGAGTCGATTCCGAACCCTGCAAATACGGCGCGCGAGTAGGCCTCCCCGGCGAAGATCGGATCCTCCCTGGAAGAGCGCGCCAGGGGCACGTAGTCCGAGAAGAGCGAAAAGGGCGCCGATTCGCCGTCCAGCTCCAACGCGCAGGCCGCCCCATCCGGCGCCTCGTAGGGCACCCTTGCAAAGAACGCGGCGCTCGATCGAAACGGAGCCAAGTAGCCGCGCAGGGTAGGGTCCTCCAGCGGCCGCTCTAGCTCGCTCGCAGCGCTCTCAGCGGGCGGCAACAGCCCGATGCGGCGAAACTCCGCAGCGACCCGCTCCTGGGCCAGGTCCAACCCGCGGCTCGGCGTATCCCGCCCGCCGAGCTCTTCGGATGACAGCGCCTCCACCCAACCCTTGATGTAGGCCTCATCGATGGCCTCCAGCGCAGGTACCGCCCCCGTTGTAGCAGGCTGCGCCTCGGGCACGTTCACGGTTAGCACCCGATCGCGCCCGACCCCGCCTAGAATCCGGACGAGCGTGACCCCGCTGATCACTGTCCCCGCGATCACCAACAGAGCGAGCGGCGCGTAGGCGCGCCAGCCCCCTGCCGTCTTCGGTTGCGGAGCCGGAACACCCAGCGAATGAGCGCCGCGATCTTCCTCCCAGCGCCTCATAGCTCGTCGGGCAGCGCCGCGTTGCCGTCGATTCGGTCGAGCGCCTTGGCGAGCGCAAGAAAGCGGAAGCTCGCACGCCAAGCTTCCAGATCGATGGACTCACCTGGGTCAACAAAAGGCTCGATCACGATGTCGGGCTCGATTCCGCGCCCTTGGAACGACGGCAGCGGCGGGACCATTCCGCCACCGAGGCCGATGCGCAGAACGGAGCCATCGGGCGCACGGAACTCCGCGGTGGAGTACTCAGCCCCAGCCGTTCGCTCGCCGATTAGCGTTGCACCCGCGACGCCCCGAAGGGTCGCCGCCGTGATCTCGCCCGCGCTCGCGGTCGTCTGGTCCACGAGCACGATGACCTGCTTCGGCCGCACCTGCGCGACGTCGGCCCGTGCGAGAAACTGCTTGGCCCGCGTCCGCGTGCGGAAAGGCCAGGTTCCCCTGTCGACCACCGTCTCCACCGCGTGGGGCACCACCTCGGTGTCAGGTTTAAGGAAGTAGCTCAGCAGCAGCCCTGTCTCGACCCAGGAGCCGCCCGCGTTGCTCGCAACATCCACGATCAGTGCGTCCGCCCCCCGCGCGCTAGGGTCGCGCCAACCGTTGATGTTGAGGGCCGAGAAGGCGGCCCTCAGCGTCGCGTCGAGGCGCGGCTTGACCGCCCCGTTGGGACCCGAGCCCGGCTCGTCGGGCACCAAGCCCTGACGTTCGTCGCCGTCTTCGAAGGCCCGCGGCTCAAAGCGGTCGATGCGCAGGTACGCCACGCGCCTCCCTTCTGGTGTACGCAGATGCCAGGCCTCGATGCCGAACGCCTCCGCTGCGGGATCCACCAGCCGAAACTGGCGCCCACGTGGAAACGCACTCGAGCGAAATGCGCTGCGACGCGCTCGATTCGCCGACACGGGCGAACGCCCACCGCTGAGCCACCCGCTTCGCCCAACGGGCTGATCCGCTTCTGCCCACAGGGACTGAGCGAGCTCCAGAGGGCTCAGACGGCGGCGGATTCCTGACTTCGCGCCCTCCTCTTCAAACACACCTGCGTTGCGAAACAGAGCGAGGGTCGTCGGAACTCCATCCACGTCGACCTCAAAGTGCACGGTAGAGCACAGGGCCCCGCGCACGATCAGCTCGGCATCGTGGGGCGTTTCCACTTCAACGCCGTCGATGGAGCGCAGCCGCAGCCACTGGAGGGGCTCGCGGGCCTGCTCCCTCCCGTCTCGACCACCAAACGCAGCGCTAAAATAGAGCACGGTTCCCAGCTCGGTCGCATCCAGTTCGCCGAGGGACTTGCCGCGGAACGGGAGGAGCCACTCCGCGATCGCACCATCGAGTTCATCCGCACTTCTCAGGGACCTCGCCGGAAGACCAACCCAAACGCTGCCGCGGGACATCACAAACTGCGACCACTCTGGCTCGGCAACCGGCGCCTGCCAGAACCGCGGCGACACCCGCAGCACCGCATGGGGGTCATCGAGATCCGCGAGCATCTCGCTGAGGACCCGGTAGAAGTCAGCCGGCGACTCCGCTTCCGCCGCGCGCTTGCCGTAGCGGCTACGCAGATCGTCGGCTGTCACCCCGGCGGCCTTGAGGCCGGCGAACTGCGTTTCAATCGCGCCGATGTAGGAACGAAACGTCGCCGTGCGCAGGCGCTCGTCGAACACGTTCGGATCCACGCTCGCACAGGAGACCGCCCAAAGTGCGGCGCCCACAAGTAGGCGAGCCCAGCCCATTCCCCCCTTTCGCAACGTCAACGGAACCCTAGCTGCGGCCCGCGTAGCCCTTGGGATTCGCCGAATGGAAAGCCCATGCGTCACGGATGACATCCCGGACGTCTCCCTTCACCGGCGTCCAGCCGAGGGCGTCCTTAGCCTTGGACCCTCCGGCCACCAGCATCGCGGGATCCCCCGGGCGGCGCGGAGCGTGCTCCGCCGGAATCGCGTGACCCGTGATCTCCCGAGCCGCTTCGATGATCTCCATCACCGTGAAGCCGTTGCCCGTACCCAGGTGGCACTCGAGGTTGCCCTTGCCGTCTTGGACGTAGCGCAGTGCCCGCAGGTGGGCGTCGCCCAGATCGTCCACGTGAATGTAGTCGCGGATGCAGGTGCCGTCGCGCGTCTCGTAGTCGCTGCCGAAGACCATGATCTTCTCCCGCTGACCCAGCGCCACCTGCAGCACAAGGGGGATCAGGTGCGTCTCGGGGTGGTGATCCTCTCCGATGCCACCCTCGGCGCGCGCGCCCGCCGCGTTGAAGTAGCGCAGCGCCGCGTACCGCATGCCGTAGGCGTGGGAGTAGTCGCGCATCATGTGTTCCATGTGCAGCTTGGTCCGGCCGTAGGGGTTGATCGGATCCTGCTTGTGGTTGTCTGGGATGGGCACCTCGTCGGGCTCGCCGTACGTGGCGCACGTAGACGAGAAGACGAGATCGTTGACCCCCGCCGCGCGCATCTCTTCCAAGAGGTTCCAGGTGTAGTGCACGTTCTCGCGGTAGTACGTCGCCGGATCGGTGACGGACTCACCCACGTAGCACTTCGCCGCGAAGTGAATCACGGCCCTGGGCTGGTGCTCCTTGAGAGCGGCTGCAATCTGTGCGCGGTCGCTGAGCTCGCCTACGACTAAGGGAGCGGAGACGGCCGGCGCGTGGCCGGTGGACAGATTGTCGAACACGACCACCGGCACGCCGCGCTTCTGCAGCAGCGCCGTGCAATGGCTTCCGATGTAGCCGGCGCCGCCGACCACAAGAACGGGACCGTCGGGGGTGGAGGCATCGGGCGTCGAGTCACTGGGAGACGTGGTCATCGGTAACAAAGTCAAAGGGGACGGGAATGAGGGGGCGCGGACTCCGGAGGCCTTGGAACCGCACCCGCTTGGGTGAGCTGCTCCCAAAACTTGGGCCAGGATTTCGCGACGCAGTCTGCGCCGCTGACCCAAACACCGTCGACGAATAGCGACAGAAGCGCAAAGGCGAACGCCATGCGGTGATCCCCATGGGCGTCCAGAACCACGGGCCCTTCGGGGGCAGCGATCGAGCCTTCGTGAATGGTAAGCGACGCCTCGTCGTGGTCCACGTGCAGACCCACCTGTCGCAGGCCCTCGCTGAGCACTTGGATGCGCGAGCTCTCCTTGCCGGGCAGCGTCTCCAAGCCCGTGAGCTTTGTCCCGCCGAGTCCGCGCAGCGCAACGAAGGCACCCACAGCAGCGAGGACAGGGGCGGAGTCGGGGCACCTCCCGCAATCGACTTCGGCGCCGCGCGTGGGCTCGCCGCGGAGGGCCAGGCGGCTCGTGCAGGAACCCGAGGTGTCGCAGCCGAACTCCGCGAGGAGCCTCACGATGGCGGCGTCGGGCTGGCGCGACTGGATGCCGAGCCCCTCGACTGAGACCTGCGCCCCGCCCGAGAGGGCTCCCGCAGCCAACGCGACGGCTGCGCTGCTGGCGTCTGGCTCGACGACAAAGGGCAGATCGGGTGCGACCAGGGGCCCCTGGACCGTGAACGTCTCACCCGCATTGGCTGGATCATCGCTCCCAAAGACCTCACCGCGTACGTGGGCACCGAAGGACCGCAGAACGTCGCTGGTGACGTCCACGTACCCGCGGCTCGGAATCTTGCCGACGACCCGGAGGGTGCGCGCTTCAGGGTGCGCGGCAAGGGCCATGAGAAGCGCACTGACCTCTTGGCTGGAAGTGGGGCTTTCTAGCACGACGACGTCTGGGGGCGTGGCCGCGGTGAGCAGCACCGGCCAGGAACCTGGCTGGTCAGCCGCACTGGATTCGACGCCTACCCCGGCAGCGCGCAGCGCGGCCATGAGCGCGGCGCTCTTGCGTCCCACGAGGCTTCCAGAGGGGATCACCTCCGCGCCCGAGCCCCCAGGCCTCGCCAGCGCCATGGCGGCGGTAAAGAGTCTCGCCGCCGTGCCCGACTCCCCCACGGGAAGCGTTGCCCAAGGGCGCGAACCTTCCCGAGGCCCCTTTGGCGGAGCGCCCATCAGCTGACCGAAGCCGCGGCGCCCCACGAGGGCCGTCTCGAGGAGATCGTCCGGACGGGTCGCACTTGGAAACGTTGCGCCAGCTGCGCGAGCGGCGCGAATGGCGAAGAGCACGTCGCCGGAGGACGGCAGGCCCTCGATGTGCGTGGTTCCCCGGGTCAAGAGCGCGGCGACAACGGCCCTTTGGGCAAAGGACTTCGAGCGCGGAACTGCGACGGCTCCCGCCACCCTGGACTCGAGCGAGAAGGCGGCGATTTGCCGCCCTTGGCTTCCATGGGAGTCCGTCATCGCGGCGTATCGTAGCACGGCTTGGCCAGGGAACGTATCTTCCGAGGCCTTCGAAGGGCGACCCGCCCTCTCCGCAGCCCCCACCGCAGCCTCTCCCCCTATGACCAACGTCTACCTAGGCCGGGACGACCGCCCCAGTCAGCTCGAGCAGATCGCCTCCGGGAAGGTGCGCGACATTTACTCCCTAGGCGCGGACCACCTGCTGTTCGTCACCACGGATCGGGTGTCGGCCTTCGACGTGGTCATGGATCAAGGCATGCCCCACAAGGGGCGCGTCCTGACCCAGATCGCGGCCCACTGGTTTGACCGCACGCGGGATATCACAAAGAACCACCTCGTGAGCACGTCCATCGACGAGGTGGAGGACCTCGACTCAGAGTGGCGGGATCGGCTTCGGGGACGCGTCATGATCGTCCATCGGTGCGAGCCCGACCCGATTGAGTGGGTGGTGCGTGGCCATATCGCGGGCTCTGGCTGGAAGGAGTACCAGAAGAGCCAGACCATCTGCGGAATCCCACTGCCCGCTGGACTGAGTCAGGCGGAGCGGCTGCCCGAGCCCATCGTGACGCCGACCACCAAGCACGAGGACCACGATCGGCCGTTGTCCCCCGAGGAGGCTCGGGATCTTGTGGGTGAAGCGCGCTGGGAGGAGGGCAAGGCCCTTTGCCTTGCGCTGTTCCAGCGGGGCACCGAGGAGCTCGAGCCCCACGGCCTGCGACTCGCCGATACGAAGTTCGAGCTGGGCGTCAGGGACGGGAAAACGCTCCTCATTGACGAGGCGCTGACGCCTGACTCCTCGCGCATGTGGACGGAAGCCGACTATCGCACCGGCATCAGCCCACCCAGCTACGACAAGCAGATCCTGCGCGACTGGCTGGAGACCCTTGACTGGAACAAGGAGTACCCCGCGCCGAAGCTTGACCCTGGTGTGGTCGCGCGCGTCGCGGAGCGGTATCTCGAAGTCTGCCAGATGATCACTGGCTCAAGGCCCGACGAGGTCCCTCGGCCGTAATCAGTACTGCGGCATCAGTCCCACGGCATCGCGTAGGGCTCAGGTTCGATATCGGTGATCAAGGTGGCTCGGCCGAACTCGATGTCCGCGCCGACGTCCGCCACGACCTCGCGCAGGCGCTCCATACCGATCAGGTCCGAGAGCAGGCCGATGCTGCGTGCCTTCGCCATCAGTCGGCGGGATTGAAGCTCGGCCACTCGCTGCTGGGTGAGGTCTTGCTTGGCAGCGTGGTTGCAGAGCGCAACGATCGCCACGAGGTGCTCCATCGTCTTACCCAGGCGCTGCAGCGGAATCTGTGCGCGGGTGAGCTCGAGCTGGAACCAGAGGTTCAGCCCGAGGTTCTGCCAGCGAATGAAGCGCAGCTTGCGCTCGGCCCATCGGGCGGGCCCGCGGAGCCTCTTCGGCAGGCTCTTATAGCGCTGGATCATGGACGACGGCACGAGGCGCAGCGGGAGACTCACCAGCTCCTTGACGGCGTTCACCACGATCCAACCCACCAGTGCCCAGAAGGACTTGTTGGTGAGCAGACGCCCGGTGGCCTGGATCACTCGCCGCGTGTGCTTGAGCGCCGTCATCGGCGTGATGCGCAAGATCATGGCGTCCGCGCCCACCTTGTTGCCTTCGTCGTCCACGTTGATGGACTGAATGACGCCCAGCATGCCGGCCATATAGCGCTCGGTAAACTGCCCCGTCACGTCCTTCACCATCCCCATGAGAATGAGGTCGTCCTCGCCCTCGACGACGCCGAAGACGTGGATGTTCGCGCGGCTGTCGCTGACGCGCTGGGACGTATGGAATGTCCGGCCGCCGAGGACGTGCTCGGTGGCGATCTGTGACTCCATCGCCGTCCCTGAGGCCGCGGACTTGGTGAGATCGCGCAGGCCCGCGAGATCGACACCGTCGGCGTCCTGCTGAAGCGAGAGGTGGGAGAGGGCGCGGCATTGAAGAGCGCCACCGAGCACCATTCCGAGGTTGAGGCGCGGCAGCTCGTGCTTGATCACCTTGCCACCTACGCCGGTGCGCAGGCGAGCGAAGTGGGTCGCGTCGGCGGCCAGCATGCGCTGGTAGCCCGCCGACATGGCGGCCAGCATGCAGCGGCCCATGCGTAGGCAGTAGAACAGCACCTCGACGCCGTCCGCCTCAATCTGGTTGCTTCGGGGGATCGGGAAGTTCTCGAACTCCATGCGCGAGTTGTGGTTCGCCATGAACGCCGAGACCTCGGTGGAGTGGCAGCTGAAGCCCCAGTCCGTCTTCTCGGTGAAACCCTCGCGCGGGTCGTTGTCGCCAACGGCGATGTCCTGCTCGGGGAGCTCGACGATGAAGAGGCCCACCTTGCGGCCGTTCTTGCCGATACGCGCGACGAGCCCGGCGAGGGCGCCGTGGGAGGCGTTGGTGATGTACATCTTGGCCCGCGGCCCGGTGGCGTGCAGCCGGTAGCAGTCGTTCTCCTCGTCGAGTTCAACGTAGGCTTGGACCTTCTTAGCGTTCACGCCAACGCCCACCTCGGTCAAGGCGAAGGCCATGAGACGTCCCTCGCTGAGCATCGGCAAGAACGTACTCTTCTGCTGATCAGTGCCGTACGCAAGGAGCGACCCCGCGCCGATGGTGAGCTCCCCCGACACCTCGACGGCCAACGCGCCGAGTCCGTTGGCGGCCAGCGCCTCTTCGGCGAGTGCGAGGTCGCCGTAGTTCGAGCCGGCGCCTCCGAATTCCTCGGGCACCGTGAAGCTGTAGCCCTTCTCCTCTGCGACGGCCTTACGCAGCGCCGAGCTGAGCTTTGCATCCGCCTCGAAGGCTTCGCCGCGGCCGATGCAGCCAATGGCGGCCTTGACCATGGACTGACCGGCTTTCGAGAGTCCCTTGCCGTCGACCCCTTGGCCGATCTGTGCGCCCGAGCTGAGCTCGTCAAACTTCGGCGCGGGGCCGTACACGAGCCGCTGAACGAGCCCGGCACGGCTCGCGCCCAGCCGCTTCTGCGCGGCGATCGCGGAGTCGTCGAGGGCTGCGACATCCCGGGCCTGCTCGGCGTCACCGGCGGCGGCGAGGGCCTGGGCGGCCGTCGAACCGGCGGCGTCCGAAGCGGCAGGGGCGTCGGGGGCGGCCGACTTGTCGAGTGCAGTGTCAGTCATGGTGTGCTGGCCGGCTCAAATGAAGACCGGAGAAGGTTCGCGTGGCCCTTAGGATTAGCTCAATCCGGGGTCGGTTGCTCGATCTATCGCCCCATATGCAGGCATAGATGACCTCGCACCTTACTCTTCGCGCGATACGGGACGCGGGAGGCCGCAGACCCTGACAATGGGAGATACTCTTCCCCCATGTCCGCATCAGAACACAACCAGGGGCAGGCAGCCCCCACGGCCGTCGAGCTTCCCTTTGAGACTTTGAGCTGGGTGGGCGGGCTAGACGGCCACGTCACGATGCTCGAGCAGACTTATCTGCCCCTCAAGGAGGAGCAGCTGATCGTGCGCACCGTCCCCGAGATGGTGGATGCGATCTACCGCCTCGCCGTCCGCGGAGCCCCGGCCATCGGCGTTGCCGCGGGCTTCGGCATGGTTTTGGGGATCGCGGGCACCGACCGGGACGTGATCGAGGTCGCGAAGGAGACGAAGACGGTCCTGGACGCCTCCCGCCCCACCGCCGTGAACCTCATGTGGGCCACGGCGAAGATCCTGACGCGCCTGGAGGAATTGGCGCCCACCGCGACCCAGGATGAGCTGAAGGAGGCTGCCTTCCGGGAGGCCATCGGCATCTACGAGGGCGACAGGGGCACCTGCCTGACCATGGGCGCCCTAGGAGCGGATCTGATCCCGGACGGAGCCACGCTGCTCACGCACTGCAACGCTGGCGCCCTAGCCACGGCGGGTATCGGCACAGCCCTTGCGCCAATCTACACGGCGCACGCCCAGGGCAAGTCCATCAAGGTCTTCGCTGACGAGACGCGTCCTCTTCTGCAGGGATCACGCATCACCACGTGGGAACTCATGCGGGCAGGCCTCGATGTGACGCTGATCACCGACAGCATGGCCGCGCGCGTCATGTCCGAGGGCAAGATCGACGCCGTGTTCGTAGGCTCAGATCGGATCACCCGCAATGGCGACGTATGCAACAAGATCGGCACCTTCGGCGTCGCGCTGGCTGCGAAGCACCACGGCATCCCTTTCCACGTGGTCGCGCCCCTCTCCACCGTGGATCCGTATCTCGACTCAGGCAAGCTGATTCCAATCGAGGAGCGTCCGGCCACCGAAATCACCGAGGGCTTCGGCAACCGGACGGCCCCCGAAGGCGCCAAGGTCTACGCCCCGGCGTTCGACGTCACGCCGGCGGAACTCGTCACGTCGATCATCACTGAGGCGGGCGTGATTGAGTCGCCCTCCATGGCTGGAATTGAGTCAGCGCTGGACCGCGGCGGCGTGAAGTGGCGGTAGTGCCTCAAGGCGAGTACGCCTCTTAGGTCCCATTCGAGGACTCCCTCAAGAACGCACCATTGCGAAGTCGAAGGCTCCTTCATCGCAAACCCCCGGTGCAGACCATGAGCCCTAAGAAGACCACGTCCAAGAAGCCCAACGCCAGCCGCTCTAAAGCGCGCAAGGCCACCACAAAAGCCGTCTCGGAGGGCGTCGAGAAGGCCAAGGCCAAAGCGGCTAAGAAGAGCAAGAAGAAGAAGGCCCAGAAGGTCGACGCGAAGCCTGCTCCCGCGAAGACCAAGCCTGACCAGATGCCCGGCGACGTGCTTGAGTTCATCCAGGCCATCGACGACTACAAGCGGCTGGAAGGCCGGCCCTTTCCGACGTGGTCTGAGGTGCTTGATATCGTCAAGGACCTTGGCTACCAGCGAGACGCTAGCTAGGGCTTCGGCGCTTGAGCCCAGAGAGCCGCCCCGTAGCACTTAGCCGTGCTGCGGGGCGGCTTTGTTGCGT
>CAYQKK010000022.1:0-69070 GCA_964417955.1 uncultured Planctomycetaceae bacterium
CCCGTCGGATCAGCCGAGCAGCGACAGCGCGAGCTGCGGCTGCTGGTTGGCCTGGCTCAGGATCGAGGTGGCAGCCTGCTGCAGAATCGAGTTCCGCGTCAGGTCGGCCGTCTCCATGGCGACGTCCACGTCGCGGATCCGGCTCTCTGCAGCACTCGTGTTCTCGCGCACGTTGGCGAGGGAGCGAAGCGTACTGCCGAGGCGGTTCTGCTGGGCACCGAGGGTACCGCGCGAGGAGTTGACCGTATCGATAGCCGAGTCGATCGTGGCGAGCATGCTCTGCGCGCTACCCGAGGTCGAGATACCGGATCCCGCGGCAATGCCGAGGGTCGAGGTGCTCGCATCGGTTCCGCTGACGCTGATCTGGTCCGCCGTGGCTGCACCAAGACCGACCTGGATACCGATGTCGGTGTTCGATCCGTCGAGGAGCGCCACGCCGTTGAACTCGGTCGTTTCCGAGATTCGATCGATCTCGCTCACGAGCTGCTGGAACTCATTGTCGAGGGTCTCACGGTCGTCGTTCGACAGCGTGCCGTTGGCGGACTGCATCGACAGCTCCCGCATCCGGCCGAGGAGGTCACTGACCTCGTTGAGTGCGCCTTCCGCGGTCTGCACCATGGAGATGCCGTCCTGGGCATTCCGCGACGCAACGCTGAAGGAGCGAATGTCTGAGCGCATGCGCTCGGAGATTCCGAGGCCGGCCGCGTCGTCGGCGGCGGTGGCGATACGGAGGCCAGAGGAAAGGCGGGAATAGTTGCCGCTCAGGCTGTTGGTGGAGTTGGCGAGATTTCGCTGCGCGTTCATTGACGCAACGTTGGTGTTGACACGAAGTCCCATTCGAGATTTTTCGGTTTCGGATATTAGTCGTAGTGCGAACGATTAGAAGTCGCCGCTCCTCGCTACCAAGGCGTTCCTTCAGTTTCGATCGAGCACCACCGCCGTTCACGTACGGCAGCGTCGATCGGCCCAAAGAGACCGCGCGAGAAGAGTCAACTGGTCCCACCAGAGGCAGCAAATCCCTTGGCCTAGGTCTGGCCAGGGACCACTCTTCCGAAGTGCACGCGGAAGAGTGGGCCTTTGGTGGTGGTCGGGATTAGCCGAGCAGGGACAGCGCGAGCTGCGGCTGCTGGTTGGCCTGGCTCAAGATGGACGTCGATGCCTGCTGGAGGATCGAGTTCCGCGTGAGGTCGGCGGTTTCCATGGCGACGTCCACGTCGCGGATCCGGCTCTCGGCAGCGCTCGTGTTCTCACGCACGTTGGCGAGGGAACGAAGCGTGCTGTCAAGGCGGTTCTGCTGGGCACCCAGGGCGCCACGTGCAGAGTTGACCTCGTCGATGGCCGAGTCAATGTCGGAGAGCATGCCGGTGGCAAGGGAGATCGTGCTGATCGAACCGCCCACCTGAAGGACGCTCGTGGACACGTCCGTCGGAGTCAGCGTGATCACGTCGCTTGATCCGCCGTCGATACCCACCTGAATGGCGATCGCGGTGTTCGTGCCGTTGAGCAAGTCAACGCCGTTGAACGTGGTGGTCAGAGCGATACGATCGATCTCTTCGACCAGCTGCTGGAACTCTCCGTCGAGCGTCGTGCGGTCGTCGTCGCTGAGCGTGCCGTTAGCCGACTGCATGGACAGCTCTCGCATACGGCCGAGGATGTCGCTGACTTCGTTGAGGGAACCCTCAGCGGTCTGAACAAGCGAGATCCCGTCCTGGGCGTTGCGCGAGGCAACGGCGTAGGAGCGGATGTCGGAGCGCATGCGCTCGGAGATGCCGAGGCCTGCAGCGTCATCGGCTGCGACTGCGATCCGGAGGCCGGAGGAAAGCCGCGAGTAGTTGCGAGCCAGTCCTTCGGACGAGTTGAAGAGATTGCGTTGCGCGTTCATTGACGCAACGTTGGTGTTGACGCGGAGTCCCATACGATTCGATTCAGTGCTTGGATTTGGTGCGAACGGTGCTTGGCGGCGGACGATCCATTACGTTCTGCGAGAGGTGCCCTGTCAGTCCATCCGTGCGGTTCGCGCGCACGGCAACTGTTCAAGATTCACCGCAGGTCATCTGCCGTTGTTTTCTTGCCCGTTTGAGTCTCTCGTGGTGCTCGCTCGAACATGGTCGGCGGCGAAGAGACGTCTTGTCCCGTGAGGCTGCGCTGCGCGCGCCAGAGGAGACGACGGGTCTTTTGGGTTGTGGAAGAGCGGTAGAGGCTGGGTAACGGGGGACCGGCCCGAAGACCGGCCCCCCACTCAGCGAATCGGACTAGGAGCCCGCTTCTTTTCTCTCGTTGTCACTCCCAAGCTCGAGAGGTCTCGAGCCTGAGTTAGTCTTGGGTTAGAACCCGTTTGGCTGCTCTAGGTGTCGGACGTTCGCCCTAGCCCTGAAGCAGTTGGAGTGCAATTTGCGGCTGAACATTCGCCTGCGTCAGGATCTGCGTCGCAGACTGCTGCATGATCGAGTTCCGCGTGAGGTCAGCCGTCTCAGTCGCGACGTCAACGTCACGGATACGACTCTCCGATGCGGAAAGATTCTCCCGCTGGACCTGGATGCTTCGCAGGGCGCTCTCCATCCGGTTCTGCTGGGCACCGAGCGCACCACGCGCGTCGTTGACCGTGTCGATGGCGTCGTCAATGCTGGCCAAGGACGCTTGGGCAGCAGAGATAGAAAGCACGTCGGTCCCTTGAATGCCGAGTTCGGTCGTCGAGCTGCCTTCCAGAGTCACCGTAATGACGTCGTTGGACGGGCTGTTCTCGATGCCAACCTGGATCGGGATGCCTGTGGAGGCCGAGCCGTCGAGCAGGTTGATCCCGTTGAAGACCGTCGTGGTGGCGATCCGGTTGATCTCGTCCTTGAGCTGAACGAACTCCGTGTCGAGCGTGGCGCGGTCGCTATCTGAGAGCGTGCCGTTCGCGCTCTGCATGGAGAGCTCTCGCATGCGGCCAAGGATTCCACTCACTTCGTTGAGCGAGCCCTCCGCCGTCTGTGCCAGGGACACGCCATCCAGCGCGTTGCGGCTAGCGACCCCGTAAGAACGGATCTGGCTGCGCATGCGCTCCGAGATGGCCAGTCCAGCAGCATCATCAGCTGCGACGGCGATTCGGAGGCCCGAGGCGAGGCGAGAGTAGTTTCCTTCGAGGCGGTTGGTGGCTACCCCGAGGTTGCGTTGCGCTGTGAGCGACGCGATGTTGGTATTGACTCTGAGTCCCATGATTGGACGGTCGGTAAGAAGCTAACGGTGAGTTCGATTGGCTGAGTTGCGTCCAAGGTCAACCGTCAGGCCCTTGGGCCGAACGCCGGGAACCCCCGGACACGTCTGAGTTCTCGGAAGCCATCCGTGTCGCTCAAGTGGACTTTCCCTGATTCCTGTCCCAAGACGATGCGCCCCCCCGCCCTAGACCCCTTCCACAAGGACGCCAAGAAATCATTTCCACCCCACCTTTGACTCGGAACTGAGCGAAGCCCCGTGCACCCCCCAAGGATCAGAGTGGAATACTGCCTGTCCGCTTAACTACAGTCCCGGGCGTGGCGCACATCCTTATCGCAGACGACGAGCCCGGAATCCGAGCTGGCCTAGTCGCCATGTGCATGGCGGGTGGTCACCGCACGTCCGAGGCGGGCACGGGGGCTGAAACCCTCCGGATCGCACGGAGCGATCAGCCAGACCTGGTTCTGCTGGACCTGCGCATGCCCGAGGGTGATGGCCTCGAGATCCTGCCGGAGCTCATGGTGCGAGCTGATTCTTCAGCCGATGCCCCCGCCGTGGTCATCCTGACGGGGCACGCCGATGTCGAGACAGCCGTCAAGGCCATGGCTCTCGGCGCGCTCAACGTGCTTGAGAAGCCGATTGACCCTCCGCGCCTGAGAGCCGCCTTGGAGCGCATCTTGAGCGCACGGACGATCAAGGACGAGCGAGATCGCCTCCGCGAGGAGGTCGCGCAGCTGCGATCGGGCCCGATTGTTGGTCGATCACCGGCATTGCACCGCGTCCTCGAGCACATCGGCAGGGTCGCAGCGGCTCCTCGATCGACCGCACTCATCACGGGCGAATCGGGCGTCGGAAAAGAGCTCGTTGCGCGCGCGGTCCACGACCAAAGCGCCCGGGCCAGCGGGCCCTTCATCGCCCTCAACTGCGCGGCCATCGCTGAGGGCCTCCTCGAGGCCGAGCTATTCGGCTATGAGGCCGGCGCCTTCACCGGCGGCAATCCAAAGGGCCACGACGGCCTGATCGCCGCTGCGAAGGGTGGCACGATCTTCCTCGACGAACTCGGTGAACTCGATCTTGGGATGCAGGCCAAGCTCCTGCGCGTCCTTGAAGAGCGGCTGTACCGGCGCGTGGGTGGCACCCTGCCCCTGACCATGGACGCGCGGATCGTCGCCTCCACCAACCGAGACCTTTCACAGATGGTCGAGGCAGGAACGTTCCGCGAGGATCTGTTCTACAGACTCAACGTCTTCTCGATCCTCGTTCCACCGCTCCGGGCGCGGCCGGATGACATCGGTCCCCTCAGCAACCACTTCCTGGAGCAGTTCAGCGAAGAGCTCGCCCGCCCTTTCACCGGCTTCTCCGCCGGTGCTACGCGCGCGCTCCAGGCCCACAGCTGGCCCGGCAACATCCGCGAGCTCCGCAACGCCGTGGAGCGAGCGGCCATTTTGACGGCCGGCGGTGAAATCCCCGAAGCACACGTAGTGCTCGGAGGTTCTGGTCCCGGGAAGGCAAACCAGCCAGCGCCTGCGCCGGGTCCCCAATCCGTAGCTCAGCTATCCGGCAGCGGGACGGGGCCGGAAGCGACGATCGACGCCTTCGTGGAGACGGACCTCTCCCTAGAGCGCATGGAAGCCGCCATGATTCGGCGGGCCCTCACCGTCACCCGCGGCAATAAGGGACGAGCTGCCCGCGCTCTCGGCATTCACCGCTCGACGCTCTATAAGAAATTAGAGCTGTACGGAATCGAGTGACCTGACCCCGTCGCGTCGGATTTCGCGACACCGCTCCTCTGAGGCACCATGGCCCTACGGAGCCCAGTGCCAGCTTCGCCGCTGGGAGTGTCGGATTAGCCGACGCAGTGTCGCTGAAACGGGCGCTCAAGGCACCTCCGTGGAGGGGGTGCGATTTCTTCTCTGGTTGGAAATTCCTTCCGGGAAACAGCGTTCAGGCCATCAAGGGAAGGCCCGGGGTCGGTCGACAGACCGAGTGGCAACGGCTTTCCGCCGCTGCTCTCCACCCTCCCCTTCGCCCCACGTGGGCCGCGGCCATGAAGCACTCCAACCGAGCCAACCACTTGAGCAGCAGCGATGCGAGCCATGACGGCGCTCCGTCGATCGGAACCGCGTGCGGAGTCTATGGGGACCGTGATACGAAGCGAGCGCGTGCGATCGCTATCGAGGCGACCCGCGAGCTGCGCGGGCCCCTGGGAGCCCTTCGCGTTCTTCTCGAAGGAAGCCGCGGCGGCACCACCGCCATTGACTTCGCGGATCGCGCACTCGCCGAAGTCGGTCGCGCCGAAGGGGCCGCGAACGACCTTGTGGCCTGGACGCTCCCCCGCACGCTCCGCTCCACCAGCACAGACCTCAGCAAGATCGCTGCGAGCCTTCTCGAGTCCCTCACCCCGAGCCACAGGCGCCGAACGCACGTCGTCGTCGAACATGAGACGACCGCGATACAGACCGATGCGCCGCTTCTTGTGGAGTGCTTCGCCCGCTCGCTACGCCACGCTTTCCAAGCCGACGGAACAGCCGGCCTTGAGGTGATGGTCCACATCCACGCCACGGATGACCTCGCCACCTTCAGCTTCATCCACACCGGTAGCACCAAGCACTCACTCTTGGATGGCGACGGCGAGGCGGTCCCACACCTCGCCGACGAGATTCTCGACGCGACCGCGACTCGACTGGGAGGCAAGTCTTCGATCCACGATGCAGAAGGCCACCGCTGTTCGGTCGTCACACTGCCACTGTCTTCGGGCAGCCGTACGGGGGCCATCCAATGATCCAAGACGCCCATGACCCGCGCTGCGTGCTGCTCGCACTCGGCGATACGACGGTGGCCCACGCCTTCGCTCGCATCCTCGACGGCCGCCAGCACTCTAGCTTCGTTGCGGAGTCAACCCTCGAAGCACTCGAGGCTGAGCCGAGCGACACCTTCATCGCTGACCTCACGTCCATTCCGTCCGGCGAACTCAACGTCGGCGGCCTCGACCTGCTCGAGGACTTGCAGTCATTCGGTCTCTTCCCCTGCGCGATCATGATCGCCGCAGAAAGCTCGACCGCGGCTGACTACGAGCGCGCCGCGCGGCTCGGAGTCACCATGGTTCTCGACCGCCCGCTGCGTCCCGAGGACCTCGTAGAGGCCGTCGAAACCAACCAGCCTGACGCCTCCGATGCAGAGCTCTACGGGGAAGTTCCCTACGTCCGCCGCGACGCCACGCCGTCGCCGATGGTCATGAAGATCGTTCTCGCAGCCGAGGACGGTGCCGCTGAAGCCGCGGCCCGTGACCTCGTCGGCTGGTGCGCGCGCTGCGAAGTCGTCCCGTCTACCAGGGCGCGCATTGGCACCTCCGTGGCAGAAGCGATTCAGAACGGAGTCGAGCACGGCGCCCACCGCATCGAGGTGACCGCCGAGCTTGACCGTAGCACGCTGACGATCACCGTCGACGATGACGGCCCCGGCTTCGACACCGTCGAAGCTCTGACCGAAGGCCGACTGGATTCAAGCACCGGCCTCGGGCGCATGCACTCCCTGGCGGAGTCGGTCTCCATCCGCTCGGCCTCCCACGCCGGCACTTCAGTCGCCCTTGAGTACCGCGTGACGAGCACAGACTTCGAAGACGAGGCACGGATCGATCTCTCCGAACTCGACTTCTTCTCGCCAGACACCTCCAAGGAGCTGCTGGCGACCCTCTCCGAGGATCCGGAAGCACCGGTGATCCTCTCCCCCGCCCTCGCCGTCGTTGTGGGACGACTGCTGATGGGTCCCGATCCCAGCCGCGTCCTCTCCGAGGCGCTGTGGAGCTAGAGCCAGCATGTCCGACCCCTACGCCAACCCGATCCACGACCTCTTCGACTTCCCAGAAGTCGAAGGACTTGAGGAGTTTGGACTCGTACCGCCGGTCCCGGCGAGCATGCGCGCAGATGCAGCCAGTCCAGCGCCGGCGGCGCCTGCGCCGGTAGCCGACGCAGCTCCCGCCGATGCCGCCGCGGCCCCGGCCCCGGCCCCCACGCAGCCGGAGGCGCCCGCCCCTGCCGCAGAAGCCCCTGCCGCAGAAGCCCCTGCCGCAGAAGCCCCGGTCGCGATGGATGCGCGCCCCAACCCGCCCACGCCGGAAGGCATCGACAACCTCGACGAGGACCTGTTCCAGTTCGACGAGCTCTTCTCGCTGGACGACGACCCGTACCGCAACGGAACCCTTGGCGCAGACGGCGCACCTCTCGATGCGAAGTTCGCCGAGCCAGCTCCCGTCGCCGCTGCACCCGCTCCGCAGCCCGCGCCCGCGCCCGTAGAGGTTGCTCAGCCGGTAGCGGCTCAGCCCGCACCCGCACCCGCACCGGCTCCGGCTCCCGCGCCAGCCCCGGCCGCACCCGCTCATCAGGCAGCCCCCCAGGTCGCCCAGCAGCCACAGCCCCAGCAGCCCGCCCCAGCCGCCCCGCTCCCCTCGTCGCTCCCGCCACTCCCTGAGATCGGCGCCCAAGGCGCTGGCCAGGAATACGCGCTCCGCGACCGAGGCCCGCGCATCCTCCTGCCCGAGGATGTGCCGTACTCGAACACCGGGGAGAACCAGCGCATGCTCTGGGTTCTGATCGCGTGCTTCCTCGTGCTCTGCGCGGGCATGTTCTACGTGACCTATCAATCGAGCCAAGCCTTCCAGGCAACGCTCCTCAGCAACACGGACCGGCTCGCTGACGCCCTCGATCGCAGCCAAGCCCAGGCGCCCGCACAGGCCCCTGCCGTCGCGCCCGCCGTGACCAGCGCATCCGTTCCCGTCGATCCCTCGCTGACCTACTCGATCGATCTGCCGGGCTCCCTCCCGCGCGGCGCTGACCTTCCGAAGCGCTCCCAATCCGACCGCTGGATCGATCCGCGCAACTACGCCAACACCCACGAGTTCGCCGTCGGCAACGCCAAGGCGATGCTCTCGAACGGGCAATTCGAAGAGGCACGTCGTCTCCTCAACCACGTCCTTGCGAACCAGGCACGCATTCCGCTCAGCCCGGTGCTGCGGGAAGAAATCGACTACCTCATCCCGCTCACTTACTTCGAGCACGGTAACGCCACGGCTCCCGCCCAAGGAGACGACCGTTGAAGCCCATCGTTCTCATTGCAGCTGGCCTCATGGGCGTCACCGCCACCTGGAACAAGGTCGGAGCCCAGGCGGGCATCGTCCTCGACGCTCCGACGGCTGAGTCAGAGCTTTCCGCGTACGAGCAAGCCGTTCCTCGCGCCGACATCCGCGTCTACGGCCGCCTCGGATCTGAGACGATCGATGTTGTGGCAACGCGCCTCTCCCTCGACGCGCTGCTCCGCCGCATCGCACTCGATACGAATCGAAAGCTCGTCGGACTCGATCTGCTGAGCCGTCAGCCCGAGGTCACCGTCAAGCTCGTCGACACCGACCTGCGCGATGCCCTCCGCTGGATCGGCGGCTCCGTCGGGCTACAAATCACAATGACCACTTCGGAGATCAAGGTCTCGGAAGACCTGACCCCCTACCCGACGCGAAAGGAACTCTACGAGCGTGCCTACGGCGGCTACTTCCGGGCACTGGCGGATCACCCTGATAGCTCGATGGCTCCGGCAGCCGCCTGGAACCGCGCTCGGATCGACGAGGAATCCCCCGCGCGTGCCCTCGAAGCGGCGCGCGCCTACGACGACCTCGTGGAGCGTTTCCCGAAGTCCGACCTCATCCCGGAAGCCATGCTTCGGGCGGGCAAGCTCTTCGGCAAGGCCAACGCCTGGGACGAAGCCGCAGCGCGCTTCGACACCCTGGCAGGACTCAAGACCCAGCACGACTACAGCATCGAAGCACGCCGACTGCTGGCTGACGCCCACACCCGCATCGCGGGCGCAGCGACCAACCGGGTCGTCGCCCGCGAGAGCGCACGGCGCGCCATCCTCGTGCTCGACGCCCTCGACGACCTCGAGGAAACCCAGGATCCCGCCGACCGCCGTGCGCGCTACATGGTGCGCAGCCGCGCCCACTCCCTGGCGGGCGAGCCCGTCCAGGCCATGCGCTGCCTTGACCGAGCGATTGAGTACAGCGACTACGGAGACGCCGATCCCGAACTCGCCGAGCTGCGCGCCTTGGCCTTCGACCGCGCCGAGCGCTACGCCGACGCCGTGCGCGCTTGGCTCTTCCACGCATCGCTGATGACCGGCGAGGCGCGCAGGGACTCCTACACCCGTGCCGCCGAGGCGTCCAACCAAGGACGCCAGTTCCTGGCGACGATCGCGATCGCTAAGACCGCTGGCAACGAGGGGTTCACCGAAGCCCTCGCTCCCTTCCGGGACGCAGCCCTCGTCGCCCTCGACCTGGAACCGGAGCGTATCGATCTCTTCGGCGACAACGAGAGGATCGAACGCGGAGAGCGATTGGCAGAGCGCGGCATGACCGCCGAGGCCGTTGAGGCGCTCCGCCCCATCTTCGCCCGCAGCAACGCCCTCGATGACGAGACCCGACTGCGACTCGCCTCTGCGCTCGCAGAAGCACTCGTCAAAGAGAAGGAAGTCGACGAGGCCATGCTCGTTCTCCGGACCGCCGCGGAGTCCCTGGCCCGCACCCACCAACGTCAGTCCATCTATCAACTCGCCGCCACGCTCCTCGAGGATGCCGGCGAGATCGAGCGCGCGATCGCTGCGCTCGAAGGCAGCCTCTAGTCCAGCGAAGCCATGCTCAAAGCCATCGGAACACTCCAGCTCGCCATCGCGCCACTGTTCGTCATCCCCGCCGTCACGGCGCAGGAAGGCGGCGAAGGAGAGCCCATCAACGGTCAAAACTTACAGGCCCAGCTTGACTCAACTCTGGCTTCTATCGAGTACCTCGCGGGCTTGCGTTCAGCCGCGCTCGCCGGGGATGACTCTGCCGTACGTGCGATCGTCAGCGCCACCGAGGCTCCCCGGGACGCCACTCCCCAGCGCAACGCCGCACTCACCTCGCTTCAAGATCACTTGGCGCGCCTGCGCTTCCAGCTCGACCGCCTCTTGAGCGATCCGGCCGAAGTTGCGGTCGTGACTTCGATGCCACAAAGCGTCGTCAAAGCCCTCGGCCTCGGCGGTTCGAGCAGCATTGACATCGAGGAGCCCGCCGGGATTCTAGCCGGTCGCAGCGGCACCGCTACGACGGAGACCGCTGAGTCAGTCACGGCTATTCAGCCTGAAGCCGCCCCACTGGGTGAGGCGGCCCCAGAGTCGCTTCCCAACCCCCACGCAGCGCGTCCCGACTCGCTTCCAGGGACGAGCTCGATCCTCGACGGTACCACCGGCCTCGACGCCACCATGCGCGCCGCGATCGCCGGCGACGTCGGTCCCCTTGACTTCGTCTCTGACTCGTCGCGCCGCCGCGGCGACGAAGCCGTCTCGCTCGAAGAGAAGGGCTACGTAGCCGACCCCATCCACCTCGGCAAGCTTCTGGTTCGCGCCGGACGACCCGCCGAGGCCGTAGAGATCCTGAAGAAGCATCAAACCGGTCCAGGTGCACGCTACTGGCTAGCGCGCGCCCTCCAGGGTCTCGACCGAGAGACCGAAGCCATCGCGCTCTTTCGCTTGGTCGCCGACGACGGCACGGCGGGCATCTTCAGCCGCCACGCCGCCCAGGACCTCAAGTTCCTTGAGTTCAAGTCGGCCCTCGAGAAGAAGTAGTCCGCTCGTCACCACCCGGCGCCGCCCCGCGGCGCTCCACCCGCCTGCCATCCAAACCCACCTTCCGCGCACCAACGCTCTAGTCACCGTGAATACCACTCCGAACCCAGCATCGCCGCCCCAAGTAGAAGTCGCGCCTCCGAGCCTCTCGCAGCAGAGCGCCACGCAGGTAGAGAACGCCATCCAGACGTTCACCTCGGTGCTTGAGAACCTACAGACGAGTCACGCTCGTCTCGAGGATCGCGCACGCCGCGTCGACGCAGAGCTTTGCGCTGCCAACGAAGCGCTGGGGCAAAAGGTCAGCGAGCTCGACCGCGTGAAGCAGCACCTCGAGTCCGTCCTGGGTTCCATCCCCACGGGCGCGATCGTCTACGACACGGAAGGACGCATCGTCCGCGCGAACGACGCGGCTCTCGCGATCCTCGGCGTTTCACGCACGGATCTCCTGGGCGTATCCTCGGTGCCCGGCCTCGCGGGCGCGACCGCGGATGGCCAGCAGACCGAGATCGAGTGTGCCGATGGCGTCACTCGGGTTCTCGCCCGCCGCTACGAGTCGATCACGCTGGAAGGCGGCGTGCCCGCGGGCGGCGTCGAAGTCATCGAAGACCAAAGCCAGCTGGTGCGGGCCCAAGAGCGCCTCCATCGGCTCGACAAGACGGCGGCCCTCGGCACCATGGCCGGCGGCATCGCCCACGAGATCCGCAACCCCCTGCACGCCATCCAGGGCTTCGCCCAGCTGCTCTGCCGGGAAGCCGACGGCGACTCACGGGCCACACGCCACGCCGTTCGCATCCAGGAAGGCGTCAGCGAGATCGAGTCCATCGTCGCTTCGATGCTAGGCATCGCCGGTGAGGGTGAGCTTCGCGTCGAGACCTTCAACGCTCGCGCTCTCGTCCGCGAGGCCGTGGAGGCCGTGCTTCAAGAGCGCGAAGCCCCGGACCTCTGGACGATGGAGATGGTGGGCCCCGCCGCCACCATTCACGCCGACCGCATCAAGCTGCGCCAAGCCGTGCGAAACCTCGTGGCCAACGCCTGCGACGCACAGCCCGCTGGCGGACCAGTGCGCGTGGAAACGAACCCGACTCCGAACGGCGTGACCATCACGGTGACGGACGCTGGACCCGGCGTCCCGTCCAAGGACATCGAGCGCATCTGCGACCCCTTCTTCACCACCCGCGCGGAGGGCACAGGCATGGGCCTCGCCCTCGTCCAGCGAGTGGCCGAACTGCACGGCGGGGTCCTGGAACTCCAGGCGCCCCAGTCAGCGATCTTGACGCCGACCGGCCATACCCCTCTCAACGGCGCGTCCTTCGCGCTGACGATCCCGACCCAGACTGCCCACCAGGCTGCCGCCTCCCCTAACACCGCAAACTGAGGCGCTGTCCTCCCCCCATCTACCATGACACTCCAACGCATCCTCGTTGTCGACGACGAGTCCCTCGCCCGCGAATACCTGAGCGAGGCCGTCACGAACCTCGGTTACACCGCGATCCCCGCAGACGGCGCAGAGGCCGCACTGCACGCCATTGAGCAAGAGCAGCCTGACGTCGTAATGACCGACATGCGCATGCCCGGCATGGACGGCGTCGAGCTGACGCGCCGCATCCAAGAGCGTTTCCCGGACATGCCGGTGCTCCTGTGCACGGCCCACGCCACGATTGAATCGGCCGTCACGGCCATGAAGTTTGGTGCACGCGACGTGCTGATGAAGCCGATCTCGATGGACGCCATCGAGTTCTCGTTGAAGCGCATCGAGCGCGAGACCCGACTCGTCGCCGAGAACCTCTACCTGCGCGATGAAGCTCGTGGAGCCGACCCGGACACGATCGTGGCCGAGAGCGTTCAAATGAGCGAGCTCCTCAAGGCGTCCAGCCGCGTGGCCCGTACCAAGGGCACGATCCTGATCACCGGCGCCAGCGGCACCGGCAAGGAGCGCGTTGCACACTTCATCCATGCGGCGAGCGAGCGCTCCGAGAAGCCCTTCATCCGCGTGAACTGCGCGGCTCTCTCCGAGCAACTCCTCGACTCAGAGCTCTTCGGCCACGAGCGCGGCGCCTTCACGGGCGCTGATCGCCAACGGCTTGGTCGCTTCGAGCTCGCCGACGGCGGCACGTTGCTCCTCGACGAGGTCGGTGAGATCTCTCCGGCGATGCAGGCGAAGCTCCTCCGCGTACTCCAAGAAGACGAGTTCGAGCGCGTCGGCGGACAGAAGACCCTCAAGGTCGACGTTCGCGTCATCGCTTCGACCAACCGCGACCTCGCCAGCGAAGTGGCGGCCGGCAATTTCCGCGAGGACCTGTACTACAGGCTCCACGTCCTGCCGCTGCACATCGCCGCTCTCAAGGACCGCACGGACGACATCATGCCGCTCGCGCGCCGCTTCGCAGCCCACTACTCCAGGCTCAACGGCGTCCAGACGCCAACAATCTCTGAGTGCGCGACCTCGCGCCTCGAGAGCTGGGGTTGGCCCGGCAACGTGCGCGAACTCGAGAACGTCATCCAGCGCGCGGTGATCCTCGGCAGAGAAGAGGCCGGGCACCCGTCCATCACGGCCCAGGACCTCGTGTTCGGACCGGAGGCAGCCGGTAGCGGTGCCGAGGGCGAGCAGATCAACTCGAACGAGCTGGATATGGAGCACCCCGCATTCAAAGAGGCCATCGCCAACGAGCAGATGTCTGACGTGGAGCGCATCGCGATCCTCAGCACCCTCGAGCGCACCGGTGGCAACAAGACGGAGGCGGCTCGCCGCCTCGGCCTGACGGCCCGGACGCTCTCCAACAAGATGAAGATCTGGCGTCACGCCGGACTCGTTTCCTAAGGAGGCCTGAGCGATGTCCATTCACCCCGAAGGCGCTGGTCTGCTGATGAAGCTGATGTCGTCCGCAACGATGCGGCGCGACGTCTTGGCCAACAACATCGCCAGCCAGAACCTTCCGGGCTATCGGCGTCGCGACGTCCAGTTCGAAGAGATGCTCACAGAGGCAATGTCGAAGGGCAACACCCCCGAGCAGCTCGGCGAGATCCAGCCGGAGATCGTCACGGACTGGGATGCCCAACCGCGCGCCGACGGCAACAGCGTCAACGCGGAAGAGGAAGCCTCCATGATGCGCGAGAACCGAATCCGGTTCGAGCTCTACGCCATGATCCTGCGCGGTCAAAGCTCGCTGATCTCCCAGGCCATCAACTCCGACCGCTAACTCCGATGACATCGATTCAACCCAACCAAGAACCGCGCCAGTCCCTTAGCAAGGTCTTTCGATCTATGCGGATCGCGGGGTCGTCGCTCAACGCCGAGCGTTCACGCATCGACACCATCACCAAGAACATCGCCAACGCTCGGACCACCAAGGTCCCCGAGACGGGCGAGCCTTACCGCCGGGAGGAGCTGAGCTTCGCTCCCATCATGCAGCGCATGCAGAACGGCAAGGAAGAGTTCGCGGGCGTACGCGTGGCGGAGGTCTTGAAAGACGACGCACCCTTCGAGGAGGTGTTCGACCCGAGCCATCCGGATGCGAACGACAACGGCGTCGTGCTCTATCCGAACGTGAATACGATGAAAGAGATGGCCGACCTCGTCACCGCGGTCCGCTCTTACGAAGCGAACCTCTCCGTCCAAGAGACGTTCGAGCAAATGGCCCAGCGCGCACTGCGCTTGGCCGAGTAGTCCCACGCGTAACGAATAGCACAGGTCATGGTCAACGGAATCGGAGGAAGCGGAGCGGGGCGCGCAGCCATTGAGGCGGCGCTCAAGCAGATGCAGGAGCGCGCCCGCGAGATGGGTGCGTCGCCCGATGCGTCCGTGTCTGGTTCCACTGCCGCACCGGAGTCCGGCTTTACCGAAGCTCTCAAGAACGGCCTCAGCGCAGTCGAGTCGAACGTCGCCAAGACCAACGAGGTCCACATCGACGTGGTCAACGGCGACCTAGATCTGCACGAGGTCGCCGCACAGATCAAGGAATCTGAGATCACCTTCCAGTTCGCGCTGACCGTGCGCAACAAGCTCATGGACGCGTATCGGGAAGTGATGCGCATGTCCGTCTAATCCCACCTGAGATTCGCTATGAACGCCGTATTCTCCAACTTGATGACCCAGCTGAAGAACGCTGGCCCCTCAGCCCGCTGGGCGATGGGCGCGGTCCTCAGCCTGGTTCTCGCCGTCGCAGGCATGCTGGCGTTCCAGGCGCGCAACCCTCACTTCGTCGTGCTCGCCGCCGACCTCGACGCCCCGACGTTCAACACGGCCATCACCGCGCTCGCAGGCGCTGACATCCGTTACGAGACGAGCATGGGCCCAGCGCCCTACATGATCCGCGTCGAAGAGTCGAAGAAGTACGACGCGCTCAACGCCATCCACCAGTCGGGTGAGTTCCTCGGCGAGTCACGCGGCATCTCGGGCGGACTCGGCGGTTCGAGCTCGGTCTTCCTCGGGCAGTCCGAGCGTCACCAGCGCACGCAGAAGCGACTCTGGGAAGAAGCTGAGATGCAGCTGGAACGGCTCAACTACGTAGCCAAGGCCAACGTGACCGTTTCGGGCGAACAGACGTCGCCCCTCGCCCGCCTTCGTCCCGACGAGCGCCGGGCCAGCGTCGTGCTCACCCTCCGCAGCCTGAGCACCCCCACCGCCAGCGATACCCGCGCACTCGTGGGCATCGTCCGCGGAGCAACCGGCGTGGCGGAAGAACGCATCACCATCGTAGACCAGCACTCATCCGTGATCTTCGACGGCGCAGAGTCCGGCGGAGCTGACTCACTTCTGGCCCTCGAGGAGAAGTTCTCCCGCGACCGCACGAACCAGGCGCAGCAGCTCCTCGATCGCGCTTATCCAGCCGGCCTGACGGCCGTGGCCATCAACGGCACTTGGAAGCAGGTCCGCGAGGAGTCGATCTCTAGCACCCTCGACCCAGCCAAGAAGCCGAGCAGCGAGCGATCGCGCAAGACCGAGACCCCGGAGTGGCAGCGCGCCATCGGCGGACCGGCAGGCGTCTCCGCCAACACCCAAGAGGGCACGACAAACGCCGTCAGCCAGCTGCCGCCCACGGCAATGGCAACGACGAGCGAAAAGGAGACCGACTACAACTTCGGTTCAACGACCACCCACAAGGTGTCTCAGCCCCATCAGCTCGAGCGACTTTCCATCTCGCTGGTGGTTGACAGCTCCCTCGAAGAACAGATCGCGGACGCAGAAGCACTCGTGAAGGGCCTCGTGGGCTTCGACGAGACCCGCGGCGACGTGATCGTGACCCGCTCAGCCGCCATCCCGACGGTGGAGCGTGACGCGGAAGGCCTCCCGATTCTGCCGGAGCCGGTGGAAGCACCAAAGCCCACGAGTCCCATGCTGAAAATGGCGCTGGAGCACGGCCTCGAGCTGATCGCAGGCCTCGCGTTCCTGATGGTGCTCATGCGCAGCCTCAAGTCAGCGAAGACCTCGGTGATCGCCTCGCAGGCGCCGCCCGCCGGCGCCCCTGGGAGGCGTCTCAGCGGCGGCGGACCTGACGGAAGCGGCAACCTCGACGAGATGGACGAAGCCGTCGACATGGACGCCCTCGCCCGCGCCCACATCGAAGAACTCCTTCAGAGTGAGCCCGAGAAGGTCAGCAGCCTGCTGTCCCGCTGGGCCCTCGCGGAGGACGCCTTCGCCGAGGCGGTTTCTAAGTAGTCCGGTAGAGAAGAGAGCTCGACGCCATGGAAGACGAAGAACCAAAACCAGACAGTGAAGCCAGTGGGTCCCAGCGGGCCGCTGCGTTTCTCCTGAGTCTCGACAAGGAGACGAGTGCAAAGGTCATGCGCGGCCTCGACCCGAAGGTCGTATCCAAGATCGCGGAAGCCATGACGGACCTCGAGCCTGGGCTGTGCTCGGCCGAGGCCGTGGACTCGCTGTACCGCGCGCTCGCCTTAACGCTGCACCAGAAGACCGGCGTGCGCCCCCAGGATAGCTACGAGCTCTTCTCGCTTCTCGAGTCCAGCTACGGACCGGAAGAAGCCACGCGCGTGATCGAAGACATCCAGGCGCGCCGTCGGCGCGAGCAGCCGTTCGCATTCCTTGAGGCGGCGCCCACCAGCCTGTCGGCACGGGTTCTGAAAGAGGAGTCCCCCGCCGTGGTGGCGCTCGTCCTCAGCCACGTCGCACCCGTAACCTCCGCTGACGTGTTGAGCGCCTTCGACGAGGACGTCACCCTCGAAATCGTCAAGCGCATGACGACCGTGACGCCCCCCGGCATCGAGACGATGCTCGCGATCGCCGACGACCTCCAGGGACGCATCCGAGAGGCCAGCCTCGTGCCCGCGCCTCGCGCCCAAGAAGACAGCCTTCGCACGGTCGCCGACATGCTCAACTTCGCCGAGGCAGAGATCGAACACTCGGTCCTCACACGACTTGAAGAAGACGACGGCGAGACCGCCGGCCAAGTCCGCGACCTCATGTTCACGTGGGACGACCTCGCGAGCATCGAGAAGCGCGCCATGCAGAAGATCTTGGCGTCGGTCGATACGAAGACGCTCTCGATCGCGCTCAAGGCCTCGCCAGAGCCCGTGTTCGACAACGTGATGGACAACCTCTCCTCACGGGTCCGCGACATGGTCGTTGACGAGAAAGAGCTGCTCGGCCCGATGCCGTTCAGCGAAGTACTGCAATCCCGCGCTGCGATCATGGGAGCCGTCAGGGCCCTCATGGACAGCGGCGAGTTCAGCCCTGCCCGCGCCAGTGACGAGCTGGTGACCTGATCCGATGCTGTACATAGAAACCTACACCTCGCCCATCGACTCTCTCATTGCAGGGTCGTGGGGCGGCGCCGACGGGCAACAGAGCGGCGCTATTGGCGTGGGGCGCTTTCGCGTCGCCGTGGGTGCCACCTGCGTCGACGTCAAAGAGACGGATCGCTCCCTCGACGAGATCGGGAGTGAGATGCTCAAGATCGACCGCGACGCGGCGATGAACGTGGCCCGGCAGGAGGGACACGACGACGCAACGGCCCACGCTGTCAATGCGCTCAACCAAGCGACCGCCAAGCTTGAAGAGGCCCGCGTGGACGCTGAAGAAAGCCTGGCCACGAACGCCATCACCCTCGCGGTGGAGATCGCGCGCCAGGTCATGAAGGTGCAGATTGCCTCCGGCGACTACGCTCTTGAACAAATCGTCCGCTCGACCCTGTCCGCCTCAGAAATCAAGCGTGGGGAGTGCGCGGTTCACCTGAATCCCGTCGACGCCCAAGCCCTTGAGAGCGTGGTCTTCCGGGACGGAACGGTGATCGTCGCCGACGGCGACATTCCCCGGGGTAGCGTTCGCGTCGAGACGCCGCGTGGCCTTCTCGTGCGCGACCCGAATGCAGCGCTGAACGAGATCTGCGAGCAGCTCTTGGAGGACTTCGCCTAGTGCAACCCCTCGACATGAATCGCTGCCGGAACGTCATCCGGCGAGCCAGCAGCCCGTTCTACCGCGGCCGCGTGGACGTGGTCTCCGGCGTCCTTGTGGAAGCGGTCGGGATCCCCGCAAGCATGGGCGAGCTGTGTCGCATCGAGCGCGCCAACGGCAACCCGATCGAGGCCGAGGTCATCGGATTCCGCGGCGACCGTACGCTCCTTATGCCCCACGGCAACGTCGTGGGCCTCGCCCCTGGGCAAGCGGTCTACGCCCTCGGCAGGACGTTTGGCATCGAGGTCTCTAACGCGATGCTCGGCCGCGTCTTGGACGGATTCGGCCAGCCGCTCGACGAGCGTCCTCCAGTGCCCTCAGGCCATCACCGAGACATCCGGCAAGCGGCTCCTCAGCCGCTCGCGCGGGCTTCCGTGAACCAGCCGCTCTCGACCGGCGTGCGCGTCATCGACGGCTTGAACACGCTCGGCCGTGGGCAACGCCTCGGCATCTTCGCCGGCGCGGGAGTCGGTAAATCGACGCTCCTCGGCCAGGTCACCCGCGGCACTGAGGCGGACGTCGTCGTCGCTTGCCTTGTGGGCGAGCGTGGCCGCGAGGTGCGCGACTTCCTAGAGGAGACCATTGGCGATGAAGCGCTGAAGCGGACCGTCCTGGTGGCGGCGACTTCAGATCGCTCTCCGCTAGAGCGACTGACCGCACCGTGGGTCGCAGTCACGATCGCCGAGCACTTCCGCGACCAAGGCAAGAACGTGCTCCTCGTGGTCGATTCCATCACGCGCTTCGCACACGCCGCGCGGGAAGTGGGCCTCGCCGCCGGTGAGCCCCCCACCGTTCGCGGATATCCGCCTAGCTTCTTTGCGCTCGTTCCTCAGCTCCTTGAGCGCATGGGTCGCACCGCCGTTGGCAGCATCACGGGACTCTTGACCGTGCTCACCGACGGCGACGACGACGACGATCCCGTCGCCGACGCCCTGCGCGGACTCCTGGATGGCCACATTCACCTGAGCCGCGACTTGGCCCAGACCGGGCACTTCCCCGCTGTGGACGTTCTGGCCAGCCTCTCCCGACTCATGCCGAAGCTGGTCACGCCAGAGCACCAGCTGCACGCTCGGCGTCTGCGCGAGCTCCTGGGTGCCTATCGCGAAGGGCGCGACCTCGTGGATGTCGGCGCCTACCAGCGCGGCATGAATGCTGTGCTAGACGAGGCCCTCGAGCGCATGCCCGCGATCGAAGCGCTCCTGCGCCAGGACGTTAACGATCCCACTCCGTTTGAAGAGACCGTCGAGGTCCTTGGTCTCGTGGCCGGTGCCAGCGGGGTGCCGTCGTGAGTTCCTTCCGACTCGCACGTCTTCTCTCGCTTCGCGAGGATCAGGCCAAGGCAGAGAAGATCCGCTGGGCGCTCGCCCAGCGCGCGGCGCGCGAAGCCGCCGAGCAGGTCGACGCCTCGCGTGAGCGCGTCAAGTCTGCCCACGGCGAGCTCGCTGAGGCCCATGAACAGGAGGGCACCCGCAGCGGCAGCGCCATGGGCGCCACCATCTCGGCCTACCAGACCCTCGATGGGTTGAACAACCGCGTCGCCCTCGACGGCGAAGCCCTTGCCGAAGCGCGGCGTCGAGCGTTCGACGCCCTCGCTCCCTACGACGAACGTCGCCGACAGGTGGAAGCACTCCGCCGCCTGGAAGAGCGCTGGTTCAAGGAGCAACGACGCTCCCGCCGCCGCAAAGAGAATCGCGAGCGAGAAGAGTTCATCAACGGCCAAGCGAGGCCGAACGTTACCCCTGCCACCGAAGGGCCCCAAAAGGCCTGATCCGTTCCCATGAATCACGTACTCAAGATCCTCGCCTACGGCATCGGAGGCTTCGTGCTCCTGATTGGCTCGTTCGTCACCTACTCGGCGCTCACGGGAACCCCGATGCACGAGATGAAGGCCGTGGGGAAACTGTTCCCCGAGCAGGTCACGGTTGAAGAAGGTGAGACGACGATGCTCCCCGACGTCGAAGAGGAGCTCCAGAGCGACCGTCGCAGCCCGCGGCAGCTCTTTGAGAACGCCGCGACGCCGCTGGGTTCGTTCATGCTGGAGGACCCGTTCTCCGCAGAGGAGCTGCGCTCCCTTGAAGAGACGCTTCAGATCAAGCTCGACGAAGTCGCGACGCGCGCCCGCGATCTCGACGGCCGCGAACGTGAACTCGCTGCCGACCGCCAGCACCTCGAGGATCGCTACAGCGAGCTCGAGAAACTCCGCACCGCGCTCCTTGAGCAAGGCGCCGACACCGAGGCCGCCGGCGAAGAAGTGGACAGGGACCGCGAGGTTCTAGAAGAGGAAGAGATGGCCACGTTCAAGAAGATGGCCTCGCTCTTTGAAGACACCGAGCCCGCCGACGCAGCGAATCTACTGACGTCGGTCTACGGTCCAGAGGACGCAGCCAAGATCCTCGTGCAGCTCGAGGAAGAGCGCATTCGCGAGCTGATCGGTGCCATCAATGTGGCGATGCCGGACGAGAGCATTCGCTATGTGAAGGCGCTCCAGGACCTGCGAGCCGAAGGCTCGGAATAGGGCAAGGGCCTTAGACTTCTGCTCGCAAAGAGGTCTGTGAAAATTTCAGCGAGGCGAACCGGGCGCTATAGTGTCGCGAGCGTCGAAGATACAGCGACGCCTCTCTGCTCCTTGTCGGTGGCCCGCCCCAGCCCTCGACCCGCTTTCCAAGCTACCGTATGGACTCCGGCAGTCCGATCGACGAACTGTATCGTCGCTACTTGAAGAGCAAGGCCCCCAAGGACCTTGCTCCTGTCTTCCAGAAACTAGCACCGAGACTCCTGGCGGCTGCCCGGCGTTCCGGCTTAGATGCGCAAGGCGCTGAGGACGTGGTTCAAGAGACCTTCCTCGCGGTCATCGAAGCCGAGGATCGGTTCGACTCCGAGCGCTCGTTCCTGGGCTGGGTCCAAGGAATCGCACTACGGCAGATCCGCGCGGAGCGGCGCAGACGAGCCCGCCTCCAGTCGCTTCTCCAGTCCGACCGAGAAGAGGAGGCCGCTGAGCTGGAAGGCCCCGACCCAGCCGCCGCTTCTGTCACTTCGACGGATTTCCGGCGAAAGGTCGAGGACGCCATCCTCGCGCTTACCGATGGCAACCGGATGGTCGTGCGCGCGGCTCTCTTCGAGGGCTTGAGCATCGACGAGATGGCTGAGCGCTTTGACCTTTCTAAGGGCGCCGTCTCCGTGCGGCTTCATCGGGGGCTGAGTCGACTGCGAGCGAGACTGAAGGACTCTTCTGCGCTCGCCGTCATCGCGTTGAACCCAGAGAACGGTCAGGGGCTTGAAGCCGTTTGGGAGCGACTTCTGGAGAGAGTCCCCCCGCCCAGCCCCGCGAAGGCCGCAGCGCCCAGCGTCCTGTCGACGGGCGGAGTGCTCGTGGGGGCCCTGCTGTTGGCGGTCCTTGGCACCGCTGCTTGGCTCATGGCACGAGAGGGCAATTCCAGTCCTAGCGATGCGCCGAACGACGTACCGAGCGCTAGCGCGCTGGCCGAGGCGGAGCGACCGATCGATTCCGAGCCCGCAGCCGCGACGCGCAGTACCGATACGACTTCAACGGACGAGGTGGCAGACGGCGCGGGGCTCGCGGATGACAAAGTGGCTCTAGACGATGCGAAAGATCTCCGCGGCGTAGTCGTCGCTCGCGGAGTCGCTGCCGCACCGGAAGGCGCCAAGATCTTCCTGCTTGAGTCCGACCCGGGTCTCGTGCTGCCGGACTCCCCCATGCAGCCGGTCGCCACAACCGACAAGGACGGCGTGTACTGGTTGTCGGCCGCCGATCTCGACTCCGACAAGACTCCGATCTTGGTCGTGCGCCATGGAACAGAGACCGGCTGGGTGGACGTTCCAGAGAACGCACTAGACACAGGCGAGCTGCCGGAACTGAGGCTAGCGCCGGAGCTCGCGATCGCCGCGACCGTCGTCGACGATGCGGGTCGCCCTATCGACGGAGCGCGACTCTCCGCGTGGACGCAGGTCAATCGCTTTATGGCGCCGGCCAACGATAGCTCGAATCAGTCAGGTGTTCTTCCGACCCGGCGGTACCAGTTCCTCTTCGGAGGAGCAACGGACGAGAACGGCCTTGGGCTTGTGAAGGGCCTCTACGGCGCGGACTCCCCGGGGGTGGTGGTCGTGTGCGCCGCCTGGAAGAGCGGCTACACCTTCGGGACGGTCGCCATTCGATCCCAGGGCGGACGTCGGAAGGAGATGACGATCACGCTTCTCGAAACGAAGAACCTCTCCCTGCGCGGGCGAGTGGTCGACGAACGCGGCGATCCGATTGCGTCAGCGAGCGCGAGCATCCTCCTGAGGGGCGAGAGCGAAGTGGAGGCGGTAGGGTCCATCACGACTGGGGTGGACGGCGAGTGGGAGATCCCCAACGAGCTGCTTGACGACTACCCCCTTCAGATTCAGTTCTCCGCCGAGGGGTTCGCAAGCCGGCGACACTACACGGAGCAAGCGCAGGAGCTACCTACGGATCCCGTGGTGATCGCGTTGTCGCCTGCGAAGGTCTTGTCTGGCCAGGTTGTGGATGAGCAGAGTCGACCACTCGCTGGAGCCAGCGTGACGATTGCTGTAGCCGGAGACTTTCAAGATCTGACAACCGGTGCAGGGGGTGAGTTCAAGAGCACCCCGCTGGGAAAGGTGCCCGCTCTAATCACCGTCACTGCGACGGATGACCAAGGAGTCCAACGAAGCGCGGCGTTCCCCATGGGCGCCACGGATGGCAAGACAACGTTGGTAGTCCCCAGGCCAAGTACGTACGCCAAGACGCTCAAGCTTCAGCTGCCTGCCTCACTTGGAAAGGGCGGGTGGATCCGGGCTCAGCTGCATGCGCAAGAGGTTGAGGGTTTCGTCGGTGCCTTGCCCGCAAGCCAACTCGACGGCGAGTACGCCGTCTTCCAGGACATCCCCATAGGGCGGTGGCTCTGCTACGGCATCACGGAGGAAGGAGCACAGCCGTTGGAGGAGATCACCATCAAGGCGGAGGCTGGCGAGGAGACAGAGCGCATCTTGCGGCTGGACGAACTTGCTGCAGGCGGCTCCATTGACTGGGTCCTTGGAACGCTGCCAGAGGGAGCCGAGAGAGACTCGATTCTCGTCGCGAGGCGACTGGGACTGCCTCGCCTCCCGGATTGGATGCAGGTCCGCGCGGGTGGCTCAAAGCGTGAGCTGATGCGACGCATCTCTGCGGAGTCAACGGATCCCCTATCGATGCTGTTGCCAGGCGAATGGGAGGTGTCCGCATCTGGAGATGGCTGGTGCACTCAAACCGCGGTCGTTGTGGTGACGGCTGGAGAGAGCACCCGCGTAGACCTACTTCCGGAGCCAGCGCATTCGGTCGCTTTCGTGGCTCCAGCCACCGCGAGCGCTGGCCTGATGTCCATTGAAGTCAGACAGCATGCCGACCAGCCTTGGAGCCAAGTCGGGATCATGGGTGTCTCGCCAGACATCGAGATGAACCTACCGGTACAGCTGCCCAAGGGCAGCTGGAGCTGGCGTGCGAGACTCCAGACCATCCGTCCAAGCGAGAACTTCGTGGACATGACTCCGCCGACGTACGGCACGGTGACCGTAGACGGCAACGAGGACCTCGAGGTCCACCTGCATTCGGCGAGCCTCGGTCCGGACTAGGAGGCTATTCTCCGGGATCCATGGACAACGCCATCACCCTGAGAGAACTGCGCGCCGAAGAGATGACCGCTTCCGATGTGGTCTACGACAGGCTTCGCTTCGCAAGAACGGATCCATCATGCACGCGCATGCTCGCTGCCTTCGCTGGCAAAGATCAAGTCGGCCTCGGACGCTTCATCCACCTGGGGCCCCACGGTGGAGTCCAGCACTTTGAACTCGGCGGAATGTGGGTCGATCCTTTGCATCGCCGAAGCGGGCTCGCCCTACGCATCGTTCGAGAAATGCTGCCATGGAAGCCATCCGGCGCCACCCTTTGGTGCACGCCCTTTGAGGATCTGATGCCCCTCTACGGCGACTGCGGGTTCGTGGCGGTGCCCTTGGAGGAGGCCCCACCCAGGCTGATCGAACGTCTTGACGGCTGCGCCAGCTCTCAAGATCGTAGCGTGCTGGTGACTCGTTTCAGGGCCACGAGCTAGTGGCGTGATTCAGGGAAATCCTCGGAATCGTGGCAGGGCTCAGAGGCCATCTGCGCGGAGGTAGGCATGCAAGCCACTCCTGCTTCGAGCCTCACCGTAACGGATCGCCCCTCGCTGCTGCTCCGCGTGGGCGTCATGGCCTACGGCGTCCTCGTCTACCTATTGTCGGTCGCCACGCTGGCCTACACGATCGCCTTCGTTCTCGATTCATCGATCGCGCCATTGACCGTCTCGAAGGGCCCCATCCGGCCCCTCGAGACGGCGATCATGGGGAACGCCGCGCTCCTGACTATCTTTGCACTTCAGCACAGCGTCATGGCCCGGCCCGCATTCAAGGCTTGGCTCACACGCCTTATTCCGGAACCAGCAGAGCGCTCGACCTACTGCCTAGCGACCTGCGCCGCCCTCGCCGGACTGTTTGCCTTTTGGTCGCCCATCGAAGGGACCGTGTGGCAAATCACGACGCCGTGGGTCGCCAATGCCCTCGTCGGCTTCGCGAGCCTTGGCTTCGTGTACCTTCTAGTGGCCTCGTTTCAACTCGATCACTTCGCTCTCTTCGGCCTGCGGCAGCCCTGGGCCTTCCTGCGTGGCCGCCCCCTGCCTGACCCCACCTTCCGGAAGCCGCCGCTCTATCGCCTTAGCCGCCACCCGATCTACCTCGGGATGCTCGTGGGGATGTGGTCCGCACCCACGATGTCGTACGGCCACCTCTTCTTCGCCTGTCTCGCGACCGGCTATATCCTGGTAGGGAGCAGCCTGGAAGAGCGAGACCTTGCGCGCACCCTAGGCACCCCCTACAGCGACTACCAAGTATCGGTAAGCCGCTTGATTCCCCTCAGCCTCTTCAAGCGCTGATCGAGCTCCTACTTCCAACGCTGCCTGCGATCATCACGCTTCCATCCATGGGCTCACCCAACGGAGAGATCACGCGCATCCTTAGGGAGAGTCGCGACAGCCGGCGCGAAGTGCTGCCGCTCGTCTACGACGAACTCCGTTCGATCGCGCGAAGCCGCATGTCACGGGAACGCTCGAACCACACCCTCCAGGCCACGGCGCTCGTCCATGAGGCCTACGGGAAGCTCCTGCGGGACGAGCTACCGGGATGGGAGGATCGCCGTGAGTTCTACGCGGCCGCCGCCCAAGCGATGCAGCGCGTCCTCATCGATCACGCGCGCCGGGCAGGTAGCCTCAAGCGCGGCGGGCACCTGCTGCATGTGACGCTCGGCGTCCCCGAGGCGCCGGTGTCGATGGACTCAGAGCACATTCTCGCACTAGACGAGGCTCTCCGCGTGCTTGCAGAGGACGACGAGCGCGCCGCTGAGGTCGCTCGACTCCGCTTCCTCGTAGGTCTCACGGTCTCGGAAACCGCCAAGACCTTGGGCCTCTCCGAGCGCAGCGTGGCCCGCGAATGGAGCTTCGCCCGGGCGCGCCTCGCGGTGCTCATCGAGGACTTTGACGCCTGAGAGCGACCGGAGTTCAGAGAGCGCCAAGCTGGCGGAGCTTTGGCTCGAGCGCACTCCAGTCGCAGTAGCCTGCTGTTAGCAGATGCAGCCGCCCATCTTCCTCGCTCAAGGCAAGCGTTGGAAAGCCAGCGGCGCCTACGGTCACGCCCAGGCGCGCGCGCTCTCGCAGGTGACGCTGCAGCTCCTCTTCCGTTCGCTCGCTCCGCAGCTCCGCCTGAAACGTAGCGCGGTCGAATGAAATCTTCTCCCCCACCGCCAGGAGCACGGCCTCGTCGGACGGATTCTGCGCCTCTTGGTAGTACGCGTGCTGAATCCCCCGGAACATCTCTGCACCGGCTCCCTCCCGAAGCGACTCCGCCGCGAGCACCGCACGGCAGGCCGGGTAGGTAGAGCGCCGCGGCGCACACTCCGTCCAGAAGTCCCGATTGAACTTCACGCCCGTGACGCGCTCGATGGAGCCCCACGCGCCCTGGATCATCTGACGCACCTCCGCGGGCATGGGGTCGTCAGAGTCCGGCGCCAGCCCGCCCATGACGTAGCGAAGTGAAACCCCGCTGCGGAGCTCCGACCCAAGCCTCGCGAGCACGGGAGCGAACCCATAGCACCAGGAGCACATTGGATCGGCGATATAGACGACTTCCATCGCTCTACGGTACGGAACTCAGAAGGGCCTTGGGGCCCCCCTGGACTGGGTACCAAGCCCCCCACTGAAAAAAATTCGCCTTGGTCAGGGCCAATCCATCAAGGGATCTGGGGCGCGTGTCGATACCTGAGACACGCGGGAATTGCCCCCCGCGTCCCCATCCTATGGACCTGAATACCATCATCGGTGGCGCGCTCGCGTTCATCCTCGTCCTTGGCGCCATGGCCATTGGCCCCGGCGGGGTCATGGTGTTCGTTCACATTCCGTCCATGATCATCGTGTTCGGGGGGACGATCGCCGTGATCATGCTGGCGTTTCCCATCTCCGACCTGAAGCCGGTGATGAAGGTCATGATGGTGTCCGCACTGCGGAAATCGCCCACCGCGACCGAGGAGATCGACCGCATCGTCGAGTTCGCCAACCTTGCGCGGAAAGAGGGCCTTCTCGCCCTTGAGACCAAGCTCCAGACCGTCGACGACCCCTTCTTCGGCAAGGGCATCCAGCTCGTCATCGACGGCTTCAGCGCGGACACCGTTCGCGACATCATGGAGCTGGAGGCCGAGTGGGAGGACAGTCGGCACGGTACCGGCCGCAAGATCGTGGACCAGCTGGGCGCGTTCATGCCCGCCTTCGGCATGATCGGCACGCTCGTGGGTCTCGTTCAGATGCTTCAGGACCTCTCTGACCCGAACGGCATTGGCCTCGGCATGGCGACAGCGCTCCTGACGACGCTCTACGGCGCCATGGGCGCCAACATGGTGTTCATCCCGGTCGCCGGCAAGCTCGAGATGGTTGCGAAGACCAACCAGCAGCTGCGCCAGCTGATGATCGAAGGCGTCGTCGCTATTCAGTCGGGCGAGAAGCCGCAGTTGATCAAGGAGAAGCTCAAGGGCTTCCTCTCTCCCCCGATGCGCGCCCTCGTGGACGCCGAGTCCTGATCCCAAGAGGACGGTGAAGTCGTGAAGGAGATCATCAAGATCAAGGAGGTCAACGACGGCGTCGATGGCGCGCCGCCATGGATCACCACGTTCGTGGACATGGTCTCGCTCCTCGTGACGTTCTTCATCCTTCTCTACACGTTCTCCTCGATCAAAGAGTTCGACACGTTCACCTACCCCAAGAACGTGATCAGTACCTCCGGCACCTTCGACGGAACGGCTTCGGACACGATCGTCGCTCCCCAGGACGACCTCATGCTGGCGATGGATCTCGCGCGTGGCTCGAAGAAGCGGCACACGCGACCCGTCGACGAGCTCCTCGAGAACATGGAGGAGATGGGTCAGAAGCTCACCGACGAACATCTCCCCGTGGATCTGCGCTCGGTCGCAGACGGTATGCGCCTGCGCTTTCCAAAGAAGGCCGGCTTTCGGTCTGGGGACGCGCGGGCCAACCCAGCCCTTCGCAAGTCACTATCGGAATTGGCTGACACCATCAGCTTCTATCCGGTGATGGTCGTCGTCGAAGGGCACACCGACGACGCTTTCACGCCGTCCCCCACCTACCCTGACGCCCAAGCGCTCTCCATCGCGCGCGCTCGCACGGCCGCTGAAGTGCTGGTCCGAGACGGCGGCATGGACCCCTCCCTCATCATGTTGGAGGGCTACGGTCCTGATCGCCCGTTCCAAGATGCCGTCACCGCATCGGAGCGCATAGCCAACCGCCGCGTCGAGGTTCGCCTCGTTTCCATGAGCCGCGACCGCGTGGCATCCGCTGGGGAGGGCGACTGATGGCAGACGCAGAGCCGGTCAAGGTCATCACCGTCATCAAGAAGGTGAAGACCAAAGGCGCCCCCGCCTACCTCGTGTCGTTCGGCGACATGATGACGCTGATCCTGTGCTTCTTCATTCTGCTCGTCGCCATGGCGAAAGAGCGCGACCACGGGCTCATGGCGCGCGGCATCGGTTCGTTTGTGGTGCAGGTGAAGTCCATGGGACTGACCGGCGTCCTCGACGGGCACGAGAAGCAGGAGATCTTCGACCAGATGCGTCGCCGCTTCAACCTGCCCCCCGAGGACGACCCCGAGCGACGCGCTGTGCATGAAGAAGCCGCGCTCTCCGAGCTCGTTCGCGCCGAGGATCTTGAGAACCTCCAGCCCCACGACGAAGTCCGCCAACCGCGGATCGCCACGTTCAAGGCCGACTCCGACATCCTCGACGCTGCGTCACGCAGCTACATCGACGCCCTCGTCGACACCCTCCGCCCCCGTGGCGAGCAAACCCTGAGCCTCGAAGGTCACGCGACCGACGCTGGCTCCAAGTTCCAAGGGGACAACTCACGGCTCGCCCACGCGCGCGCCAAGGCTGTCCTCGAGTACCTCACTGAAGAGCACGGCTTTGATCCTGCCCGCGTTCGTGCCAAGGCGTGGTTCGCCGAAGTCACGGTTAACGAACTCGCCGCCAGCGGCGTCGACGCCCGCCTCATCATCCCCGCACCTGCCCGCTAAGACACCACGTTCCCATGGCTGACGAAGAAAAGGAAGAGAACGAGAACGAAGAGCCCACGGAAGGCGAAGGCGAAGAGAAGAAGTCTAAGGGACCATTGAAGCTCCTGGGCGGCATCGTCGGACTCATTGGTGCGGGCGCCATGCTCGCCGTGATGGCGAAACCATCCAAGGAAGTCCTTCCGAGCTACGTCGGGCCGGCCATGCACACCTTCTTCCTCGATGGCGAGATCGTTGGCAACCCGCTAGACGACAACTTCTCACGCTATCTGAAGTTCTCGCCTAGCTGCTCGTTCCTCGCGTACGACTTGGCCTACCCCGAGTCACGTCGCCTTGACGAGCACTACGAGACGCTTCTCAAGGAGACCATGCAGTTCACGATCTCCCAGTACCGCATGACGGAAGTCATGGCAGGCGCAGCGCGCGAGTCGTTCTCGGCAGCGCTCGAGGAGATCGCGGAGCCCATCCTCTTTCCCGTGCACATCGGCAAGACCGTCAGCCCCTACGACATCGACGAAGAGAGCGGCCTCCGCATCGGCGATAGCCAAGAGCGTCACGGCACGTTCCGCGGCAGCTTCTACGATCACGTTCTGAAGGTCGATCAGCCCAACGGCACGATCCAGATGGACGACGGCGCCGAGATCGAGTTCGGCGGCCAGGAATACGACCTGATGGTTGAGACCGACGACGGATCGAAGCTCTACGTCGACGTCAGCAATCTGGTGGAGGGCTTCGAAGGCGAAGTCCACGTCGGCGTCATGGGCCGAATTCGCCGCATGTTCACAGGAGACATCATCGCGCAGTAAGCGCGAGACTCGACCCAATGACCGGACTAGTGGATCCCGAAGAGGCAGCCGCCCTCGCCGACGCCGCGCAAGCGGGTGGCGAGGCGTCGAAGGTATCGGTGGTCACACCCCGTGACTTCACGGAGCCTCGTACGCTGTCTGCCGATCGGGTCGCGCGGATTTGCAAGACGCTCTCTGCGCGCCTGCAAGTCATCGCCAACTCCCTTGCCGGTCCACTGCGCGGGCATCCCAGTCTGACGCTCGGTGATGTGAACGAAGTGAATGCGCAGGGTCTCTTTGACGGCTACGTGCGCCCCTTCCTCGTCTACGGCTTCATGTGCAACGGGAACTTGGGCTGGGTGATCTGGGATACGGACGCCGCTCGCATCGCGTGCGACACCGTGCTCTCTGGCCCTCCGAGCAGCACGGAGCTCGAGGAAGCTGCCTCGACGCGCGAGCCTATGCTGACTCGGACCGAACGACGGGTCGTCGGCAACTTAATGAACGAGCTCGTCGCTCGCATGACGGCGGAGTTCGGCCTTGAGTCAGAGCCTGGAAGCGTCTGGCAGGAGCCCGAGGAAATGACCACGATGGAGGATCTCGGCCCCGACGCCGACGCTCGACGCCTCTTCGTTCACCTTGGCTTCGAACCAGAAACAGGTCATCCCAGCGACATCCGCGTATACATCCCCGGCATCGCGGCACAGACCAACGAGGAATCGAGTGGCCCGCTATTGAGTGCCCCCATGCACCTCTCGGGCATGGAGGTCGAACTGGCCGTCAACATTGGCGGCACCGAGGTGCCCTTCTGCGAGCTGCGCGATATCGAGGTGGGCGACGTGATCCCCCTCGACTCGCGCATCGGCGATCTCGCCGACCTAGAGATCGAAGAGAACGTCTTTGCACGCGGGCGCGTTGGCACCCGGAACGGCCTCTTGGCACTGTCCATCCAAGAAGTCTGCGAACCAACGGACGGCACCGAAGGCGCCCCAGAAAACGCGGCACCGAGCCGATAGGAATCACTATGAGCGACGAGAATCAAACGGCCAACGAAACGGACCTGGAAGGCGCGATCGACGCGGCCACCGAGGCTGTATCCGTGCAGTCCGCCGAGTTCGGAGAGATCGACGGTGCCGCTGGCGGCGCCGGCAGTCCCATCGGTATGGACGCGCTCTTGGAAGTGCCCGTGCGTGTCACGGTACGCATCGGCCGTGCGAACCTCGAGCTGGGCGATCTTGTGAAGCTCGGGCCAGGAAGCCTGGTGCCACTCGACCGGGAAGCTCACGAGCCAGCCGACGTGCTCGTCAACGGCAAAGTGATCGCCCGCGGTGAAGTCGTCACGATCGACAACACCTACGGGGTTCGGATCACGTCGGTCGAGAAGGAAGGCGTCTAGTCCGCCAGTCGCGAGCGGAGCTTCGCCTCGTACTCGTCGAGCTCCGCGAGGTCCGTCGGCCGCTCGAGTCCATCGAGGGCATTTGGCTTCTTCGCCAGCAGCGCCTGGACCTTGGCCAACAGCTCAAGCTGCCGCGGCGAGAGCCACGGCTTGATATCTTGCCTGAGGTACATCGCACCGTTGACGCGCCGCGCCTGGAGCGGCGTGATGGGCAAGTAGCGAAGCGGTGAGTTGCGCAGGTAGTACACCTGATCGCTCTCCTTTGCAGTGCGGATGGACGTCTTGCCGAGCAGAGTCGCCCTGTCCCCCACCACCTTGCGCGCCGCCGCGAGGTGCGCGTCCGTTGCCGCCCAGACTTTCGTCGTGCAGCCGTGCTCCTTTGCATGCCCGAGCAACCGCTCGTAGCTCAGCTTCTTCTCATCGAAGCGGACGGTCACGACCTCAGCCGGTCCGATCCAGCCCGACTCGGTGGAGGTGACGCCTTCAAGAGACCCTAACTGGGCCTCACCTTCCCAGTATCATGTCATGGCAAAGACGGCGGTCTGCACGTCTCCGCTGCCAGCCTCCAAAGACACCGTTTTGAACCACTTCGGAACAGGGCGGTCGGCTGCGTCCAGCGCACTCGCCATGCGAGAGAGCAGCTGGGGCGTCGACCAGACGCGGTCCTTGCGCGGAATGACGTCCTTGCCGTCGTCGCCCACGAAGCGCACCACGGGGTTGTTCCAGGTGGGCTCCTTGAAGCGCTCGAGGATCGTCTTCTCGTAGCCGCCCACGTTGTTGCGGATCAAGACGGGCTCGAAGAGCGTCTCGGCAGCTTCTACGAGGAGCGGCAGTTTCAGGGGACCTTCACCGAAGGTCGTGCACGTGCTTCAGCCAGGGACCTCTTGGAAGAGCAGCATGACGGGCTTCTTCGAGGCTTCAGCAGCGTCGAGCGCGGGCTCTAGTTTGCGGCCCCATTGAACGGAGCCGAACTCTGGAGGGGAGTCGCTCTGGGCTCCAGCGCCGGAGGTGTACGCCATGGACGAAATCGCACCGACGGAGAACGTCAATGCACAGGCCGCGGTGAGGGAAAGATGCATAGCGTTCATAGGGTAGCAGAAGGGCTCAGGGGCCGAGCAGGTACTCAGGCGACGCCCTGAAGGGGTCTACGAACCACCTTAGCTCTTGTGACAGGAGCTGTCCGTGGGGATCGCCCCAGGACTCTTCTAGCCGGCGGCCTCGTCCGCTATCCTTCCGCGCCATTCGCCCCCCCGCACTTTTTCGAGCGAGCGCACTCCTTTGAATATCTCCACCCGCAAGATCTCCGCCGTCAAGCTGAACAGCGAGTACCTACGCGTCCAGAGCGACGTCGAGTCCCTCAAGAAGAGTCTGGAGAGCGTCGGCCTGATCCATCCGGTCACGATCAACACGGCCGACGAGCTCCTCGCGGGCGCGCGGCGTTTCCAAGCGGCCAGCGAGCTTGGATGGGAGGACATTCCCGTGCACATCGTAGACCGAGACCGCCTCGTGCAAGAGCTGATCTCCATCGACGAGAACCTCGTGCGCGCGTCCCTCAACAGCCTTGAGCTTGAGAAGTGCCTCAACCGCGGCCGTGAGATTTACGAAGAGCTGCACCCCACCGCCAACAAGGTGGATCTCTCGAAGGAAGAGCTGAAGGGTGAGGAGAAGCAGCAGCAGAAGGAGCGTGAAGAGCTGGACGAGGACTCTTTCGCGGCCGTCACCGCCGAGAAGACCGGCCTGTCCAAATCGGTCATCAAGGGAGCGATCAAGCGTGACGCCCTCGCATCCGAGGCGGTGAAGGAAGCGCGCGGGTCGGGGGACCTCAACGCCACGCAGACCAACGAGATCATCAAGCTTGAGAAGGACACCCAGGAGAAGGTCCTGCCGCTCATCGCCGACAAGACCGTCAAGGAAGTGCGCAAGATCGTCAGCGCGGCGATCGACGGAGGCTACGAGGCTGCCGTCGAAGCCAGCGAAGAGATTGTCCCGATGCCCCGCGAGTACGGCCAGATCCTGAGCCCCGTCCGGCGCGTCAATCGCACGATCACGCGCATCCTCGTGGAGGAGGTTCGCTACGACGGCCCCGAGCGAAAGAAGATCAACGAGGAACTGCGCCAGCTGAAGGAGAACCTCGACCAGTTCTTCGCCCGGATGTAGTCGCCGTCGGCAGTGAGGCCTCGCGCCCGTCAAGCGAGACCGGTGCCGACGAAGTTTGCTGACTTTCTGTTCGCGCGGCGGGCGCGCCTGGGAACATGGGGGCCGTGAAGCGCTCTTCTACCCACCAGACTCCCGCCCTATCGGCCGCTGATCTGTCCTGGCTTCGGCGCCTAGCCCGGAACCTCGTCAACGACCCCGATAGCGCCGATGACCTGGTCCAGGACACGTTGGTCGCTGCCCTTGGCGCAGACGGCGATCGAATTCGCGAGCCTCGGGCTTGGCTTCGGTCCGTGGCCGGGCGGCTGCGCTCGCGTCACGCCCGCGCCAGGATTCGGCGCGGGGACCATGAGCACCTAGCCACGGATTCCCAAGCTGATCTTCGAGCGTCCCACGCCCCCGCATCGGCCGAGCTAGTCGCCGCGGCCGAAGCGGGTGAGCGCGTCGCCGCGGTGGCCCGCGCGCTTCCGGAGCCCTATCGCCGGGCCATCCTAGAGCACTACATCGAAGGCCTCGATCCGACGCAGATTGCCCGCCGTGCCGGCGAGAAGGTCGACACCGTGCGGTGGCGACTGCGGCGCGGCCTCGAGCTGATGCGGTCGGAGCTCGGCTGTGTCGATGGAGAGGATTCATCATCGAAGCAAGACTGGGCGCTTGCCCTCGCTCCGCTCGCCTCCCTGCCGAACGACGCGATCTACGCAGGCGTCGCGGGCGCCACAAAGAACGCCTCTGTCCTCCAAGGGGCTTTCGCCCTCGTCACCATGAAAGCCGTCGCATCGATTGCCTTGATCGCCGTTCTCAGTCTCTTGGTCCTGAATGCCTTGGGGCCGAGCACGAACGACTCCGAGCTAGCTAGCGCCATTGAAAGCGGCGCTGTAGCCCCCGACGATGTGGCCCAGGCCCTACAGGACGAAGATGGCGACACCCTTGCGCCGATCTCCTTCGCTGACGAGCGTGAGGCCCTGGAAGACGAGTTGCCCACCGCGCCAGATGGACCGCCCCGCATCAGCGGTCGAGTGGTCGATGAAACCGGGCGCGGGCTTGAAGGTGCGTTGGTCTACGTCTTGGGATCTCAAGAGAACGGCGGCGACTCCGTCATCGTCGCCGCCCGCACGAGCACAGACGTCGAGGGTCGATTCATGATCGAAGCGAGCGGCGCGGCGTGGAGCCGTGCGCAGGTCGCCTCCCTTGCCCTTGGCGCAGCGGCCACCGGCTTCCTCCGCTCGGGTTCGCGCACCATCGCAGACGACGAGAGCTTGGAAGGCGTCGAGCTCACGCTGCGCAGCGGTGCGGCGATCGAGGGACGCGTCGAGGACCTAGATGGACGGCCGGTCGCCGGGCTCATGCTGTGGGCCGGGGACAAGTTTCAACGCTCAGGCGATCTGAGCATGAGCCGCGTGCAGCTGCGCGCAGCGGAGCGATCCGTCATTGGCCCCGAAGGAGTCGACGTCGGGCACGCGGTCGCGCGAACGGATGGCGCCGGTCGGGTGACCTTGACGGGACTGCCCGAGGCTCCGTGCGTCGTCCGATCCCTCGATCCTGCGTGGCAGATCGTTTCAACGAATCCTGTTCAAGGTGGCAGCCAAGGCAACGTGTGGGTGGCGGCCCCTCGCTACGGAATTCGCGTTCGGGCGTCCGTTGAGGGCTCCCCCATGTGGAGAGAGAGCTCTGGCGCGCTCAGCGAAGTGCTGCGTGATGGGGCCGTCGAGATCAGTTCGACCTTCCGCGTTGAACTCGCCATGGAAGACGGCTCTGTCTTCGACACGGGTCAGTGGGTCGGCTCCGGTCCAGGTGAAGTGAGCCTTGCGCTGACGCCGTCCATGGATCCGAGGGTCGAGTTCAGCCAGATCGAGTCGGCCACGTTCTACGGGACGGCCAAACTCAAGGGCGACCTGCAAACATCCAAGGCAGAGTGGCGCTCTTCAATCATCACAAAGCGCGCGATGGAGTCACACACGGTCCCTACGGCCTATGTCAACTTCAGCGCACCGATCGCAGCGACGCCCAACGCCGATGGGCAAGCAGGCGATGTATCGTCGAACGTGCCGCTCACGAGCGTGGAATTCGACGTTCGACTGCGCGGCTCGGGAGCGCCCTTCGCGGGCCCGCTCTACGTATCGTGGGCGTGCGAATTGGCGGGTGGAACGCCGCTTGAGGGTGACGAACGCGCGGAGCGGCTCCCGAGCGGCCGCTATAGGCTGCGCGTCCCCGCCGAGCGCGTGGGCTTTGAGGTCGCCGTTGGCGGCGCGTCGGGAAGCCTCCCGCCGTGGCGAGGATCCAAAGACTGTTCATCCAGCGGGGGAACGGTCGTGTTCGTAGAGCTCGACGGAGGCGGAACCGCGCTCATCCACCGCCCGCCGGGTTGGGAAGGCAAATGGTGGATCCGAGCCGCGCGCCGCGTGGACCCAGAACCCAACGCGGAACCGGGTGAAGAGGCCACGTGGTTCGGAGCGTGGGCCTACAGCATCGACGCCCCCATTCACCCCCTGCGGGCACTCGAGGCAGGCACGTGGCGCTTTGAGCTCCGCGAGGACCCCGATCAAGGAGCCCCATCCGAGGTCCGCACCGCCAAGATCAAGACCGGCGAGGCTGTCGACGTGCGCTGAGCATCATAATGAGACCAAACATCTAATAATACTTGAATATCCGGATACATGCTCCGAATATTCAAGCATGATCGCACGCAGCCTAGAGAATCGCCTAGCTCGATGGCTAGCGAGCTTCCCCGCGGTAGCCATGCTCGGGCCACGTCAGGTGGGCAAGACGACCCTCGCGATGGCGCTGGCCGCGCAGGCTGAGAATCGACGGGCTCCGTTGTATCTCGACCTTGAGTCATCCAGCGATTCCGCGAAGCTTGCGGACCCTGAAGGCTTCCTCAACTTACACGCGGACCGGCTCGTCATCCTGGATGAGGTGCAGCGTGCGCCGGGGATCTTCCAGACATTGAGAGGGATCATCGATGAACGGATCCGCAGGGGCAATCACGTGGGCCACTTCCTGCTGCTTGGCTCGGCGTCGATGGACCTGATGCGCCAAGCTAGCGAATCACTCGCAGGCCGAATCGCTTACACCGAGCTCTCCCCACTGAGCGCTCTCGAAGTGTTGGGAACGGACGCGCCAACTCTCCACGAGACCAGTCTCGACACGCTCTGGTCCCGCGGCGGGTTCCCCAGGAGCTACCTCGCTAGGGACGACGGCGAGAGTGCACTGTGGCGGGCCAACTTCATGAGGACTTACCTCGAGAGGGACATTCCGCAGCTAGGTCCGCGGATCGCGGCAGAGACGCTGCGGCGGTTCTGGACCATGCTCGCCCACAGACAAGGGGCCACCTGGAATGCCTCTGCACTCGCGCGGAGCCTCGGCGTCGACGGTAAGACCGTGCAATCGTACCTCGATCTCTTCGTCGATCTACTTCTCGTCCGCCGGCTGGTACCTGCCCATGCGAACGTAGAGAAGCGACTGTCCAAGTCTCCGAAGATCTTCGTGCGCGACAGCGGTCTCGTGCACACGCTCCTCGGGCTCGACTCCTTGGACGACGTGCTGGGACACCCGGTATCAGGCGCGAGCTGGGAAGGCTTCGCCATCGAGTCCCTAGCCGCCGCCGCCCCTGAGCGAGCGGAGTTCGGCCACTACCGCACGTACGCGGGCGCAGAGATGGACCTGGTGATCGATCTTCCCGGGAACAAGCGCTGGGCCTTTGAGTTCAAGCGCACGCTAAGCCCAAAGAGCACGAAGAGCCTCCACGCCTCGAAGCAGGACCTTCGGCCCGATCGAACGCTTGTCGTGTACCCTGGAGACGATCGCTTCCCACTCGGCGAAGGAGTCGAGGCCATCGGCCTTCAGGGCGCGATGGAAGAGCTGCTCGCACAGCACGCCCGACCACTCTAGCCCTAGCAGCCCGTTGAAGAAGTCCGCGCTAACCAATAGTGTCCATCGGAGCCCTGACAAGGCGCTTGAAGCCCCCCATAGCGAGCTATTCGGGGCCCTTCAAGCAACGCGGTCAGGCCAGAGTCAAGACTGTGAGGGGCGCTGTTGGTTGGTGTGGCCTTGTTCAACGGGCTGCTAGAGGCTCATCACATGATTCACGCAGCTCTGCTCGCACTTAGCGCCGCATCATTCGCCCTCTCGCCCTATTCCTCAGCACCCGACACGGACGGTGACGGGCTGTCCGACTTTCTGGAGTTACACAAGTACCTCACCGACCCAGCAAAGGCAGACTCCGACGGAGACGGCGTGCCTGACGGGGATTGGCTAGAGCGCCGCGAGTACGCGTACACCGTTCGCTCGGTCGTACATGTCATGCGCCCAGTAACGCCCGCGTTCCTGAACGACGCCTACCAAGATGCTCGCGTGCTGGACGAGACTGACGACTACGTCGAGCTTGAGGTGATTCACTATCCGCTCGTCGACCTGCGGGGTGTTGCGGCAGACGGCAACGAAGAAGACGTGAGCCACTGGCTTACACCTGGGCCGACTTCGAATGCGTCCCGTCGCCTCGGCCGATCCATCCAAGCAGCCATGAAGAAGAGCGGGGCGGACATGCCAGACGTCGAGCGCGTGGACGGCGTGGCGGCCGCCTCCCGCTGGCTTCTGGGACACACGGAGCACAAAGACCGGTTCACCACGTTCATCACCGCGATCGACGAGAGAGGGAAGTTCTTCATCCCGGAAGAGCTTGCCGACTATGCGAAGAGCCAGGCAGAGCAAGAGGGGCTCTCGGCGAAAGAGGCTTGGCCCCGCGAACTCGAAGCAGCCGGGATGTTCAAGCACCAAGAGCGTGGCAGCTGCACCTCTTCAGCGATCTATCTCTCCGGCTGCCTTCGGGCACTCGGCGTGCCCACAAGGACCGTGCTGTGCATTCCAATCATCGACGCGGGTGACGAGCGCGAGTGGGAGCTCTTGGAGAAGAACGTCCGCCACAACGGCGTACGAGAGGCTGTCGACACTGGTCTATTCAACGCACGCAATGGCTGGGCTTCCCACACGTTCAATGAGGTCTACGTTGAAGGCCGCTGGCATCGGCTGAACTACTCCGCCATCGACGCAGGGATTCTGGACGAGAACTACTTCGGACTGATGACCCACATCGCCACGTTCCATGACTGGGCGGACGCACGCATGTGGGAGACGGTGGGGCGGCGATCGACGCTGTCCAACAAGGAGAAGAAAGACGACATCTTCGGGCACAACAATCCTTACTCGGCGATCTCGCTCCGCGACAGCTTCGGAGTGCACTGCAAAGTTGAGAACCCTGCAGCCGACTCAGGCGCGATGGCCGTCAAGGCCATCTACTGGACAGACTCCACCGATCTCCCAGCGGACATTCTGTCGAGCAACAGCCAGCGGGGGCGAACAGGCCTGATCGCTGAGGTTCCGGTTCGATCGATGGACGTCATCATTCGGCACTTAGAGCGATCGAAAGGCGAGGTTACGATCACGGGCGACCGCGACCTATCAACGCGGTTCCACCCAGGCTGCGTTTGGTTCAAGTCGGATCGCGCCTACCTCTTCCTTCCGATCGACAGGAAGATCTTCGAAAGCTTGGCGAAGGGAAGCTCGCTCCGTGCCAGCGTGGGCGACGAAGACGGCGATCCTCTTTGGACGCTCGACGAGACGATCCAGCGGTAGGGGCGTCTACTTCGCTGCCTCTACTTTGCCGGCAGCTCCTTGATGCGCACGTTGCGGAACATGATCTCCGCCCACTCGGCTTGGAGGCCAATGCAGCCCTTCTCCAATGGAACGAACTCCTCGCCCACTTGTTGCTCCATGTTCGCGATCTCGTAGACGACTTCGCCGTTGAGCATGAACACAGCCTTGTCCGAACCGTGCACGTGCAGCTCCATCGCGTTCCACTGGCCCTTGGGCTTCTCGACGCCACGCTTGGTCGGCCCCGACCGGCCGGTGTGAACGCCGCCCTTCGGATCCCAGAAGTTGTCGGTGCGGTTCGACTGCACACGGAGGTGGCGGCCGAGAACAAAGAGATCGCCCGAGTGGAAGCGCCCCTCGCTCTTCTTCCCCTGGGGCTTGTCCGCAGGTGACTCGCCGATCTGCATCTCGATACAGTGCGGCCAAACCTTCGTCAGGTCCCCGTGAATGTGAAAGAGCAGCCCCGAGTCGCGGTCCCAGTCCGTGCGAGGCGCGTGACGGTTGCCTTCCCACTTGTACTCCAGCTTCAAGATGTAGCGGCTGTACTCCTTCTCGGTGTTCAGGCAGTCCGACACCTGCTTCGACCCGGCCTCTTCCCCAGCGTAGACGTGAATGGCCTTCTCTTCTTTGTTGACCGAGAAGGGCCCCCAGTCTCCCTCACCCTTCGAATGAACAGACTTCCAACCCTGAAGGCACTCGCCGTCAAAGAGCGAAACGAACCCCTCCTCGCCGACGACGCGCTTCTCACTCGCGGCCCCCTTCTCCAGCACAGGACTCTTCTCCTGCAGTGAGGAAGCGGAACAGGCGAGGAAAGAAAGAGTGAGTGCTTTGAGAGTGAGGTGCATGCTGTAGCGATCGAGTGGTGAGAACGTGTCTGTGATAGCCCCGCTCTATGACGAGAGTGGCTCGACCGAGTCTACTGTGATGGCTCCAACGTTATGGGAATCGTGAGTACATCGCGTGCAGCATGAACTCGCGCGGGGATCGTCACCGTCGTTCGAAACGGCTTGATCAGGTCGCCTTCGATCGTTAGCTCGTAGTCGCCTTCTGCTAGCTGCTCTAGGCCTTCCACCGTTCCGCTAAGCGGGAACTCGATTCGCTCTTGGACCGACAGGCAGCCGTCCCATCCGCAGTACCAGGGTCTTGGCCTGCCTCCGTCAGAGACTGGGCGCAGCGTGGCTTTGGCGGTCCACCTTGGGACGACTTTGCGCGGCGCTTTTGGCGAGTTGGTGAAGCTCTCGTACGCATCTTGCTCGAGGCCCTTGAGGAGCGACGGAAGAGCCGACTCCACGTTTGCGCCGGTCACGTGCACGTCAAGGGCGAGGCGCACGCCGAGAGACTGCTGCAGCTCCGCGTGAACGGTCACTCCGGCCTCGATTTCGACCGGCTGTCGAGTCCGTGTGAAGCGATCCTCGAACGGACGATCGTTGCCGCAGTAGACCCCGATGATCTGCGCTGTTTGGACACCGTAGTCTCCCGGCGGCAGGAGGAACCGAAGGGGCATCGCTTCCTTTGATCTCCGGGAACTCACTCCATACTCCCAGGCGAGGGGAATGCCAGCCAGCGGAGAGGTGAACCGTATGAGTTCGCACGGGCTCGCGGGGTTGCCGTCCGGCTCCAGCACGGTCAGCTCTAGCTCTCCGCGTGGAGGAGAGCCCACCCCTGGAAGCCGCAACCGAACTCGCACCACGCTCCACGGCATGATCTCCCCGATCCTAGGAAGCGAGACGACCTCCTCCGCCATCCCAAGCTCGCTGTGCAGCGCGGCGACCACCACGTCGGTGCCAGGGCGTCCCCCGAAGCTGACGAACTTTCGCTTGCCGAATACGGTCAGGGTCCACTGCTGCATGCCCGCACCGAAGCTGGCCTTGTCGGGCGCTCGATCCATCTCAGCGCATGCGATGGCCAATCCATCCGTCAACCCCATCGCATCATCCCCTTTCGCCGCCCCCTCGACCAAGGAGAGCATGCTGCGCCAGTCCTCTGGGATCTCAAGCCGAGCGCCGTTGGCGTCTTCTAGGGAGACCACGACGTAGACCGTCGGTGGGATCGTCCACCGAGCCACCCCGTAGAGACCAACGAGAGCCGTCACGAACACGGCTAGAACCTTTGACTTCAGGGTCATGCCGTCACGGTCACTCCGGCGGCGCGCCGGTGTTGGTGCTGCGTTCCGCGTCTGCGGCGGGCGCCTGCTCGACCCAGAACCAACCGCGCAGGTCGCCCTCTGAGTAGCCGGTCGCTTGGTCGCTTGCGTAGCGCTGCGAAAGCGCCGAGGCGACGCCCTCGGCAAGATCGTCAGCCTTGCCGTGACACGCGAGGCACTTCGGCGCGATACGGATGGGGAACAAGGCGCGCAGCTCTCCATTCCCGCGGGTCTCGAAACGCGCGTCGCTACCTAAAGCGAGCCATGGAGCCGCCCACTCCGGCGCCGCGTTCCCAGGACTGCGTAGCTTCGCCGAAGTACGTCCAATACGAACGCCATGCTTCGCGCTCACCTCAGAAGCGATGGCCGGTGCACGCTCCTGGCAAACTCCAATCGCCTCGGCGTGACCGCTTGCTTGAACCGCTCCGCTCAATTCCGCGAAGAGCGACGAGAAGAGCTCATCGCGCGCATCCACAAACTGGCCGAGCACAGAAACCTGTGCCACGTTCAGATCGGCGCGCGTCGATGGATGCCAATCAAGATCGGCCGATTCATGGGTCGCGAGACAGGCACCCAAAACAAGAAGACTCGCGCTGACAAGCAGTCGGGGAAGCCACGTCTCGATCTTAGTCATGGCAATCAGTCTATCGAATCCCATTAGTTCGCCGCTCGGCTCAAGCGGTCGTTGATGGCCAGGCCAAGGCCCGTGTGCGGGATCGGGGCGACGCATATTGCGGTGGAGGTTTCATCGAGCTGGCGCAGCATCGTGAAGAGGTTGGCGGCGGCCTCCGTGAGGCTACCGGTGGGTGACAGGTTGAGGGTGCCGCCAGTGGCGCCGAAGCCGAGGTGTGACTCACCATCGCGGGCGGTCTCGGCATCGAGGCGCAGCGTGGCGCTCGGTGAGTAGTGGCGGAGAAGCTGACCGGGAGAGGACGGAGCGTCGGGGTGGTCGCGGCTTTGGAGGAGCTTGCGGCCGAGGGCGCTTTCGATGCGAGAAGGATCAAGCCCGCCGGGGCGGAGGAGCGTAGGTTCGGGGCCCACGAAGGAGACGATCGTCGACTCTAAGCCCACTTCGCAGGGGCCGCCGTCGAGGATCAGGTGGACCTTGTCCCCCATGTCCGCCGCCACATGGGCTGCGGTCGTGGGGCTGATCTGTCCCGACGGGTTCGCGGAAGGTGCAACGATCGGAGCGCCAAACGCTGCGATCAAGTCGGCCGCAACGGGGTGGTCGGGCTGGCGGAGGGCAATGGTGTCGAGGCCCGCGCGGGCGAGGTCGGAGACGGTCCCCGTTTCCTGAGCAAAAGGGAGCACGACCGTAAGTGGTCCCGGCCAAAACGACCCGACAAGCCCTGCCGAAGAGTCATCCCAAACGGCCTCGCGCTGGTCCATACCACCGGACGCGACGTGGGCGATGAGGGGGTTGAAGCTCGGCCTCCCCTTCGCCGCGTAGAGCCGTGCGATCGCTTCACCGTTGCTCGCGTCGCAGGCGAGACCGTAGACCGTCTCGGTGGGCATGGCGACGAGACCACCGCCACGAAGCGTCTCCACGGCGCGCTGCAGCGCGCCGTCGGTTGGCTTCAGAATGGGCGCGGACATGGCGCCAAAAGTCTACCCTGGTGGCCCTTGCGGCGGCATCCCGGTGTTGCCACCGCAGGCTGGGTTTCGGCTACTCGAATTGAATCGTCAGGCCGGTGGTGAAGTTCGACGTCGCGAATGGGTTCGCATCCCGGTGCCAAGCCTGGAAGTAGCGGGTATCGCCGGGGAGGATCGCCACGGAACCCATCGACGTCGGAATGTTTGTCAAGTCGAGAGGCACGGCGACACTCTCCGTCGCATCCGCCTGGAAGACCTCGTTCGGGCCCCGGTTAAGCCGCCCTACGTCGCCGCCGAGGCAGAGGGTTCCCTGGGACCCCCCGGCCCCTGGGAGAAAGCTCGTTTCGTCGCTGAGCAGAAAATAGCCAAAGGCGAACCTAGGAATGCCCGATGCCAAGAGCGTCACGTCGTTGAGTGCAACCTCCGAGCTACCCTCCGCTGAGATCCTCGCGACTTCGCCGGTCGAGTTGGGAGCTCCGTTGCCACAGTACGCGTCCCCGATGCGTCGCTCGTTGAGCAGGAGGCTGTACCCACTGAAAAGCGGGCCCCGCCACAGGTCGATGTCTTGGTCCCCATCGACATCCGCGCCAAAGATCGGGCCTGGCACCGAGCCGGTCTCGAAAGTCGTAGTACCGCCGAACGAACCTCCCCCGAGATTGTCGATGACGATCAGCTGCCCATTCGGGTTGTTGAAAGATGTAGCTACGCTGACGGCGGGATCGGCATCTCCGTCGAGGTCCCAATCCGCAGCGGTGATAGAAAACCCATCCAGTGGCAGGTTCACAACGGTCTGGCTCGGGCCGAAGCCTCCGGCCCCAGCCTGGAAACTCACGCGGACCTCGTCTGCTGCGCTGTCGATGTAGAGAACGTCAAGCGCAAGATCGCCGTTCAGATCGACGAGCTCTACGCCGCCCGCCGAGGTGGCCCCGAGACCCGTGCTGATCGGTGCCCCAAACGAGCCGCCCGGCATGCCTTGGCGCCAGCTGAGTCCGGCGCTCATGCTGAACCGACCCACGATGTCAGCAAGCCCGTCGCCATCAAAATCGACCACATCGATGAGGCCTTCAAGTAGCGGCAGTGGATCGACCTGCCCTGGTGTGAACCCCAGCGCGCCGTCGTTGCGGGACCAAACGAGTGAGAGGTTGCCTGCTGCCAAGGGCTTCGAAAAGACCATGAGCACATCGGAGTCACCGTCCCCGTCCATGTCCAACCACTCAGCATCGACGTCGCCGTCGTTCTGCACGTTGGCGGGGAAGACCTGTCGGCCGGCCGCGTATCCACCACCAACGCCCTCGTAGACCCAGGCTTGGGCCGAGTTGGGCGCCAGGAAAGCAGACGAAACGAGAAGGTCCAGGTCGCCGTCGTTGTCGGCGTCCGCCGCGTCGACCCCGGCTGGGCCCGGGACTCCGGTAATGATCGGACTAGGCGTGCTGAACTCAGCGTCCGATCGGTTGATGAAGAGCACCACGGCCTCGGCTATCGCGTCGGTCCCGATGCAATCGAGATCGCCGTCGCCATCGATATCTGCGAGAGTTCCTGTGACCCTCCTAGAGAGAGGCTGGCCCGCGGAGGGAACCGTTGCCCCCGTATTCTCATGCCATTGCAGCGTTGAGCTTGAGACCACAACGTCGAGGTCTCCGTCGGTGTCTACGTCTTCAGTCAGGAGTTGAGTGAGAGAGGACTCGGAGTCCGAACCGAGGTCGACGCGAGGCATGAGAGTCCCAGCTCCAGCATTGCGGTGGAACCAAGTCGGGCCACTGCTGGGGCCCCATGTCACAATGTCGCTGAGACCGTCTCCATCAAAGTCCCCCGCCGTCATCTCGGTGGCAACGAGGTTGCTGGCGATGCTGACCGGTGCGCCAAACGTTCCGGATCCGAGGTTCCTTAGCCAAACGAGCCCGAGCGGCTCGGCGACGACCAGATCACTCAGCCCGTCTGCGTCAAAGTCCGTGGCGGCGAAGGAGTAGGCTCCGTTGAAGGAACGAATGACGCTCGCTGGGGCGAACAGGCCGCCGCCGAGGTTGCGAGCCCAGGTCACCTCATTCCTGAACCGGGTGTTCCACACGATGTCAGTGCGTCCATCGCCGTCGAGGTCAGATATCTCGAGCTGTAGAATCTTCTCGCCGTTAGGCGCGAGGTCGACGGGGGGACCAAACGTCCCGCCACCCTGGTTCGCCAACCACGTCGGACCGCCGTCGTCCACGCTGAACAAGACGTCCTCGTCGCCGTCCGCGTCGAGGTCAAGCCCTTGCACGATCGGCTCCCCACCGAATCCCGCCGCCGTATTCGCGATCATCTGGAACGGACCAAATTCACCTCCGCCGAGATTTTCGTGCCAGCCCACCTCGCGTCGACCAGGCGTGAGGAATGTGGCTATGACGAGCAGATCGGAGTCGCCATCGCCATCTAGATCCGCAGCGCTAGCGGTGTCGGTATACGGACCGTTGGAGGCCGGGTAGTCGGTGAGGAAGCGACTCTTCGTGAAGCTCCCATGACCATCATTTTCCGTCCAGCCGACGCGGAAGCCCCCGTTGAGCCTCGAGAACAGAATGTCTTTGAAACCGTCGCCATTCATGTCCGCGAACTCGATGGGATCGTTGGTCGGGCGGAGCGACAGGTACAGCTCGGTCTCGAAGGACTGAGGAAATGTAGGGGCTGTGGCGCCAGCGAAGCTGGCACAGATCAAGACGAGCATGGGAATTTGAGTTGTGGGAAGGCTGCGAGGAGTGGAGGCGCGAGAGTGCTCCACTATCTGTTCAGATCTCTGGGCAGTGTCGGAGGGTTCCTGGGAACTGGAAAAACCGCTCGGCACACGCGTCGAAATGATACGTCTAACGCGACGAAAGCGCCCTTGTGAGGTTGCGGCCCCCCTTGCTCGCATGCGCGGCGGCGTGCCAGTGACGGTGTCGTCCCAGTCAGCGCTGGTGAGCCAATTTGCGTGGCGAGGACGTTGCGTGACCGGCACCATGAGCGGATGAAGTTGCGCTTTTGGGCTCTCGGTTTCACCGGTTGGATGCTTGGGGCCTGTGGCGTTGAGGAGCCTGCGCGGCCGCGGGCCGTGCTCATTGGTGTCGATAGCGCCGACTGGATGTTGATCGATCAGCTCGTATCCGCGGGCGACATGCCTCACCTGGCCGGGCTTCAGGAGCGCGGGGTTCGGGGAGAGCTGCAGACTCTGACGGACATCCCGCTCTCACCCGTGGTCTGGACGAGCGTGGCCACGGGCAAGGTGCCCGTGAAGCATGGGGTGACCTGGTTTCTCGTGGATGAACCCGACGGAACGCGGGTGCCCGTGCGCAGTACGAATCGGCGGGCGGAAGCGCTCTGGACGATCTTGGATCGAGAGGGAAAGTCCGCTTGTTCCGTGGGGTGGTGGGCGACCTATCCGGCCGAGGCGCTGGAAAACGGTCTCATCGTTTCGGACGCCATGGGCTTCCACGGCTTTGGGTCCAGCGCCCGCGGAATGAGCGATGACGGCAAAGTCAGCCCAGCCGGTCTCTACCCAGAGATCGACGCGCTGATGCCGACCGAGCAGCAGATTGGAAGCCGCTTTGTGCAGCGCTTCGTGGATATCAGCGATGCAGATTTTGCGGTGGAGCGCTTTGATCCTGCGCGCAGCGGCGCGCGCAATCCACTCAACCCGATGCACCTGTTCCAGCAGTACGCCGTGACCGCCCAGGGCTATACGGCGATCGCGGAGAAGGTCCTCGGGGAGAACGGCTTCGATCTGTTTCTCGTCTATTACGAACAGACCGACAGCTTCAGCCATCTGTTCATGAAGTACGACAAGCCCAAGCTCCCATGGGTGGATAGGCGCGGGGTGGAGCGCTACTCGCGCACGGTGCGTGAGTGGTATCGCTATCAAGACGAGCTACTTGGCCGCCTGCTGGCGAAGATCGACCTGGAGACCACGGCCGTCTTCGTGGTGTCGGATCACGGGTTCAAGACCGGCGACCGCAGGATCCGCAGCGAAAAGACGGTCGATGCACAGAAGGCGCATCTCGACCACGAAACGGACGGGATCTTCCTGGCGGCTGGGCCTGGAATCCGAAGGGGCGCAAGGGTGACCGGAGCCACTGTCCTCGATGTCGCACCGACCCTGCTCCACTACCTGGATGTCCCCGTTGGGAAAGACATGGACGGCCGGGTTCTCACGGAGGCCCTCGAGCCCGCGCTCATGCAGTCACGGCCGATCCGGTACGTTGCCACCCACGAGAGCCGTGGCCAGGCCGCCGAAGCAACACTCGCCAAGCAAGGCGGCAGCAACGACTGGGAAGACGGACTTCGAGCCCTCGGCTACATGGGGGCAGCGAGCGAGGGGGAGCCGGAGGAGTCCGACCTAAAGGGTGAGGGCGAACCTGCGGGATCGCACAGCTCGCCCGAGATTCACAACAACCTCGGTCGCATGCACCTCGGCCGCGGAGAGATCGACCAAGCGCTCGCCGAGTTCCGCAAAGCGCTCGCGCTCGACCCGAACAGTGCGGATGCGCTCCTCGCGATTGGCTCGGTGTTTCAAGCCAGGGGACAAGTCGACCTCGCAACCTATCAGTTCGAACGGGCTCTCGCGGTCGACCCCAACTCAATCGGGGCGCTCGCGCAGCTCGCTGGGATGAAGCGTGACGCAGGCGACCTCGTAGAGGCCGCGCGTCTCTACCGAGAGGCCTTAGCCCTGAACGACGCGTCCCCTGGTCTGTACGTGGGCTTCGGAGACGTCCTGCAGCGTTCCGGGGAGCTTCCAAGCGCCGAAGCTGTCCTCAGACGGGCGCTCGAACTCGATCCCGACAACGCGATCGCACACTACAACCTCGGGGTGACCTACGAAAAGATGGGCCGGTCAGATGAGGCGGTGGAGATGTACGAGCAGTCACTCGAACTTGGCGCAGATCACTCGCACGCAGCTTTCGCCATGAACAATCTGGGCGCTATTCATCGCGACCGCGGCGACCCAGAGCGCGCGCTCACGCTGTTCGAAGGCGCCGCTAAGCGCTTTCCGAAGCACATCGAGTCGCGCTTCAACGCAGCCATGATTCACCTCACCGCGTCGCGCTTCGGAAAGGTCATTTCGCTTCTTGAGGAAGCAGCGGCGGTCGACCCCAGCCACGAGCTCGTTCACCAACAGCTCGGCCTGACGTACCTCTTTGCAGATCGCACCGAAGATGCGTATCGCCCGCTCCTTCTGGTGCGCAGACGATATCCGGCCAACTGGCGCGCCACGGTCGGCCTGGCCGTCGTTCAGGCTGCGAGGCGAGAGACGGCCGACGCAAAGCTCCTCCTGAAGGAAGCAGTCAGCCTGGGCGGTGCCGACGCGAGAGCCTTCGCCGCTCGGTTCCCGCGGGTCTCAGCGTGGGTCGAGGCGGCAGCCGATCAGTCGGCAACCAGCTCCCGCTGATCGAACCTAGAGGAAAGTGAGGCCTACGGCCTGGGCGAAGTTGGAGCCTGGAGTCCCGGCGACCACGTCACGGAACCATCCCTGGAAGTACCACGTCTCACCGGACTGCGCGGCGCGGAACCCCGTCGGCTGCGGGAGAACGGTTGGGTCGACCGTCGCCGAGATTATGCCGCCCTCGCCGCTGCTCTGGATCTGACCCGGCCCGACGTAGCGCCCCACTTCCCCCGTGAGGCACAGGTTCCCGAAGCTTCCGCCGGGATTCGCGATCAGTCCAGTCGCCGAGCTCACGAGGAAGAAGCCAAACGCGCTCGGCGGAAGTGGAGCCATCGACATGGTGAACATCCCGTTCACGGCGTTGGATCCTCCAATCGAAAGAGTGCCCTCGGAGCCGGTCGAATTCGGCACCGTCGTGCAGGCCAAGACCGGCGTGTCGCGACGCGCCCTCACCGATCCCATGTCTGTGAAACCCGGCGTGCGCGGCTTGCCGGTTTGATCGAAGGCCTCAAAGCCGGAGATAGCGCCCGCGCCAATCGCTGGACTTCCCGGAAGCAGAGCGTGGCTCAGCGTGGTTCCACCATTCATCGCAAGGGGACCGACCAGTGGGTCTACGGGATTCGATGTCGTCCCGACGATGTTGCCCATCTGGCCATTGAGCTGATTCGCTCCGCCGGTACTGATCAGCGAATACTGAGCGGAGGGAACGTAGAAGTTCATCTGCTCCCCAGGTCCGTTCCCCGCGACGATGGAGTTGCGAACCTCAAGGGGTGAATAGCTGTAGTAGTCGAACGACTCGATAGGGCCGCCGTTGCCGATGACCGTGCAGTTTCGCAGCGATACGCCTTGGTCGTACCCAGTGGGGTAGTGAAACACGGCCAGCCCCTCGTTGCCGCTGATCGTCGAGTTGGTCAGCTCAACGAGACTATCGACCACCCAGACGGCGCCCTTGCCGTCGTCGCCAGCGTTGCTCGCGATCACACTCGACTCCACAGTCACCCTAGTGTCGGTCACTCGAAGGGCGGTGCTGGTGGCGCCGCTCCCCCCCAGAATAGAGCACTCCACGATGCGCACGGCCCCCGCCTCGTAGACGGTCACTCCGCTCGACTGCAGAACAGCGGAAGACGAACCCGCGACCGCGATGTTGTCGAGGAGTTCACAGCTCTCAAGGTCCAAGGTCCCGGTCGATCGGTGATTGATCGCCGCCCCGCTCCCTCCCCCTTCACCCACGTTGCCCGACAGGGTTGAATTCCGGAGAGTGACCGAGCCGAGATTGCGGAGGCCGCCAGCGAATCCGCGTCCGCGCGTGAGGGTCAGTCCATCGATGGCGACGGTCGCGCCCGACTCCACCGTCACCACCGTGTCCAGAAGACCGCCGTCGAGGATGGTCGTTGCCGCTCCGCTAGTGCCGAGGAGGGTCAGGTCCTCGGCGATGAAGAGGTTCTCCGCATAGGTGCCAGAAGCGATGTGCAGAACGTCTCCGTCTACGGCGACGCCGAGGGCTTCAGCCACAGTGCAGAAAGGACGGACCTCAGAGCCGTCCGCGACCGCGCAGCTAGCCGATGCGTCGACGAACACGTCGCCGAAGTTAGCCGGGGCAATGAGGAGCGTGGGAACGCCGAGCGCGAGGGCCGCGCAGGAAAACAGGTTCAGCATGGGGACACGGGAATCGTCAGGTGCGAGGGCCTGAGCCTAGCAGAGCCCGGGGTTCTGCACCCGCGAATGAGCTACCCGAGGCCCCTAGACTCTCCTTCTAGCCACCGTAGGGGCTACGAACTACAGTCGGGCCATGCTGAAGATTGCCGTCCTCGCCTGCTTGCCATGTTCCCTGTTCATGTCGAGCGTCGGCGCAGCGCAAGGAGTGGATCGAGCCGATCCGTCGGCAAGGTACGAGTCTATTCCCCTCGACGCGGGCGTGGCTTGGCAGCACTGGGACGCGACCACCTTGGCTGGCGCGGTGGTCGAAGGTGGAGAGGCTCACCTGACCAACGAGGCCTCGTTCGTGGGCGATCGAGCCATCGCGTTGGATCACGACGGAACGGGATCCATCACCCTGCCGTACCCACACATCGGCGAGTCGCTCAGGAATGGCGCGACGCTCTTTGGCGCCTTCCACGCGCCGAACGCTCAGTCGGGTGACGCGGTGCGGGTGGAAGTGCTGCGCTCGGGGGTAACGCCGATCACTTTCGAGCTTCTCTTAGATGAGCCCGTGTGGACGCGGGTGGAGTTCTTTACCGATCGGGCCGCGCAGCGTTTCGAGCTTCGTGTTCCTGCGGATGCCGTGGTGACGGGCGTCATGCCGAACCTGCCCCACTCTATTCGCATCACTCCCCTCTCGACGGAGCCCGGTCGGCTCTACGTGGGTCAGATCTTTGTGGGGGCTGACGCGCGGGTCGCCGAGGCGCAGCTCAACGCCGACCAGATCGAACCGCCGATCGAACACGCCGCGCCCGTGGCTCCGGGGACACCAAGCTCCGCCGAACTCGAGGGACTGGCCCAGGTCCGCGAGCGCTTCGATGAGATCCTGGGTGTGGCTCCGTACACCACGGTGGCGTCGCACCCAACCGATGAGATCGACCAACTCGTGGCGGACGCCGAATCGTGGAACATCCGTTCGGCGGGTGGGCCCAGCGCTTGGAAGGGAAGGAACCCCACGGTGTACGAGTCCGCGCTGGACTGGATGCCCGACGAGAACATCTTCGGTCGCACGATGTTTGAACTGGCCCAGGCCTACCGAACCACGCTCGACGCCGAGCAGCAGGCGCGACTCCTGAGCCACTTCCAAATCATGCTCGGCTATTCGGAAGCCGTCGGCGGGGTTCCGGACCGTTGGGCGGGGGGCTTCTATCACCTCCCCGCGATCTGGCTCATGCGGGAGCCACTGGGGGCCGCGGGTGATCTGACGGAGGATCTTCTGGCTCGCTATCGGTCCAGGCTCGGCTTCGACCGCATTCGCCTCGATCACAGCTACTTTGCCAGGACGGGAATCAACGGCTTTGGGTACGAGTACCCCTCCCGAAGCTGGCGCGAGGGCGAGGTCGGCGAGGACGTGGACTACCACCGAATCATCGGCCGCCAGCTCGCCATGCTGTGCGCGATCGAATCAGACGACTCCGTCGCAGTGCGCGATCTCCACGACTACTCCCGCTATCTCTCCGAGTTCGCGTTGGGTCTGGCGCCTGGAACGATGGACGGCCTGCGTTCTGACGGGCTCGCGTTCCATCACTGGGGCTGGGTGTTCCAGTATCACGACGACTGGCTGGCACGCTCCGCAGAGCTGCTGTACGTCCTGGCATCGTCACCGTTTGCACTCCCCGAGGACGCTCACCGACGAGTCACCGATGCCGTCCAAGGCCAAGACGCGTTCAGCTACCGCGGTATCGTCCCGAACCATCTGAGCGGAAAGGGCGGCGATCCCTATCGCTACGGCGGAAACAACCAGGCGGATATCGATCGGTACGCATGGTGTGCCCTGGCGGGCACCGCCGACCGCTCCGCGCCGATCGACCCAGACGCAGCCGCGATCGCGCTGAGGCTGCGCGCGGAGTACCCCCTTGGCGACAGCGAGGAGTCCCCGTTCGCGACCTTCGCCCTCGATGACTTGGATGCCCAAGGTTTCAGCGCCCAGGATCAAGAGCCTGGAGCGCGCATCTGGCCGTACGGAGCCTTCGCCGCCCATCGCGGCTCCGACTGGATGGTCTCCGTCAAGGGCTACAGTCGCTTCCAGTACACGCGAGAGTCTGACGATCCGTGGATGAGCTTCTACGGTTACGGGATGCTGGAGACGACCCGGCGAACCTGGCTGCGCTACGGCGTCCTCAAGGTCGACACGAATCTGCGGCATGGGGGCTTCGACTGGCGGCGACTTCCGGGCGCCACCACGGTGATCGCCCCGGACTTCGGCGCGTTCCGCAACGTTGAGTACAAGCGCTACTGGTCGCCTGAGCGATTCGTTGGCGGCCTGCAAGACGGCGCAGACGGGGTCTTCGCGATGTCCCTGCGAGGCTCCAATGTCAACGGGCTGGGCAGCTTCCGCGCACGCAAGAGCTGGCACTTTCTGCCAGGCATGATCGTCTGCGTCGGTAGCGGGATCACGAATGCACTCGACGGCGCCGAGACCGTGACCACGCTCTACCAAGGGCGCGTCGGCTCGGGCGACGCTACCTTTGACGGCTCAACCGCCCCGGTCACCGGCCTGTCGACGAGCGAAGATCGATCGCTGACGGAGTCGGCTTGGCTCGTGGATGCGGACTCGACGGGGTTCTGGATTCCGGCTGGGTCGTCGCTGTCCCTACGGAGGCAGACCCAAACCCACCCTGACTGGCTCGACGCTGTTGACAACACGGGCTCGTTCGCCCACGCATGGCTCCGCCATGGTTCATCCCCCAGCGGCGCCGCCTACTCCTACATCCAGCGGCCGAACGAATCGCCCGAGGGCATGGAGAGCTTCGCCGCGGCCATGGAGACCCCTCAGGCACCGGTCGAGATCCTGCGCTCGACGCCGCAGTGCCACGCAGTCCTCGCGCGCGGGCCATCGGCCACCGGGATCGTCGTCTTCGACGAATCCGTCCCGGTCGACATCGACGTCGTCCAAGAGGTCTCAAGGCCCCTCATCATGAGGATCCGGCACGGGGACTCCGACCAGCGCGAGATTGCGCTGGCGGATCCAAACCTCGACTTGATCGACCACGAAAATGGCGGCGACAACGAAAGCTGGGGCGTGAGTCGGGACCACGCCGTCGAGGTTCAGCTGGCGGGCATCTGGTCCCTCGGGGCTGGCCCGGCGTCGAGCGCGAGCATCGTCCACGACCTCCGTGCGCGTCGGAGTGTTCTACGCGTGACCTTGAGTCAGGGCGCCACGCAGAGGCTGAAGCTCATCCGCGGCCTTGGTGGTCAGCTACCGCAGGTGCGCTGAGCCAACCCAAAGAACGGTACGTTGATGGCCGGCGCGTCCGAAACACCGGCCAGCGCCCCAAGCGTGGGTGTTCCGAGGTTCACTATGCCGGTCGGAATGGAGCCGGGGTGAAGGTACGGGGTCATGAGCACGAAAGAACGACCGCTAGGCTCTTCAACCGATCTCACCGTGGAGCGGTTGTGTCTCCCAACTGTGCAATGCTGCTCCGCGGGAGAACGGGCTTGTACGTCGGAGGCGAGTCACCGATGTATCCTGGTTAGTGCATCTATTGGGTTGGAGTGCCTCGATAGACTCGTCCAGGAGTCCGCTATGCATCTCTGCCTGGTCTAAGTCTTGACGCAGCTCGGGTCTTTCCCATCCTCGCCAAACAACTCGTGCTCCCCCCCGCCCCTTGAAGTTCGTCAGCTCGCTTGTCTCGGTCCTGGTATTTGTGTGCGTCATCTTCGGCGCACCAATCTACGACGCGACCCACGGGAACTGGCTTGGGGCTGGCTACCGTGGACCTCGTAGCGCCGCCGCGATCCGAAGCGGGGAAGCTGCCAAGGCGCTAGAGAAGACCCTTGAGGCTCGGTCTCAGCTGGACGAGCTCACAAGGCCGAGGTTCGACGAACTCAGGTTCCTCGCCCTAGGAGTCACCAACAAGGGAGTGGGTGTCGGTCCAAACGACTGGCTCTTCCCCAAATTGCGCCTCAAACCGCTTCCTCGAACGCATGAAGCGGATCTGAAGCGTTCAGTTGTGGCGATGGGCGCCATCGTACGACATCTAGAAAGCCATGGAACGCGAGTGATCTTCGAGTTGATCCCGCGGAGAAGTACGCTGTACCACGAGGAGCTGCCCATTCGTTCGCAAGAACGCTTCGTCTCAGCCTATGACATGGTGCGAGATGCAATGCTCGCGGAGAACCTCGACGTCCCTGACCTGCGACCAGCGCTTGTCGAAGGCGGTGAGCTGCGGTACATGCGCAATGACGAACACTGGCAGCCGGCAGGATCTCTCGCGGCAGCGAAGGTGATCGCTAGGGCGTTGCAAACGGAATTTGGCGAGTCCGGCCCTCCCGGACCTCCGGTGGACGTCAATTGGCGCAAGCTTCCGCCCAAGGATTTCCGCGGCTCATTGCAGCGCCTACTCGGATTTACCGAAGGGGGTTACTTGGATCGCCGGTTCAGCGAGGAGATCGTTGGCATCCGTGCGGTGGACGCCAACGGTCGCAAGCGAGCCTACAACGGCTCCAAGGAATACCGACCCATTCTATTGGTCGGCTCGAGCTACTCGAACTCTCAGTACTGCGCCGCCTCGCAGTTCATCGGGCTGCTCAAGGTCGATATCCAGCGCCACGTCAAGGCGGGCTACGGCGCAGGCTTCAGGATCGTCGAAGTTCTCAAGCGTATTCTCACCGGCCGGACTGACTACCCCGAGGTGCTCATCTGGGAGTTTCCAGAGGAGTTCCCCGTTAGGGAAGGCGGCTACTTCCACGAGCCTTTGGAGTCCATTGCTGCGGTTCTAGACCATGCTCCTTACGACCCGCAGCCCATCGGCCCGGAGTGGCGTGAACTGGAGGCCGTCAAGATCATTGAGGAAGAGCCGCAGAGCATTCGGGCGATCGCGAAGAATCGTAAGTCCAAAATCGTCCTGCGACTCCCGGAGCCTATCCCGGCGACACAGGTTGGGGAGGCTGCCACTGTACTTTGCTTCGACCTCAGACCATCAGCCAGTGGTCCTCTCCGAGGCTACTGTCGCATCTCGTGGGGCGGTGGCGAGCCCTACAGTGAATACGGAGCCGTCTCGCGGGTCATTCGACGGGACAAGTGGCTCCATACGCTTCCGCAACGACTGACGGCGCCGTCGACCGCGCTCGAGGATCTGATGGTCGATCGCGTAGTGATCGAGCCCTTCACGGCGCGCACCGAGATCGAGTTCGGGCACGTCGAGCTTTGGACGCCCTTGGGGAACGGCCCCCGCTAGGCGGGACTTCCGAGAGAGCACGATGATCTTCGTCAGTCACGTATTCCTGTTCTGGTTCTTGCCAGCCGTCCTAATTCTCTACTACTGCCTGCCGTTCCGGTGGCGCAGCGGCTTCCTCGCCCTCAGTAGCTACATCTTCTACGGCTGGTGGCGCGTCGACTTCGTGGTGCTGATGCTTGCCAGCACGGTCCTCGACTACTTCTGCGGCGCGCGAATTGCGCGCTACAACCAGCTTGTCGACGAGAGTCCCGGTTCCCCGATGGCGGTGGGTTGGAATCGTCGGCGCAAGCGTTTCGTGCTCCTGTCGATCTGCGCGAACCTCGGGTTGCTTGGCTACTTCAAGTACTACAACTTCGGCGTTGAGACGTTGAACTCACTGCTGGTGTCTATGGGCGGAACCGCGCTGCCCTACGCCGAGATCATTCTGCCAGTGGGCATCTCGTTCTATACGTTCCAGTCGCTGAGCTACTCCATCGATGTGTACCGGCGTGACGCGCCGGCAGTGAGACGATTCATCGATTTCGCCTGCTACATCTCGCTGTTTCCTCAGCTCGTCGCTGGTCCGATCGTTCGGTACCAGACACTGGCTGCGGAACTCGTCTCCCGTAGTCACACGTTCGAGAAGATCTCGCGAGGTGTGTTCCTATTTCAAGCTGGATTCGTCAAGAAGACGCTCTTTGCGGACAGCTTCGCACCCACTGCGGACGCTGCATTCGCGCTGACGAATCCTTCGTTCACGGACGCTTGGCTAGGGGCGTTCGCCTATACGTTCCAGATCTACTTTGACTTCTCAGGCTACTCCGACATGGCGATCGGACTTGGGCTGCTCTTCGGGTTCAGTTTCCCGATCAACTTCAACTCGCCCTACAAGTCGATCAGCGTCACAGACTTCTGGCGGCGCTGGCACGTATCGCTGTCATCTTGGCTGCGCGACTACCTCTATGTGCCCCTTGGGGGTAACCGAAAGGGGCCAAGGCGCACCTACATCAACCTGATGCTGACGATGCTGCTCGGCGGCCTCTGGCACGGTGCTGCGATGACCTTCGTCCTTTGGGGTGCCTACCAAGGAGCCTGGCTAGCCTTCGAGCGATTGACGGGCAAGAAGCCTCTCTATGCAGCCCTTCCGGTGCCGTTCCAAGTCGCGCTGACCTTCGTGATCGCCATGGGCGGCTGGGTTCTCTTTCGGGCCCAAGACGCAGCGCAGGCGGGGACCTTCTTCAGTGCGATGGCGGGCCTTGGAGGAAGCGCCGCAAGCGTCATGGAGAAGCTCGGCACGACCGATCTGCTGGCCATCGTAGCGGGATCCATCGTGGTTTGGCTGATTCCGAACTCCCAGACCGTTGCGGAGAACAAGACCGGGCTTCCGCGCCTCGTGCTCGCTGCACTCTTCGTGATCGCGGTAATGCAGATGTTTGAGGCCGAGTTTTCGCCCTTCCTGTACTTCCAGTTCTAGCGGCCCTTGGTGGGCGAATTGCACGCTTGCGAGGTATTCGAGGGACGCTGTTGGAAATTGCGGCCCTTCTTGACGGGCTGCAAGGAGCGTGTCGCGCATTGGCGGATTCGCGCAGTGCGCAACACGCTCCTTGCCGAACGGCTGACTAGGTTTCGTGAATGAGCCGTGCTGCGACCACGTACCCTTAGGCCACCATGCCCAACGCCTTTGAAGTCGACAGCTACGTTATCCGCCGCAAGGTGCTCAAGATTCTCGGCGCGAGCTTTGAGATCTTTGACACCCAAGACCGCCTGATCGCCTTCTGCAGCCAGAAGGCGTTCAAGCTCAAGGAGGACATTCGTGTCTTCGAGGACGCGGCCCAGACCCAGCCGCTCCTCACGATCAAGGCACGCCAAGCGATCGACTTCTCTGCGAGCTACGACATCGTGGACGCCACGACGGGCGTCAAGGTCGGGGCGGCCCGCCGGAGGGGCTTCAAGTCCATGGTGAGGGACTCTTGGGAGCTCCTCGACGCCGAGGATCTTCCGCTCGACAAGCTCGAGGAGGACAGCACGGCTAAGGCCCTGGCGCGCCGTTTCCTAAGCAACCTCATCCCCCAGTCGTTCCACACCAGCTCGGGCGTCCGGTTCAAGCAGCGCTTCAACCCATTCATCTTCCGTTTAGAAGTGCACGTCGGCGGCGCAGACGTGGACCGCCGCCTCATCCTCGGCGTGGCAGCGCTGATCGCGGCCATCGAGGGGCGCCAGTCCAACTAAAGAGGATGGCACCCAGCGACGGAATCATGACCCAGTGCGAGCACTGCTTCGTTCGCTTCGAAGCCCCGGCGCGAAGCGCGGGCGGCATGGCGAACTGCGATAGCTGCGGCCGCGCGACCACGATCCCCGGGGGCACTGACGTTGAGTGGATCGCCGTCTGCATAATCAATGTATTCTTGGCGGCCGTCGCGATAGCTGTGGCCTACCAAATTGGCGGCCCCGTGGGCGGCGTCATTGCCCTGCTCGTGTGCACTGTGGTGGGCCTAAAGTTTCGTCTCTCGTCCTGACCGAGCCCGCGAGATGTCCCCGAGATGCACGGAGTGCGACCCGAGGAGCAAGCCGCCGCTACTCGAAGAGACTCAGCAGCTGGCTCGCGCGCGCGGCGACCAAGGCGTCGCCGTTCTTACTCACGAACGTCTCTAGCTTCTTTGCGATCTTCGGGTCGAGGCCGTTCTCGTTCAACGCGGCATGGAGCCTGTCGAGGCTCTTGGCTGCCTTGAACTCGCTCTTCATCTTTTCCGAAGAGAACCTCTCGCTGCGGGCGGCTACTTCTTCCTCGTACTGGGATGCGCCCTTGAGCGCCTTTCCCATGGACTTCGAGAGGTCCGCCGCCTTCAGGAGATAGCCGTTCTTCAGGAGCCAGTCGACCCGGTCGAACTCCGCGTCGATGGCCTTCTTGAACGTCTCCGCCGCGGCGGCCGCGGCTGCGCTATCGACACCACCGGCAGCCATCACTTTGTCCGTAGCACCCAGCGCCTTGGCGAATTCGCCCTTGGCAAAGGCCTTGTAGGCCGACCGCAGAGCCTTCGGGGCATCCTTCGGTGCCTTCTTAGCGCCGGCGATCTCCGCGTCGATCGCCTTCATGATCTTGCTGTGCATCGAGAGCGGATTGCCCGTCATCAGCACCTCGCCGCTGGCAGAGAGGAGGGCGAACCTCGGAATGGTCCTTCCCTCAATGCGGAATGGCGTCTCCGTAGTCCACATGGCAGAGGTGCCCATCCACTTGCGCTTGTAGGCGAACCGCTCCGCGGCCGCAGCGGTCGCGCCCTGCCGTTCCACGAAGATGACCTGAAGGTCGTCACCGTATTCAGCCGCCGTCTTGATGGCCGAGGGCACCGCCCCCGAAATACACGGGCCTCAGCGAGTGCCCCAGAACTCCACGAGAACGGGCTTACCGCGGAGCTCTTCAAGGCTGGTCACACCCATGGAATTCGCGGGGGGCGTTCTGAACTGGTAGCTCTTGGGTGAGCTCGCTTCGTCCTGAGCAGCAGCTGAGCAAGCCAGCAACGTCGCGGCACTGGTTGCAAGAACTAGGCGAGTGATGGCCTTGATCGTCATAACGCCATGGTAGCGAACAGTGTGCGATCGCACTACAGCCGTAGCAGTCGACTAGGCCTGAAGTAAGCGCTAAGGATCGTCAGATCGTGCAGCAGTGCCGTGGCCGTGGTCCTTTCGAGGATGATGCCTGGCTAGTCAGGTGAATCCTCGAAGCGAAGCGCAAGGGCCGCGGACGCGGTGCTGCTGCGCGAAACGCAGTGGTCTGTCGGTTCTTAGCGCTTATTTCAGGACTAGGAGCTCATCTCTGCTGCCACACGCGTAGGCTCAGCAGCACTTCGGTCCTTGCCGAGCCTTCGCCAGTCGAGGAACTCAATGAAGTCGAAGATTGAATTGAGGGCGAAGGCCGCCAACGCCACGTAGAAACCCGAGGTGAAAAACTGGGCGGTCTCGTCTTGGATCGCGAACCAAAGAATGGCTCCGAGCATGATCGTCCCGGGCGCAGCCAAGGTGAACGGCACGAGTGGATGAAGGCGGCGATGCCGCGGGTAGACAACGCGAAGAACCCCGGCCAGCACCACGCAAGCGAAGGCCACGCTCATCGGGATTCCGAACACTTCCATGTCGCCTGGCCTGAGCACCACCGACTGCCGCGCGCCGGAGAGTGGCGAGACAGAAACTCCGGTGGTGTGCGCGCGACTGATTTCATCCAATGCCCCAAACAGGTTCATCCATTCCATCGAGTACGCGAGGACCAAGGCCGCGAGAGCGCTGCCGCTCCGAATCAACCCGCTGAGCTTGAGCGCCTCGTAGGAAGGTCCCTTGTCTTCACTGGCGCCTGAGAAGGGCGCCGCGGCCGTCGTTTCTGAAGTCATGGAAGGAGGGGCGTGGGAAGCGAGGATTCGAGCAAACTGTGCGGTGCCTCTACGGGCTCAAGGAATCTGCATTCCTGGAAAGTGGGGGAATTCCACCCGGGCCTCAAGCCCCGGAACCGAGGTGTCGATCCTCCGATTATGCACGCAACTAGCCCTGAAATAAGCGCAGCCATGGACCTCCCCAGCTCTCGGGCGACCGGCCGGTCCACCGGCCTTGCCCAAAGCACCCTTCGCTGGTCCCGTCGCATCGTGCTGGGCCTCGTGGTTCTCGTCGGCGGCCTCTACGCGTCACTGCTCGGCCATCGCCACCTTCAAGGGGCGCCAGCGTTCGACGACCCAGCCGCCTACATCGACGGCACGAACTGCTCGGTGAGCCCCGACGGAAAGACCGTCTACGTGTTCCTCCAGCACGCCGGACGGATCAGCTACCGGGACGCAATCTGGGCGGTCGACGTGAAGAGCCTGGAGCGCAGGCTCCTGCCAAACGCCGCGGCCCAGGTGCACCCGCTGATGCCCCACAACCCCCAGTGCATCGCTAGTGCTCCCTCCTACGATGGCGAGCGCATGCTTGGGGCGATGCAGCTGAGTCAGAACAACTACACCTTCTACGCCACGGATCTCATCGAAGGCACCACCCGGACCATCGACAACGAGACGTTCATGGCCGACGCCAACGCCAGCGGGTGGCGCTTCAAGCGCCTGGGGCCTCCGCAAGCCGGGGGCAGCCCGCGCGTCCAAGCCTCCCGCGCTGACGCCCCAGCCGTCGAACCGTTCGTCATCGATAGCTGGCGCGAACCCGTTGTCCCCGCGCGGCACCCGAACCAGTTTTTCTACACCGACTCCGAAGGAGCGGTGCACCGGTACTCCAGCACGACCGGAGAAGATCGCGTCCTCGACCTCGAAAATAGAGCCAAGCGCGACCTGCGAGTCTCCCCCGACGCACGCTGGCTCGCCCTGGGCCTCGGCAACTCTACCGCGAAGATCTTCGAAGTGAACACCGGGGCGGAACGACACTTCCCGCACACCATCCACTCCCCGCTCGCCGGCGACTTCCCCGTCTTGCACCGGGAGAGCCACACGGCGGACACCTGGATCCAAAGCGGCATCGAAGAGGAGCGCCGCTTCACAACCGAGGTCCATGCAAGCAGTCTCCGCGCCCTCGGCACAGAGCGCTTCTTGGCAATCGACGCCGCAACCGAGGCTGCCTACGTTCTCGACCTAGAGGGCCAGGTGCTCACCACGCTTAGGGCAGCTTCTGCCCCTCCGACAAGCTACTGATCGTCGCCCTTTGGCACCTGGGCGGCCTTGTCTCGATACCTTTCAGGCACGTCGTTGATGCACTCCGCTTCGGGGTCCCACTCGCGCCAGGTGAGGCCGTCCGCGACCCCCTTCTTGATCAGCTGCTCGCGGTCCAGCTTACGCCACGTCTCGCGAAAGACCCTGAGTGACTCCGACAGGGCCGTGCGGGTCGCTTCGAGGCCCCCATCCACTGGGAGTTCAGTCTGGACCTCGGCGGTCTTGCCGAAGAAGCCAGGTCGGAGGAAGATGATCCCCGTGGACCGCTCGCTTCCCTTGACCTTGCCCGAGTCCTTGGCTTGCGCCCACTCGGTCGGCGTGGCCACCACCGCGTGCATGCGCCCGATGATCCCTTCTTCGAAGAGTAGCTGCTGAAGCATAGCGTCCATCGAGGTGGATTCGACCTTCGGTTTTTTACCGGCGTCGTCCGCCGAGCGCACGATCACGAGCACCGCCCGCGAATCTGTCGCCCCCATGTTGATCGCTTGCCTGAGGTTGGGCATGAGTGGCAGCACAGGCATCGGCTGCTTGCTTGAGCCCTTGACGACGTGCTCAGCCGCAAGCCCGTTCATGATCTTCGCGAGCCCCGGACCGTCGCGGCCGTTCTCCTGCTCCCACAGAATTCGCTCGACGAGGTGCTCGGGCGTGTCCTCGCCCAGATCCTCCTTACGACGCGCTCTGATAAACACCGCGCGCCGTGCTCGGCCAATTTCAGGGCTGCCCTCTTTCGGCTGTATGCAACAGGCCGGGTAGGGACTGCCTACGCGAGTGCCGTAGTACATGGAGCTCTCCGGCGGGAACGAATCCGCCTGCACTCCTTCGGCGTTGGGTTCGAACAGGGCGAAGACCGTGTTCGCGGTGTAGCTTCCACCCTCGTAAGTAGCACTGACGAGCGTGTGCTCGCGCTGGTAGTTCTGCTCGTTGAGCCAGATGTTCAGGCGAACGTTGACGAAGTTGCGGGAGGCCGCGATGACCTCGGGATGGAGAAAGCACCGCCTCCTCAAAAGGTCGGAAGCCGTTCACCAGGTCCCAGGTACGCGGGCCCCTTCGGACGATGGGTAGCGCGGGCTTCCCATGTGGAGCATCACGGGCTTACCGGTACGCTCCTTCTCCGCCATCGCAGCTTCCCACGTGCCGTACCAGACGATGCCGTCAGCGCCTGGCACGCCGGCAGGGTCCTGCTCGCCCTCGGGAACGAACTCGAAGTCGTGAACGTAGACCGAGTCCTCGTGGGCGGCGCTCTCTGCGGCGGGGACCAGCCCCGGAGGAGCGTTTGCCTGGAGGAGAGACGCAGAAGCCGCAGGCATCAGCCCTGCGACACAGATAAGTACGAGCGTGAATTCCATGGAGCGAGGCTTGGAAATGCCTGCCGAGCGGCGCCGGGAAGGTGCCGGACAGAGCCAAGGGGTAGGTCCGCGGGGGCGGCGCGCCGATCGGGAATCGAGCGCTGCCCCTGGACCTCAACCTACCGCAAGACTCCCCATTGCGCTATGCAGCGCGCGCTATGGGGCTCTACTGGCTCTACCCGCCGAGGGCGCTGCTGACGATCTCGAAGACGTCTTTGGAGAGGCCCTTCTGGCCTTTGATGCGCTCTAGCTGGGCCTTCATGAGGTCCGAGTGGGGCGCCGCGTACTGCTTCCAGGGGTTGAGCGCACGCACCATGCGAGACGCGACCTGGGGATTCTTAGCGTCGAGCTCGAGCACGGCGTCAGCGATCGCGGCGTAGCCCGCGCCGTCCTTGGCGTGGAAGCCGCGGAAGTTCGCCATGGCGAAGACGCCAATTAGCGAGCGCACGCGGTTCGGATTCTCCATCGTGAAATCCTTGTGCGCTCGCAGGGCGGCGAGAGCCTTGACGTCGAAGGGTCGCGACATCGCCTGGAGCGAGAACCACTTGTCCATAACCAGCGCGTCATCCTTCCAGCGCTCGTAGAACGCCGCGAGGGCCTCTGTGCGGTGCGCGCCTTCTGTCTGCACGAGGCAGCCGAGCGCGGCCTGGGAGTCGGTCATGTTGTCCGCCGAGCCGAACTGCTCGGTCGCCATGCGCAGCGCATCTACGTTGCCGTCGGCCGCCAAGAGTCCAAGGGAGGCGTTCGCGAGGCGGCGGCCGTTGATAGACGGCTTGTCCGCCTTGTAGGCGCCCGTGGGCTTCGCTGAGGCGCGAGCGGCCAGGAGGTCCTCGCGTAGCTCCTTAGAGAGCGATTCCACAACGAAGTCCCGTGCCTGAATCAGCGCGGCCGGGTTGACCGGGGTGCGCGCTTGGCTGAGAACGCTGAAGCCAGGGAGTGACATGGCCTGGGCCTTGAGCGAGCCGTCCAGGGAGTCATCGTTCAGGATATTGCGCACCGCTTCCACGACCGTGGCGTCGAGCTTCAGGGTCTCGCCCTTCGCAGCGGCGTCCGCGAGCTCGAGGAGCACCTCCATGAAGAGAGTTTGCCCGGCGTCCCAGCGGTTGAACGAATCAGAATCGTGGGCGAACAGGAACGCTAGGTCGGCGCGCGAGCGCTCCATCTCGAGGTTGACCGGCGCGGAGAAACCGCGGAGGACCGAGGGCACAGGCTTCGCGCAGATGCCGTGGAAGGTCCAGGTGTCCGTGGCCTTAGTGAGCTCCAGCACGCGGTTCGTCGGGGCCGCTGCCGGGTCTTCGCCTTCTAGCGCCAGCCCCATGTCCGTCCCTTCCGGGCCCACCAGGCCAAAGCTCACCGGCATGTGCGTCGCGGAGAAGTTCGGCTCGTTGGCCGGCGCCGACTGCGTCAGTTCGATCGTGTAGGTCTGGCTCGCCTCGTCGTAGCAGCCGACGGCCTTGAGGGTCGGCGTGCCCTTCTGCAGGTACCAGCGCTCAAACTGCCCGAGGTCGCGGCCGTTTGCGTCCGACATCGCCGCGCGGAAGTCGTCGCACGTGACGGCCTGGCCGTCGTGGCGTTCGAAGTAGAGGTCCATGCCCTTGCGGAAGCCGTCCCGCCCGAGGAGCGTGTCGTACATCCGAATGATCTCCGCGCCCTTCTCATACACCGTTGAGGTGTAGAAGTTGTTCATCTCGATGTACTGCTCGGGGCGAATCGGGTGCGCCATGGGGCCGGCGTCCTCGGCGAACTGGTGGGCGCGCAGGCCCTGCACGTCGTCGATGCGCTTGACTGCCTCCGACGTCATGTCGGCGGTGTAGCGCGCGTCGCGGTACACCGTCAGCCCCTCCTTGAGGGTCAGCTGGAACCAATCGCGGCACGTGACCCGGTTGCCCGTCCAGTTATGGAAGTACTCGTGGGCGATCACCGCCTCCACTGCTTCGAAGTCAGCGTCCGACGCAGTATCCGTGCGCGCGAGCACGTACTTCGAGTTGAAGACGTTGAGGCCCTTGTTCTCCATCGCCCCCATGTTGAAGTCGCTGACCGCCACGATCATGTAGAGGTCGAGGTCGTACTCCAGCCCGAACGTCTCCTCGTCCCACTTCATGGAACGCTGCAGCGAGCCCAGCGCGTGCTCGCACTTGTCGGAGTCCCGGTGCTCGACGTAGATCTCCAGGTCGATGTCGCGGCCCGTCATCGTCTTGAAGGTACCGCGATGACAGTGCAGGTCGCCGGCGACGAGCGCGAACAGGTAGCTCGGCTTCTTGAAGGGATCCTCCCACACGACCGTGTGACGCCCATCTGCTTCATCACGCGCTTCGATGCGGTTGCCGTTCGAGAGAAGATGCGGGTACTTCGCCTTCTCCGCCGTCACGGTGACGCGGTAGGTAGCCATCACGTCCGGCCGATCCAGGAACCACGTGATCGAACGGAAGCCTTCAGCTTCGCACTGGCTGCAAAAATTGCCGCTCGACTTATAGAGCCCGTTGAGCGACGTGTTGGACTCGGGGTGAATCCGCACCGTCGTCTCTAGCGTGAAGGAGTCGCCCGGCAGCGCGGTCACCGTGAGCTCGGTGTCGGTGGCTGACCAGCCCGACGCGTCTAGCTCCTTCCCGTTTACCGCAACGCTCTGGGTTTCGAGCTCCTCCCCCATCAGAACGAGCGGTCCCGAATCGCTCGCCGCAGGGTTACGCGCCAGCTGAATCTGGGATCGGACCGTCGTCCCGTCCTCACCGAGTTCGAACCAGAGCTCGACCTGGCTGATCAAGAAAGCCGGTGCCTGGTAGTCCTTGCGGAACTTGGGCTCGGGGGCGCTAGCGGTGTCGGGGGTCGTAACGGTCATAAGTAATAGGCGGGAGGGTGTTCATCCGGGTTCGAGCGGCCGAAGAGGGTAGCAGCCCAGCATCGTCTCGGGCGATTTCCACCGTGCCTGACCCACTAACTCTGTTCACTGCCGCCTCGCTGGTCGGCACCAGCGTGGGGACCCTTCTCATCCACCCGCGGATGCGGAAACTCCCCCGGCTTCAGCCCTTGGCGGGATCGGGTGCAGCCGGCCGGACCCGTGCCGCCGTGATCGTGGCCGCCAGGGACGAGGCGGGGACGATTGACGCACCCCTGCGCGCCCTCCTGGCCCAAGCGGATCAGGACCTCCGCGTCGTCGTGGTGGACGATCGCTCAACCGACGAAACACCTGAGATCCTGGACCGACTTGCATCCGAGGACCCGTCGCTCCTTAGGGTGCGAGTCGATGAGCTACCCGCCGGCTGGCTCGGCAAGAACCATGCCCTCGCGCGCGGTGCCGAGGCGGCGGTCTCTGAGGACGCGAAGATAGAGGTCCTCCTCTTCACCGACGCCGACGTCGTGTTCGAGCCCGGCGGTCTGCGGAGCGCCATCGACTACGCCGTCGAGCACAACCTCGATCACCTCGCGGGCGCACCGAAAGTTCACGCCGCTTCGTGGGCTCTCGGTGGGCAAGTCGCGACGTTCGGGGTTCTCTTCGGCCTCTTCACGCGGCCGTGGAGCGTGCCGGACCCGAGGAGCTCGGCCTACGTCGGCATCGGGGCGCTGAACCTCGTCCGTCGCAGCGCGTACGAGAGAGCCGGGGGCCACGCCGCCATCGCGATGCGCATCGACGACGACCTGCGGCTCGGCAAACGCATCAAGGAATGCGGCGGGCGCTCGGCCTTCGCCTTTGCGAGCGAGATCTCCTCGCTCACTTGGTACCCGACGCTGCGATCCATGCTGAACGGCCTACACAAGAACGCATTTGCCGGCATCGACTTCCGGCTCAGCCTGTGTCTGGCCGCCACCGTGGTACTGACTCTCTTCTTTGTCACCCCGTTCTTGATCGCCGCGATCCCCTCGCAGTGGTCGGGCGCCACGGCGGCCGCTCGCCTCTGCGCCGCGGTCACCTCGCTGATCCTCCTCTACGGCGCCGCCGATTCCAGCCGCTCCGCCGGCCTACCGCTGCGGTCCGCGCTGTTCTTCCCCCTAGGCATCGTGCTGTTCCTCGGGGTGCTGTGGCGCTCTGCTCTCGGAGCGCTCGTCACGGGGCAGGTCACCTGGCGCGGCACCTCCTACCCCTTAGATGAGCTCCGCGCTGCCGCGCGCACAGACGCCGCTTAGCTACTGAATGCGACGCACGGCGTCCTTGACGAGCTTCTGGATGATCTGATTCTTGTCCTTGATCGTCCGCAGTCGGGCCAAGAGCGGCCGCGCGTCCTTCCCCACGTGCCCAAGGGACTCGACCGCCACCATGCGACGGTCCGTGAGCTTCGATGAAAGCTCTTTCTCGAAGGAAGACAGTACCTCCGGTCCGAACTTGATCAGGAACGCGGAGTACATGTAGTGGCCCTCTTCGTAGAGCTCCTGCATGCGGGGCAGGTACGGGCGCAGCGCCTCTTTGTCGTAACGGCTAATGGCGGCGATCATCTCAAGCGGCGGCGTACCGTCCAACCGCGTCATCCGTTCGACGACCGAACTCCACGCGGTGGGCGTCATGATCTTGGTCAAGAGCTGCGCCGCGGGGACCATCGTGTCGAGATGCTCGAGATGGGCAGCCACCCGCTTCTCGTTCGGGACCTCGGACTGCTTCATCATGATGAGGTCGCGCCCGAAGGGCAGTAGGCCTTTCAGAGCGGACTGCACCTGCATCGCGTCCTCGGCGTCCAGCCACGACAGCCAAAGGTCGCGGCTGCGCTCTTCCTTGTTACCGAACGCTGCGAGAGCGTCAGAGGCGAGGCGCGCTTCGATACCCGAACCAGCGCTAGCCATTTCGAAGAGCCGCTCTTCCATGGCGAGCAGCTCGGCCGGGACCTTGCTCCGATCCGGACCCTCTGGAACCGGGACGGTCTTCGCGGTCCAGGTGGGGGCCAGTCCCCAGAACGCCCGCGCCTTCGTACCGATTCGGCCGCGGTAGCCGAGGGGCTTCGCCGTGTTGCTCCAGAGGAAGTGAACCTCCGATTCGTCCTTCTTAGCGATCTCCTCCTGCAGAGCCTTCGACGCCCCCGGGGAGCTAGCGGGGATCTCGGCGATGGAGGGGCCGGGCCCGGGCTCCGCGAAGCTCGTCAAGGTCCACAGGGCGGTAGCTCGGGTGGTGGCGTCCTCCGCGTCGAGATACTGGGCTACGCCGCCCGCATGGCCGATCGCGTCCTTTCCCACCAGGCCAAGCACCCAAAGACCCGTGTCCACGAGCATCGGGTTGTCGCTCTCAAGCCAGGCTCCGTACTGAGCGAGCGATTCGGCGTCCGGTGACTGCAGCCAAGCGGTCTCCAGCGCGAGCCTTGGGTCCGGCGACTCGATCAGCTCCGCGGCCTCCGCAATGGACTCGGGAGCGCGATGTTCCTGGGCGGCGAGGGTCCGTAGCGTTCGCATCATCTCGACGTCGAACGCGCCGTCCGCAGTGCCGAACGACTCAGCGAAGAAGGGGAGGCCAATGACCCCGAGGTCGGACATCAGCTCGATCTTGGCTGGACCCAGCTCGACGCTGTCCATGTGTTCCTCGACGATGCCCCGGGCCTTCTTACCCATGGTCAGGAGCGTTTTGATGACGGCGGGCTTTGCGATCGGTGTCCCGTCGTACTCGCCGCTTGTGAGGATCACCTGAAGCGGCTCTCGGGCCTTCTTGCCGATCTTCTGCAGCGCGACTCCCACGGAGTCCACGACCTCGGGCTCCGTGTCGTTCAGCGCCATGATGAGGGCGGGCACGACCTTGGCGGACTTCTTTCCGAGGTCGGCTAGCTCCCGGGCCGCGCTGATACGATCGGCCGCTGGCTGATCGCTCGCCAGCTTGGCCGCGATCTCCTCGACGTCAGGACCACCTAACCGCGATAGGTAGGTAGTGGGGAATGAACTGGGCGCGATCGAAGGACCGCTGGAAACGAGGCAGAGCGCTGCGAGCGACGATGCGAGAATCATGGGGCACAGAGTTGCTTGGGTGGGGAGGGCAATTATGGCCGAGGTACGCGCGTGGCACTGTTTAGTTGCAGCAAACCTATCGAATTTACGAGAACGGCCCCAGCAAGTCGAAGTGACTTGCTGGGGCCGTTCGTATGCCGCTCATTTCGGCATCGGGCACTGCTGCTTACTGCGTTTTCTAAAAACGTGAGCCGATGATCGGCAGCTCGCGGCGGCGCTGCCAGACGACGACGGCGGCGGCGACGAAGGCGATGACGGCCATGGTGAAGAGCGAGGCGTCGCCGTCCCAGACGATCCCGAGGATGAAGAAGTGGCTGAGGATGGCGCCGGACATGATGCCGAGGGTCAGCAGTCCACCGAGGGCTGCTAGCCGGGGCGTCAGAAGCATCAGCACGGCGATCGTCTCCACGACGGCCGAGCCGATGCGGCCGGCGGCTCCGGCTCCCAGAGCATCAAACAAGCGGACCGTTTCCTCGGCGCCGCTGAACTTGAAGGGCAGGGTCATGGCCAGGATGGCGGCGGCCACGATCTGGGCGATCCAGACGAACTTGGATGCGCGCAGGAGCGGGACGTTGGAGACGGGAGCGTTGGGGCTGACGGTGGCTGAAGACATGGTAGATGGTTGGTTAGTTCAGAAGCGGGGGTTCTTTTTGCCTTGTCCCGCGTGCTCCAAGGAGCGTGCTGCGGACAGAGGGAGGTACGCAGGCCTCCCCTGGCTGTGACCAAAGAGATGGAGCCCACCCGGTCTGGCTCCCGAAGGGAGACGCTCCCCCCTCGCACCCGCATAGACTGGGTCCATGGTTGTTCCACTCCTCCTCGGCCTCCAAATCGCCGGCGTCATGGCCCTTGACGTCCTCCCCGAAGCACGCGAGCACCCGCCCGCGCTGGACTGGTTGACGAGGCGAACCGCGACCCCCGCGCAGGTGCTACGCAACGAGGAGGGCACGCGCCTCTTCCTCGACAACGGACTCCTGCGCCGCACGTTGCTGCTCTTGCCCGGTGATGCCCCGAGCATCGCGACCATTGGACTCGACGACCTCAGCGCCTCGGGCGATGCGTGGCTCCGCGCAGTCTCGCCCGAAGCGATCGTGACGCTGAACGGTGAGCGCCTCGGGGTAGGCGGAGCGCCGGGCCAACCGAACGGGGCCTTCGTAGATCCGGCTTGGGTGCAGGAGCTCGAGAGCGGAGGGATCGTTCCTGAAGTGAGTGATCGCGCGTTCGCGCTCGTCGGCGTGAAGAGCGATCCCATCGGAGACCTGGAGATTCCGTGGGTGAAGGGCGCCGCGCG
>CAYQKK010000022.1:69170-74862 GCA_964417955.1 uncultured Planctomycetaceae bacterium
CCCGCGGCACCGACCAGCCTGTCCCCTCGCTGCACGTCGAAACGGACTTCGCGTTCGGTGGCATGACCCACCTGAATGCGAACAGCCACGTCGTCCACTGGCGCACCGACCCAACGTTCCAGAGCCAGGTCAACTACGAGCGCAAGACCCCGTGCCTCTTGGAAGTCTCGCCGCGCCTAGGCCCTGGCTCTGCGATCGCCCCTGGCGAGACCTTCACTTCATTCCGCACCTTTGTCCTCAGCGTCCACGACACAGAGGGCCGGGAGCGCATGGGCATGGCGCGGCGTCGATTGATGCGCACGGTGGCCCCTTGGGTCACCGAGAATCCGCTCATGATGCACGTCAGGTGGTCGGACGAGGAGACGGTGAGGACAGCCATCGACCAGTGCGCGGAGGTGGGCTTCGAGATGGTCATCCTGACGTTTGGCTCGGGCTTCAACATCGAGAACCGTGAAAGTGAATACCTCGCCGAGATGAAGGCGCACGCCGACTATGCCCGCGCCAAGGGCATCGAGATCGGCGGCTACTCGCTGCTCTCTTCGCGCCGCATCGAACCCGTGTCGGACAACTGTATTCACCCGGAGACGGGTCAGCCCGGCGCCGACATCCACGGCAGCTGCCCGTCGCTGACCTCTGCCTGGGGACAGGACTACTTCGCCACGCTCGAACGCTTTTACGACGAGACGGGCTTCATGCTCTTGGAACACGATGGTTCCTATCCAGGCACCCCGGATGCTGCCGCGCGACCTCCCCTCCAATCCGGCCTCGAGAACTCGGTCTGGGCCCAGTGGCAGGTTATCGACGGCTTCTATCGCTGGTGCCGGGGACGCGGCATCTACCTCAACGTTCCCGACCACTACTACCACGCGGGCGCGAACAAGTGCGGCATGGGTTACCGAGAGGTGAACTGGTCGCTCCCCCGGGCGGACCAGGTCATCCACACGCGCCAGAACATCTACGACGGCACGTGGACGAAGACGCCCTCCATGGGCTGGATGTTCGTGCCGCTCACCGAGTACCAGGGTGGAGGCGCGGCCGCGACCATCGAACCCCTGTCAGAGCACCTCGACCACTATCGGCGCATGCTGATGTCGAACCTCGCCCTCGGAGTTCAAGCCTGCTATCGAGGGCCGCGCATGTACGACACCGATGAGACTCGGGACATGGTCAAGGGGGCCGTCGCGTGGTTCAAAGAGCATCGCCGGATCCTCGAGGCTGACGTCGTCCACGGGCGACGCGCCGACGGTCGCGACGTCGACTGGATGCTGCACGTGGATCCCATGGCACCGGAGGGTGAACCCCGTGGGATGCTCCTGGCCTTCAACCCGCTCGACAAAGAGGTACTGCGCGACCTCCGCGTTCCCATGGATCTCACCGGCATCCGCGGCACGGTGACCGCCAGCGGACCGGGCCTCGCGCTGGACACGAAGGAAGCGGTCATGGCCTTCGAGGGCCTGCACCTCGACCTCACCGTGCGCGTCCCCGCCGGCGGCACCTCGTGGGTGCAGTTCCGCTAATCGGACCAGAGCTCGCCTGACTCGACGGCCGCAATGACCCGTTCCGCGGCCACGTGCTCGTCCTCGGCATCGACGGCAAGGGCATACTCCTTACCCTCATCGCTCCGCCTGTAGAGCGGATCGTAGTAGCGTTCGAGGAGCAGCTCGACGAGCGGGCCGGTTTCGCCGCGGTCGAGCATCTCCGCGAGCTCTGGCCTGCCATCCATGCGAGCCGAAACCGCCTCAAGCTGCTCGCGCAGAACGGGGAGCGCGGACTCGTCGCGCAGGTAGTCATCTGACAGCACCGCAACCCTGCGCGCGATCGAGGCGGTGACGTCGATGTTGGTGGCGCCGCGCATCGCCTCCCAAACGGGGCTAGGAATGATCGCATCCCCCACCTTGCGGCTCTCCCCCTCAACGATCATGACGTCGCTTGGGAACCCACCGGCAGCACGCGCGCACAGAGCCGTCTCAAAGGCCTTCTGGCTCACGGGCTTCAGCCCCACCATGCCGAGCAGCGAGCTGCGATGTCCGGCGAGCCCTTCTAGGTCTAGCGTCCAGCCGGGCCGCATCTCCTCGATCGCACGCAGCACCAAAGTCTTGCCGACGCCGGTGAGGCCACGCAGGGAGACCACCCGAGAGGGCGGGCTCCATTCGTCCAGGCTCGCCATCACGATGCGGCGGTACCCGCGGTAGCCGTCCCTCAGTCCCACCGCTCGATCAAAGCCGAGGGCGCGCAGCAGCGCGACCACGCTCCGCGACCGCATGCCCCCGCGCGCGCAGTGCAAGATCACCGGCGCTGCAGGGAACGCCTTGATAGGCGTCGGCGTGAGCTCGGCCTCCATCTTCGCAATGCCCCCGTCTGTCATCGCGAGGACACGAGCCATCAGGTCGTCCTCGGGCACGTCCCAGCCAGCATGGGCAGCAATCTCTGCCACGAGCCCCTCAACGCGCTCGGCCACCGCAGCGCGGCCCTCCTGAAAGGCCGCCTCGGGACTGAACTGCTTGTACAGGAGACCCACGAAGGACCTCGTGACATCCTCGAAGAGCGGCACGTTGACCGCGCCAGGGATGCAGTCGTCGGCAAACTCCGCCGGCGCCCGCAAATCCACCAAGACCGCGCCCGGCGCCATGAGCGCAGCGCGGGCCTCGTCGTAGGGGGCAAACGGGACCTCACCGGAGGGACTCCCAGAAACGCGTGAAGGGTGCGAAGACACCCGCGAACTCTAACGTCCAGGCCTCGGCGCCTGCGGGAGGTTCGTGAAGTATCCGGGCGGCTGAACGGCCGCGTCGCGATTCGCGTGCTCAGGGAACTCAAACTTGAACCAGTCGAGCTGACTCAGGGTGCCGCCGGTCCGAAGTGACGCCAGGTTCGTGTGGGCGAAATCCGTGTCGTCGTAGGCTCCTCCCTCCGTTAGGAACTCCAGCCCCGTCCCGTCCACGTTGATCTGCGCCAAGCGGAAGCCCCCCGGGCCGCCGAAGACAAAGCGTTGGAAGTAGATCACGTCGCCGTCATAGCTGTACTGCGGCAGCGTGTTGATCTGCATGTCCTCTATGATCGTACGCAGCGTGGCGCCGTCGGAGGACACCGCGCGGAGCGCCCAGCGCCCCACGCCGAAAAAGGTCGGATCGATGTCGGTCTCGAAGGCGATCTCGTTGCCGTCTGGCGAGTAGTAGGGATCGTGATCGCGGAACGAGTCGTTCGTGAGCCTCTGCTCGTTCGTTCCGTCCACGTCCATGGTGAACACCTCGAGATCAGTGAGGCTGACCCCGGTGACCCCAACGGGATGGGCCACGCACACGATCTTGGTTCCGTCCGGTGACCATGAAGGGTCAAGGTAGAGCGATGCCCGCGTCGAGACCCGCGTCGGGTTCGCGCCCACCGCGTCGGTGATGAACAGGTGCCACCGGCCACCGTCGGGCGTCGATTGCGCCGCCATGACGATCTGCGTGCCGTCCGGCGACCAGTCCGCCACGCCTTGGGTCGTCCATCCGTTGGCATCGAGGGGGATGCGCTCGGTCAGGACGTCCGTCGCCACGTCGAGCATCCAGAGCGATGCGAAGTCGTAGTTATTGTTGGCCCCGCCCATCGCGGGACGGTTCGCGACGTCGCTGCGGTAGAAAAGTACCGTCGAGCCGTCCGGCGACGCACGGGGCCACCAGCTATCGACCAGCGGATCGTCCGTGAGCTGCTGGTCCACGTCCCCAGTCCGCAGGTAGATCTCGAAGTTCCCCGTGCGATCGGAGCAGTAGTAGTACGCCAAATCGTTGGGCGAAACCCGTGGCGACTCCGCGTCATCGGTTTCGGAGCAGGCCACGAGAGCGCTACCGAAGAGGAGGCACGCAGTGGAGAGAAGAAGAGGCCGGATTCGGAAACGACTCATGAAAAACACGCTGGGGGGGCAGGGACGGCTCCAGCCCTCCTATCGGACGCCGAAGTGATTTGATCCTGCTGTAAGTGGTGGAATCTAGTCCTGCCCTAGATCAGACGTTCGACGGCTTAGTTTCAGTGCTAGAGCGCCATCAGCATGGCCTGAACAGCGTCCACGTAGGCGTTGGTCCAGGAGTCCTCGCGTAGGAACGTCGTGTCGAAGTCCGGTGAACCGATGAAGGGGCGCAGGGACCAAGCGAGCTGAATCGACACGAACTGGTAGAGCGCGAGCCAGCCCACAAGGCCAATACGGTGGCGCGGGTCGCGCGCGATGAGCGGACGATAGTGCCGCGTGAGCGTCCACTGACCCGCGAGGGTGGCCATGAGGAAGGCGGCGCCGTTGGTGAGGGTAGCGAGCGGGTACGAGCAGCCTGAGACGTAGAGGAGCGCGATCAATGGACTCAAGGCGGCCAAGGAGATGCCAAGCGTCGCCTGACTCGCAAGCACGCCTCGAAACGCAGCTTGGAAGTCTCCGCGGAGACCGAGCACCGTGTTGACGACGAAGAAGTTCGGGATGCAAACGACCGTCGAGGCCGCGAGAAGCAGCGGCACCTTCGTACACGAGTAGGCCACCTGGAGCGACCTGCCGGACCAAGAACCCATCACCGCTCCGTGGATGGCGGGCGTTGCGAGCGCCGCCACAAGAAGGGCCGCCCAAGCGGTGCTCGACGCACCGGGTCGATGGCGCCCCTCGGCGCGCAGGATCTCGGTTGTGTGGGCGTGCACGGGGGCTAGAAAAGATCTCCGAGGGTGTGAAGCACGTCCATGAGAACGTTCGAACCGCGCTCCCGGAACCATGCGAATTCACGACTTGGCGCACCGATGAACGGACGGAGAATCCAACCCATCTGCGCACCGACGAGCCCGAAGATGAGGATCCACGCTCGGAAGACGCGCCGGACCTGAACGCCGACCTGACCCTCCTGCACCGGCGGTGCTGCCGCACTCTGGAGAATCGAGATCGGAAGCGACGGGGTGTACGCCTGGAGTCTCCCGATTGGATGACTCCGTGCGGGCTCAAGGATTGTCCGTAGGGAGCGCCTCAGGAATCCGAGCCCAGCGAAGCCGCTCACCGCGAAGAACAGCACGTGCAGGAGCTTCATGAACGGGTAGCTGTCCGTCGAAAGCGTGAAGAACGCTGCAACCGGCCCAAGACTGGCTAGCAGCGCAAGATTGACGGTCACCGCACCGAGGAGAACGCGCATGGTGTCCGCCGTTTGGAGCCTTGACCGAGAGAGCGCCGACACCACGTAAAGCGACGGAAACGTGACCACGAGCGTCAACAGGAAGAGCACGGGTACCTTGACCGCGCTCGCGAACACCTGAAGCCACGATCCGTTTCCGGTGCTCGCATTGAGCCCCGAGAATAGCCCCATCGAGGCACCGTAGAACGCGCCGAGAAGCAGGCTTCCTATCGCGAGCGTGCGTATAGGAATCGCGATGCCGCCAGCACTGAGCGCAGAGTCAATCGCGTAGTGACCGCGGAGTAGTCGGTCGATGTCCCCGGCAAGGGACGGTCTACTCGCGGATGGAGCAGGCTTCGTGGGATCTGGCGAGGCTGAACTCGGGGTCTCGGTCATGGGGTCATGGTGGCCGTGGAAGAATCGAAACGACCGCTACGCGGCACCCACCCAGGCGTTGGTGCCCGCAGCGGAGAGTTTCCATTCAGACCATGTGTCGAGCGTTCAACCTGTGACGAGGTTCGGCCCGTCAGCCCTTACCCGTTGCCAGCGCGAGCTCCATCCACCCCAAGTAGGCGGCGGAT
>CAYQKK010000023.1:0-41546 GCA_964417955.1 uncultured Planctomycetaceae bacterium
TGCTCCACTCCGAGTGGATGGTGTCCGAGCAGGCCAAGCTCTACGCGCACGCCCAAGGGCTGTCAGGGATCCGCTATTGGAAGTCGGTGGACTTCGTGCGCCGGGTTTCCGTGAAGGGTGTGATCCGCACGTGGGAGAACATCTTCGGCAAGGTCTCCCAGCGAGTCGCTATGAAGCTCCAAATGGGCGATGAGCGAGTGATCGCTCACATGGACTAAGCCCGCCGCCTCGGCTGCTTTTCCCCCATCGCCGAGACACGTGGACGCACCTAAGAGCAGTCGCTTCGATTTCCTCCCGTGGGGGCTGCTCGTCCTGTACTTCGCCCTCGTGGCGCTTTCATCGGGCCGTAGGATTCGGACCCGAGAGGCGCCGCCCGTTTCGTGGGTGATCACCGGCGCTGACGTGCTGCTTCCGGATGGAGATGGCTTTCGCCTGGCGAGCGGCCTGATGGTGCAGGGCCAAGGCGGCTTGATCGGCGCGATTGGGACGGCTGCGGAATGTCCAGAGGTTCCCGCGGATGCCCTTCGAATCGACGGCACAGGGGCGACGCTCATGCAGGGGCTCATGGATGCCTGGTGCCATGTGACGGATCCGTCTGACTTGGACAGCGCGCTGGGCGCGGGGGTCACGACTCTGCGTGTGATGGACAGTCCTTCGTGGTTGGCTCGTGTCTTGAGCCAGAGGGCGATGAACGGGGTTGTGACACCGCGCTGTGTTTACTTCGGGCCGGACCTTCGGAGGCATGTCCCGCGCATGGGCGGCGACGCTGCGTTGGAAGAACGCAAGGTTCGCGCCTCAATTGAGGCCGACATTCGGCGGCAGGTGAATCAGGGGGTCGATGGGTTTACGCTCGGCCATGACGCGCCGCAGCGGCTCGTTAGGCTCGCGGTTCAAGGAACGCGACGCTTTGGGTTGCCGCTTTCCATTCGCTCGCCTGGCAAGATCCCGTTCAAGGATGCATGGCCGCTGGGAGACGCGATCGGTTCGCTTGAGATGCTATTGGGTGACTGGCACGTGCCGAACGGGGCCGATGGGAGACTGCGCCCCTTACCCGCCCGCGTGGTTCTCGAAAAGCGCGCGGCCCGCGTCGCGAAGGAACAGCGTCCCGTTCTCACGGGGCTCGTCGAGTTTGTTCGGCAGACGCAGCTGCTTGGCCTGGAGGCCGAGCTTTCTGTCAGTGACTTGGTCCAGAACCGCTATGCAGGGCGGAGCGCAGAAGAGCTCATCGTGTCGCAGGACGAGCTTGAGTCGTTGGCGCCTCTCACACGTTCCCGTTGGAGCCAAGCGGCGCATCAGATGCGGCGAAGCTTGCCCGCATCGCTCTTGCGCTACATGCGCGCAGCCATGCCGCCACTCGCCACCGTTCTTCAGAAGCTCGTGCACGACGACGCGCATATTGTTGTGGGGACAGGAGCTGGTACGCCGTTCGTTCCTATGGGCACTGCCGTTTTCAACGAGCTCAAGCTCTTGGTCGAGTTTGGGATGGAGCCTGCGCAGTCCATCGCGGCGGCGAGCACACGTTCGGCTGCGTTCATGGGGCTCCAAGAAGTGGGCTGCCTAAAGTCGGGCAGCCGCGCGGACCTTCTGCTCGTCGAGGGCGATCCCCTCGGGGATCTCAGGGCCCTCCGTCGTATGCGGGCAGTCGCCGTGGGGGGTCGTTGGACGACTGCGGAGGACCTGGCGAAGCGCCGAGAGGAGCAACGGCTGGTCCTTGACCAGGAGGTCGAGTTCGTCACGGCAGCGGTCGTCGATTCGATCGGTGGAACGGCCGAAGAGCTGAACGAACGCCTAGGGCGCTACGCCAAGGAGTCGGGAGTCAGGGTACGCCGCGAGACCGTTGAGTCCCTACGGGACGCGTACCTGACCTCGGATGTTCCACGCCGGGAGCACGCGGCGGTATTGACGAGGTTCATCGCAAGATACCTGTCGGTGCGGTAGGAGTAGCCGCTGGTCACGGGCACGCGTCCTTGGCCTTCTGCCGGTTCTCCATGCGAACGAGCTGGCCGCAGGCGGCCGCGATATCGTTGCCCAGTGAGTAGCGCACGGTCGTCTTGAGCCCAGCGCCCTTGAGCTGCTCGGCAAAGGTCGAAATGTCGCCTCGCTCCGTCGCCACAAGGTCGGGCGCGTCGTCGATGGGGTTGTACGGGATCAGGTTGATGTGTACGCGCAGGCCCTTAACCCAGTCGATCAGCGCGCGTGCGTCGGCTCCTGAGTCGTTGAGGCCACGTAGCATGAGGTACTCCACCATGACCGGCTGGCTTTGGCGCTGGTTCACCCGGCTGACCGCCTCACGAAGCTCGTCCAAGGGGAACTTCTTGGCGAGGGGAATGAGCGTCTCCCGAGTCGCTTGAACGGCGCTGTGCAGGCTCAGCGCCAGGTTGACCTGGGGGAACCTCGCTGCGCAGCGCTCCATGGCGTCCGCGATCCCCACCGTCGAAACGAGGAGGCTCTTTGGCGACCGAGCGAACATCCTGGGGGACGTCAGGGCCTCGAGTGCTGAGTAGAGCTGCGCCTCGTTGTGCAGCGGCTCTCCCATACCCATGAAGACCACGTTGTCGAGCCGGCGCCCCTCGGCCGCCAGCCGCTGGCCCGCCTGAAGCACCTGATCGAGAATCTCGTCGTGCCCAAGGCTCTGGGCAATCCCCATCTTGCCCGTCGCACAAAACGCACAGGCCGCCGCGCAACCCACCTGACTAGAGACACAAAGCGTCGTCCGCCCCGAGGCGATCCGCAGCACCACCGACTCAATCAGCATCCCTGCCTTTGTCCGAAAGAGCAGCTTCGTCGCCCCGTCCACTTCGGAATCGACCGCCCGAAAGAGCTCCAACGGATGGCACTCCACCTGATCGCCCGCCGCGAACTTCCCCAACGCGACCCGATCCGGCACGAACTTCTTCAGGAGATCATTCCGAAGAACCCGCACCTCCTGCGGATCCAACCCCTCCCCCTTCCGAACCGCCTCCAAAGCGTCAGCATCAAAAAAGCCAGCCCCCACCCCCAAACCCTACCCCTGCACCATTCGGAACCAGGTTCCGAATGGTGCAGAATCGCATTCTGCTCCACTTTGAACCTGGTCCAAATGGTGCAGCTGACGTGTTCCGTACCTGGTGCCGAACACGTCAATGGGTGGGTGGGGGGATTTTTAGAAGTTCTGGAGGATGATTTGGCGGGTGCGGGCAACCGCGCTTTCTTTGAATCGGTCGTAGTCGGTTTGGGTGACGGTGCCTTGGGCGAGGGACGCGTCTAGGCGCCGGATGGCGGTGGCGAGGCGTTGGCGGAGGAGTTCCTCGGTCAGGCCGGTGCCCATGGCGGTGGTGCCGGTGTGTTGGAGCATCGAGAGCTCGAGGGCGGCGGCGGTGCGTAGGCGGTAGTTCTGAGGACTGGGCGCGTCGTTGAAGACGGGGGTGTTGAGGAGCCAGTTCATCACGGCGTGGTAGAGCTGCGAGGGACTCCACTCAAGGCGAATGGCATTGCGTTGAAGCTCGAGCACTCCCTGTTGGATGCGGGCATCCACGAGCTCTAGGCGGAGCAGCTGTGCGTCCTCGACGGTCAGGTGGGAGGTGTTGGTCTGCTGGGCTAGGTAGGCAACGGAGCGGGTCATGTCGTTGCGCAACGCCGGTGACATCGGTGCGTCGTCGAGGTGCTTCTGCAGGTGGAGAAGCGTGGACGCGGGCGAAAGGCGCCGTGCGATGAGGCTCTCGACCTGATCGAGATAGGTAGAAGTGATGGCGTCAGCCCCAACGGGCGTGGCTGTCGGCCGCGTCTGGCTGGTGGGCTTGGGAGAGAGGGATCCTCCCGCTGAAGAGGAGTCAACGGGACCGAGTGCCGTCGTCGCCGCGGCGAGGACGTAGAAAAGTGCCTTCATAGGATGGGGGATCAAGGGACCGGCCCCCGGGGCGGGTGCCGTACTCCTCGAACATCGAACGGCGCTTCCTCCAACCTTGGATCTTTGAACGGCAAGCAGGCGCGAAGTACCGTTCCGCTACAGCTATTTTCCGACCTTGTATCGAAGCGCAACGTGGGCGTTGCTCCATCGTCGTTCGTGGAACCCGTTTCCTCCTGTGCCAAAATCGATGGCGTGACACCGTCGCGTGGCTATCCTCTGAGCACCCATGAAGCGACTTGTATTTGGAATGCTGCTGATCGTCGCCGTTGGCGCGGCTGGACTCGTGCTCTGGCTTCGATCTGGAGGTGGTGAGATCGTCGAGCTCTCAGATGAGGCAGTGGCCGCGGCCCAAGCGAGCGGGGCTGCCGCCAAGGAACTTGTCGCCGCGAGCGAGAAGGGGCTTCCTACCCAGGAAGATCTGAAGCTCGTCGCCAGTCGAGAGCGTATCGACGAGATCGCCGTCCAAGTGCGAGAAGAACGCGATGCCGCGGACCCAGGTGAGAAGGCGCTATTGACCGTCCTCTTGAGCGAAGTGGAGCGACTTCGCGGCGAGCTCGACTTGGCCTACGATCTCGCGTTGGAGGGCGCAGAGGCCCTCCCCGAGAACAGCCGTGCGCGCCACATGGTGGCGAAGGCGATCCTCGCTCGCATCGTGGCAAAGGCGGAGGACAAGAACGTCGCCGCACTCCTCGGGATGATGGGGGATGTGAAGGCCTACAAGGCCGAGGTCAATGCCGCCGTAGAGTTGGATCCCACCAACGTAGACGCCCGCGTAGGTCAGGTGCTAACGCTGCTCCTGCCGGGGTTCCTCGGCAACAAGAAGAAGGCCAAGGAGCTGATCGAGGAGATCGGAGAGTACGACCCGTTGCGCCGGGATTTCTGGCGCGCCCAGATGCTGGTGATGGACGACGATCGCTTGGATGAGGCGGTCACTTCCTTCGAGGGACTAGCGGAGAAGCACCCGAGCGATCCAGACGTGCTCTTGACGCTCGGTGAGCTCTACATCAAGCAGGATGCGTGGAGCGACGCGGTGGACGTACTCGACAGGCAGATCGAACTCCAGGGTGACGGCCCGCGCACGCCCCACGGCTACCGTGCGCTCTACCAAGGCGCGAAGGCACGCATGAAGCTGGGCGACGGGATCGAAGAGGCGCTCGCGATGCTGACCGAGTTCGAGGAGGCCAATCCGGTAGGTGAGCCGATGCCCACCATGGATCGCGTCAAGTACCACAAAGGTCGAGCGTTGATCCAGCTGGCTCGCTTCGAGGAGGCGAAGGCTGTGCTCAACGAATCGCTGAAGCTCAGACCGAACTCCAAGCGCGTCAAAGAAGCGCTCGCAGAAGCCGAGGCCGGCTAGAGCTTGAGATCCGCGACGACACCCCGATGGTCCGACCCCACGTCTGGGCCGACGCGGAAATCCGACACGTAGACAGCGGACGAGACCAGCACTTGATCGATCGGGATCATGCCGGTGAACCAGAGAGAGGACGGCCAAGTGCCTTGGACGCCATGGCCGAGCCCCGCAGACCGCAGGTTTCCGGACCCACAGACCTCCTGGATCGACCGAGACCATCGAGTGGTGTTGAGATCACCCGCGATGACCACTTGCCCGCTGATGCCAGCCGCACGCTCTGCGATGCCCCTGATCTGCTCGTCGCGCAAGCCTGAATTCTCGGCCCCCGTCGGCGGAATCGCATGCACTGCCAGCAGGTGGAACGGCCGCCCATCCTTCGATAGGGCCACGTCGATCCAAGGCAGGTCCGCGGGCTCCGTTAGAACCTCCAGCTGCCCGATCTCAATGCCGCGCCGGACGTAGACGCTGATGCCGAAATTGTCGTCGCGAACGGTGTCCGTCGGCATCCGGTCGTAGGCGCTGAGCGGGAGGTCGAGCTGGTCAATCCACCGCGTGCTGGTCTCTTCAAGCACCACCACATCGGGGTCCTCCGACACGATCCAGTCGATGGCTCTCTTCGGTGTGCTGTTGCCGGTCAGTACGTTCAGCGCCAGAACGCGAACTTCGCTAGTGCCCGTGCGGGTTTCCTGCTTTGGCGCTTGGAAGAGCGGGGCGAGCTGAACGATGGAAAGACCTGCAGTGATCACGAAGAGCACAACGGCAAGTCGTGCCCGCAGCAGGAGACCCAAGAGAGCGCCAACGACACCGAGGGCCGCGTATTGCAGGTAGAAGTGACTGAAGAGATCAAACACCCAGTAGGCGTGACCCAGCTTTGCGAGCCCCAAGCAGCCGAGGAGACCCAAGGCAAGCGCGGCCCAGATCGTGGCCACGATGCTCCGACCGGTCAAAGGGGTCGAGTCTTCATCAAATTCGCCTTCCATAGTCGGTGATTGGACGGTTCCCGTGCCCAAGACTCCAATGGAATCGCGGGGCACCGCGCTACTGACCGAATGCGTACCGCGCGTAGCTGAGCTCTGCCGTCCCGAACCAACCAAACGAGTCCTTCCGGAACTTCCGCCAAGCGCTGATGATTTTCCCGTACTCACCGTCGCCGCTGCCCATATCCGTCAGGAGTTGCTCTGACGCATCGCGGGCTCCGCGCATGAGATCTTCGGCGAAGGGTGTGACGCTCACGCCCTTGCTCCGAATTTCTGCCATGGCGCCGGGGTTGCGCGCGTCGTAGCGCGTCTGCATCAATTCCGCCGCCCGCCGAGCGGCGGAGCGCAGCATCGCGCGATACTCCTCCGGCAGCCCTTCCCATTCCGGCTTGTTGATGTAGAACGCAAGGTGGGGCCCCGGTTCCCACCAGCCAGGGTAGTGGTAGTGCTTCGCAACCTCATGGAACCCGAGCTTCATGTCATCGTAGGGTCCAACCCACTCGGTCGCATCGATGGCCCCGCGTTCGAGGGCCTGGTAAATCTCGCCGCCCGCAAGCAGCTGGGTGGCGACGCCCAGTTCGGACATGACCTTTCCGCCAAGCCCTGGGATGCGCATCTTGAGGCCCTTGAGCGAGTCGAGATCGGTGACTTCGTTTCGGAACCACCCGCCCATCTGCGTGCCGGTATTTCCAGCGGGCAAGCTGACGACGTTGAAGTCTCCGAGGATCGGCGCGAGGAGCTCGTTGCCGCCGCCGTCCTGAAGCCACGCCGTCTGCTGACGTGCGGTCAGCCCAAACGGGACGCAGGTCTCTAAGGCGAGAGCCGCCGACTTACCCGTGTAGTAGTAGCCGCAGGTTTGCCCCAGCTGCACCGCGCCCTTCTGCACGGCGTCGAGCACCTCGGTCCCCGGAACGATCTCACCCGCTTGGGAAGGCCGGATCTCAAAGCGCCCACCGCTCATCTTCCCGACCTCCTCGCAGAGGATCTCAGCCGCACCGAACATGGCGTCGAGGGAGCTCGGGAAGCTCGATGCAAGACGCCAGCGGAGCCGCTTGCCGGTGTGCACAGAAGGCGCTGTTCCGCCCGCCGCTCCTCCTCCACAGGAGGCAAAGCCAGCTCCGAGCCCGGCGGCACCTAGACCCTTAAGAAGTCGTCGCCTCGGAATCGCGCTCGTGTTCTGCTGGTTTGGCTCGTCGCTCATAGTAGGAGCATAGTGGAGCACGCGCGGCTTGCAAACGCCTGCCATCTCCCCGAGATACAGCATCTCTCACGCTAGCGCCGTATCCTCTAGCTATGAATCGACGCGGCTTCTTCCCCTTCCTTGGCTGCTTCGCTGCAGCTGTGCTCGCCCAGGTGACCCACGCGTCCGACTACGTGGTTGCGGTGAGTGGCGGCGACTTTACTTCGATCCAAGCGGCGTTGGACTTCGCCGAGGCTGGCGACCGCGTTCTCGTGCGTGAGCGCGCGGGCGGCTGGAACGAACGCGTCCAATTCACTTCGAGCGGGAGCGCTGTGGGCGGCTACGTACAGCTCGTGAACTTCCCCGGCGAGTCGCCTGTCCTCGACGCGACCGGCCTCCCCGGCGAGCAGATGCTGCGCATCGTGAACCAGAGCTTCGTGCGCGTCGAGGGTCTTGAGTTTCGAAACAACGTGGCGAGCGGCGACGGCTCCGGCGTCCGCGTGGAAGGGCAAGGGACCCACATCGAAATCGTCGACTGTGTGTTTCACGATCTCTCAGGCGATGACTCCATGGCGATCACCGTCTACGGCACATCCATCGCTGAGCCCATCGAGAACCTCCTGATCCGTGGGAATGAGATCTACGACTGCGCGCCTGCCCAGTCCGAAGCGTTGACGCTCAACGGCAACGTCCGTGCGTTCATCGTCGAGCAAAATTTCGTGCGCGACGTCAACAACATCGGCATCGACTTCATAGGCGGCGAGCCATCGATCAATGCAGCGCTGGGCGCGCGCGAAGGCGTCTGCCGGGACAACGTCGTCATCCGCGCCCTCGCGAACTACGGCGGGGGCTTCGGCGCCGGTATCTATGTGGATGGCGGGCGCGACATCTTGATCGAGCGTAACCTCGTGGTGGGCTGCGATCTCGGCATCGAGATTGGGGCCGAGAACGCCGGCTGGGACGTCTACGGCATCGTTTGCCGCAATAACGTGATCGCCGGCAACGAGAAAGCGGGGCTCGTATTTGGCGGCTACGACGTATCGGTGGGCCGGGTTCGCGATTGCGTCTTCGAGCACAATCTGATCTGGAAGAACCACACGATCGACGGCGGGATCTCCGACGTTTGGATTCAGTACGCGGAGTCCTGCTCCCTGAGCGGCAACATCGTCGTCGCCGGCCCTTCGGTCGGCACGCACGGGGACAGCCTTGTGGGGCTCTACAACCCGTTCCCGGGCGCGACGGTGGAAGGGAACCTCTGGTACGGGGACTCCGGATCGCCCGGGATCAACTGGAACGGTGGCTTCTATGACGTGTTTGCCGACTTCCAAGCGGCGACGGGGCTGGGGGCAGGCGGCTTGTTCTCGGACCCGTTGCTCGTCGACCCCGATGGTGCGGACAACGTGCTGGGAACAGCGGATGATGACTACAGCCCGTCTGCATTGTCGCCAGCGATCGACGCGGGCGACGGCGCGGCCTGGCTGAGCGCATTCGCCGGCGACGGGAACGCCCTCACTGACTTCACGGGTACAGATCGCCTCGTAGATGCGCCGGCCATCCTTGATCGCCTCACGTCGTCTCTTGGAACTCAACCTGATCTAGGAGCGGTTGAGTACAGCCCCACCACGGGAGCCGTGAAGAGGTTCTGCTCGCCCCTTGTGACGAGCTATGGCAACTACGCGCGCATGGGGTTGTCCGGTACGACGTCGGTGCAGACGTCTGACCTCTCGCTGGAGGCCCATGGGGTCCCACCACTCGGCTTCGGTTTCTTCTTCTACGGGTCGCTGCGCAACGCCGTCCCCGTGGGTGAGGGGATTGTCTGCCTCGGCGGCTCGGTGTTCAGGCTCACGCCGGTCCAGGCCACTTCGGCGGGTTCCGCGAGCTACGATCTCAACTTGAGTCTCATCACGGGCCCAGGCGTGATATCCCCGGGGGAGTCCTGGGTCTTCCAGCACTGGTTCCGTGATCCAAGCGGCGGACCGTCGGGCTACAACTTCTCTGACGCTCTAGAAATCAATTTCCTGCCGTAGAGCCTTTGGCCCCACGACCCTGCACGGAGCCGGGGCAGGCTCCTCTAGCCGCGCTTGCCACCCTCCAATCGTTGGTAGCTAGACTTGGATGACGGCTGCGTCAGGGAGGGAACTTGGCGCCGCTCACGCTCGTCTCGATACTGGGGCTGCCCCCATGGCCTCTTCTCTGCCACCTACCTCGCCAGCGGGGTATTTTTAGTTACATGAACGCATCGCCTGTCGCCCCTGCTCTTCTCGCACTTCTGTCCCTCTCCGGGACGGCTATCGCCACCCCAAGCCCCCAGCGCGTGGGCTGCATCTGGGACCGCCTCGCGGACATCCCAGAGCCCCGCTTCGAGCCGGGCACGGTGCCGATCGATGACAAGCTCTACTGCTTCGGTGGGTTCAAGAATCAGGCGATCGAGGCCTCGCTCCGCGTCGATGTCTACGACCCGATCACGAACACTTGGACGCCGCGCGCCAACATGCCCGACGCGACCACCCACATCGGCCTCGCCCGTGAAGGTCGCAACGTCTGGGTCATCGGCGGCTTCATCGGAGACAACCCAGGGGTCGCCACGAGTGATGTCTGGATCTACGACATTGACGCTGACACGTGGAGCGCCGGCCCGTCCATGCCCCGTGCGATCGCTGCGGGCGGCGTGGCCTTCATGGGGACCGAGATTCACTACTACGGCGGCTGTGAAGCCGACCGCGACACGATGACGGGCGACCACTGGGCCTACGACCTCGCGGCCCCCGGTCTCGGCTGGCAAACCCGCGCCGTCATGCCCCAGCCCCGCTGTCACTTAGCGGGCGCTGCCCTCGGCGGAGAGCTCTGGGCCATCGGCGGCCAGCTCAACCACGACACCAACCCCCTCGACACCCGCTGGGTTCACGCGTACGACCCGGGGACGGACACGTGGCGCCAGGGTCCGCTCCTGCCGGAGCCCCGCTCGCACTTCGAGCCCGCGACCTTCGTCGACGCAGGCAACCTCTACATCGCAGGCGGCAAGGACTCGACTTCGGGTCGCGATGTCCTCGCGGGCATGCTGGAGATGGATCCCGTTCTTGGGGTGTGGAGCTACCTTCCGCCGCTTCCGAACCCGCGCTACGGCCCCGGCGTTCAGAAGATTGGAAACACGCTCTACGCCGTCAGTGGCGCAGCGATTGCCAACAACCCCATCCCCGATCTCTACGGCCGCGATTGGAACGCGACGTTCCCCAACCCTCTGCTCATCAACTGCGGCGGCCCCGAGGTCGTTGCGGCCACCGGCAACTGCTGCTGGTGCGGGGACATCGGCTTTGAGAATGGCTCGACGAAGTTCTTCAACCCCAACGCAGAGGTGTTCAACACCGACGACGATGAGGTCTTCGATCGGATGCGCGAGTCGAACTTCCCGTCGTTCCAGGACGTGAACTACCGCCTGCCCATGGGCGACGGCTTCTACCGCGTCAAATTTCACCTCGCCGAGCGCGCATTCAGCAGCACCGGCCAGAGGGTGCTTGACCTCTCCGTCGAGGGCGTGCGCGTCGCAGAGAGCCTCGACCTCATCGCGGACCCCGGCTTTGCCACTGCGCTGGTCAAGGGCTTCGACGTGGAAGTAACGGACGGGGTTCTGGACATCAACATTCACGCCCAAGCGAATCAGCGCGCCATCGTCGCAGCCCTTGAGATCGAGACCCTCGGTCCTGACCACTTTGCGATCGAATGCTCGAACGGCCCCAACTCCACCGGGGACCCGAGCCTCGTTGGATTCGTGGGATCGACCAGCATCGATGCCGATGAGCTCACTCTCCGGGTCGGGCCCTTGGCGCCCAACTCCTTCGGCTTCTTCCTCCAGGCTGAGCTTGCGGGTAGCGGCAGCCTCCCGGGCGGAACCCTCTGCCTGACGCAGCCCTTCTTCCGACTTCCGCCCGAGCAGGCCGCCCCCAACGGCGTCCTGACCCACCGGCTCCAAATTCAGAACCCGAACACCCCGGCCCAGCAGATCATGGCGGGCACCACGTGGCGCTTCCAGGCCTGGCACCGGGACACGGTCGCGATTGGCTACGGCCTCTCCAACGCCCTGAAGCTCGTCTTCACCCCCTGATTCGGGTCAAAAATCCGGGTCAGACACTGTTCCGACTTCGGAACGGTCATTGGGCAAGGGGCCTCCCTAGGCCCCTCCATAGGGGGTAGAATGCCCCCCGCGGGATATGGCACGTCGGTTGCCTTATCCCAGTGCTATGACGACGACCCTCCCCAAGACTATCGAGCTAGCCCGCCTTGGGCTGGCACTCGCGGCGTCCTGCGTGCTGGGCTGCTCGAGCTCTTCCGATTTGCGACGGATCGAGGAGCAGCCACTTGAGAGCGGAAACCTGCAGCCAGCTGGATTCCAATGGGAGTCGGGAGTCAGCCTCTTGTCCGCAGCGCAGCGCACCGTCCATGTGCCGCCGCCCCTCGAGCTGACAGGATCCGTCTTCGAAGCCGCGGCCACCGTTGCTTTGCCAGAGGTCCCGCCCGGGCAGTACCCCGGCATCGTGAACGTCTACCGGTTGAGCGATACGATCATCACGGGCAGCGAGCCCCACGATGCGGAAGCCCTCGGACAGCTCGCGGCCTGGGGCGTCAAAACCGTGCTCTCGGTGGACGGCAAGGTGCCGGACGTCGAAGCCGCCACCGCGCTGGGCCTGCGCTACGTCCACGTGCCGATTCGCTACCGCGGTATCACTGACGATCAGATCCTCAAGATCGCGAAGACGTTCCGCGAGCTAGAAGGGCCGTTCTACGTGCACTGCTTCCACGGCAAGCACCGCGGCCCAGCCGCGGCGGCCATCGGCCGCGTCGCACTCGACGGGCTCGAGCGCGACCACGCGATCGCCGAGATGCGCCAGTGGTGCTCGACCGCTTCGAAGTACGAGGGGCTCTACTCCTCGGTGGCTCTGTCGGCTCTGCCGACGGCCGACGAGACCGCAGCCTACGAATTCGACTTCGCGTCGGCGATGTCCTTCGAGGGTGTGCGCGACGCCATGGTCGTGCTCACGCGCTCTTGGGACGAGGTCAAGCTCGTCGCCAGGAACGGCTGGAAGCCGAGCAGCGAGCACCCTGACATCGACGCGCTGCAGTCTGCGACCCACGTCAGCGAGCTCATGAATGCGTGCGGCCAGATGGAGGAGTCCAAGGCCTACGCCGCGGACTTCCACGAAATGCTGGCCGAGAGCCAAGGCCATCTCGGGGACGTCGTCGAGTTCCTCACGGCGGGCCGGGTCGAGGGAACGTCGGAGTTCCTCGCCAGCGACGGCCTCGACGCGGCGTTCAACGCGGCGAAGAAGTCGTGCTTGACCTGCCACGCGGTCTACCGCAACTAGCCCGGCTGGCTCGATTCACCGGGTGAATCGCACTGCATCAGGGAAGGCAGGCGATGATCTAGGGGCCTTGACGCATAAAAGGCGTCCAAGGAGCCCTTATGAATCAGACCCGCAACGACGACCGAAACAGCAGCTCAGAAGACGCCGACGGCTCGATCGGCGCTTCCTTTCTTCCGGAAGCCGTGCGCTTTCAGTGGCGCAAGTGGACCGTTCGCGGGCTCGCTGGGATCGTTCTGACGGTATCTGCACTCGGGTGCGTTCATCGATTCGCCGCCAAGTCTGACAGCCAGCCACTTCCGAACCTGCCCGTCGCCACCGCCGGCGGCAACCAGCTCTGGACGGACGTGGCCTGGGATGACGGCTGGCGCGTGCAGACCCACGTCTGGACAGGCCATGCGCGGCTTCTCGATGAGGGCAACGTTCGACGCACATGGGGCTCGCGCGAGAAGTGCGAGGCCCAGCTCGCGGCGCGGCGCACGAAAGGTGACGCGAGGGCTCCCCGAGAGAAAGCCGTCGTGCTGCTCCATGGACTCTGGCGCACGCGCCGCGCCATGTCGGATTTGGGCGCGGCCTTCGAGGCAGCTGGCTACGACGTGATCGACATTGGCTACCCGAGCACACGCCGCTCGGTGGCGGAGCACGCTGCCCAGGTGGCGGAACTCCTCAACGGTCTCGCCGGAGAGGACGTCGAGCTTTCGTTCGTTACGCACAGCCTTGGATCTCTCGTCGTGCGCGACTTGTTGGCCCGGAAAGATGACCCGTGGCGCGCCCATCACACACCGGCGCGCGCGGTCTTCATCGCCGCGCCAAGCAGCGGCGCCGCGCTAGCCAACTTCGCTGAACGCATCCCCGGTGCCTTCGCTGTCTACGGCAAGCCGTCGAGGGAGATCGCTTCGGGTCTAGCGGCGAAACTTTCGGCACCGACCATTCCATTCGCCACGATCGCCGCAAGCCGCGGAACCGAAGACGGTTGGAATCCTCTCATTCCGGGCGATGACGACGGTGTTGTCGGCGTGTCGGAAACGCATCTAGAAGGTTCGGCAGCGCACCTGACGGTCAAAGGCACCCACACCTTCGTCATGGAAGACGGACAGGTGATCGGCGCGACGCTGCGCTTCATCGACGCCGGCAGCTTCGACTAGTCGAGGGATGGCTGGCTACGGGTAGACTGCCCCGTATGCCCCACGCCTACTCCCTGCGCCGTTCGCTGTTCAGTCTCTTCGGGTTCTTGCTCTGCGTGGCGTCGTCGCCGGCCCAAACGCGGGTCGCGTTCCTTGGGGATTCGATCACGGCGGGTCAGGGCGCGGGCTCTACGCGGGAGGACGCCGCCTACGGGAGCTTTCCGTCGGTCGCTGGCCGGCTATTGGGACCCGAGTTCGAGGTCAAGGGCTTCGGCGCCCACGGGCACTCGCTGCGCACCGACGCGAAACAGGTGTACGCGGAATCGAAGGCGTTTGAAGACGCGCTGCTTTTTCGGCCCGAGATCGCCGTGATCATGCTGGGCACGAACGACTCCGCCGTCGAGGAGGAAGCGCACGACTGGAGGGCTGCGCTGGATCGCATCGTCGTCCCGCTGCGCGAGGTGAGCCCGGGGGTGCGCGTCCTCTTGGCGTCTCCGCCGGATATGTTCCCGACCCAGAGCCGTCGTGATGAGAAGCGCAAGGAGTGGCTTGAGGCCCGCCGCCCGCGCCTTCACCGCCTCTCGGAGTCTCTGCGCCGCTTGGCACCCAAAGTGGACGCAGAGTTTGTGAACATGCGCGGCGTCCTGCGCCCGCGTCACGTCACCGACGGCGTTCACCCGACGGCGTTCGGAGCCGAGCAGCTTGCGTATCGCCTTGCGGGCGCGATTCAGAGCGCGGAGGACACGTCCCTTACCCCCGCGAGCCAGCTTCTTGCACTGCGTCCCGATGCCGAGCTCTCCGACTTCCACGGCTTTCGCCGCTATGGATTCGCGCTCAAGGCAGAAGGCTCGCCCAAGTGCTTTCTCGTGGTGCCCGACCGCGTTCGCGCCGGCGTTCCTTGGATTTGGCGCGCGCGCTTCTTCGGTCATCAGCCCGCCCTCGACAAGGCGCTCCTGGACCGCGGCTTCCACGTCGCCTATGTGGACGTCGCGGGCCTCTTTGGCTCACCGCAGGCGGTGAAGCGCATGGGGGCATTCCATGACTTTTGCACGGGTCTCGGCCTGGCGGAGAAGCCCGTTCTTGAAGGCATGAGCCGCGGCGGCCTTGCCGTCATGGAGTACGCGAAGGCCTACCCCCAACGGGTCGCGGCGATCTACGCAGACAACCCGGTCGCTGACATTCGTTCTTGGCCCGGTGGGCGCAGCGGCAAGCGCGCGGATGACGCATGGGAACAGGCAAAGCAGCAGTGGGGGCTCGAGGGCGATGCCGCCTGGGGGTTTCAAGGCGGTCCGCTCGCCGATCTCGAAGCGCTCGGGAAGGAGCAGGTTCCCTTGATGCTTGTCATCGGTACCGCAGACAAGGTCGTTCCGCCCCACGAGAACGGCGAGCTCCTGCGCAAGGCCTACCTTGCGGCGGGCGGCCCCGTTCGAATCTGGCGCAAGCCCGGCAAGGACCATCATCCCCACGGACTGAATCCCGTGGGGCCGCTCCTACGCGAGCTCTTGGTCGCGGCCGGTGTTCATACCGCCGAGAGTGAGCCGACCGTGACGCCGATACCGTCCGCGGAGTTTCGCGGCAAGGCGGCGGGCTGGGGCGGCGGCACATGGCGCACGGCCTTCGCTTCGCTCGAGGCTCTTTCGGAGGCGGCGGCTTCCGAGCCGCCCATGGACGTCGTGTTCTTCGGGGACTCCATCACCCAGAGCCTCACCGGCCACGGCGAGCGGTTGGCAAAGCCCGATGGAGCTCGCGCCTTCGACAAAGCGCACAGGGGACGCCGCGCGGTCTCCCTAGGGCTCTCCGGCGACCGCACCGAGCACCTGCTCTACCGCATCGCCCAGGGCTCCCTCGACGAATTCCGCCCGCGCGTCATCGTGCTGCAGATCGGCGTCAACAACATCAACGCCGCCGAGCACGGCGCCGAGGAAACCTACCGCGGGATCGTGCGCGTCGTGGAAGCCCTACGGGAGCGCCTGCACGACGCCGACGTTCTCATCACCGGTCCCTTCCCGTCCGGCAAGGAACGTGGGGCCCGAGTTCGTCAATCCGTCGAGCACGTGCACTCGCGACTCGCGGCGCACTCATTCCCAGATGGCGTTCACTATCTGAACCTCACGCCGGTCTTCATGGATGAAGGCGGCGTGCCGCTGCCCACCATGGGCCGCGACTGCATTCACATCACCGACGAGGGCCGCGCAGCATGGATGAGCGCCATCGAGCCAGCCCTTGCGCGGCTGCTCGACGGCGCTCTTCCGAAGTGATTCCGTCGCCTAGGCCTCGGGCGGCTCTACTTCGCCGCGTGCCTGCGCCTTTGCGTAGGCGGCCGGGGACGTGGACGAACGCTCCCAGAACAGCCGTGCTTTGGCCTGTGCCTTGCCGAGTAGCGACTCCTCCGGGTACTTCCCGTCGTCGTCAGCCGTGCCGGCCTCTACGCCGGTGAAGATCTCCAGGGCTTCGTGAACGGTGCTCACGGCCCACACGTGGAAGCGGCCCTCGTCGCAGGCATCAACCACGTCTTGGCGCAGCATCAGGTCGCCCGCGTTGGAGGCCGGGATGATGACGCCGCCCTCGCCGCTCGTTCCGAGGGCGACGCCGGTGTCGAAGAAGCCCTCGATCTTCTCGTTGACGCCGCCGATCGCCTGGATGCGGCCGTGCTGGTCGATGGCGCCGGTCATCGCGACGTCCTGGCGCAGCGGGATACCGGTGAGCGCGGAGAGCAGGCAGCAAACCTCGGCGCCTGAGGCCGAGTCGCCGTCGATGCCGCCGTAGCTCTGCTCGAATGCGAGGCTCGCACTGAAGGCCATTGCGTGGTCTGCCCGCAGGAGGTGACGCAAGAGTCCGCCGAGGATCTGGAAGCCCTTCGTGTGGATCTGACCCGACAGCGAAGCGCTGCTCTCGATGTCGATGATGCCCGCGTGGCCAGGGGCGATCGTGGCCGTGATGCGCGCCGGAAAGCCGTAGGTCAGCATGCCTGCCTTGATGACGGCGAGTCCGTTGACTTGGCCCACCGTGCGCCCCTGGGTCTCGATGATGATGGTGCCGCTGGCGATCATCGCATGGAAGCGGCGCGAAGGCAGGTTGGCGCGGGCCTTGGTGCGTTCGATCGTGGCGCGCACGTCATCGCCCTCGACGATCCGAGCGTCCCCGCGCTTGCGTGCCACGTACACGGCCTCGCGCGCGATGTCTGCGATCCGGCCGAAGCGAGCGGTCAGCTTGTTGCGCCGCGCGGCGATGCGTGCACCGTGCTCTGCCAAGGCGGCAACCGCGCTCTGGTCGAACGGGGGCAGCTCCTCGTCCTTCACGATCTTGGCGATGACCCCGGCGTACTGGCGAATGCCCTCTTCGTTGCGCTCGATCTCCGTGTCAAAGTCCGCGAGGACCTTGAAGAGCTGGCCAAAGTCAGGGTCGGCTCGATCCAACATGTAGTACGTGCCCGTGTCACCGACGAGGATCACGCGCATCGAGATGGGAATCGGCTCCGGCTTGACCGAAGTGCGGAAGTACGAGCCGCCAAGTTCCGGCGGTACGATCTCGAGCTGCTTATTGCGCAGGGTGCGCACCAGCATTCGCCATGCACCTGGCTCCGTGAGCAGGTCCCGTGCTTCGAGGATCAGGTAGCCGCCGTTCGCACGCAGAATCGAACCCGCGCTGATGCGTCGGAAGTCACCGCGCGTTGGGCCCTGGGGCGACCAGCCCGTTTCGACGGATCCGAGGAGGCGACCCAGTGACGGCGACGTTTCCACCACGACCGGGGACATCCCGTCCCGCGCGGCTTCGAGAACGATGTTCACGTCGTAGAGGTCGGCGGGGCTGTACCCCGGCGGGTGCTCTTTGCCGAGGTTGGCGATGACGTTCTCCACGAGGCCGTCGAGGAACAGTTTGACGGGCTCTTCCGTGAACTCCTCGCGCAGGGTTCCGACGGAGTCTTCAACGTAGCCCCGAGTGGAGTCCTCGAGGAGCGTCAGGAGTCGCTTGCTCGTTTCGACGCGCATGCGCTGGATTTCGCGGCTGATACCACCGAAGCGCTTCATGAGCTCTACGCGCTGGGCTTCCCAGCCGTCGATCTGCTCCTGGGTGATCTTGCCGTCGGTCTTGAGCTGAGCTAGCTCAGGGCCGGCGACGGGTTTGCCCTCGTAGAGCGGCACAACGTGGGTTTGAACCGCGGGCGGCTGGCCCTGCTGGATCATCGTGAGGCCGGCTTCGCGGAGGTCGTCCTCGAAGGGCTTCGTGAGCTCGTTGATCTCCTTGTTGGTCTCGGCCTCGATGGCCTCGCGCTGGGTCTGTAGCGCTTCGCCCGTCAAAGTCTTCGGGAGCTCCTCGCGGATAAAGCGAGCGACGTCGTGCACCATGCGCCGGAACTGCTTGGCGCGGCCGGGGGCCAGCGTGATCAGACGTGGACGGTCCGGCTCATCAAAGTCGTGAACGTACGCGTAGTCGAAGAGGTCTTTGCAGCTTGGACGCGTCTCTTCGAGCAGCCGCGTGATGGTGCTCATGCGACCCGTGCCGGTCAGTCCACGCACGTAGACGTTTTGCTCGGGCGCAGCGCACTCGATACCAAAGCGCAGCGCATCGACGGCCGTGTCTTGACCGACGAAACCGATCACGGCTTCTACGTCGGCGGTCGTCTTGAATTCCAGTCCAGAGGGGTCACAGCGCCATCGCAGCGCGCTCGTCGCAAGGGGTTCTAACATGCAGGAGAGGTTAGCAGACCTCCCCCGCGAGCTGGGGCACAAGCTGTTAGCCGTTCAGGAGCGTCATGCCCATGGAATACCCCGTGCCAAAGGCGCACAGGAAGGCCAGCTTTCCGGGGCCGAAGGCGCCGCTCTCACGGACTTGGTCCAGAAGGATCGGTACCGTGGCGCTCGACGTGTTTCCGAGGTCCTCGATATGGATGGGCACGCGCTCCCGAGCGCATCCTTCACCGATGAGCCGCTGGGTCACGGCGTCGATCATCCGCGCGTTGGCTTGGTGGAATAGGAACAGGTCGATGTCGTCGAGCTTGACGCCCGCGCGCTCGCAGTAGGCCTCGATGCGCGGCGGCAAGAGACGCACCATGTCCTTGAACACTTCGCGGCCCTGCATCACCATCGCGTTCCGGTGGATGGTGTCGGCCTCGACGAAGCACTTGCCGTCGCGGCTACGCACGCGGTAGACCGGGCGCGTGCCGGGCACCGGGTAGACGGTGATGTTCTCGGCGGAGCTGCCGCGCGTCGCCATCCAAACACCGGGAAGATCGTCGCGATCGGGCGGCCCGAACACGGCGGCGCCGGCACCGTCTCCGCAAACCGGCATGGTCGTGCGGTCGCAGGCGTCCAGGGCGCTCGTCATGTACTCCGCGCTGACCGTCAGAACGTTGGGCCTCGCGGGGTTGCGGCCAACGGCACCTTCCGCGCTGTACATGGTCCCAAGGGATCCGTTGCAGCCGAGGCTCTGGTCGAGGGCCACGACGTCCTCGGCCAAGCCGAGCGCAGCGTGAACGGTGCTGGCCGTCGAAGGCGCAAGGCCGTGGGGGGCGGTGACGTTCACGAACACGGCGCCGATGCTCTCCGCCGTGACGCCGGAGTCATCAAACGCGTTCTGCGCGGCGGCCACCGCGAGGTCGCGGGCGGTCAGGTCGCAGTCGAGCACGCGGCGCGTGACGACGCCGAGACGACGCTCAGGAAAGTCCGGATCCGACGGCAGCACCTCGAGGTCGGGGGCTTCCGTGGCGAGGCGCGTACGAACCTCGTCCATCAGCGCCGCGAGCTCCACGTTGTCGAGATACGCTCCCGCGACTTCTTCCCCAGGAAGAGCGCGGCCGGTGCCGAGGAGTTTGGCTTTCATCGCAGTTGAGTCAGTTGGTTAGCAGGCGGATGCGCAGCCTAACTTTCTGCTCCCCAGCAGCCTTCCACTTTGCGGCGGTTCCTCGGAACTTACGAGACGCTGGGAGGCCGTTCCGGCCGCTCACCAGCCTCTACCCAGCGCCCGAGGCAGTCCATGAGAAGGGCCCAACCCTCTTCCAACGAAGACGCCGTGGACTCGGAGACTTTGCCCCAGGCCTCGTGCTTGAACGTGACCTGGGTCTTCCCCTCGACATCCGTCAGTCGATACTCGCTGTAGCCGCGGTTTGGACCGCCCCACTGGCCGGTGCTATCCCCAGCGACGAGCAGCATCGATTCCTTCCGGCAGGCGATCACCGTGCCCCAAACGAGGCCGTCGCCGCCTCCCCAATCCTCGGCAAAGAGCCCCCCGATCTTGGCGTCGAGGGAGATGCCTACGGGCTCGATCTTCTCGTACGGCCCGATGTAGTAGTCCTTCGGCCACCACTCCTGGATCTCGGCGGTCAGGGCTTTCCACACGTCGGCGCGCGGCTTCGAAAAGGCCCGAGTGACTTCAATTTGGCTCGTCTGCAGCTCGCTCATGGGAATCGAGGTTACCCTCCTTTCGTCCCATCGTCAGCTCAAACGTCTGCCAGAGGCAGAGAGAGCTGTATTCCCTTCCCCCCCTACCGTTCGAGCCCCCCGACCCAGCCTCCCATGGTTCTTCCCCTCTGTCTCTTCGTCCTCGCGCCCTTCGCGGCTCCCGCGCCCCTTGCCCAGGAATCCGAGGGTGGGATGTCCTTCGATGAATTCGTGGCCACCTTGAGTTTCGAGACGGGCAGCGTTTCCATCGCGGGTGGAGAGGTCACCTTCGATCTACCCGAAGGCTGGGCGATCCTGAAGGGCCTCGACGCCCGCAAGGTGGTCGAGGACCTCTGGGGGAACCCGGAGGATCTCTCGACGCTCGCGTTCATCGACCCTCCCTCCGATGACGGCCGACTCGGGTCGCCCTACGGGGTGATCGTGTCCATGGACGAATCTGGCTTCGTCTCCGATGAAGACGCGGCGGGGAACGACTACGCCGAGATGCTCAAGGAGATGAAGAAGGGGACCGCTGAGAGCAACGAGGCGCGGACCGCGGCGGGCTATCCGACGATTGAGCTGGTCGGCTGGGCAGAGGCGCCGCACTACGACGCGGCCGAGAAGAAGCTCTACTGGGCGAAGGAACTTAAGTTCGGCGGCAATGACGAGAACACCCTCAACTACGACGTGCGCATCCTCGGTCGGCGGGGCTACCTACAGCTCGGCGCCGTCTCGGTCATGTCCTACGCCGACGAAGTGCACGAGGGAATGAAGACCCTTCTCCCCGTGACGAACTTCACCGAGGGTAGCCGCTACGACGACTTCGATTCCTCCATCGACAAGGTGGCGGCCTATGGCATCGGTGGTCTGATTGCGGGCAAGGTCGCGGCGAAGGTGGGCCTCTTCGCGGTCATCGCGAAGTTCGGAAAGGTCATCGTTCTCGGCATCATCGGCCTCTTTGTCGCTGCGAAGAAGTTCATCTTCGGCCGCGATCGCAATGAGCACGCCTACGACGAAGACGAGGACGAGCGCGCGAACCCAGAGGTCGAGTAGACCTAGACGCCATTGGGGGTCCGGCGCAACGCCGCGAGGGTGGATCCTGGCGGTGCTCACGGAATCGCGACCCGTGGCGCAGGCTCCTAGGCCTGGAAGAGCGTCACTAGGTCGCTTGTGCCACCGGTGGCAGCGGCCGCGGCCGCGCGGCCGGCTAGCGCTCCTACGAGGTTGCCCGTACCGCTGTAGCCGCCAAGGGCCCAAACTTCAGGGCGCACCTCTTCCATGACGGGCAGCGCGCCCTCGACGTAGCCGACTGAGGCCGCCCAGCGGTGGGTGATCTTAGCGGTGGGGGAAAGGGCAGCTCGCAGGAAGCCTTCGAGCAGCTCTTGGATTTCACGAGTTGGCGAAGCGTCGTTCGTCCACTCCTCCGCCTCGTGCATGTCCCGGAAGCCGCCGAGGGCCAAAGCGCCGCTCGGCAGCTGCTGCACGTATTCATAGCCGTCGCGCAGGTACATGGGGCGGTCGAGCTGGACGTCCTTCGCGGGCTCGGTGCCGAGCATTTGGAGGCGGGCAGTCCGGACGCGTCCCGAGAGCTCCGGGAGCACTTCATCGAGGCGCCCGTCGACGGCCACGATCACCGAGCCGCAGCGGATCTCGTGGCCGCCAGCGACGACGCGCTCGCCGCTGATCTCGGTGGCGCGGGACGACTCGAAGAGGCGGGCTCCTTTCTCGATGGCCTGCAGGGCGAGGGAGCGGCAGCGCGCGAGGGGATTGAACGACAGGTCCGTGGGGAACATCAGGCCGCGGCCGAAGTCGCCGTCGTAGAGCTCGACCGGCAGGCCGTCCTCCTGCATTGCCTCGAATTGCTGGACGCAGTCCTCGCCTTCGGCCGCGTCGACGGCGATTCGCAGCGACCCCGTGGTGCGAGCGTGGTCCGGGGTAGCGCCGAGCATGCGCTCTTGCTCGTCCAGCGTCGCGCGGTAGAACCCGAGGGCGCGATCGCGGCCGAGGTCTTCGATCGCGCGGTGGTAGAACGGCGCGAGTCCCGCGAGTGCGAGCCCGCCGTTGCGCCCAGCGGCTCCGCCCGCCACGATGCCAGCGTCCACGCCGACGACGTCGACGCCCCGCGTCAGCAGCTCGTGGACGGCCGTGAGGCCCGAACCGCCGAGGCCGACCACGCAGACGTCGCAGTCGAGCGGCTCACTGACCTCAGGCAGCTGCCTCCAGTCCGAGGTCTCCCAAAGCGGCGTGTTCGGCGCGCCGGCCACTAGCGCTTACCGCCCTTGTCCTGGCCGCTCATCCCTTTCTCCGCGAAGGCCTTCGCGAACGGGTTGTTCTTGATGGGCTGCTCGTTGGAAGTGAATGTTGTCTTGCGAGGCTCTGGGGCCTTCGGGCGGCGGGGAGCGGGCCGCCTGCCGCCGGTGTCCCGCTGGGGGGCACGACCGCGGCCTTCCTTGGCAGCCGCAGGGTCGTCGTCCATGCGCATGGACATGGCGATGCGGTTGCGATCGAGGTCGATCGACATCACTTTGACGTGGACGATCTGGCCGGCCTTCACGACCTCGGACGGGGACTTGATGAAGGTGTAGGACATCTGGCTGATGTGCACGAGGCCGTCCTGGTGGACGCCCACGTCGACGAAGGCGCCGAAGTCCGTGACGTTGGTGACGACGCCCTCGAGCTTCATCCCCACGGAAAGATCTTGGATGCGCTCGACGCCCTCTTTGAACGCGGCGGTCTTGAACTCAGGGCGCGGGTCGCGACCGGGCTTCTCGAGCTCGCGCAGGATGTCCGTCACGGTGGGCAGGCCGAACGTCTCGTCCACGTAGTCGGCGGGATTGAGCGAACGCAGGAAGCCGGAGTCGCCCACGATCGACGCCATGTCGCGGCCCGCTTTCTTCGCGATGCGTTCGACGACGGGGTAGGCCTCGGGGTGCACTGAAGAGCCGTCGAGCGGGTTGTCGCCGCCCATGATGCGCAGGAAGCCGGCGGCCTGCTCGTAGGCCTTGGGCCCGAGGCGCGGCACCTTGAGGATGTCCTTGCGGCGGCGGAAGGCCGCGTGCTCGTTGCGGTAGGACACGAGGTTCTCGGCGAGGGTCTTCGTCATGCCCGCGACGCGCTCAAGCAGCGCAGCCGATGCCGTGTTGACATCGACGCCAACGGCGTTCACGCAGTCCTCGACCACGGCGCCCAGCGAGCGGCCGAGCTTGGACTGGTCCACGTCGTGCTGGTACTGGCCGACGCCGATGGCTTTCGGTTCGATTTTCACGAGCTCTGCCAACGGGTCCTGTACGCGCCTTGCGATCGATGCCGCGCCGCGCAGGGACACGTCGAGGTGGGGGAGCTCCTTCGATGCGAGCTCCGACGCCGAGTAAACGGACGCGCCGGCCTCGTTCGTGATGATCTTCTGGAGCTTCGCGTCGGGCACGCGGCGCATGAGCTCGGCGGCGAGGCGATCCGTCTCGCGGGAGCCCGTTCCGTTGCCCACGCTCACCAGCGTGATGTTGTGGGCGCGCACGAGCTTCTCCAGGGACTTCAGCGAGCCCTCGATGTCGTTGCGCGGGGGCGTCGGGTAGATCGTGTCCGTGGCAACCACCTGGCCCGTGATGTCGACCACGGCCACTTTGACCCCCGTGCGGAGGCCGGGGTCGAGGCCGAGAATCGCAACGGGACCCGCAGGGGCGGCGAGGAGCAGCGCCTTGAGGTTTTGGGCGAAGACATCGATGGCGCTGACCTCGGCGGCTTCACGCAGGCGCGCCACGAGGTCGGTCTCGATGCGCAGCGCCAGGCGGAAGCGCCACGCAAGGCGCGCGGCTGCGGTCAGAAACTCGTCCGCTGGGCGGCCTTGATCGGCGATGCCGAACCGGCGCATGACCTGGGAGACGCAAACGCCGGTCGCGTCTTCACCGAGCTTCTTGTCCTCGGCGTCCAGGACAAGGTTCAGGCTGATCGCACCCTCGGTGCGGCCGCGCAGCATCGCCAGGGCACGGTGGCTCGGGACGTTCTTCAGGGGTTCTGCGTACTCGAAGTAGTCGCGGAAGCGGGCGCCGCTCTCTTCTTGGCCTGACTCGACCACGGTCTTCGCCGACGCGTTCTCCCAGGCGTGTTCGCGGAGCGTGGTGGAAAGCTCGGCGTCGTCGCAGAACGTCTCGACCAGCACGTCCCTCGCGCCCTCGAGGGCGGCGTCCGCGTCCGGCACTTCTTTGTCCGTGTCCACGAACTCGAGCGCGAGCTCTGCGGGATCCTGGGTCGGATCGGCAAGGAGGCGCTCTGCGAGCTCTCCGAGCCCGCGCTCCCGCGCAATCTGTGCCTTGGTGCGGCGCTTGACCTTGTAGGGCCGATAGAGGTCCTCCAACCGCGTCTTGGTGTCCGCGCCGCGGATGGCCGCCTCAAGCTCAGCCGTTAGCTTGCCCTGGCTCTGGATCGCTTCGAGCACCGTTTCTTTGCGCGCATCGAGCTCGCGCAGGTACGTCAGTCGCTCTTCGAGGTTCCGCAGCTGCGTGTCATCTAGCCCGCCCGTGCGCTCCTTGCGATAGCGCGCGATGAAGGGCACGGTCGCGCCCTCGTCGAGCATCTCGATCGTGCTGGCGACCTGGGTCTCCCGAACGCCGAGCTCAGCGGCGATACGGGAAGCGAGGGACGGGGCGAGTGCAGGGGAAGGTGTGGATGGGGACGAGGCGGATGGGGTCATGGGGGTCGCAGGTCAACAGTGGGTGGCGCCGACGCGCACGTGAGTCAGCGCGGGCGGAATGGCCGCGCCGAAAATAGCGGGGCCGAGTCCCCACGCCGCGAGGTTTTTCAAGCAACGGTTCTGGGCCTTTTCTGCGCCCGCAGGGCAATGATCGAGTTCTCCAACGATCAGCGTGCCATGGCCAACCGCTCGTTGCCCGGATTGAGACTTATCGGCCCAGGGAATGCGATCCCCAGTACGATGTTTGGGCGCCGCCCACTGGGCACTCTGGAGCCATCTCTTTCCCGGGTCGCTGTCCATGAATCAATCCCACGTTCCATCCTCCCGCCGTCGGAATCCCGCGGGTGCTGCCATGAGCGGCACCGTCGGAAGCACGAGCCTGCCACCGAGTCCAAGTTCTGGGCCGGCGTCCCGACGTATCGACTTCGATCTCGTTCTTGCCCATCACGCATCCCAGGGCTTTACGCCGGAGCTCGTTCAGGAGATCCGAACCCTCGGCCGCGCCGCTTGGATCGATCAACAGCTGGATCCTGGGACGATCGCTGACTTGGAGAGCGATGAATTTGTGCGCCGCTTCCCGAGCATTTCGATGTCGATTGCACAGCTGTACTCGAACTACTGGGGCGAGACGATCGTGCCCGTGTCCGAGCTGCAGCTCTGCTGTATTGGGCGCACGCTGCTGAGCCGTCGCACGCTCTATGAGCGCTTGGTTGAGTTTTGGCACGACCACTTCAACGTCTCCCAGCTCGATTCGAACAAGGGCAAGCTCTTCTTCACCTACTACGACCGTTCGATCATTCGACAGCGCGCGCTCGGTACGTTTGAAGACTTGCTCGTGGCGACGGCGCAGAGCGCAGCGATGCTCTCGTACCTCAATGGCGACGTTAATTTCGCGGGCGCGCCCAACGAGAACTTTGCGAGGGAGGTGATGGAGCTCCACAGCCTTGGGGTGGATGGGCCCTACACCGAGACGGACGTGCGCGAACTAGCGCGCTGTCTGACGGGCTGGCGCTACGGCAATGAGGCCGCGCCGGATGCCGGTGAATTCTTCTTTGATGCGAGCCGCCACGACGCAGGCGAAAAGACCGTGCTTGGCACCGTGATTCCCGCGGGGGGCGGTGTCGAGGATGGTCTCACCGTCCTGCACGAGCTAGCGATTCACCCGAAGACGCTGGACTACGTCTCGCGCAAGCTCATCTCTTGGTTCGTCGGCTACGCTCCGCCAGAGGCTGCCGTCGTGATCGTGACGGATCGCTGGCAGCAATCTGGCGGCGACATCAAAGAGGTCCTTCGCTCGGTCCTCTCGGATGAAGTTCTCACGCTCTGCCAGGCCGAGGATCGGACCAAGCTCAAGCGCCCCTTTCACTTCGTGACCGGCCTGCTTCGTCAGCTTCGGGCGGAGACCACGAACGACTTCGCGACGGTTCCACGCAAGCTCGATCCCCTTGGGCAGCGTCCTTACGTTTGGCGCTCGCCCGACGGGTATCCCGATACCGAGCTGGCCTGGGGTGCCGACGCCTTTGGGCGCTGGCGATTCGCATCGGAGCTTCTAGACGGCGAGATCCAGGGTCTCAGCGTCGCCCCAGGGACGATCGCCGCACTCGTGGGTGGAGTTCCCAAAGAGCGGCTTGCCGAACGGCTCAGCTTCCATCTGGCTGGCGGTGGCATGGAGGCGGTCGAAGTAGCTCGCGTCCAGCTCTACATCGATTCAAGGCCTCTGACCGAATCGGTTTTGCGCGAAGCGATCGCGCTGCTCGCATCCTGCCCTAGCTACCAGTACTTCTAGGCGGCCGCCGCCTCACTCAGCTCATCCCATGGGTCATCAACCAAGCGATCGCGCCGCCTGCGCGGAATTCCGACAGCTCTCGCGACGCGGCTTCTTGCGCACAGCTGCGGCTGGAGCCGCCACTGTTTCCATGAAGCCAGCGCTGAGCATGGCCATGGCTCCTGGGGGAGGGACCCAGCGCGACGTGTTGATCACGATCTTCTGCCGCGGTGGCCTCGACGGTCTCAGTGCGGTGGTTCCGTTCGGCGATCCCGACTACGCGGTGCAGCGGGGGCCTCTCGCAGTTCCGCCCCCGTCGGCGGGTCAGGGCGCCATGGACCTAGATGGATTCTTCGGGCTCAGTCCCGTGGCGGCGCCGCTGCATACTCCCTTCGCCGACGGGCGTCTTCTTGTGGTCCACGCTGCAGGCTCAGTCTTTCAGACCCTCTCGCACTTCGCTGGGATGCAGCGTTGGGAGAGCGGGACACCGCCGAGTAGCAGCTTGCCGCTATCCGACGGCTGGGTCGCACGGCATCTCCAGGGGACGGCACCCCTCGGTACCGGTGAGTTCCGCGCCATGTCTGTGACGGCACTCCTGCCTCGCACGCTGACGGGTGCTCCGGGTGCGATTCCGATCTCGGTCCCCGCCACGTATACGTTCCCCGGTAGCGCTGCGAGCGCGGCCGACCGCCGCGCGGTGCTTGAGGACCTGCACCTGGGTAGCACGTCCGCCATCGCCCCCGCAGCCATCAGTGCCCTGACGGCGATCGATGACTTGCAGACCGTCGATTTCCTGGGTTACACACCATCCGGCGGAGCGGTGTACCCCAGCGGCCCCTTCGGCGCGGCGCTGCGCTCGGTGGCCACGACGCTCAAAGCGGGCGTTCCCCTCGAAGCCTGCGAGGTGGACTTCAACGGCTGGGATCATCACGTCTCCCTTGGGCCACTCTCGGGGCAGTTCGCCTCGATGATGAATACCTTCGCGTTGGGTCTTGAGGCGTTCTACCTGGACCTCGCGAATAGCGGCGTGCGCTACACGTTGGTGGCCCAATCGGAGTTTGGTCGCCGAGTGGCACCGAACTTGAGCGACGGAATCGACCATGGTTACGGCAATACGATGTTCCTGATGGGGGACGGCATCGACGGCGGTCGCGTGCTCACCCAATGGCCTGGACTTGCGCCAGCGAACCTCGTGCTCGGCAACCTCGACGTCACCATCGACTATCGGGACATCCTCGCAGAGATCGCGAGTCAGCGACTGGGCAACGGCAACACGGCGGCCCTCTTTCCTGATCACGTTCCGATCGTCCACGGTGTGACTCTGTGAAGCGGCTGCTGGCGCTGAGCGCGCTGCTGCCAGCGCTTGGCGCACTTGGCATCAACGCGCTCTTCGCCGGCCCTGGCGCCAGCCCTGCCGCTGGATCTACCGCTGGATCTACCGCTGGACCTGAAGAGGGCGCCGCTCCTCAAGAAGCCCAGGCCCGCCAGCCCAACATCATCCTCTTCATGGTGGATGACATGGGGTGGATGGACTCGGAACCCTATGGGTCGCAGTACTACCGCACGCCGAACATGGTGCGACTGGCGGAGCAGTCCATGCGCTTCACGCATGCGTACGCAGAGCCGCTCTGTTCACCGACGCGCGCGTCCCTCTTGAGTGGGCAGTACTCCGCCCGCCACGGGCTGATGGACGGAAGTGGGCATCAAGCTCCCCGCGCCGCTGACTTCAAGTGGATGCCGGACGAGAGCAAGGCCTATCAGCCCTTGCGCGCGCCGTTTAGCCGCAACTGCCTAGAGCCAGAGCACTACACCTTGGCCGAAGCGCTCCGGGACGGAGGGTACCGAACCGGACACTTCGGCAAGTGGCATCTCGGGGTCGAGCAGCGACACTGGCCAGAGGCCGCGGGGTTCGACGTCGCTTGGCACTCAGAACCGAGCGCAGGGCCTCCCGGATACTACTTTTCCCCCTACGGCGTGCTGCCCCCGGGCTCCCCTGCGACCCCTGGAAAGAGGCACTTCACGGGGACGATTACGGATGGGGAGAACGGTGAGTACATCACGGATCGGCTCACCGACGAAGCGCTTGCCTTCATGGAGTCATCCCAGGACAAGCCCTTCTTCCTCAACCTGTGGCACTTTGGTGTGCACGGACCGTGGGGTCACAAAGAGGAGTACACCCGTGCGTTTGCAGAAACCGAAGACCCGTCCGGGCGCCAAGGGAATCCGATCATGGCGTCGATGCTCCAGAGCGTGGACGAGAGCCTCGGCCGCGTGATGGACCGTGTTGATGAACTGGGGCTGGCCGACAACACGCTGTTCATCTTCTATTCCGACAACGGCGGCAACGTCCACAGCATGAAGGCGGGCTCCGTGAAGGCCGCGCGCGAGAAGCAGGACGGTGGCCGACTGCTGCGCGACTATCGCCACTGGGCGGGTGGGCTTCCGCCCACGAGCAATGCGCCGCTGCGCGGTGGGAAGGGCACGATCTACGAAGGCGGCGTGCGCGTCCCGCTCATGGTGCGCTGGCCATCGAAGATCAAGAAAGCGGCCGTATCGGAGACGAGGGTCGCCGCGATCGACTTCTATCCGACCCTGCTGGAAGTCGCAGGGCTAGAGCGGCCCGCCCAGCAGGTCCTCGATGGCCTGTCGATTCTCCCCGTGCTCACCCAAGAGGACTCGCTTCACAGGGACGTGTACTTCACATGGCAGCCTCGGGCCAATCTTGCCATCTCGGTGCACAGCGGTCCGTGGAAGCTGATTCGGCGCCTTCGGCTCGCATCCACCTATCCCGGCCATCGCGAGCTCTATCACCTTGGCAACGACATTGGGGAAGCCAACAACTTGGCGGCTGTCGAGCTAGAGAAGACCCGCGAACTCGATCTCTTGATCGACGGGTTCGTGCGCGACATGGGGGCGCTCTACCCTCAGCCCAACCCGAGTCACCTGTATCCCGGCGCGCCTCCGGCTGCACGCGGGATTGCGGCGGATGAATGTCGGCTTGACGATGCGGACGGTGCGCTGCGAGTGACGACCGAGGCTGGTATGCCGACGCTGCGCGTGGATTCGACCACCCTCCATGGACCCGTCGAGTGTCGTCTTGAACTGCGCTCTCTCGTGCAAGGGACAGGGACGATTCGCTGGACGACCGACGAACAGTGGTACTTCCCCGAGGAAGGTCAGGCCGCGACGTTCGGTTTCGAAGGTTCTCCGGACTGGCAGGCGATCTCAGTCGCGCTTCCGATCGAGGGAGCGTCGCGGATGATTGAGTGGAAGTGGCCGGAGTCCGCGCGCTCCTTCGACATTAAGAGCATTCGCTTCGTATCCAGCGCTACTGGCGACGAGCTTTCATCCTGGGAGTTTCAGTAGTGCGCGACGCCGGTGTACATGAGATTGAGGACCGGTAGAAAGACGGCGCCGAAGAGACCGGGGAACAGCATCCACGCCGCAAGGATTCCCATCATCTGGAACGTGGGCTGCGAGATGAGCTCGCTGTAGGTGCGGTGGACGCTCTTCGGGGCGAACAGTGGGACTGCGCCGCTTCCGTCCAGCGGGGGGACCGGGATCAGGTTGAACAGGAGCATCACGAGGTTCACGACGAACAGGAGGCTCAGGAACATTGCGAACGCGCGACCGGCGGCGCTGCCGGTGGTCACGGTTAGCTGTGACCACTCGCCGGTGAGCACCTTGGGGGCTTCGAACGCTCCCATGCCGAGTCCGATCCGGATGCCGATGATCGCGATGAGAAGCAGCACAAGGTTGGCCGCCGGCCCAGCGACGGAGACCCAGGCGGCGCGCCGGGGGTAGCGATCCATCCACTCCCGGCTCAGGGGGATGTGCGCCCAGCCCATCGGCCAGCCGATCACGATCACCGAGAGGATCGGTGCTACGACCATGCCGATCGGTTCTCGCTGGATATGGGGCATAGGGTCCAGGGAGACCTGGCCGCCCAGGTAGGCCGTGGAGTCCCCGAGGAGCTTCGCGACCCAGGCGTGGGCCGCCTCGTGGCACGTTACGGAGAGCAGGAAGATGACGTAGAAGCCGATCTTGATCGTGGTCTCTGGGTCCATGACCCACAGCCTACGGTTTCGCTCTGGCTCACTGGTCTGCACAATCGTGCCCATGTTCATCGACAAGCTACCTCCTCTCCTCCTTCTCGCCGCCCTGGGCTCCTGCTCCTCGACCCCCACCGTGCCCTTCGACGGCCAGAGCCTCGTGGGCTGGCACGCGGACGTTCTCATCGACGAAGACGCGGTGGAGCAGAGCGACGCTTTCGGGGTCGAGGACGGGATGCTGGTCAGCCATGGGCTGCCCCTTGGGCATCTGATCACCGACGAGGTCTACCGCGACTACCGACTGACGGTGGAGTACCGCTGGCCGGGGGAGCCGGGGAACTGCGGGGTGCTCGTGCACTGCTCGACGCCGCGCTACCTCTACGAGCAGTTCCCAAAGTCCATTGAGTGCCAGCTCCACGCGAACAACGCCGGCGACTTTTGGTGCATCGGCGAGTCGATCAGCACCCCCAACATGGAGGAGCGGCGCAACCCTGACCCGTCGACATGGGGCGGTGAAAAAGGGCAGTCGCGCCGCATCAAGAACCTGACGGACGGCTCCGAGAACCCCGTGGGCGACTGGAACACGATGGTGATCGAATGTCGCGGCACTTCCATCGACATCTGGGTTAACGGCGAACACGTGAACTCGGGCCATGACTGCACGGCGTCCGAGGGGCAGATTGCGATCCAGGCCGAGGGCGCTGCATGCGAATTCCGCCGCCTAGAGCTCGAGCCCCTCGCCGACGCATAGCAGCTACAATACTCACCATGGTTCCTTCCCACGTCGCGTTGATCGGTATGCCTAGCTGGCTTGAGCTGGGGGTGATTGGGCTGGTGGTGCTCTTGGTGATCGGACCGAAGCTCCTCGACCTCTTGGCGCGCCTTTCGGTCGAGCGCGAGCGCTTCCGTTGATGAACCTCTACTTCGCGATCCCCTTCCTTCCGGGCGGCAATCTGGAATGGATCGTCGTCCTGATGGCGGCGCTCATGATCTTCGGGTCGAGCTTGCCGGAGGTCGCCCTGCGCGCGGTCGCCCACGTCATGCGGTTCCGCCGCGCCGTATCGAAGATGTGGAGGGATACGGGGTTGGAGGACGAGCTGCGACGTGTCCGCCGCGACATCGAGATGAGCATTCCGCGGGAGGCCGACTTCAACGTGAAGGAGCCCGCGGCGAAGGCGCTGCAAACGAACGACGCGCGAGCGGCGGCGGAGCGTGCGCGGGAGACGGCGGAGCGCAACGCGCGGGCTGGGCTGCCGGGTGAGGAGGTCGAAGACGACGCTGGCGTCGATCCCGACGCCCATCGCAGCGGCGGCTTCCGCCTTGAGCCTGCCGACGGCATCGTGGCGGCCGGGGATCCACTTTCCGACCCTGCCGTTCGCGACCAGACCCCGGGCGCTGATCGCCAAGAGCCCATGGCCTACGAGGTCGATCATGCCGAGGAGGGCCCGCCGGAATTCGGGCCAGAGTTCGACTCAGGGGAACCAGAGGAAGACCTTGGCGGCTCCCACTTCGGAGCAGGCGTCAAGCCCCCGTCGAAGCCGTCCTAGCGCCATGTTTCGCCTGGGCTACAACACGAACGGACTACCGTTTCACCGGCTGAACGACGCCCTCGACCTGCTCGATGACCTCGGCTACGAAGGGGTGGCGATCACGCCGGATGTAGGGGCCCTCGACCCGCTGCATTTGACCCAGTCAGAGGTCACTGAGGCGCGGACTCGGCTGGAGGATCTCGGGCTCGCGGTCGCGATCGAAACGGGTGCCCGCTTTGTGCTCGACCCGCGCCACAAGCACCGTCCAACGCTCTTGGAGGATTCGGCCGCGGAACGCTCTCGCCGCGTGGACTTCTACTACACGTGCATCGACCTAGCGATGAACCTGGGGGCGGATGTGGTGTCCCTGTGGGCCGGCGCGGCGCCCGAAGGGGCCCACGGCACACTGGACGCCGACCCAGCGCACCCGCTGCTCGATCGGCTGTCGGCGGGCCTCGTACCGGTGCTTGAACGCGCGAGGGCAGCGGGGGTCCGCGTGGCCTTCGAGCCCGAACCGGGCATGTTCGTCGAACGCCCGGCGGGTTTCAGAACCCTCGTGCAGCACATGGGGACCAGCGGCGCGGATCTAGGCATGACGCTCGACGTTGGCCACTGCGTCGTGACGGGCGACGAGCCCGTGAGCGACGTGATCCAAGAGTTCGCGCAGCGGCTCGTCCATGTGCACCTGGACGATTGTCCACGCGGTGTCCACAGCCACATTCCTTTTGGGCAGGGAGACCTCGACCTTTGCGACGTTCTTCAGGGACTTATCGCAGTCGACTTTGACGGTATGGCCGCTGTAGAGCTATCACGCGACGGACATCGTGGTGCTTCGGCGGCGCAAGAGGCCCTCGCATCACTCCGTGAGGCCTTGACCGGAATCTGATTCTTTTTCAGCATTTCGGGCCAGATCCGCACAAACGAACCGACTGCTTGTCGTAGAAAGAAGGCGGTGCCCCACCGCTTCCCATCGGCACCGTTCGAGGAGACAACTGGCATGACATCAAAAACCACCGTGCGGACGAAGAACCGCTCGAAGGCAGCCGTCAAGACACCTGCACCCACGGCTCCGGTCGTCAGCAACTCTGGGGAAGCTCTAGCGAAGGAAGCCCTCGCAACAGGAGAGAGGGCGTGCCCCACTCGCTTGGATGGCGCCTCACCGCTGTTCCAGCACCGCCTAACGGTCAACCAGTGCCAGTCGAAGCAGCGCGGCATGTACCACAAGTGCTTCTCCTGCGCCCATTCGAACGCGCGCCGCTGATTTGCCAGACCGGAGGCTCCGGGAAAGCTGAAGGAGCCTAAACGTTCAAAGCACAAGACGGCCCGAGGAGCTCACTCAGCTCCCCGGGCCGTCTTCTTGGGTGACTGTCCAACTCGACCCTGCATCGAGACACCGACACGGTCGTTCCGCCGCCACGAAACGACACTCCATCACGACGCTGGCGTGGAGCCCGAACTTCGACGAGCGTACGCCATTGGCTTCGAGCCCACCCGATCAGCCGATGCTCGCGGCGGCGGCGTAGCTATGACGGCATGGCTCGGAGCTCCTGCAAACCAACCTGTGGCGTTCCGCATGGGTAGCAGCGGCACGTTCACGGCCGCGCTTTGATCCCTGCGTCGGAGCGACCAAGCCCAGGTTTCAAGAGATGCTCACGTTCTTCTAGGGGAGAGCCCTAGGGATGCTGTGCAGCCGCAGGGGCGCAAAATCGGTGCTCTGGCCGGTGCTGTGGTACTTTGTGCTTTGCGCCCACTGGGCGTCACCCCTTCCCAGGCGTCTTCCGAGACGGCCATCCCCGGAGGTTAGACAGTGGTCGCCTCCGCTATCCGCTTTCAGGATCTAGCATGTCAGCGCAACTACGTCGCTTGGTCACTCCGTTCGTTTTTCTCCTGCTGCTCGCAGCGACGAGTGACGGCTCTTTCGCTCAGACGATCGGCCAGACCCAGTCCCTGGGGAATCAGAAGCCCACAACTGCGGTGCCTTTCATCCCGCCGGCGCCGATTCCAGAAGAGCGTGAGATCTTCACTTCGGCCGGGACCGTCCAGCTTCGAGCGGCTCTTCGGAACACCCGTCAAGTAGAGGTTCAGGGGCCAGACGGCGTCATTGTCTACCCGGCAGGCGGAGGTAGCTTTCAGGTGAGTGTCGCGCCGCCGGCTAACGTGGCGACCCTCTATTACCTGACCGCGATCGGCGTCAACGATGCACGCAGCGCCCCGGCACAGATCAGAGTTGTGCGCGACATCGAAGCGCCGAACGTCTTCATCGACGCGCCAGCAGCAGGGGCCGAAGTCACGGTTGATTCCGTCGATGTCGCAGGTCGAGTTGGGGACATGCTCAGCGGTTTCTACGGACTTGGAGTGACCGTCAACGGCGTCGTTGCTGACGTGGACGTCGGCTTTGGCAACAACGGAACCTTCATTGCGCGAGACGTCCCATTGGTCGTAGGGAGCCCCGCCGAGCCGACGACACTGATCGCGACGGCGACGGATCGGCTGGGCAACTCAGCTTCGATGCAGATCGAGGTCACCCGTGTCTCGGTTCCAGCGGGAGCATCGACGATCGAGCGAACTGGTGGTAACGGGCAGTCGGGACCCACCCTCGAGCTCTTGCCAAGCCCCTTGACAGCGCGCGTACTGGGCGGTTCTGGGCAGCCGATCGTTGGCAAGGTGGTGCGCTTTCATGTGGGACGGAGCGACGGACGCCTAAGCGCCACGGCCGCTCCAGCCACCGGCGCAGGTGCCATGACCGTCGACGTCCTCACCGATGCCCAGGGTGTCGCGCGAGCTTGGTGGACCCTCGGCAGCGATAGCGGCTGTGGCAACAACCGCGTCAGCGCCACCTCGATGAACGTGATCGGCACGGTCGAGTACTGCGCCACAGCTTTGCCCGGGGTCCCGGATCGGATCTTGCTGGGTGAGGGCGACGATCAAGCGTTCGAGAAGGGAGCCGTTGTTCCGAAGCCGCTCCAGGTCTTCGTGAGCGACGGTACGAATGGGGTCCCGGCCGTGCCCGTAACTTACACGGTTGTGCGCGGGGCTGGAACGCTTGAGGGCAGCAGCGTTCTCACCGTCATGACCGATGTGACGGGGCATGCCCGCGCGGCGTTCCGGCTCGGTGAGACCTCGACGGAGAACGTCGTCGAGGTTGACTTCCCAGGGAACCCAGGGCCGCCGAATCGGTTCTTCGCGCTGGGCCTCGATCGGACAGCCGGGGATGAGACCGCGTTTGAGGGGCTCGTCCTCGACAACGAGCAGCGCCCACTAGGGGGCGCGCTCTGTCACCTCAGCGTCGCCGGCTTAGACGCTCCCGCTGTGGTTACGAACGCAGAGGGTGTGTTCCGGTTTCCCAAACTCGATCGTGCGGGTCCTGCGCACCTCGTTGTGGAAGGGGAGACGGTGACGACGGTGGCTGGTTTGTCGGTTCCAGCGGGGACCTTCCCGCACCTGGCCTACGACACCTTTGTCGTGGAGGGGATTGAAAACCGGCTGACGACGTCCGTGTTCCTTCCGGAGCTACGGGCTGAGAACAGTCGCACCTACGACGGCACCGCCGATATCGAGCTCACGATTCCCGAGTTGCCGGGACTGCGGATGTTCATTCAAGCAGGCTCGATGACTCTCGCTGATGGGACGGTTCCCGACGCGACGAACCCCGCGGTCATTGCGCTCAACCCTGTCCACCTCGACGAAATCCCGATGCCGATCCCCAACGGCGTCGACGCGCCGTTCGCCTGGACGCTACAGCCTTCGGGCGCACACTTCGATCCGCCGGTTCAGCTTGAGTTCCCGAACATGGCAGGTCTCCCAGCGGGTGCGGCTGCGTTTGCGCTGTCCTTCAACCACGATACCCACCGCTTCGAGATCGTGGCGAGTGCGAGCGTGACCGACGACGCGACCCGCGTCGTGTCCGACGAGGGAGCTGGTATCTCTGTGGCCGGTTGGGGCGCTTGGTGCCCTCCCTACCCCAATACGGGCACCGTGGAGATCGATAGTCTGGCGAAGGCGAAGGCCGTCTTGACGGCCGATCAAACCGACAAGATTGGGACGGGCGCCGAAGCGCTGGCGACCCAGCTCCTCTGCCTCGCCTTGGCGTCCTGCGGTGCAGACCCGTCGGCGCCGATCGGTACACCCCTTGACCCGAAGCCCGACTGGGCCGGCCCTTTTGTCGAGTCGACGATCATCTTCACCGCGGACATGATCAACGACCCTAATATCGACATGCTCAACCAGACGCTTGGGCTGTTCACGGGCGGGCTGTCGTACTCAGACACGCTTTGCCAGGGAGTGCCAGGGTGGCTGTCACAGGTCAACGTGTCGATCCCGCTCTCCGAACTCGAGTTCCGTATCAACGACATTTGCGCGGCGCTCGGGGGTGGTGTCCACTTTGCTGAGCACCTTCTTCCAGCGTTCCTCGCCTACGCCATCGAGAACGGATGCGATGCGGACCTCGAGATGCAGCATGGAGGGCTTATCGAGGACGCGATTGTGCCGTGCTTCGCAAGGCAGGCGGAAACCAACACGCTGAGCCAGGACGCCGTGGACATTGCCCTCGAAGCCGTTCCCGTCGCAGCTATCGGTTCGCGCATCTTCGCCTGTGAGATCGCAGAGCGCATTCGCGGCGACAACCTGCTCAGCCCCCTCGGTCCCGCTGTATCGGGATCTGTGCCCGACGGCTACCCAACGCTCCCGGACCCGTCGTTCTATGACATTCCCGCCGTTGACGAATGGAGCCAGCTCGATGTCTCTACCGGGGGGCAGTTCTATATGCCGGTTGGATCGACGCTGCAGCTGACGGTCCTCGACGGGGGGGTCGACGTGACCAGCGACCCTGGGACGATCTACTACGCCGTGGGCCCCGATGGTTTCATGGACGTTACTTCGGAGGGCCTCGTGAGCGTAACGGGTACGGGCCTGCCGCTCTTGAACATGGTGACCCCGTGCTTCGTGGTCATCTTCTCCAACGATCAATTCGGGTTGGCTTACCTGGGAATCATCGACAGTGACTCCGACGGCGACTTGATCGTGGACTCCGTTGAGGTGAGGCTCGGGCTTGATCCCTCTGTCCCTAACTCGCTGAGCTCGGACCTAGATGGGGACCTACTGCCAGATCTCTACGAGGTCGCGATGTCGTCTGACCCACTGAACCCGGACACGGACATGGACGGCGTCAGCGATGCAGACGAGCTGGATCAGCGCACTCACTACTGGTTGATCGACAGCGCGACCCCGCGTCTGTCGGATGATCACGACGTGAGGGTGGGCACCCGCGGACGCCGTGTGGGGGAGACGGGTGGTTTCTCTGTGACAAGCATTCCTGCTGGGACGAATCTCCAGCGTATTCGCTCCGTAGGGGTGGTACGCGACGAGACATGGTACGGCGCTTCTGACTTCGTCGAGGTTCAGATGCAGCAGACGAGCAGCGTCCAGGAGTTTGAGCTGTCAAGGACGCCGATCCCAACGCCGCGAACGCTCGCCTTGGATGCGACGAGTGTGCTGTTGTCACAGACCGGAGAAACGACTCAGCTTTCCGTTCTAGCGGACATGTCCGATGACACGATCGCTGACCTGACCCAGCGTGTTCTCGGGACGACTTACGTCTCCAGCAACCCGGATGTGCTGTCCATCGGCGACGACGGGCTGGCCACAGGAATGGGCGCAGGCGTGGTCATCGTGACCGCGCGCAACGAAGGGGTAACCGCGACACTCCCCATTCTTGTTTCGTCGGACGACCCGATGACCGAGGTGATCGGATTCGTCGAGCAGGCGGACGGGTCGCCTGCCTCCGGCATTGAGGTGACGGTGTTCCCAGGGGCCTTTGCTGGCGTAAGTGATTCGGACGGCCGGTTCAGCGTCAGCGGCGCATTCACTCAGCTCGGAAACCTGACGGTGATTGCAGACAACCTTGCCAGCGGCACCTCGACCGTTGGCACGATTGAAGATCTCGTGCCGGTTCCCGGCGGGCTGACCGACGCAGGTATCCTCGTCTTGGAGGACGCAGTCTTCTGGGCGGTGGATGCCGACGGAAGCTGGGAGGATCCGGCGAACTGGAGCACTGGGCAAGTCCCCCAAGAGGGCGACAACGTCCTGATCGACCGCGGCACTGGGCTGTTGAATGTGACGCTCAACAGCGCGCCATCTGCGCTTCGTAGCCTGCGCTGCGGGGAGACGCTCTTCATTGGCAACTCCGGCACCCTTGCCGTCGATCAGCCGTTCTCCATCAAGGGGGGCCTTGTCCTCGACGGGGGCAGACTGGATGGAGTGACCGTGCTGCCAGGCACAGGTGAGCCACTCGCCATGAACTCCGGGTTCCTAGATGGCGTTCGGCTCGGCAGCGAATCGACGTGCGACGGCACGGTGTTCGTTGAGAACGGGCTTGAGCTACTCGGGGCGACGATGACGCTCGGCGCCAACGGCTCCGCAGGTAGGCTTCGCGTTTCCACGAGCGATCCGATCACGGGGAGCGGCGAGCTGATTCTCGACGGGTCTTTCGGTAGCACAGGCGTTCGCGCAACGAACGGCCTCGCGCCGCTTCAGATTGACCAGGGAGTGACCGTGCGCGGTTCCGGGACGCTTGGGGCGAGCTCGCTGCAGATGATTCTGCGCGGTGAGGTCATTGCGGACGGTCCGGGCAGTCTCAGGGTGGAAGGCATGAACTGGGTGAATGAGGGTCGCCTTGTCGCAGACGGTGGCCTCCTGTCGCTCTTCGGACAGTTTACGCTTGAGGGAGCCGGCACCTTTGCGGCCCTGTCCACCGACGTGGAGCTAAGCGGAGTGCTCTCCAACGGCGGCAAGACGCTGCGCCTTGACAGCGCGACGGGTGACCTCATCCTGAATGGAGGCACCATCGCTGGCGGGGTCGTGCAGGCGTCAGGCGGTGCGCGCATCGTTCACAGGGCGAACGGCCGGCTTGACGGCGTCACGCTCGGTGGAGAGGTAGTCGTGGAGTCAGGGTCGCTGTTGACCGTATTCAACAACCTGACGTTGGACGGCGGCGTGGTTCGCGTTCAGGGCTTCGCTCAACAGGCGTTCCTTAGCTTCACCGACTCGGACCGACTTGACGGTTCAGGGGAGGTGATCCTCGAGGGCAGTCTGCCCCGCGCGTTCCTCTTCCCTCCGACTGCTGGGCCGGAGACCTTCACCATTGCTTCGGGAGTGACGGTTCGGGGTACAGGCATCGTCGGAGTGAACAGTCGCCCGATGATCGTTGAGGGCGCGCTGCACGCCACGAGCACTACGTCCAACCTCATCGTGCGCGGCGAGAACTGGCTTCAGAACGGCGAACTACGGACCGACGCCGGGGCGACCCTCGACCTGGAGGGAACTCTGTCTTTCGGGCCGAGGGCCGCGGCGGCCACGTCAGCGGGCACGGTCAGGGTGATCGGCGACATCGATAACGCGGGCAAGACGATACGCGTGAGCGCTGGCTCTGGGCCGTGGAGGCTCTCAGGCGGCAGCATCATAGGAGGCGTCGTTGACTCATCCGACGGGGTCGCTTGGGCTGCAGATAGCGCTGCCACAGGCCTGGACGGAGTCACCCTCGCGGGTGAAGTCCGCGTGGAAGCCACAGAGAACCTCGGCATCGAAAACGGCCTCGCGTTCGCAGGTGGATCGATCACGGTCGCCGGCGACGGACAGGGCGGCAGGGTGTTCTTCAACGGCCCAGATCAGACAGTGGACGGACCCGGCACCATCCTCCTCGACGGACCGAATGGAACGGGCAAGCTTCGCCCCGTAGTGGGCGGAACGGTCACCTTTGGCCCGAGCCTCCTGATCGAGGGCTCGGGTGAGGTAGGCTTCGTCAACTCCAGGTTTATCAACGAAGGCACGATTCGCTGCGACCAAAATGGCGGCCAACTGTTCTTCCGAGGTGTCGACTGGGTCAATCGCGGCAGCCTGATTGTCGGTGCGGGTGCCACGATTCAAACCGAGGGAACGTGGACCCAGGAGGGCACTCTCGTCGCTACCGATGCGGACGTGATCTTTGGTGGCACGTATGGCTTTGTTTCCGCGGCACCTATCACTCGGATCGGAGGGACGCTGAGCTTCCGGGGAACCTTCCAGAACTCGGGTTCAGCGTTCTCTGCCAGCGCAGCGACCGGCGACATCGAGTTGAGGCAGTGCACCGTAGTGGGTGGCGAGCTTGGCAGTACGGACGGTTCGATTTGGACGGCGTTCCCGTCAGGCAGCTCAGCCTTCGACGGCGTCGAGCTCTCCGGCGTGGTCATGGTCCCGAATCAGGCTACGCTGCGGACGATCAACGGCTTGGTCCTGTCGGGCGGAACGATCGATCTGGTGGGCGGTTTCTTTTCTCCCCAGGAGACTCAGAGTCTCAGCGGATCGGGCCAGATCTCGATGACGGCGGGGCCTTCGTCGCCGTTCATCAACCCAACGGGGTCGGCGCCGGTATGGACCGTCGCCAGCGGGATCGTGATCACGGGCCGGGGGACGATCGGAACGACCGCGTCCTCCATCGTCAACGACGGAGACATCCGGGCCGATCAGGCGGGGGGCACGCTGCTGCTTCGGGGAACGAGCTGGGCGAACAGCGGCCAGCTCTCGGCCCTTGGCGGCGCCACGCTTGAGGTCACTGACGGGTGGTTGAACACCGGCATGGTCTCGATCGATGCAGCGTCCGAGCTCCGGTCCTCGGGCTCAGTGGTGCAGGCGGGCGGGACGATGTCGCTGATGGGCGGGACGATCGTCGCGCCCGGCGGCGTCGACATCCAAGCGGGCGTTTTCTCGGCCCAGGGCGCAGTCACTGGCGGCTTGAGCGTGGCGGGTGTTCTGGAGTTCGGAGGCAGCGTAGGCACGCTTTCCGTGTCTGGGTCATGGACGCAGACAGCCGCAGGCCGAACGCGCGTCCGCGTGGACGGGCAGACGGCTGGCTCTAGCTTTGATCGCTTGGATGTAGCGGGCAGCGCGGACCTTGACGGGACGTTAGAGCTTGTTGTGGGCGGGTCCTTCAACGGTCAGCTTGGCGATATGCTGACCGTGGCCACCCACGGCGGCTCGACGGGAGCCTTGACGCTTGAGGGTGAGCAGCTAGGAGGCGGGCTCAAGCTGGATCTGTCCTACCTCCCGGCGGCCTTGCGCCTCGAGGTGACACTCTGACCGGGCTTCTATGGCGTCGTGGTATAGGCGAAGAGCAGTCCCGACCTTCTGAATCACACCACTACTTGTCGAACTAGACTCGGCAATGCAGCAGGCCGCGGAGTCCCAATGGCGGCGCCGCCGGGGGGGGAGGTTGTGGCCGGGTGGCCCCGG
>CAYQKK010000023.1:41556-70338 GCA_964417955.1 uncultured Planctomycetaceae bacterium
GAGTCCAATGGACTCCGCGGCCTGCTGCGTAGGTTGACGCCGGATCGCCGCTTCTACGAGCGGCTGTCCAGGCGGCCGCGGGACTTCAGTTCGGCCATGATCTGGTCGGCTGCGTCTTCGCTGCTGCACTCCATCGTCTTGACGTGGACATCGGGGGAGAGCGGAGCTTCGTAGGGCGAGTCGATGCCGGTGAAGTTCTTGATCTCGCCGGCGCGGGCCTTGGCGTAGAGGCCCTTGACGTCGCGGCGCTCCGTTTCTTCCAGGGGCGTGTCCACGAAGACCTCGATGAACTCCTGGGAGTCCAGGGCGGTCTTGGCCATGTCGCGCTCCGACCGGAACGGCGAGATGAACGACACGAGGACGATGAGTCCGGCGTCGGTCATCAGCTTGGACACCTCGGTGACGCGGCGGATGTTCTCCACGCGGTCAGCGTCGGTGAAGCCTAGGTCCTTGTTGAGGCCGTGGCGCACGTTATCCCCGTCGAGGAGGTACGTGTGGCGGCCCGTGGCGTGGAGTTTCGTCTCCAGGACGTTGGCGATCGTTGACTTGCCCGAGCCGGAGAGGCCGGTGAACCACACGACGCAGGGCTTTTGGCCCTTGGCGAGAGAGCGGGTCTCCTTGTCGACGTCGAGGGCCTGCCACTGGACGTTGTCCGAGCGCCAGAGGGCGAAGTCGAGCATGCCCGCGCCAACCGTGTCGTTGGTGATGCGGTCGATGAGGATGAAGCCGCCGGTTTGGCGGTTCTCCGTGTAGGCGTCGAAGGCGATGGCCTGGTCGACGTTGATGTTGCACACGCCAATGTCGTTGAGCTCGAGGGTCCGCGCGGGCAGCTCCTCGAACGTGTTGACGTTGACCTTGTGCCGCGGCTCCGCAATCGAAACCGCCGCCGTCTTGGCGCCGATCTTCATGATGTACTCGCGTCCGGGGAGCATGGGCTCCTCGTGCATCCATACGATCGTCGAGCGGAACTGATCCGCCACCTTCGGCACGTCTTGTGCCGCGCTGAGGATGTCGCCGCGGCTTGCATCGACTTCGTCGTTAAGGCAGACGGTGACCGACTGGCCCGCGGCCGCGGTCTTCAGTTCACCGTCGGGTCCGAGGACGCTCTTGACGGTGGACGTCGTGCCCGCGGGCAGCACCGCGACCTTGTCGCCGACCCCGATCGAGCCGCGCGAGATGTAGCCGGAGAACCCGCGGAACTCGGAGTTGGGCCTGTTCACCCACTGCACCGGCATGCGGAACGTCTTGTCCGTGCGGAGCTCTTCGATTTCGAGCTTCTCAAGCTCTTGAAGGAGCGTGTTGCCCTTGTACCAGCTGAGCTTGTCGCTCGGCTTGGTGACGCCGTCGCCCTCGAGGGCCGATACAGGGATGCACGTGACGTGGCTCGTGCCGAGGCTCGCCGCGAGGGCGCGGTAGTCCTCCTGCGCCTTCAGGTACACCTCTTCGCTGTAGTCCACGAGGTCCATCTTGTTGACGGCGAGGATCAGGTGGCGAATGCCCAGGAGCGAGCAGATGTAGGTGTGCCTGCGCGTCTGGGTCAGGATGCCCTTGCGGGCGTCCAAGAGGATGATGGCGGCGTTCGCGGTGGAAGCGCCCGTCACCATGTTGCGCGTGTACTGCTCGTGCCCCGGCGTGTCGGCCACAATGAACTTGCGCGCCTTCGTCGAGAAGTAGCGGTAGGCGACGTCAATGGTGATGCCCTGCTCGCGCTCGGCCGCCAGGCCGTCCACGAGGAGCGCCAGGTCCAAGCGGTCGCCCTGGGTGCCGACGCGGGCCGAGTCGGCCTCGAGGGCCTCCAGCTGGTCCGCGTAGATGAGCTTCGACTCGTAGAGGAGGCGCCCAATAAGCGTGCTCTTGCCGTCGTCAACGCTGCCGCACGTGATGAAACGCAGCAGCTCCTTGTTCTCGTGCTCTTCGAGGTAGGCCTCGATGCCCTTCTCTCTGATTTCGTCGAAGTGATCCATTAGAAATAACCCTCCTGCTTCTTCTTCTCCATGGACGCCGCGGAGTCGAAGTCGATCACTCGACCTTCTCGCTCGGAGCCGCTGGTCAGGAGCATCTCTTCGATGACCTGGGTAAGGGTGCTGGCTTCCGATTCCACGGCGCCGGTCAGGGGATAGCAGCCAAGCGTCCGGAAGCGGACGCTCTTCATCATCGGTTCTTCGCCGGGCTCAAGGGGCAGGCGATCATCGTCCACCATGATGAGGACGCCGTTGCGCTCGACGACGGGCCGAACCTTCGCGAGGTACAGGGGCACCACGGGGATGCTCTTCAGGTGGATGTACTGCCAGATGTCCAGCTCGGTCCAGTCGGACAGCGGGAACACGCGCAGGCTTTCGCCCGGGTTGGTGCGCGTGTTGAACGTGCTCCAAAGCTCGGGGCGCTGGCGCTTGGGATCCCACCGGTGCTGGGCCGTGCGGAAGGAGAACACGCGCTCCTTCGCGCGCGACTTTTCCTCGTCGCGGCGAGCCCCGCCGAAGGCAGCGTCGTACTGGCCTTCGTTGAGCGCCTGCTTGAGCGCCTGGGTCTTCATGATGTCCGTGTGCACGGCGGAGCCATGGCTGAACGGACCGACACCCTGGGCGACTCCTTCTTGGTTCGTATGGACCACTAGATCAAAGCCGTGCTCTTTCGCGAGCGCGTCCCTGAACGTGATCATCTCCTTGAACTTCCACGTGGTGTCCACGTGAAGGAGAGGGAAAGGCAGCTTGCCCGGAGCGAAGGCCTTCAGCGCCAAGTGCAGCATGACGGCGCTGTCCTTGCCGATGGAGTAGAGCATCACCGGCTTCTCGCATTCAGCCGCGACTTCGCGGATGATGCGGATGCTCTCGGCTTCGAGGCGCTCGAGATGGGTCAGAGACATGGCGGGTCGGATCGGAGGGTGAGTACGGTGGGCGCCACGCGCCCAAGATGGTCAGATGCTTCAGCCCTTGGCGGCCTCGGCGGCGAGTAGCCCGCGTTCCTCAAGGAACTGCAGGACTTTGCCGGCGGACTCCTCGATGGACTCCTCGCCGGTGTGAACGATGACTTCCGGATTCGACGGCTCCTCGTAGGGGTCGCTGACGCCGGTGAAATTCTTGAGTTCGCCCGCGCGTGCGCGCCGGTAGAGGCCCTTGGTGTCCCGCTCTTCGACGACGGAAAGCGGAGCGTTGACAAAGACCTCGATGAACTCGGCGCGCTCGTTGTCGACCATCGCGCGGATCTCTTGGCGCACGCTCTCGTACGGTGAGATCGCGGCTGCGATGGCGCAGCAGCTGCTGCGAGCCAAGAGGTTGGCAACGAAGCCAATGCGCCGCACGTTCATGTCGCGATCTTCCTTGGTGAACCCTAGTCCCTGGGAAAGGTGCTGGCGCACGAGATCCCCGTCGAGAACTTCGACGTGCCGGCCACGTGCTTCGATCATCTCGGACAGCCGGGTGGCAAGGGTGGACTTGCCAGCGCCGGACAGGCCGGTAAACCAGAGCACGCAGCCCTTAGGCGCGGCGTCGCTTGAGGTGGGGAACATGGGAGGGCGCGGGGAGGTCGTGCGCTAGCGGATCATTCCCTCGAGGTACGGAACCTCGAAGCACTTCTCGTGCATGATCGGACCGTGGCCGAAGTAGCCAGCCTCACCAAAGAGCTCGCCATGGTCGGCGGTCACGATGATGTGCGTGTTCTTCGGGACCATGTCGTAGAGCTGCTCGAAGACGGAATCGAGGTAGCGGACGGTGTCGATCTGGCGCTCCTTCAGCTGGTCGAGCTTGTCTTGGTCGAAGAACTGGAACTCCTCTTTGAACTTGTCGTCCGCGTCTTCCTTGCCCTCCATCTGGTCGTTCATCTTGCGGAACACGCCGTTGACGCCGCTGATGCGTGGCCACATCGAGGAGTCCTCCTGGGGCTTCGCGTAGGGGTAGTGCGTCTCGCCGACGTTCAACAGATAGAAGTGCGGGCGCGGGCCGTCGAACTTCATCGTCGGCAGGATGGCAGCCATATCGTTGTGGCTATCCATCAGCTGGAACGAGTCGAAGGCACGGTTGATGCCGGTCTTCGGGTTCAGCACGGGCAGTGAAACGCGGGCGTGCGTGTCGTAGCCCATCTTCGTCTGCAGGAAGCCGGGCAGCCACAGGCCGGGCACCATGGCGCCGAAGTCGATGTCGGTGCCCTTGGAGCCGAGGCGCTTGTTGTAGTTGTAGAAGTCCTCTTTGTAGTACTCCGATGCGTACACGTTCTCTGGGGACGTGTGCGGCAGGAGGCCGGTCAGGAGGTTGTAGTGGGAGGGCGCTGTCCACGATGCGTACGTGTAGCGCTTCTCGACCTTGCCGCCGGAGAGCTTGGCGATGGTCTTGGTCTCGGCCGCCATGAACGCGTCGTAGCGGCAGGAGTCCAGGATGATCACGACCAGGTGGTTGTCACCCTGGGGATCGGGCTTCTGAACCATGCCAGGACGCATGGGAAGCCGCGGACGCGGGCCAGCGGGGGTCGGGGGCTGCTTCTTGAACTTGTCGAACAATCCCATGGGATGAAGGCGGGTCTAGTGGTCGTGGGTCTCGGGCGAATGCGGGGTCGTAAATGTCTGGCGATGGTCCCTGAGGTGGTATCTGAAGGGCCATCCACCCTGCTCCTGCCAGTCGTTCGTCGGACATCTGTGGGTCCTAAGTGACGGCGAAGTGTGCTCTTTGGAGGCGGCTCTACAGGTAGCCCAGGTTTTCCAACTTCCTTCTGACGTCGTCGAGCTCCGCCTGGGTGAATTCACGCTGCTCTGCCGTGGGCGCAACGTCGCTTTCAGGGTCAACTTTCCCGGCCGGCGCATCGCCCATCAGGTCCCGGAGGACAAAGACAATGAAGTCGGTCGGAGAGCTGAATCCAGACCCCTCGACCACCTGCTGGATCTTGCGATACAGAGGCCTGGGGATCTTGACGGTGACTTTGGGCTCGCGCACGGATTGGAGTGTGATTAGAGGGTTAGGATGCCATCAGGCCCAATATTGGCCCTCTGCGAGGGGTCGGAGGCTCGATGACACTCCAATCGTACTCCAATCAGAGCGTCGTGGGGGGGATTTGACCCAGAGACTTGAGCGGGGGATCGTTGCTTGGGGCTGCCCATCCCTCGCTGGGGTCTAAGGGGCAGGATCTTGACCATTGAGGCGCCCAAACGGCCAGAAGTCTGGCCGTTACGCGCCCTGGGACCCTTGGGGTAGCCCCAATCCCCTGCCCATCGCCCTAGGAAATTACCCCATCCTGTATTGGGCACAATGCTGTCCATTGCACCGGGTAAGCGGTCGATAGCGTGGCCGTTATGGCTGGAACCACCTCATCCCTCCTTCCTTCCCTCCAGCGGCATCTCAACGCCCTCGGCGAGAACGTGCGCCTGGCTCGGCTCCGGCGTGGGGTCTCCATGGAGCTGCTCGCGAAGCGCGCCGGGATGTCCCGAACCACGCTGCGGGCGATCGAGAACGGCAGCGGTTCCGTGGCGATGGCCGCCTACGCGAACGTGCTGAACAGCCTGGGTCTCCAGGCCGATCTCTCCTCCATCGCAGAGGACGACGAGCTGGGTCGCAAACTGCAGGACGTGGGGCTGGGCCGCGCGAGTCGCAAGCGGGCACCCCGAAAGCCTCGCTCAGATGACGACTCGGGGGACCTGGACTCTTGAGTGGCGCCCGAGCCATCCGAGTTCGCGCCGATTGGGAGGCCTTTGACGCTCCGGAGGTCGTTGGAACCCTTCGCGGTGACTTCTTGCGCGGGGAAGAGATGCTCTCCTTCGACTATGAAGCCTCATGGCTGCGTCGCGGCAGTGAGCTAGCGCTCGATCCTGGGCTGAAGCTCCTCAGCGGGAGGAGCACGCCCGGCCCCAAGTCGGCGAACTTCGGTGTCTTTCTCGACTCCTGTCCGGACGAGTGGGGGCGATCACTGATCCAGCGACGCGCGGCACGGGAAGCGATGCGTCTCGGTCAAGTACCGCGCCCTTTGACCGAGCTCGACTACCTGCTGGGTGTTCACGACGTCCACCGTACCGGTGCGCTGCGCTTCGATCAGGGCAGCGCGCTACTGGACGACCACGTCGAGTGCGTGTCGCCTCCGTGGAAGATCCTCCCCGTCCTGGAGAACGCCAGTCGTAGCCTGGAAGCCAAGGGATCCGAGCGGCAACCAGGCTCTGAACTCTGGCTGCGCATCCTCATCGCACCCGGCGCGTCGCTCGGCGGCTCGCGACCTAAGGCCTGCGTCACGGACTGGCATGGACGTTCTTGGATTGCAAAGTTCCCGAGTGTCTACGACGAAGTGGACGTCGGCGCATGGGAGTTCGTGGTGCGCGAGCTTGGACATCGTGCGGGGCTTCAGATGGCCGAGGCGCGCATGGAGCAGCTTGGCTCCCGCCATCGAACCTACCTCACGCGGCGCTTCGATCGCACCGACGACGGAGCCCGTCGACACATGGCGTCTGCGATGACGCTCCTTGGGAAGCCAGATGCGTGCATGGGAGCGGGCGGGGCTGCGGCCGCCAGCTACCTAGAGCTCGCCGAGTTCATCCAACGTGAGGGTTCACGGTCCGCGCGGGATCTGCGTGAGCTCTGGACACGGATGGCGTTCTTCGTCGCGGTGTCGAACACCGACGATCATCTGCGCAATCACGCGTTCTTGTTGGAATCAGATGGTTGGCGCCTATCGCCCGCCTACGACGTGAATTCCAATCCGAACGGGACAGGCCTGACGCTGAACATTTCGGAGGACGACAACGCGCTGTCTTTCGAGCTGCTTCGTGAGGTTGCGCCGAGCTTTCGCATCAAGCACCAGCGAGCTGAGAAGATCCTCAGGGGTATCGAGGACGCGGTGTCCACGTGGCGGAGCGTGGCCGCCGGAATTTCGATCAGCCCCTCAGAGATGGAGGTCATGGACAGGGCGTTCGCGCGATGCGCGCGTCCAGAGCCGGTCAATTCCCTGGTAGGTCGATCGTGACAACGAACCGGCCGTGCCCCGCGTAGGCATCGATGCGGCCGCCGAGGATGTCGACGAAGCCCTTGCAGAGGGCGAGGCCGAGGCCAGCGTGGGTCCCCGTGGCCGTACGCGCTGAGTCCGACCGCCAGAACGGATTGAAGGCGTTCTTCGCCGTGCCGTCCTCAACCCCGGACGCCATATTGGAGCAGGTCAACCGCACTCCACTGTCGGAGCGCCGCACCTTCAGCTCGATGGGAGAGTTCTCGTCCGCATAGTCGGACGCATTCTCCATGACGTTCTGGAGGACGCGGCGCAAGAGCTGGCGGTCGGTGACCATCTCGAAGCTCGGCGGGACGTCGACCTCTAGGGGGACGCCACGCTCCGCCGCCGGGTCGGAGAGTGGCAGCCATGCTTCGTCGATGATCGTCCTTAGGACGACCCTATCCTTGCGGGGCTCCGCGGTGGACGCAGAGGCACGTGCCAGTTCCAGGAGCCGCTCCACCAAGCGCTGAAGCTGCATCGTGATCTTCAGGCACGCACGCTCGGCGTCCACGTACTCTTCGCCCTCTCGCGGCTGCGAAAGCGAAACCTCAAGGGTGGAACGTAGACCCGACAGCGGAGTCCGTAGCTCGTGGGCTGCGTGGGCCGTGAAAGAGTGCTCCCGTTCAAACGCCTCGCGGATCCGCTCAACGAATCCGTTGAGCTGTCGAACCACTGGCTCAAGCTCTTCCGCCGCGCCAGGAATCTCGAACGTCTCGCCAAGTTGGTCCTGGTCGTAGGTGTGAATCTGGCGCGAGAGTCTGTTGAGCGGCGAAAGGCCGCGACGCACGAGCCAGCTCATGATGCCCGCGCAGGTAAGCATGGAGATGATCCAGGTCGCCACGAGAACCCAGCGCAGGAGGCGCAGGGAGCGGTCGACGCTCTTTGTGCTGCGTGCGACTACGATTTCTACCGGGTGCGACTCTGCTCCCCTCGCCCGCGCGCCGTCGGTTTCGACCGCGGCTCCGGATCCTTCTTCGTCCTGGGCCTTGACGTAGAAACGCACGGCCACCGCCCGCGCGCTTTCTCCACCAGGGAGCGTGATATCCGCGTAGCGCACCTCGCCCGGGCTGGTCTCTAGTCGCGGTAGATCGTTGGCGCCGAGGTTGTCTGAGCGCGCCACGGTGACGCCTCCGCCAAGCCAGCACTGGTAGACATGGCTGGCACTGTCGTTCCCCGGCAGCGGCTCCTCTAGGTCGAGGGGGAAGCTCTGGTTGCCTGCATTCGAGACCGTGCCGCTTGGCTCTGGAGCGCACGCGATGAGAGCCAGCAGCAACGCGGCGAGGGAGAGGTGCCGCCCACTCATCGCGCCCTCTCTGTCCACACAATGGCCTCACTCTTAAGGCGTCCAGGCAGGTCGATCAAACCACTCACGGTGGGCGGCTCGTAGCCCTTCGGTACCACGAACGCGGCGTAACGCTGGGCTCGATCGTCGCCAGGTCCCGTTGTCACGTCGGCGAACCACGTCCCATCGGACGCGATGCCCACGGTGGGAGCGGCGAACGAGGGTTTTGTGTACCACAGGCCGTCCACCATGATGAAGACAGCGACCCGATGGTTCACGGTTCCAAGGGCCCTGACCTGACCGTAGAGATTGCCGTCGCCCCGCGACTCGATCGCGTCGATGCGAAGCTCTGGATCGCCGTCCTCGACCACGATGCCGTCGAAGATCAGCTGCATCCGCGGCTTCAGCGCGCCGTCTTGGCCACGGTAGCCCCAGTGGGCTCCCTGCGGGCCTTCGTACTGCGCCTTCCACGGCTCATCGATCGCGCTGAAGTACGTGTACTCCACGTCGTTCATGCGTGCCCAGGTCACGAACTCCAGGAAGAAGCGCGAAGCGTTGTCTTCGCTGGGCACAGCGGAACCCACGGTGTCACCCGCGGACGGCCAGCCGGTTTCGGAGACGATGACGGGCCGGCCCGCCGCGTAGGCGACCACTTCATCGTGCCACGCCGCGAGCGTGTCCATCGCGCTGTCAATGGACACGCCGCTCCAGTAGGGGTAGTAGTTGACATAGACCGCGTCGACAACGGCGAGGAGCTCGGGGTGCGCCAAGTATTGCTCCCACGTATCAGCGGTCGTCACGGGAACAGAGCGTGGGATTTGGCTGCGCGCGTCTTTCAGCGCGGCGATCAACGTTTCGATCGGGAGGTCGCCCCGGTGGAGCACTTCGCTGCCAACCACCGCCATGTCCACATCACCGGCCTTGGCGAGTCGGACGAGCGTGTCGACCTGGGTCTGGTTCGACGCTTCCTCGGGTCCGAGCCATGCGCCGATGATCGCTTCCTTGCCTAGGAGGTGGAGCAGCCAGCCCGCGTCCTCCAGTCCGCCGTCCACGCCGTAGGTGCGGTACTTGTGGGCGTCGTCGCGAATGAGCTGCAGGCGATCCCAAAACTGCTGGTGCGTGGCGATCGCACCGGTTGTTGGATCCTGATCGCCGACCCACGGCCCGAATGAAACGCCGTCGAGCGTATAGCGCTTGGGCGCCGTGGAGTTGATCTGTCGGACGCCAACGAGCTCGAGGTTGGACGCCACAGCCGTCGAACGCGCTAGCGTCGCGAGGGATGCGTCGAGCTCGGCGACGATCTGCGACCGAACGACGTAGTAGATGACGAACCCGTCGACGGCTAGGAAAACCGAGACGGCCACGAGGATCGCCGCCGTCATGCGGCCGCGCAGGGATCTCAATCCACGACTCCGAAGAGGTAGCCCTGACCGCGCCGCGTATGCAGCAGCTTCGGACGATCTGGCCGTTCGAGCTTGCGACGGAGGTAGCCCATGTACACGTCGATCACGTTGCTTGACGAGGGACGACCGTCGTAGTAGAGGTGCTCGCCAATTTCGTCACGAGTGACAATCTCGCCCTTGCGGTGGGCGAGGTATTCCAGGAGCGCGTACTCCCGCGCCGTCAACACCACTTCCTCGCCAGCTACGTAGACATGCCGGCTGGCCGTATCGACCTCCACTTCACCGACGGTGATCCGAGTTTCCTTCTTCCCGTACTGACGGCGCACGAGGGCGCGCGTCCGTGCGAGGAGCTCCTTCATTTCGAAGGGCTTGGCGAGGTAGTCGTCGGCGCCCGCATCGAGGCCCGTGATGCGATCGTCCACCGTATCCCTTGCGGTGAGGATCAGCACGTAGGTGTCGATCTCCTTCGTCCGGATCTCGCGTAGCAGGGTGATGCCATCCATCTCGGGCAGCATCAGGTCGAGGATGACGAGGTCGAAGGGCCCCGAGGTGATCATCTTGAGCCCAGCCTGACCGTCAGCGGCGTTGACCACCGTGTAGCGCGCTTCGCGGAGAGCCTTCGTGATCGCCTCACGTAGGGGATCGTAGTCTTCAACAACAAGAACGCGCATCGTGAGCGCAGTCTACCGGGAACGCCCTCTGACGGCTACCGGATCGTACGCGTCAGCCGCTCGATCTGGGATGCGGCGTCTCCTCGACGCTCGTCGTCTCCGACAGCGGCGTAGTACGCCGCGAGCGAGCGCCACGCGTCGATGTGATCGCCCGCCACCGCATGGAGGCTCTTCGCCAACGTGGCCGCAGACGAACGGTTCCCTGTCTCTTGAGCGGCCCCTAAGGCTGTGATCCGAAGGTTGAGGTTCCATGGCTCGATCCTTAGCCAACGAAAGAGGACGCGAGCTTCAGCGCGCACGTTGCCCGTACCGCTGTGCAACGCAGCAAGGCGTCGGAAGAGGCCCGGATTGGCCGGCTCGAACAGAAGCTGCGTTTCGATGGCGCGAACCTCTTGCGCAGCGCGGTCGAGTACGTCGAAACGAGCCTTGGCCGCGTCCCCTTCTTCTTCACGCTCCAGCTCGTAGTAGATTTGGCTTTTCAAGAACCAGCTGCGTGCGTCGAACGGGTCGAGCCGTCCAGCTGTTGTCACCGCGTCAAGGGCCTCTTCTGTGCGCTCCTCGTCGTAGTGAATCTGCGCGATCCAGGTCGCCGCGTTGGCGTGCTTCGGGTCCAGCTCAAGGACGCGGCGTAGCTCGACGAGGGCGGCATCGGGTTCCCCGAGGCGCATGTGGCACAGCCCGAGACCGCGGTGAGCCTCGGGGCTATTGGGCCGCTTTGAAAGCACCTTGCCGTAATGGCTCTTCGCGTCCTCGTAGCGCCCCAGCGAGTAGTAGCTGTGGGCCAAGTAGCGCGTATCGGCGATTCGGTGGGGAGCGATCTCGAGGTAGCGCTCGAGCGCAGTGATCGCGTCCTCGTAGCGTCGCAGCCGGAAGTAAATGACACCCGCCTGGTGCAGCGCCGACGGGAACTCGGGTTCGACTTCAAGGAGCGCGAAGAGCGCCGTCAGAGTGGCTGGCATGTCTCCGCGCTCGAAGGCGCGAATGGCGCGCACGAGGTAGGGTTCGACGTGCGGTGGGGGAGGGACGTCCGCATCCCAATCAGCCCAGCGACCAGGCGCGGCGGCGCTCCAATCGGAAGGGCTGCGGTCGAGCGCTGAAGTGGCGGCGTTCTCCTGTGCAGGACCGGGAGCCGACAGTAGCGCAGCCATGAGAACCTTCGTGAGGGGCCTCATTGCGTGGGCTCGGTGATAGCCAGCAGTTGGTCAAGCGCAACATCCTTCAGTACTTGCTCCGTACCAGAGGGCCACGTGATGCGCAGTTCGTCAATCCGTTCACTGGCTCCTAGGCCGAAGTGCAGGCGCGTGGAACAACCCGCTTGGTAGCCAGCGGTGGTGCGTACTTCGCCGTGGTAGCTTCGTTCACCCACATCGAGTCGCACTTGCGCGCCGACGGCATCCGGGTGGGAAACGGTGCCCGTCAGGGCAAGGCTCAGCCAGTGGCGGCCCTTCCGCTCGGTGGCCTGACTCTCTAGGTAGCGGACGGGGCCGTCCAGCTGCACGATCACCAGGTCAAGGTCGCCATCCCCGTCGAAGTCACCGGCGACGGACGCGCGCGCGACGATGTCGGGTCCGGTGCAGAGGGGCTGGACCGAGAACTTCGACTCCGCGCTCCCAAGAAAGAGCTGGCCCGGCTGTGCATACGACGTGTCCGTACCAGCTCGGTCGGCGGCCGGGTAGACGTGACCGTTGACCACCGAGATGTCGATGAAGCCGTCAAGATCGTAGTCGTGCATGCCTGTGCCCCACCCGAGACGCTGAATGCTAGGGCCGCCCAGGCGCGACACATCGGCCTTCTCGCGGAAGCTCGTCTTGCGTGACGAGCGGTAGAGGGCATTGCGCTCGCCCGAGAAGTTCGTCACGAAGAGATCGCTGCGGCCGTCGCCGTCGATGTCGGCGCACGCGATGCCCATGCCAGCCTGCTCTCGACCGTTCGAGTCGTGGCTGACGTTGCGCCGCATGCCGACCTCCTTGAACGTGCCGTCTCCTTGGTTCTCCCAAAGGTGGTTGGGCATGGAGTCGTTCGCGACATAGATGTCAGTGTCTCCATCGCGATCGTAGTCAACGGTCATGACGCCGAGGCCGAAGCACGGCCTTTCAGGGCGAAAACCGCTCGGAATGGTCACGTCTTCGAAGGTCCCGTCGCCGCGGCCGCGCAAGAGCTGGTCGTGCACCGGGGTCATGCCCTCGGGTCCGCACATCACGTCGTGCCCTTTCCAGCGGCAGCTTCCGCCGGGGCCCTGGGCTGTCTGGAGGTCGAAGTCTAGGTAGTTCACGACCACGAGATCCAAGTGCCCGTCGCCGTCGTAGTCGAGGAACGCACAGCTTGAACTCCACAGGTCTTCCTTGAGGCCTTTCGGTGCGGTCTCTTCCGCTTTCTCGTTGAGGGTCCCGCCCGCGGCGCGGATGAACCCGCGACCACCGTCGTTGAGGTAAAGACGATTTGCACCCCATTCGGTGATGACGAGGTCGGGGTCCCCGTCACCGTCGACGTCACCTGCGCAACCCCCCATGCCCCAGCGCCCACCGGGCAGGCTCCAATCAGCTCCTGCGGGCCGAAAGTTCCCCGCGCCGTCCCCAAGCCATAGCGCGGACGGAAGTGCCGGCTGCCCTTCGCGCACTCGGCTGACGGTCGAGCCGTTGACGGTCACCAAATCGAGGTGACCGTCGAGATTGAAGTCGCTGACCACCAGTCCGCCCCCGTTGACTTCCAGAATGAAGTCTTTGTTCGGTGAGCCGCAGGTCAACGTCACTACCTCATCGCCAGCCTTGAGATCGCGCGGGGCGAACAGAGCACCGTCCGCTCCCGGGAACGCAGCGACTACGAGGCAGAGGCTCTTCACTAGTCGTCTTCCCCTTCGCCGACGTCTTCGGCGCCGCAGCGCACGTAGGCCACTTCGGTTTCTTCGTTCCAATAGAAGAAAACGGGGCTCTCGTTGCGAAGCAGGTCGAGGACCTTGTTGTACTCGGACGCCCGGTAGCTCACGTAGTAGATGGAGTCGCCGCCGGAGCTCTCGGCTTCGTAGTTGGGAGGAAGCGAGTAGCCGATGGGGTAGAAGCGCAGCCACACAAAGACGGGGCTACTGTCGAATCGGAGCCAGATCGTGGCATTGGCGCCGTTGTTTCCGTCGGGCCCGCCGTAAAGGAAGGCGCCGTACTTGAGAACGCGTTCGGAGAAGATTTCGTCGGTCATACAGATGTTCTAGCGAACCGACAGTGATCCTCCCAGGGTTCATTCGATCGGCTGTCGAGGTCGACAGGCGAACACGGCTGGCTCAGTCCACTCTCACGAACGTGCCGCCGGAGTCTGCGGCCAGCCCCCGAAGAAGCGGGTGGTTCGTGCCAATGGCGATGCAGTGAATCCGGATGCCCCGCACCGAGTTCCAGCGCGAGACCTCTTCCTGCAGGCCATCCGTGTCCTTGACGACGCCCTCGGTGGAGGCCCCGTCCGAGAGCACGTAGATCGTGTCGATTTGTTCGTCCAAGAACGCCGTGAACAGACCGTCGTAGATGTCCGTGCCGAGCTTCATGATAAGCCCGTCCGTGAACTCGATGGCTTCGGCTTGGGTCTCCTCGTTCAAGGGCATGAGGCGATCCCAGAGGGGATCCACCTTGGCGGCGAAGGGGATGAGGTTGAGGAGGGTGCCCTCGCCCAATCGATTGATGGTGCTCTTCAGCTGTTCCTTCGCGGTCTCGATTCGCCGTTTGCCTGACTTGCCCTTGGCCTGCATGGAGAGCGAGGCGTCGAACACGATCGCGAAGCGTCCGGAAATGACACTCAGTCCGTAGAAGGACGCGACCGAGGCCCCGGCCGCCGCGGCGGCCTTATTCTTTTTCTTGGCCCGGGCTTCCAGCGCTTCGGTGGCCTGCGCAAGGGTCGGCATTTCAAACTCGTCACCTTCCTTATTCCAGAAGCGCCGCCAGGTCTTGACGCTGGTCCCGTAGGTGCGGCCGGTAAGGCCCTCAAGCGCCGCTGCGACGTCGGCGATCAAGCGACCCTGTTCTCGATGGATGCGTTCGACGAGTAAGGGGATCGCTCGTCTGTCGCGCTGGGCGGAAAGCGCGCGGATCGCTTCGACCTTGACGGTCCAGTTCTTGTCGGTGGCGAGCTTGGCTAGGGCCTTGAAGGACTGGTCCCCCGGGACGCTTCCAAGGGCGATGGCCGCCGCCTGACGCATCATCACGTCCCTTGAGCCCGCCAGCTTCAGCGGCGTGAGCTTGCCGTCACCCTTCTCGAGTAGCAGCAGCGTGGCGGCCCGGCGGGTCGCGTCGTCGTCCGATTTGGCGTGCTTGTTTATGACGCGCATCGCCGCCCCACTCATCGGAGCGGGTCGCAGGCCCGTGGAGAGCAGCGCTTGGTACTGGAGGCGCGGCTCGTCGCTCTTCAGTCCGACCATGATGACGGCAGCCGCCTGATCACCTTTCTTCGGTCGGACTTCGCTGTCGCCCGCGCCCTTGGGAGCAAGACTCTCCATGGCGCGAATAACGATGCGCCGCATGGAGATGGAGCGCTCTTCGTCTTCGACGACCGCTTTGAAGAGCTTGAGGTCCGCGGGGGACGTGTACATGCGCAGCAGCGCGAGGGCCTGATCTTCGGATCCCGACTCAGGCACGAGAAAATCCCGCAGGACCATGTCCCTTACCTTCGTGCCACCCTCGCTGAGGAGCTCCTTGTGAATAGGGCGGAAAGCGAACTGGCGGGTGCGCACGTCGTCGGATTCCTCCACGATCCGCCGGAGGCCCACCTTGCCGCGTTGGCCGAACTGTGCGAGCCCGCGCACGGCGGCCTGAGCATTCCCAGAGGAGCCGTTGATGGCGACGTCTTCGATGTGCTCGAGCACTGGATCCTTCAGCTTCTCGTCATCAAGAAGATGGCGCATGGCCGCGAACGCTCTGATCTTGGCCTGCCGTCCCTTCAGCTTTTGGGCGGAGGTCTTGAGCACCTGAAAGGCGGACTTCGTCCTGATCTTCCCAAGCTTCTCAAAGACCTCGCGCGGCGTCTTATTCAGCTTGGCGTTGATCTCGGCCTGGAGCGCCTTGACCCCCTTTCCCTGTGGCTCCACGAGGGCGGTAGGTCTTGATCCCGCGGGGGGGGCTCCGATGGCGTGGGGCACGGCGAGTCCCGCAAGAGGAATCAGCAACAGGAAAGGGAGGCGCCGCACGTTCATGCCGTAAGACTAGTGGAGCTGGACGCGGATCGCCTGGCTGAAGTTGGATGTCGCCGTACCTGCCACGGAGTCGCGGTGCCACGTCTGGAAGTACAGCTCGTCCCCTGCGGCCGCAGAGAACGTGCCGTTGGCGGACGGAAGCGCCGTCAGGTCGATGGTGGTGGCGGCGGTCCCCGTCACCCCCGTGTTGAAGAGGTCGCTGATGAAACGACCGATGGAGCCAGACAGGCACAGGTTGCCAACGCTCCCTCCCGGGAACATCGCGAAGCCAGGGTCAGTCGATACGAGGAGGTAGCCGAAGGCGTTGGTGGGTAGCGACGACACGTCGAAGCGCAGCGTGTTGGCCTCTGCAAGGGTCGAGCCCACGAGCTCCGCGAGGCCCTCGGATCCCGTCGAGTTGGTGGTCACTGCGCAGTAGAACTCCCCAAGGCAGCCGTCCAGATCCACAAGATACGCACTGCCGCCCAGCTGGATGTCGAGACTGCCGAGGGGAGACCCAAAGACAGCCCGGTCCCCCGATACGTCGACGGTCATTTCCGCACCGAGGCTCGCGCCTGGGTCCACTTCGCTGGACGTGAACTTCGTTGTCACGACCCAGCCCGACCCACCGCGTTGGATCTGATAGGCGGCACCGGCTTGGCCGGCAACGTCGTCGTCGCCGGGGACCCCCGCGACGATGCGGTCGCCATCGATCGCGACGCTCTCACCGAATCGGTCGGCGTCCTCGCCGTCCGGCGTGCTGAGGATCTGCGACTCGAGCCATGCGCCGCTCGCGTCCCGTTCAAAGATGTAGACAGCGCCCGAGTTGACGGATGCACCGGTGTCCCGCGAGGCGCCGATGACACACGTGTCGCCGTGAACCCCGACCGCCCTCGCGAAGAGCGCCTCTTGAAGCGGCTGGCTAGAGACGAGCTTTGCGGTCTGGGGCCAAGTGTCGTCGGTCGGGTCGCCGGGAGTGCCAGCATCGTCGCGCTCGTACACGTAGGCCGCGCCCTCGTTGGCCGCGGCTCCATCGTGGAGATGTGCGCCGACCACGGCCGTGTCCCCTTGCAGATCGCAGGAGCGCCCAAAGCGATCGAGCGAAGCGGGATCGCTCGCCGTGATCTTCGCGATCTCCGTCCAGACCCCGCCGATTCGCTCGAAGATGAAGGCTGACCCGGTTTCCGGTCCCGCAAGGTTGTCTCGCATGCATCCGATGAGCGCGGTGTCGCCGTCCAAGGACACGGAGTGGCCGAAGTGGAAGAGGTCGAGCGAGTCGCTGCCAACAAGCTTTTGTTCTTCGACCCAGGCGCTCCCGTTGTACGCAAACACGTAGGCCGAACCAGGTCCGTCGAAATGTGCCCCCACGAGGATTCGGTTGCCCGAGATGCTGCAGTTCTGTCCGAACTGATCCAGGGCGTCGCCGTCGCTGGCGGTCAGGGTAGCCTCAAGATTCCAGGATCCGTTGACGTTCCGATACACCAGCGCGCTGCCGGAGTTGCAGTTGGGATCCGCGGGACAGGCTTCGTCGGTTCCGATCGCCCCCAACACGGCGAGATCCCCTTCGATGGCGACACTCCAGCCCAACACCCCCGTCTGCGTCGGGACCGGAAGCCCAGCGCGGGTTAGTTCGCACTGGGCGGCGGTCAGGGGAGAGAGTGCGACGAGGGCGGCTAGGGCGAGCGGGTACTTCATGACGAGGGGGCTATAGGGAAGGGAGTCCTTGCCATCAGGACCCAGCGCCGCAGGGACCGCAACGGGCAAAGCCGCATTTCCCCGCCATGGCGCCCGCTACCGTGCGAGGCTGAGGGGCGCCAAGTCGCACGTCATTGCGCCCGCTCCGCCCTCCACGGCCACCTGCTCCAGCTTCCACCTTTCCACGACTCCCAGCGAAAAGACAGCGATGCGCGCGCCCCGGGTTGTCTTGAAAGTCCACGCGCGCGAGAAGGCTGATCCGTCCGGCTGGGTGCCGCTGGCGCGCACGACCATCTCTCCTTTGAGTTCGTCGTCCCACCGCAGGATCAACGCATCGTGGGACTGGAGTTCGCCCTGACCTGCGAAGGTCGGGGTGTCCCCGTGGCCGGCGACCTTGCGCAGGGTCGTTGCCGACGTGAGGTCAGCGTCGGTAGTGACATCCAGGACGAACTCCGACGCAGCCGCAGCGGCGTTCATGGGAATCAGCCGGAAGCCGGCGTTGGCGCTAAGTCCTTCCACGAAGGGAATGGTGCGAGCGTGTTCTCCCGCAGGGATCTTGATGCGCAGGTTCATGCCGCTCGAAACCACCCGCCACTGGGTCTCAGCGGCGCTCTTGACGCCGAGGCGCAGCGATAGGACGCCGTCGCCACTTGAGAGAAGCGTGCCCGTGGGGAAAGCGACGGCGGGCTTCTTGGCCGTAGCCTGGTGGTTTCGCCGTGAGGGGAAGCTCGCCGCTGGGAGAACGGTCGTGCGCTGCGAATCGCTCAACAGGTTCGCGATCGCGTAGCAGCCTCGTACGGAACCGTCCGTGCCTGCACCTAGAGCTGCGGCCTGGTGGACCGGGAACTCGGTGATGACAAACGCTGGGAGGTCTGCGGGCTTGAAGTGGGCGATCCCCTTGTGGGTCGAGTCCAGCGGCGGCCTGCCCCTAAGGCTTGAACTCGCCACCGGTGTCTGAAGCGTCGACGCGAGAACTGCTTGTGCGAAGAAGCCGTTGCTGAAGCTCGATCCGGCCAGGAGGATCTCAGCTCGCTCCTTGCCCTTGTTGATGGCGGTCTCGCGACCCGGCGGGGTCAGCAGCAACGCCTTCTCATTGCGAGGGGAGACCCAGGCGTAGGCCGGATGCCGCAGGCGGAGACCCACATGGCTCAGGTTCGCAAGCGTAGCCCTGACCCAACCGTCCGCCGTTCCGATCTCGGCCGTGTTTCGGGGAAGTCCGGGGACCTGCCGCGCGAGCTCGTGGGCGAACGACTGGACGCCGGCACGGGACCAGTGGGAATCATGGGGGATATACAGCGGCTCTTCCGATTGATCAGCGCCCGCATCCGCCCACGGGCCGGTGAGATCCACCACCTTCACCCCATGGTCGCGCAGGGTCTGAACCACATGCCTATCGAACTCAGGGGCGACGTCGATGCCTGGGTGCAGGTACGCGCGGCACGCCACGGCCTTGCGAGGAAGCGGGACCACGATCAGACTTGACCCGTGTGCAGCGAGCGCGCGACCGACGGAGCCGCATAGCGCCGCGAGGATGCTCGGACCACCCCCTCGATTCGCGTAGTCAAGCTCGACCCGGTTGCGCACGAAGAGAAAGTCATCGTCGCCAATGATGACGCTTCGCGCGGGCACGTCCCGTAGCTTGAACATCAGGGCCGCCCAGAAGGGAGCAACGTACTGGCGTACTCGTCCGCGCAGCCGAAAGTCCGTCTCGACCCTGCGGGCCAGGCTGCCGTCGCGGAAGCGCGCGTTCGCTTCGGCTTGCTCCATGGCGTCCTTCTCGTCGCCAATGAGTCGAGGCTTCTCGGGGGCGAAGAACGCCTCCGTGATGCCTGTGCCGAGTAGCACCACGGCGGAAGCCAGGACCGTCACCGCGGCCAACCACCGGACGCCGCGCGGCCGTGGGCCGATTTCAATGAGGGAGTCGTTGGCCATCAGGTGTCCTACAGGCTCCGTACCTGACCCGCCACAACTCCCTTCACCGGGCCGCGCGTACCCACGGCCTGGACGCCGGTGATTCGACCGCCGTAGAAACGCCCCAGGGTCACGATGGCGAAGCGCGCACGCCGCGCGTCTTCGAAGGACCATGTTGCGTCGATCGCTCGACCGTGGCGATCTTGGCCCTCAGCGGTGACCTCGACGCGCCCGGTGGTCCACTCGCCCCAGGTAAGCGCCAGGCTGTCCTGTTCCGACACGCTGCGGTCCAAGTCAGCGCTCCAGTCACCGTCCTCGCCTTTCTCACCCGTGAATTCAAAACCGTTTTCTAAGTCTGCGTCGGTCACGACGATCGCCCTGACGCTGGTTCCCACGGACGCCGGAGTCTTGGGCGTGAGGCTCGCGTAGAAGCCCGTGTTCTGCCCTTCTTCCACGACCGGGAGGGCGCGTACGCGCGAGCCCTTCTTGGCGCCGATGACGATCTCTGCGCCCCCCGTCGAGTAGGTCCACTTGGAGTCACGGGTTCCGTCGAACTCGAACTGAATGCCAAGGACACCGTCGCCGCTTGAAAGCAGCGAGCCGGGCGGGAAGCTCACCATGGGAGCGCGCAGCGCAGGCGTACCGGTCGGTTCTCGGTGGAAGAGCTCGTCCGGTACCGCTCCGGCTCGATCCGCAAAGCCGAGCTGGCGAGCCATGCCGAGGGCCGCCCGCACGGTCGGGGTGGATCCCCTCTCGATGTTGGCGGCATGGTGCATCGGAAACTCGGTGATCACGTAGGCCGGGAAGTCTTCGAGCGGTCGAGTGATCAAGGCTCTCTCGAGGGACAGCAGCGGCATGCGCCCGAGTTCACTCGCGTCCTCGACGGGGGTCTGCAGTACATCGCAGAGGTGTGCTCGGAACTGAAAGAGCTCGCAGAAGCTGGTCCCCGCCAGCAGCACGTCGGAGCCAAGCTCGCGGCTGTCGATGCGTTCCTCGCTTCCACTGGGCAGCAGAGCGAGGGCCGGGTCCGCGGTGGCGTTGAAGAAACGATTGGCGGGGTGTCCGCGGTCGATGCCCGCGAAGCGGAGTCCGTCGGACGCGACGTGCTCTGGCCCTTCGACGAGAGTGTACTCCGCGTTCCCTTGGTCTAGCTCGGGGACCTCCCGTCCAAGCTCCTCCGCAAGGAGGCGCCTCCCTCCCCACGCCCAGTGGGAGTCGTGCTTCAGGTAAATGTCCCCGGCGGGGTGTTCGTTCCAAGCGGGCGCAATGTTGATGGTCGTTACACCCCTCGCGCACAGTGCCTCGATCACCGCAGCGTCGAACGAAGGGTCGCAGTCGATTCCTGTGGGTAGCTTGTCCGCGCAGGTGACGCTCTTCCGCGGAATCGGAACGCAGATCAGCTGAGTCCCTCGGGAGTGGAGAGAGCGGCCTACGAGCCCCATCAGGTTCGCGAGGTGCCGCCCACCCGCGGCACTGGAATGGGTCGGCAGCTGCACGCGGTCGCGCAGGAACAGCCAGCCCTCGTCGCCCACGATGACGTCGTCGTTGGGCACGTCGCGGAGGCCCAGCATCGCGGCGGACCAATAGGGGGCCAGCCAGCGACGAACGCGGCCATGGAGCCGAAAATTCGCCTCCTTGGAGCGCGCGAGGGAGCCGTCCCAAAACGCTTGTTGCTCCTCGGATTCCGCCGCGTCCCTGCGTTCTTGTCCCACGAGCTTGAGGGCCTTGGGCGGCATCGCTAGCTCGGCCGCTCCCGTGCCTAGCAGTACCACGAGAAACAGCCCTGCGACAGCACCCATGGGCCCGTGCCCTCCTGGCGCAGCCGTTTCGATGAGCGCATCCATCCTAGAACTGGAAGTAGAGGAAGGGGATGTTCGACGCGCGGTGCAGGTGCAGAATCGACATCAGGAAGAGAACGAACACCGCGGCGACCCACCACGAGCGCGGGCGCTTCGCGTGCTCTTGGGTGGTGGCGAAACCGAACACGATCAGTGGTCCGACAACGCACGCGATCGACTGCAGGTGGCTCCATTCGATGAAGAGTGTCGACGGGCCTGCCGCGCCGCGCCCCACCATCGCGCCAAGGAAGCCCATGGCTTCGGGGATCGTTGATGCGCGGAAGAAGACCCAGCCCACAACGATGATCACAAAGGTGATGGCGTTCTGCAGGACGCTGGGCAGCATCGCGTAGAGCGTGCGTCTGCCTGAAACGCGCTCTAGCACGAGCCAGAATCCCTGGTACGCGCCCCACGCGATGAAGGTCCACGCGGCCCCGTGCCATAGGCCGCCGAGGAGCATCGTCAGCGCTAGGTTGATGTACGTGCGGACGGAGCCCTTGCGGTTGCCTCCCAAGGGGATGTACAGGTAGTCGCGCAGGAACGAAGACAGCGTGATGTGCCAGCGACGCCAGAACTCCGTGATGCTCTTCGAGATGTACGGTCGGTTGAAATTCACCGGGAAGCGGAAGCCGAAGAGCAGCCCGAGGCCGATGGCCATGTCCGAGTAGCCGGAGAAGTCAAAGTAGATCTGGAACGTGTAGCTGATCGCTGCCGCCCAGGCTTCCAGCATCGTGGGATCCGCCAGCGCGAAGCCCTGGTCCGCAGCCTTGGCGAACGTGTCCGCTAGGAGCACCTTCTTGGCCATCCCGGCCTGGAAGATCATCACGCCCGTCGAAAACGTACCCCAGGTGTGGACCCTCGACCTGAGCTGCTCCGCGATGGAGGAGTAGCGAACGATCGGCCCAGCGATGAGCTGGGGAAAGAGCGCGACGTAGCAGGCAAAGTCACGGAACTGACGTACGGGCTCGGCGTCGCGTCGGTACACGTCGACGGTGTAGCTCAGCGTCTGGAACGTGTAGAAGGAGATCCCGATCGGGAGGATGACTTCAGCCCACTCCAGGGCCGATCCGCCGTTCGCGACCAGAATCGCGTTCAGGGTCTCGATGCCAAAATTCGCGTACTTGAAGTAAGCGAGCAGGCCAAGGTTCACGCAGCACGATAGGGCCACCCAGCGCTTGCCCGCTTGGTCGCCAGCGTCGGCGTCGGCGTTGGGGGCCGCTTGGTCCTTGGCAATCCGTAGACCGCAGGAGTAGTCGACGACCGTTGAGAACCACATCAACGCGACGAAGTCCGGTCGCCACCAGCCGTAGAAGAAGTAGCTAGAGAGGGCGAGGACCCAGGGCTTCCAACCCCGTGGCGAGGCGTAGTAGAGCCCCAGCACGATCGGCAGGAAGTAGTAGAGGAAGACGTTGTCGGTGAAGAGCATCGGGCTGGCGAGCGATCGTGGGCGGTCAGGGTACCAGCGGCCCGCTTCCGGCGTATCCCGCTCAGTCCGTCGGAAGCTTGACGCGTCTCGTACGCTTCAGCCCTTGATGGACTACCTGGGTAGTCGTACCGTGCCATCTCGATTCCTCGGCATGGGTCCCCCGGCCCCACCATCATGAACAAAGCAGCTCTCTTCTTCCTGGGTCTGGTCGCCGTCGGCGCAGCGGCCTTCTTTGCTCTGCGCGCGGATGAGTCGCCTTCTGGGGCACCGGAGACCGTAGGACTCACACTCGGCAACGAGGATGACACGGCCGGCACCGGAACCCCCGAAGACCCAGACCTGGGCACCCCCGATGCGCAGGTCCAGACGACCGACCGGGAGCTAGCGTCCACTACCGTCGCTGATGTGTCAGAGGGTACGCCTAGGCTCGATGGATCAAGCTTAGCCGCGTCGCTCAAGCCCTCGACGGGGACGATCGTCGGTCGCGTCACCGACGCGAATGGCGCAGCAATCGCGAACGCTGAGATCAAAGTGGCACGACGGGATCTGGAGGACCTTTTCATGGGGGAGAGGCTGGTCCAAGCAACCGGACGCGCGCGATCCACTAGGTCCAACCGGGACGGCCGTTTCTCGCTGACCGCTCCCGTTGGGAACCTTCGGCTCGGCATCGAAGCGGATCAGTTTGCTCCCTTCACCGCGTCCGCCTCGGTGAGCGAAGGCCAAGAGGAAGACCTCGGGGACGTGCGCCTAGCGGCGGGCGTCACCTTGAGCGGCCGGGTCGTCGATGAAGACGGCAACGGCGTCGCCGACGCCAAGCTCATCCGCGAGCCCGACATGTCGGATGGAATCACCGTGCTTGGCGGCCCCGAAGATGTCGTCGCAACGACCGATGCGGGCGGCGCATTCTTGATCTCGCGCCAGGCCTCCGGCCCCTACGAGCTGGTGGTGACCCACTCGGATCACCCGTCGGGTCGACTTCAGGGTGAGACGGAGCGCCCGGGGGAGACGACGTCAGGACTCGAGGTCGTTCTACAGGACGGCGTGGTTGTGCGCGGCATGGTCAAGGGACCGCAAGAGGAGCTCAGCGGACTCACCGTCGTCGCGAACCTCGGCGAAGTGGCGACCCATGACTTTGACTTCTCCATCACGGGTCGACAGAACGGCAGCGGCCAAGTTCAGCCGGACGGATCGTTTGAGATACGCGGACTCAAGGCGGCAGCTGACTACTTCGTGGTCCTCAATCGAGGCAAGGCGAACTCCTTTGGCTCCAACGCCCGTCGTAGCCAGGCCGTTTCCTTCGTGACGCCGCAGGTTGGCCTTGGCCCCGAGCTTCAGCTGACGTACAGCACCGGCGCCAAGGTGACCTTTGCGGTGACCGATCCAAGCGGAGCTCCCATGGCGCCCGGCATGGTCGAGGCTGGGTTCGAATTCGAGTTCAATCGACCGAACGCCATCAAGGATGCAGAGGCAGGACTCTGCGAGCTGGACGGCCTTTGGCCCCAAGAGGGCGGCCAGGAGCTCAACCTGAAGCTCTCAAAGAAAGGCTTCGAGGACTGGGAGGCGCAAAACCTCCTCGTCTATCCGGATGGGGTCGTGGATCTTGGCAAGATCGCGCTCGTCGCGCGTCCGTCGGTGCTTGTGACCGTTCTGGACGACGTGACCGGCGAACCGGTGGCGGGAGCCCGCGTCAGCATGGGGGGCCCGAAGAAAGAGAGCGCCACCAGGTCCATCCGAGTGAACGCGAGCTTCTCGAGTGATGGCGACGATTCAGAGGGATCGCAGCACACCGTGTTCGACGGCCAGGAGCGCCAGACGGGTAGAACCGACGGGGACGGAGTCGTCTCCCTCGACGCGACGGCGGGCGAGCTGGTCGACATCCAGGTTGAGGATGGCGCCCACGCACCAGCAACGGTGGGTCCGATTCAGCTGCCCGAGGTCATGACGGTCTTCGAGCAGGAAGTACGCCTTACGCCGGGGGGAGGCCTCCGCGTCACCGTCCTCGATCCATCGGGCGTTCCCGCGAGTGGCCACTCCTTGGAGATCGACGGCGAAGACATGGAGAGTGCGGCGATGCGCTCCGAGCGCACCGGCGACGACGGCGTAGCGCTGCTCCAAGGACTTAGCGCGGGCCCACAGCGCATCCGGCTGGGTAAGCGCGGCGGCGGAAACACGATGGTGATGCCTCGCATTCGCATGGACGGGTTCGGCGGCGACGCGGACGACGATGACACCTGGACAGAGGTCACGGTGCTACCCGGGGAGGTTGTGGAAGTGGCGTTATCCGCTCCAGCGATCGGCAGTCTCAAGGGGAAGGTTCTTGAGCTCGGTCGTGTTCTCGCTGGCGCGGAAGTCAAGCTGCGCAAGGCAGGTGGCGACAATCCCCTTGAGGGCATGATCATGTTCGGCGGTCCCGGCAGCCCGTCCGCGACGTCGGACGCGCGCGGCGAATTCCATATCGTGGACGTCGAGGCCGGGGAGTACGAGCTGGTCGTGGATCACAAGACGCGCGCGATGCCCTACGTCCATGACATGACGATGGAGGGCGGCGAGCAGGAAGTGTCGCTCGACCTCTCGGTCACGGAAGTCACAGGGGTTGTCGTTGACGAGAACGGAGATCCCTTGGCCGGCGCGCGGGTCGAGGCCGAGCGCGCAGCTGAGGAATCGGGGACGTCGCGAACCGCCGTGCGCATGGTCATGATGACCGACAACGGTGGCGGTAGCGTCATGATGTCAACGGGGATGAACGAAGCGGAGCCAACGATCACGGACGGTGAAGGCCGCTATCGCCTCCGCGGCGTAACGGCGGGGGTGCGCCTCAAGGTCAACGCCACCGCGGATGGCTATGACAAGGCAGAGTCAGAGCCCTTCTCGGTGCCTGACGGCTCCATCGAGTCCGACGTGGACGTTCAATTCAAGAAGTCTGGGTCGATCCGCGTTGAGGTGGAGGGCTTGACGGGACGCGCGATCGCCATGCTGCGCCGCACAGATGCCCCGATGTCGGCCCAGCCGAAGATCCAGATGCTGACGGGGGAGTCCACCACGATCGACGCCCTGGCGCCGGGGGAGTGGAACGTCAGAATCCAAGGCATCGGCAGCCAGTCCCTGGCCACAGATCCGGGCGACCTCGACGTCAACGTGGAAGGCGGGGAGACCGTCGTCGCTTCGTTCAAGGTGCCCTAAGCGGCCCGCTGTCGCACGTAGTTGCCTCTCGACTCTCCGACTCCGAGGGATCAGTCGACCCCGAGGCGAATCAACTCAGCCTCTAGCTCGGCGAAAGCCGCCATGGCGGCTGCGTCAGGGTTGATGAGAAGGTTGGTTCCTTCGAACGGGTCGAGGTCGAGATCGTAGAGCTCGTCGGCGACCCCCGTCTGGCGCAGCAGCTTGTAGCGGGCATTGCGCACCGTGCGCTTGTGCTCGGTGAACGGCAACGTGCCGCCGTTGGGCGAGAAAGTCTCGGCGTAGACGAACTCCCGGCCCGTTGCTCGTGGGTCCCCAAAGAGCGGCACCATGGAGACAGAATCGTCGGACGACGATGGGCGACCCGCAATGTCAGCGATGGTGGCGTGGAGATCGACGCACGAGACGAGCGCCGCCGACTCACCCCGAGCGACCCCCGGGCCGCGCACGATGAGTGGGACGTTCACGCCCCCCTCGTAGACGCTGCCCTTTGCACGCTGTCTGATGAACGGAGGTTCGACGATTTGCCGTGACGTCCCGTTGTCCCCCATGAAGATCACGAACGCACGCGGGTCGACGCTATCGAGCACGGCGAACATTCGACCGAGTTCGGCGTCCATGGCCTCGATCATCGCCTTGCCCTGCAGCACATCACTAGAGTTCTGAGTGACGGTGCCGCAAAGGGGCGTCGGGCAGCCAGACGGCTGGCAGATCGACGCCGGTGGCACGTGGAACGGGGTGTGGGGAGCGTTCAGCGACACGTAGAGAAACCAGGGTTCTGGCATGGTCGCCATCGCGGCAATCGCGTCGTCGACCGTATCGGTCGTGGCGTAGGTCGTCGACGTAGAGGTGCTGCCGTTGACGGTCTTGGTCCAGTTGAAGTAGTCCGGGAGTCCCCCGGAGAGCCCCCCCGCGTAGTGGTCGAATCCACTGAGGTTGGGGTGCGTTTGGGATCCCGGCCCCGACGCCAAATGCCACTTGCCGAGGGCGCTAGTCGCGTAGCCGATGAGCGTCTCGGGAATCGTCGTCTCTGCAAGATCGAGCAGCGCCCCCGCGCCCGGTTGACCTAGGCCCGTCCGAAAGCCGTGCCGGCCCGTCATCGCGGCCGCCCGCGTCGGTGTGCACGAGGGGTTGGCCCATGCGTTTCGGAATAGCATCCCATCCTGAGCCAGTCCATCGATGGTCGGCGTGCAGGGCGGGGCGCTCCCTTCCCCATAGGCGCCCACCATGTCGACCCCGAAATCGTCCGCCAAGACCAGCACGATGTTCTGTGGGCGCCGCACCGGGGTCCTCGCAGCCGGAACTGAGGCGACGGGCGTGCTCTGCAGGCAGGCCAGGGACAGGGTCAAGATCGAGAGCATGTGGATGATGAGGTGGGAGCCGAGACGCGCCGCGGGGAGCCCTTTGAACCTACCTCGCCCACAGTGGTTCCGCTGAATCACCCTATATGCAGTAGCTTGGGGCGCGCGGGCCCTTCGACGACCGTTCCGCCTCCAACCCTTCTCCCACAGCTCCCATGCAATTCTTAGTCGACCTCTGGCTCCCGATACTCGTGAGCGCGATCGCGGTCTTCCTCGTCAGCTCCCTCGTGCACATGGTGCTCGGCTATCACAAGCATGACTACGGGGGCCTGCCCGACGAGGACGCCGTTCTAGCCTCCATGCGCGAAGCCGGCGTTGCTCCTGGCGAGTACGTCTTTCCGTATTGCATCGACATGAAGGAGCTCGCGAGCGAGCCGATGGTGAAGAAGCTCGAGGAGGGGCCGATCGGCTTCCTTTCGGTGAAACCGTCGGGGTCTTGGAACATGGGCAAGACGCTGGGCCAGTGGTTCCTGAACTGCGTCTTCTTGAGCATCCTCGTGGGCTACGTCGTGGCCCTCACCGTCGACCCCGCGGCGACGTTTGTGCACAAGCTCAGGGTCGCCGGGACGGTCGCGTTCATGGCGTACTCTGGCTGCTGCGCGTCCGCCTCGATCTGGAAGGCGCAGAACTGGAGCACAACGTTCAAGCACTTCCTCGACGGGCTGCTTTATGCCCTAGCAACGGGCGCGGTCTTCGCTTGGCTTGGCCCGGCCTGATAGGCTGCGCAAATGCTCAAGGGGATCTCACCGCTGCTATCACCTCGCCTCCTGGCAACGCTCTGTCGAATGGGGCACGGGGACGAGATCGTCCTCGCCGACGCCCACTTCCCAGGGGCGTCGATGGGGCGTCTCGTACTGCGCGCCGACGGCGTGTCGGTGACGCAGCTCCTCGATGGGATCCTGCCGCTCTTCGAGCTCGACGCGTACGTGGATGACCCCGTCGTCTTGATGGCGCCGGTGATCGGCGATGACCTAGACCCCGCCGTCGAGAGCGACTACCGCGCGGCGGTTCTGCGGCACGCGCCGAAGGCTCCCGAGTTTGTTCGCTTAGATCGAGAGGCCTTCTACGCGCGCGCGAAGTCGTGCTTTGCCGTGGTGATGACGGGCGAGCTCCGGAAGTACGGGAACGTCATCCTCAAGAAGGGCGTCACCCCCACCGCGTAGGGCGATGTCCGCTCCGATTCGGCGCTACGTTGCGCTTGGCGATAGCTCGACAGAGGGCCTTGATGACCCCAAGGGGGACGGCGGCTTCCGCGGATGGTCGGAGCGCTTGGCGACCCACATTGCGGGCGAGCACGGATCGCTCGAGTACGCGAACCTCGCGGTCCGCGGTAAGGACACGAGGGAGGTCAAGGTCGAGCAGCTCGACGCGGCCCTTGCGCTGCGACCGGATTTCGCGACCCTGTTCGTGGGCACCAATGACGTGACCGCGCCCAAGTTCGACGAGGCGCAGTTCACGGGCGACTACCACGACATGCTGGCGGCGCTCCGCGGCGTGGGGGCCCAGACCCTCAGCTTTACGCTGCCGGACCTTACGCCGGTCATGCCCCTGGCGCGCTTCGTGCGGGGCCGCGTCCTGGAACTGAATGAGAAGATCCGCCAGGTGTGTGCGACCACGGGCACAATCTGCGTCGACTTCGCGGCCGAGCCGGTGACCTCGGACTCGCGTCTGTGGAGCCCCGACCGAATCCACGCGAACTCCGAAGGGCACGCCCGGATGGCTGCGGCGATGGCCCATGCCCTAGGCCTCCAAGGGCACGCTGGCTGGAACACGCCGCTGCCGCCCCGCGAGCGGCGCTCGCTCGTCGCCGCAGCGGTGGGGGAAGCGCGCTGGTGGACCCGCTACTTCGCCCCGTGGATCGGCCGCAGCCTGACAGGTCGGACGTCGGGAGACGGCATCGAGCCAAAGTTCCCAACGCCCGTCA
>CAYQKK010000024.1:0-69965 GCA_964417955.1 uncultured Planctomycetaceae bacterium
CCTGGAATAAGCGCTAAGGATCGTCAGATCGTGCAGCAGTGCCGTGGCCGCGGCTCTTTCGAGGATGATGCCTGGCTAGTCAGGTGAATTCTCGAAGCGAAGCGCAAGGGCCGCGGACGCGGCGGCGCTGCGCGAAACGCAGTGGTCTGTCGATTCTCAGCGCTTATTTCAGGGCTAGCAGCCTCTGCTCCTTCGCAGCGACATCAGCGATGTACCCGTCGAAGGCCGCATACACCGCGATCAGCCGATCGCCGTAGTTGGCACGGATTTCAAATCTGGTCTTTGCCCGTCCCATGGAGCAAGTCTGGCCCACGTGTGCGGCGCCTTCCAACGAGAGCTTGGTCCCAACGCGTAAACTTGTCGGCTGTGACAAACCGTCTGTGAGAAGCTCGAATTCGCTTTTCGCCCGTCGGATCTTGTAGTCCACCCGGGTTCGAGGGACTACTGCGTGCTGTCAGGCCGGGCCAGACGGCCTCACTCTTCAACCGGGCGGCGACCTGCTCATCGCGAGGGAGTCGAGACGAAGGGCGAGATCCGTTCTTGTATATTGGTCTGAGAGGCCGTCACTTCCCGACAACCCAAGCCCCAGGAGACATCGGTGCGATCCATTGGTCCCGACCCCGAGTTCCACCCAGTCGTCGATTCCCCGACGACAGCCGCTGCCCGGTTCTGGGTCCTCGCCCCGCTGCGTCTTCCGCTGCATTCTCCGCTGCATTCTCCGCTGTATTCTCCGCTGGGTCGTCCACGGCCGGTGGCAGCTTTCGTTGCAGCGATAGCGGCCACTCTTGTCGCCGCTTGCTCCCCGGCCTCTGATACGACGGTCACGCCCCAAGCGGCCGTTCCCCTCCCGGACAATGCAGGGTTGCCTGGAGCCGGGCCGCAACTCGTGGCCCACGGGATCACCCAGGTCGGCGATCCGAAGCTCGACGGGGGCGGATTCGCTGTCGCCTTTCAGCTCACGCCGGCAACCGCAAGCACGACTGTCAACGTCGACATCCTCCGGGACGACGTGGCGATACGACGGGTCTGGAGCGGGTCCATCCAAGGCACGGACCCCGGCGAGGGCATTCCCACCGAGGTCCACTGGGACGGACGCAATGAACAGGGCGACTGGGTCGACGTGGGCACCTATACCGTGCGCGTGGCCCCGGCGTCCGGAGCGGCTAGTGCTCGCACCATGCGGGATGACATCCACGTGGTACGCCTCGGCCTGCGCTCCATTGAGGCGCTCGACTCGGAAGGGAACAACGAACACCAGATGGTGTACTTCAAGCGCGCTGCCGTGCGGGAGTTCACGGCGACACCGGTGTTCCACGAGTACCTGAACTCTGCAGCGACCGGAGAGACCTCTGACCTGGACTTGGACAGCGGCGAACCGCGTCCCTCGGTGGCCATCCACGAAGCCACGGATGAGCCAGTGATGCAAGGCGATCTGATTCGCGACGATCGCTACAACTATCCATTGGCCTATGTTCGCGGCACGGTCCCGCGGCTGCGGGCCACCCTAGGATCCAACGGAACGGCAGCCGATGGCAGCGTCCAGGGAGCCGGCTACCCAGTGGCGGGGATCGACCTGCGTCTTTCCGCAGCGAGTGGTGCTCCACTGGGTTCCAGCGGTCCGATGGTCCCCGGCGAGTCCGTCGCGTTCGATCTTAACCGCGCCCGCGGAACGGTCAGCCGATCCGACGTCCCGGTGACCTGGACCTGGCAATACGCAGCGGCAGGATCGGATCAATGGCACGAAGTGCTCGGCTCTACGATTACGAACCACCGCATCTATACGCTCTTCGGAGAGCCCCGATTCAAGGCGAACGCCAACGGGACGCAGTACAAAGGGCCATGGGTGGAAGTCGCGGAGTACTGGTATCAGTGGAGCCTCACGACCGGTGCCGACATGAACACGGCTTCGGGTGTGATCACGAATCACGTCAAGGGCTTCTTTGGCCAAAACAGCGGCATCCCCACGGCCATCGAGGATGTGCTCTACGATTCCCCAGGCCAGGGCGGCACATCGGGGTTCACGCACTACTTCAACTTCAGCCCCAGGCACATGCGCCTCAGCTCGTTGCTCAACGGAGCGGAGCGCGGGATCTACGTAAACTGCTCCGACAATATGGGCGCGACGGCGACCATGCTCTCGATGATGGGCATCCCAAATGTGCGCCCCGTGCGCCTGGGCGACATGAGCCTCAACGCCATCTGGGGCATCGGAGCCAGCGGCTACACCACGAATCTGTGGGGCCCCGGCCAGAACGCGTTTAGCTATCACCATATCGTCACCCGAGACAACCTGGTCACGGTCATCGATACCTGCATGCAGCTGGACGAAGATGGTCAACCACAATCTGAACCCGGCACTCCCGGCTGGAACGTCGACCGTCGCTGGGCCGGAGTCGGCGGCTACAACCAGCTCTCGTCCACCAACGACACGAGCACCGAGCTCGAGCTTCTTCCGGGGATCCGCTAAGCGCGCACTGAATCGCATGAACTACATCGGCAAGAACAAGAGCGGCCTGGCCTCAACGCTGGCCGGCCTGCTCCTTCTCTCCGCGCCCTCGGTGGGCCTTCCCCAGACAGGGTCTTCTTCTGCGGGGTCTTCTTCTGCGGGGTCTTCTTCTGCGGGGTCTTCTTCTGCGGGATCTTCTTCAGAAGGGTCTTCTTCCGCAGCATCCCGTGAGGCTCTCGTCAAGGAACGCTACGGAGCTTTGGAGTGGACCCAGGGACCGCTGGTTCCCGGGATCGCCCTGGGCGAGCTGAACCTCCTCCCCTATGGCGCGGACGCCATGGAGTACGACGCGGGCGTGCTCACGCGCACCTACCGTTCGCCAGGGGCCGAGGCGCCCGCGTTCCAAGTAGAGGCCGAGGTCTTTGATTCGGCGGCGGAAGCCCACGACGAGCTCGTGCGCTGGCTCGCGGGCGTTAGCTCCCAGGCCCTTGCGCCTAGGGTGGCCACCCTCGGCGATGCGGCCTACGCCGCCCCGACCCCGACGCCGTCCGGCCCCAAGTCCTGGGTGCTCTTCGTGCGCGGTAACGTGGCGGTGTCGGTATCGGTGCTGGACTCTTCGCGCACCCCGAACCTCGACCTCGTTCCCTTGGCCCGAGCCGTGGACGCTTCCATTGTGGCACTGCGCCCGGAGGCTCCGTTGGAGCGCGTACTTCGCCCCGAGGTTCGCCAGCTGTTGGTCCCAGCGACTGCGAAGGGCCCGCGCCCCGTGTCTCTCGGAGTCGACGCCGTCGGCCCGTACGGCCAGCCTTGTCACCTGCGCTGGACGGTGAGCGGCGCGGGGCAGGGCTACGTCCAAAAGGACCGCGCCGGCGCCTGGAAGTTCCACCCTACCGGACCCGGTGAGACGACCCTCACTTTGGAAGCCACAAGCCGCTACGGAGTGCTCACCCGCGCGACGGCCCAGGTGGCCGTGTCGAGGTAGGGAGGGCAAGCGGCGGAAGGCCCACTCTCGGGACGGTCGCGGAGATTCTCTCCGCCGCGGGCCGAGAACGCAGGGCTAGGGCCTCACGGCTTCCGTGGCTGTTCGTACGCTGATTCAATGCAGAAGCGTGCCTTACTCCTTGCGATGGTGATCGCGATCGCTGCGGCCTTCGTTTGGTTTGCCAAAACAGGATCTCCGCCAGTCTTGTCGGCGGGCGTTGGTTCTCTCGAGGACCTCACGCGGGCAGAGAAGAGCCCCACGGTGGAAGCGCTGGCCCAATTGGCGCTAGGCGCTGACGCCACGGCTAGCTCAAGCGAGGCGGATGCAAGCCAACAAGGGCTTCGGGGCGACCGCGTCGCTGCGACGACTTCTTCAGGGAATGACGAGACGCGGCTTGTGCTTCCAAGCCGGATCCGATGGGTGGACGAACTGACGTTGGAGCCCCTGCCGTTCCTTGTCTTCATTGTCACCGATGCGGAAGGCGAGAAGTTCCCGGGAGAGAGCGACGAAAACGGTTGGTGCAGCGTTCCGCCGGAAATGACACCCGGCCCCGTAAAAGTCATGGCGATCAGCAGCACACGCGTGTCGTCCGATTCGAGCCGGCGAGCGACCCCGGATGACTACATGCTCGCTCTAGCTGATGGAGAAACGGAGTGCGTTTGGTCCTTCCCCGCGACGCGTTCGGTACCGCTACGGGTGTCGGTTGACGCCGAAGGCGTGGGCCCGATCGAACTCCACGACCTGGATACATGGATCTCGTGTTCAAGCGCCGAGGGCTCCAACCAAGCAGACTGGATGAAGTACAGACTGTCCCCTTTGCTCTCCTTCAATCGAACCAAGAAGCGAGGCCACTTGCTTGGGGCAACACACGCGATTCGACTGGCTTCCGTATCGGATCCGATCCGCCGCCAGTTGCCGCCTCGGCCGCGTAAGCGCCCCGACTACCCTGCGTGCTGGCAGCACGAGAAGGCGGCGACTTCACTGGCGGGTCGAGCCTTGCTGCTCGTCACCGTGGTGGACGGCATAACCTACGTGGGAGAATTGGTCACAGCGGACTTCCCTCGCCTAGGGCAACCGCCACTCGACGTGGTGCTGCGGCCCCAACCGGCTGCCCAGCTTCCCAGCGATAAGCTCTCGGCCCTGTACAGCTCAGAGGAAGTCCTCCAGCAGGCGGAGCTCGCCCGCACAGCCGCAGAGAAGGCACGGCCCATCTACCGCCTCAAAGGCGTGCTCCAAAGCAACAGCGGCGCCTACCAGGGACAAGTGGCTATCCGCGCGAACCCAGCGGAGCGCAACAACGAGGGAGGCCACGACTTGCGCCAGCAGTGGATCAGCGCTGACTGGCAAGAGGTTTCGCCCGGACAATTCGAAGCACCTTTCGAACTCGACCGTTTGGACGGCGGCGAGTACTGGGTGCACTTCATCCCCCAAGACGGAGCCGCAGTGAGCGAGCGCAAAGTCGCCATCGACACGACGGCGCCAAGTCTCGACCCCCTCGTGGTCACGATCCTCGACTGACACTGCGGGGGGAATGTCGGCGACGCGGTACCGCACGAGCTAGCGATCGTGTTTTCCTGCCCAGGATGAAACCCGGAGGCCCTCGTCGTCCTCCGCGGTATGCGGAACGCAGCCTTGACCCCCTCCCCTGGAGCGCTGGCTGCTGCTAATTCATCCGAACTCCGGACCGATCCTCCCATCGAGATTCGAGTCGCTCATGACTGCCTCCGGCGCTGTTCAAGCACTGCCCGTGGCCCACGTAGCGGCCAATCGGCGCGCTAGGAGTACAGAGGTCGCCGCGCAACGCAGCACCTTGCCCAGCTGGCGCAAGGTTTGATCTCCGGTCGAGCTCGGTCGGCGTCTACCAGTCCGGTCCTTCGCCGATGTAGAGCGCCAGCCGCTGGGAGTTGATCTGCTGGGCCATGCCCGTGGTAAGGACGCCATCGTCGATGATCTCGTCGATGCGCTGCATCGTCACCGTGTCCATGCCGCCGTAGACCGAGATGAAGACCTCGTTGCCCGCGACACCGTCGAAGTTGAAGGCCGTTCTGTTCTGGTACTCAAACTCGTACTGTCCACCGAACGGCGTATCAGCGGGGAATCGGTCGAGGTAGGGGCCGCGCCAACTGGTCAGCTGAGCAGCGGGAACCAATGCCGGATCGTTGAACCCCACATCCGCTCCGAGGGCGCCGTCATCCGGGAAGAAGCCGACATCCGCATAGAGGATCTCGGCCGCCTTCTTGATGTTCTTCATCTCCGAAGCAACCTTGGCGTAGTCAGCCTTACCCGTGGCATTCCCTGCTTAGGCCGAAGCAAGCTTCCTGGCGGAGCGGATCATTTCGGCGCAGTCGCTCGGCTGCGACCACTGGACAGGTTCCACGCAAACCAGCCGGTAAGCCCTCTTCCGGCGAGTTTGCACTGTCCTTCTTACGCTCTCACTCCCGCAGGCTTTCAGTCTTCTGAAAGTGTCCCCCCTCGCGGGCGCGACTCACGCACCCCAGGTCCCCATGGGCGGTCAGCCCACATGTGAGTCGCGTTGCGACGTTCCTCAGCAGTACAAGCGGGGACGCCGAGCGCCTAGTTCGAGCGCGCGTATGATCGAAGGGGCTCCCCACCTCGAACTTCTCATCCGCCGTCACGACCACCTTCAACTGATGGACTGTGCGCACTCTCGACCTTCCGAGCGCTGCATGGTCTAACCTGGACGAGCTTGGTGAGGGTGTCCTCGAACGCGATGAGGTCCACCTCTTGGTTCTCCTGGCCCCCTGCTGATCCCTCGACCCGACCCCCGGCAGCGCGCTGGCCGCGCTTGTCCGCACCGTGGGCCCGCGCGTGGTCCGCGAGGACCTGGCGCATGGCCTTGGCGGCGACGGCCAGGAGAAGAACCGTGACGGTACCTGGCGGTACCCCCGCTACTGGAAGCGCACGGTTCGGGCGCTCGTCGTGTTCACAAAGCCTTGGTCGCGGTACATCCACTGGACCGCCCAGGTTTCCCCGGACTGGGGCTGCGCGAAGGCGGGCAGCGTGGAGAGTTCGAGGCGCAGCGTTCCGTGACCGTACTCGTCGGCGATACCCAAGGATCCCGGTACGCGGGTGAACGGAGCGCCCAGGCAGAGCGATCCGAAGCCAAGGGGTTCGAAGGGAGCCATGGCGGCCTGGGGCGAAAGGAACATCAGGCCGGCGGCGCCTGGGATCAGGCCAGTGACGTCGAAGTAGAGACCGTTGTCCGCGATGTTCGACGAGCCCACGGCGCTCAACTCAGCCCGCTGGCCCGATCCGTTGACGCCGCCGTCGCAAACGAGCCCCTGCAGGGCCGGCAGCAGCTCGGGCAGGTCAAAGGCGACCTCGGCGCTGATGGACGCGGTAAAGTCGATGGACGTCACCGAGACCGGTAGGGCCAAGAGGCCACAGCTAAACACTGCCACGTTGGGATCGTCCGGGACCCAGGCGCCACCAAAGTCAATGCAGTTGTACACCTGGGCTTCCAGCACTAGGTCCATAGGGCCGTTCGTTCGGGCCAAGTCGCGTCGGAAAGTCTCGGTGTCCTGGAAGAGAAAGGGCCACGGGATCTGCGTGCTGACGGTGCTTGCAAGGACCGTTGGGCCCGGCCCGGAGGCAAAGAGCTGCGGTTGGCCACCCAGCGGATCCACGGGATATGGGTCGGTGCTAAGACCCGTCGACAAGTCCTTGAGGTTGAAGGCAGCGTAGGAGCAGATGCTCGTGCCGTAGTCCTGGCTGCAGGGCCGCCCCTCGATGTCCAGCAGGTAGTCGCCCTGGACGCTGATCTCTCCGTTGCGCACTCCGTGGGCTGCGCCCGGATCGAAGGAGAAGGGGGAAACCAGATCCAGCGACTGTCCGGTCGCCGGCCAGCCTGTCGATGAGCTCGAGGTCATGGACGCATCGACCCAGTGCAGCACGGGCGGCGACTCCAGGCAGCCCGAGTCGTAGGCGGCGATCCGCCCGAAGATCTGGGCCAACGGTTCCGCTACGGCGAGAAAACCGTCTGCCACGTCGACGCTGCGCGCCCAGGCCTCCGTGGTGCCATCGAAGCCCCCCGGAGGAAGAAGCGGCGCCTTCGCGATCCAAGTGGACGTCCCCGCCTTCCGGGTGAAGATCCGCACGGGCTCGGCAAGCGGCCCGCCCTGGGCGATCGTCCGAGTTCCGACCATCAGCACTCCACCATCGATGGCGATGCTCTGGGCGTTCCGCGTGGAAGGCCCACCGACGAGCTGCTCAAGGACCCAGCCCGAAGGGTCGCGGCGCCAAACGTCCACTCCATCAAAGCCTGGGATCGCCAAGCGGTCGCCCGCCGCGTCGAAGAAGTTCTCGTACTGGTTGCCTTGGATCGTAGCGTCGAGGGTAAAGCTGCCGCTGGCGCGGTCGAAGACGAGGACTTCTTGCTGGTTGAAGGGTCCGGCCACCGCAAACAGGCGCCCACCTGCCAGCCGCAGCGTAAAGCCGATCGAGACCCCGGCTGGAATCGGGACCTCCTCCGTGAAGCGCCAGGAACCTAAGAAAGGACTCCGATCAAAGATCGCGATCTCGCTGCCTCCTCCGGCGACGCGGCACGCCAAGAGGTCGCCCTCAATCGCCACGGGACCCGTAACCGTCAAGCCCGCTGGGAGGCCCAGCTGGAGCGGTGGGCTCTCGGACCAAACTCCGCTGCCCGAGCGTTCCCAGACATTGAGCGACGTCATACCGCTCGCGAACTGCACAGCGGCCATCCTGTCTCCGCTCGCGTCGAGACTACTGACTCCCATGCCCGAGCCGGAGACGAGGGTGCTCTCGAAAACAGCGCTGGGACCGGCGCGGTCCCAGACGAGAATTTCGGGTCCGCCAGACCCGCTGGAGACGATGCGCGACTCGGTGACGGCGAGGGTGGCGCCGAAGCTTGCCACAGACGCCGTTGGCGAAGGCAGGTCCACTTCACAGGCTTGAATCGGCGGCGCCGTAGGGATGGCGAGACAAGACAGGGCTAAGCCGGGAAGCATGGGCAAGTCGGGCAGGGAGTGTCAGGGAACGGCGAGAAAGCGCCGCCGCGGTACCAGGCCTGAAATGAGCGCTAAGAATCGACGGGCCACTGCGCTTCGCGCAGCGCCGCGCCGCGCCGTGACGTGATGGGTTCCGGCACCACGGGGCAAGAAGCAGAACAGAAGCCGCCCCGCGGCGAAAACCGATCAGAATCTCCAGACCGCCGAGAGGGTCCAGCGGTAGCCGAACAAATCGTTGTTGTCTGTGAGTGGTGACTCGTAAGCGATGCGGACCGCGAGGTCGTTACGCAAGCGGGCCTCGCCCCCGAGGCCCGCCGTGAGAACGTCCTCGGACTCCCCACCTCCTAAGTTGCCGATGTCCACGCCACTGAAAGGAGCGACAACATTGTCGCCTTCGCTGAGTGTCTTGTAGTAGTTGAGCTCGACCAGGGGGCTGAACGTCTCGTTGATGTAGTAGTCCGCGTGGAGCTGCGCCGACAAGCGATCGCTATCACCGAGGCTGTCCTCGTCGCCCATGGCGAACAGTGCGTTGGCGCTGAGCCCCAAGTGCAGGTTCCCGATCCCCTTATTCACGGCACCGAAGACGCGCAGTTCATCGTCACCGGCCCAGACCTCCCTGTGACCGATGCCGGCTTCGTATCCAAGACCGACGGCAGCGTGCAGCTCGTTGTCCCAGTCCTGAAGGAACGCATACTTCACTGCCACGGCGAGGTCATCCGTGCCCACTTCTTGAATCGAGCCGACGTCGAGGTCCGTGAATCCGAGCTTCGAGACGAGCACTTGAACGTTGTCCGCGACAGCGTGCCTGTACTGGACGCCGTAGATGCGAGCGGCGCCGCCCGCGATGGCAGCGTTGCGCGGGAACTGCTGGTTCACGTAGTAGCCGCGCAGATCGCGGGTCGTGATGTAGGCATCGTCGGCGTAGGACGGCGAGGTCACTGGATGAACGATCTCGCGGCCCTCCATGCGCAGATCTCGCTCTTCTTCGTCGAGCGCTGTGCCGTCCTGAAACGGCGTCCCAGAGCTCGCGCTAGCGTCGATGACCAACACCTCGTCGAGCGAATCTAGAGCTTGTTGGGCGCCGTCCTTGACCGTCGAGTCGACGCCGTCGCCGGATTGGGCGAAGCTGGGGGCGGCGATGAGAATGGCCGTAATGCCGGAGACGAGGTAGGGGCGGAAGCCGCGGTAGGCGGCGCTTTGGGCTGGGTTCATGGGTAGTGCCTGAGGGAGGCGTGTGCGGTGGACGAGTCGGCGGCTCCGTTCGTTGGACAGAAAGGACAGCCGGGGGGGGCCGATTCGCGCTGAAGGGGGGAGATAGACAGTATCGCTGAAAAGCTGGACTCTGGGTCCGGAGCAGGCACACGATACCGTCACAGGCACGCCGCCGCCACGGGCGCTGACGACAAGGGTCCAGTGGAGATGACGTGACGGCCACTTGGCTATCGATTGGCTCGTGGGCGGCAGCTTGGGTCGCTCCAGCCTCCCCCCGGCGGAAGCGGCCGACACGGGAGGAGTGCCGGGGCCCGCAGCGGTCAGTTGGGGCGGGAGAGACGCTCGATCATCTCTTCTCGACCGCGATTCTTGGCGTAGTCAAGCGGCGTCACCCCCTTGCGGTTCTTGAGCAATGGGTCAGCGCCGTGATCCATGAGGGTCTTCGCAATCTGAAGAGCCAAACCTTGCTTGCCAGCTGTGGCTGGAGCGCCCGTGCTCGTGGCGGCTCGATGCAGGGGCGTCGAGCCCGATCTCTTGTCGATCGCATCGACATCGGCGCCAAGCTCTAAGAGGAGCGCTACAGCGACGGGGCTGCGAAACCGTGCCGCACGATGAAGCGGCGTGACACCGTTCTTGTCAGTCTCGCCAACGGAGACGTTGGCCTCCACCAAGAACCTGATCATGTCCGCTTGCTGCTTGGGATCAGGGTCGTGGGCCGATGCAGTAGCGAGAAGGCACCCAGCTAAGTCGTGGCCTGACGCGTAAAGCACCTTGATGTCCGCAAGCCGAAGCTCGAAGGCCGACTGCTGAGCTTCGTTCATCGTGTCGAGTCTACGCGCGGATTCGTTTCCGCGCTGCCTGGGTGGCTTCCGGAACTCCCGAGCGGTCCCTTCCCCCTATTCCCCAGGTCAACGTCAGCGCAGCCGACTCCGTACCGACCTCGCGCTTGGACGAGTCGAGACCACTCCCCCATGGGGCTAATCGTCCTGCCCCAGCGACTGCCGCACCCCCGGCACAGACGGGTCCGTGTAGTGCCATGACCGCAGCACGTAGCCGGGGGCCAAAGGGATCTGTTCGATGCCCTGGATCTTGTTTGACGCCGCGTAGGTCACAGGAACGTTGAGACAGAAGAGGTACGGCTGAATCTCTTCGTAGACGTAGCGGTGGAACCGCTTCCAGAGTTCCATGCGCCCAGACTCGTCAGTCTCCGCCTGGATTTGGGCGATGAGGTCATCGAGCTCTGAGTCCATGACACCGGAGAAGTTCGTGGAGCCGGTCACGTCGGGACCGCCTTCCTTGGAATGCCACAGTGCAGCGGGATCAGACTCAAGCGCTGGGAACCACGCGAGGCCGGCGGCTTCGAAGCGCCGGTTCTGCACGCGTTCCATCATCGTTGGGAACTCGAGGGAAGTAATCGTCACCTCGATCCCCAACGGACGGACCGCATCCTGCAACGCGCGGGACAGTGCCTTGAAGGTGCCGCTACCGGCCGGAAACAGGAGCTCGATCTCGAGCTCCGTGCCGTCCTTGTCCGCGATGCCGTTGCCGTTGTGGTCGTACCAGCCCGCGTCTTCGAGGAGCTGACGTGCGCGATCCATGTCGTGGGGGAAATGATTTGCATCCTCGGGGTAGCCGGCGAAACCCTCCTGCAGCGGCCCGGTCTTGATGCGCCCAAGGCCTCGGTTTTGGTTCTGCAGGTAACCTTCCATGTTAAACGCGTGAGCGATCGCCTTGCGCACCGCAAGCTCCCTCAGCTTGGGACTGTGCATGTTCCACGTCACATAGCTGTAGTCGCCGAGGTAGAAGCGGCCCTTGACGAACTGGGCGCGGAAGTCCGCACCCTGGACGCGCTCTCCGAAGTAGTCCTCGGGCGTGAGGCGCTGCATGAAGTCCACCTCGCCGTTGACGAGCGCTAGGAGGGCTTGTTGCCCGTCGGCAATCGCGCGCCACCGGATGGAGTCGAAGTAGCCGGGCCGCGACGCTGCATCGAAGTAGGCGGGTTTGCCGGAGGCATCCAGGAATCGCTTCGCCAGTACTGAGTCCTGGCCGTAGTCGACGATCTGATAAGGGCCAAGGCCCACCCAGAGCTTGTTGTGCTCGTTGACGTTGATGTGCGCGGCGCGCGCGGCTTGGGTTGCCGCGCCATCGAAGTCGGGGCAGTCCGGATCGTGCAGGTCGTAGATGTGTGAAGGCAGAAGGGTCAGCACGTCGGCGAGGCTCTGTAGCATGAACGCGCTCTGCTCCGCACCGAAGAACCGTACGGTTCGCTCGTCGACTACGCGGCACCCGGGGATCGATTCGAAGCGAGGCCGCTTCGCCCCACAGCTCACGTCTGGGTTCGAATGAATCGACCAGCTGAAGTGCACGTCGCGCGCGTCCAGTTCTTGGCTACCCATCCGCTGGATCTCTTCTGGGCCGTAGAGCAGCGACGGCTGCCACCGAACTCCGCTACGAAGCATGAATGTCAGGACCGCTCCTTCTTCAACGCGTTCGACGTCCGGGCCTTGGAGGGTCACCTCGTTGAGCAGGTCCGATCCAACCGACTGCGGACGAACGCGAACGCTGTCGCCCGCCAGCGAAACGGAACCGTACACCGCGCGACGGGGTACGAGGGCAGGGTCGTCCTTCGAGCGAGCCACCTGCACCTCCACCTCGCCTTGCACGGCAGGTGCATCTGACATCAGGATCACAAGGTCCTCTGAAGTCCAGGCCTCCGCTGCATTGGGCACAAACTCCGTCGTCCTCCAGTCGCGCATGAGAAGCGTTTCGTGGGTCTCGGCCTGGATCGCCTGCGTGGTGTTCGAGCTGTCGATTGCACCGTTGAGGCTGTTCGAGAAGCCGAAAGTGTGCAGCGTCACCTGACCTCCAAAGAGCGGAGCTGCGTCGGGAGACTCGGCCTCTGATTCCAGTTGACTAGGCCCCAACTCGGTAAGCTTCGGCTTCGCCGGGCTGCCACCCCCGAGTCTCCACGCAAAGAATGCGATCACGAGAACCGCAGCAAGCGTGATGAGGCCGAAAAGGGGGGATCGCGATGGGGATGGAGTCATGCCTCCCCCATCATACAGGAGCCACCCTCCACCAGATCGCTGCACCGGGCGTAGGTGGCATGACCAGTCATCGGAACTGCTGCGACAGTTAGGCCTCGGTCCGGACCATCGAACATCGACACCCCGACCATCGCCGCCTACCCGCCGAAGTCCACCCGCCCTTGGCGCGGCAGCATCGGAATTCGGCTCGGTGAGATCTCGGGCGGAGCGCGGCGACGCATGGAATAGGCGCTAAGTTCGTCAGACCACTGCGTTTCGCGCAGCAGCACCGCGTCCGCGGCCCTTGCGCTTCGCTTCGCTTCGAGAATTTGCCTGACTAGGCTCCTCCGCGATCGCCGCTCCCCCACTGCTGCCGCGCGCTGCGATGCGGCTAGCCGCATACCCTCCGGCACCTTGCCTACCGACGCCGGATCCTTCTCACCCGAGATCACGTGCCGGCGGCATCCGCGGGTGAACAGCTCGGTGCCCAGCCGCTTATTCGTCGTCGCCCGCGTAGCCCATCTCGCGTAGGTGGTCGAGCATCTCTTGCCCACCGTCCATCACGTGCTCTTCCGCCGCCATCCGCTCTGTCTTTCGCGCGACCTCGAGATGGCCGCGCAGGCGCTCGATGACATCAGGCTGTGAATCCGCCAGATCGTTCTGGTCCAGAGGATCCTTCACCGCGTCGTAGAGCTCGAATCGGTCTCCGTCTTCGAAGTAGATGAGCTTCCAGCGATCGACTATGACGGCCCAGATCGCTTCGTCGATGTTGGGCTTACGGCGATGGGCGAAGAGTGGTCGCTCCGGCAGCGACCCTCCCTGGAGGAGCGGAATAAGTGACGTACCGTCGCGCTCGCTCGTCCCTTCGAGGCCCACCAGATCCTGAAGCGTCGGCAAGACGTCGATCAGGCTCACAGCTCCATCGATTCGCATCCCCGAATCGGTCAGGCCGGGCGCCCGAATCAACATGGGCACGTTCACCAGCTCGCCGTAGAGCTTAAAGAGGTGACCTGAGTTCCCGTGATCCTGGAACTCCTCGCCATGGTCGGCGATCACGACGATGACGGTGTCGTCGTCCCATCCAAGGCGAGTCGCCAGCTCCTTGAGAGCCTTGTCCACATAGCTGATCTCGCTTCGGTAGCGCGAGATCTTGTCTTCGTTCGCGCGGTACTTCTTCTCGTACCACGGGTCTCGCTTCTGGTAGGGCTTGTGCACGTCGTTGAGATGCAGGTACCAGAAGGCGGGGCGTTCGGGTCGCCGCTCGGCGGTCCACGCGGCGATCGTGTCACCGAGCTTCCTTGCGTTGGATTGCACCGACGTATGAAAGCGTTCAAAGCCGCGGTCGAAGCCGCGCTCTCCGGAGATATTGACGTTCGAGGCGACACCGAACGTTTGGTAGCCGTTGGCCTTGAAGAGCTCTCCGATCGTGCTGACCTCGCCGGGTAGCTTGGACAAGGTCGAGGCTTCCGGTTCCCCTTGGGCCTCGCCCTCCTTGCCGTAGGCGTTGTAGCCGAGCGTCACCCCGTGTCGTTGGGGGAACAATCCGGTCATCACGGTCGCGGTCGCAGGGGCGGTCCAAGACGACGTGGAATAGGCGCGATCAAAGACCGCCGAACGCTCACCTAGGCTCCGTAGGTAGGGGGCTGTCTCGCGCTCGTAGCCGTAGAGGTCAAGGAAGTCCTTGCGCAGGGTGTCGAGCAAGATCACGGCCACGTCGGGTGGTCGCTCGGCCTCCGGCTCGTCGCCCGCACAGGACGCGGCGACGAGTGCGAATAGGAAAAGGACTAGCGGCATGGGCGAACGCGGATGGGGGCGATTGGCGGACATACAACGAGATTGAATGCTCGAATCCCTTCCTTGGGTCAAGAATTCGCCGCGTTGATTGCGTGGTCGCAGGTCTAGACCGGAGTGCACAGCCAGGGCTGCGCCCGTGGACCCAACGGCCTGAACTTTTGTCTTCAGATCTGTAGCCCGGGCTACGCTCGATTGTGTGTCCATGGGAGGCCCCATGTTTCGCGCTCCTCGATCAACCGCAGAGCGGCAGAGCACAGATGCACGAAGAGGCCAGGGGGAACGAGTCAGACGCGAAGAGGTCGATGGGCTCTCGGGCGGAGCGCGGCTTGGCTCTTCGCGGCAGGTCCGCGGCGAATCTACGCGTGGACCTTCTCGTGCCCGCCCCCGAGGGACAAGCTCCCCAGTTCGGCATCGATTCTCGGACGCGCGTCGAGCTGGGTTCAACCGATGCCGACGGTAGGGTCCACGCTCGCTGCACGGCCGCCAAGGGCGCGCGCGTCGAAGTTTGGATGCCCCACGGATTGAGGCTGCTACAACGTGGGGAAGGGCTTGACACGGGCTCAGGGCCGCGCTTTGAAAAGCGCATCAGCTTCGAGACGGGCTCGTTGGCCGTGAGCCTGGATTCGTCCTCCGTCCTGCCGCGGGAGGGCGCCCTGAGACTCGACCTGGCGAAGCCCGACGACACGCCGTTCCACAGCCACTTCATCAAGCATCCCTTGATCGAAGGACGGATCGCCAAGTCCATGGGGCCATGGGCCTTTAGCACAAACACGGGGTTCGTGGTCCACGGCATCGAACAGGGGGAATGGAACCTGACGATCTACGCCAGTGAGAAAGGCAGTCCGGTGATCAAAACCAAACTGCCTACTGGCGCGCAGCGGCTAGACACGGCTCGCGCAATGGAGCTTTCGGCGCACGTGGCCATACGCGTGTAGCACACAGGCTGTTCTCCTCGTTTCGGGGGGAGCAGCTGCCGTGATCAGAGGATGCGCTCCAGCTTCCACGCTCCGGCTAGCCTCATACCCTCCAGCACCTTGCCTACCGATGCAGGGTCCTTCACCACCGAGATCATGTGCCGGCGGCCTCCGCAGTTTGGGCAGCGGAGAACACCTTCCCCACAGGATCTTCTTCCGGGCACAGTCTCAGGGCTTCGCCCAAGGGATGTAGCGCGGACACAAGGGCGGCTCGATTGATGAGCCCGCGTCTGACTCAGCTTCTCCTGCTCCGTACTCAGGAATCACGGCAGCGTTTTCTTTCAGCTGGAGCGGCGTAGCTTCTACGAGGTCATACCGTTTACGCGGACCTCCAGCCGCTTCAGGCAATTCGATGGCCGGGTAACGTGGCGGCAGAGCCTCTCTAGCTGGGAGCGATTGCCCTCGGCGACCCGCGTTGCGGCATGCAGAGAGAAGCCCTGTGAGTTCGTGACGAGCGGATATGTCCGACGCGCAGCACGGGCAACAAATGCGAGTGAAGCCGAAGGCGGGGTCGCCGCACTGGGTATGTTCTTCGAACTCGGAGATAACGTACTGCGCGAGTGTGGGGCCGCCGTGTTGGTCCTCAAAGTCCGACTGGAAGGCGTCGAGATGAGCGCGGATGATCCCTTGGAGTAACGAGCGGCCACTGGTGCCTAGAATCAGACCCGGGGGAGACTCCATGGTATGGAGTCGGACCGTCGGCGCGCTGCCTCGGTTGTGGGCGGGCTCCGAGACGAAGCAGCCGATGGGTGGAGACGACGACGAACTCCTGCACCACACGCGGAAGAGTAGGGGGCTCGTGGGAACCGCGATCGCCGAGACGATCGCGGGACCTCACGACTAACGGGCAGCGCTAGCCGAACTTGATGCCTTGGGCGAGGGGCAGGCTGTCCGAATAGTTGACCGTGTTCGTCTGACGGCGCATGTAGGCCTTCCACGCATCGGAGCCGGACTCGCGGCCGCCGCCCGTTTCCTTCTCGCCGCCGAACGCGCCGCCGATCTCGGCGCCCGAGGTGCCGATGTTGACGTTTGCGATACCGCAGTCGGAACCCGCGGCCGAGAGGAAGCGCTCGGCGGCCCTCACGTCGGATGTGAAGATGGCGCTAGAGAGGCCCTGGGGTACGCCGTTGTGGATCTCAATCGCGTGGTCCAGATCCTTGATCGGAATGATGTAGAGGATCGGCGCGAAGGTCTCGTTCTGGACGGTTTCGTAGTGGTTCTCGGCGGTCATGATCGCCGGCACGACGAAGTGGCCGTTCTCGAGGTCGCCCTCCATCTTGGCGCGGCCGCCGCCGCGGAGGAGCTTGCCGCCCTCTTTCTGGCACGATTCGATCGAGTTCATCATCGTCTGGACGGCGTCCTCGTCGATGAGGGGGCCACAGAGGATCGACTCGTCCATGGGATCGCCGATCTTGATGTCGTCGTAGGCGCGCACGAGTCGGTTCGTGACCTCTTCGACGAGGCTCTCGTGCACGAGAAGGCGGCGGGTCGAGGTGCAGCGCTGGCCCGCCGTGCCGACGGCGCCAAAGAGCGTCGCGGGCAGGACCATCTCGAGGTCTGCGTCGTCCATGATGACGAGGCCGTTGTTGCCGCCGCACTCCAGGATCAAGCGGCCCATGCGGCTGGCGACGCGGCCCGCCACGAGCTTGCCGATAGCGGTGGAGCCCGTGAAGGAGATCAGCGGCAGGCGCGCATCGTCGATCATCTTCTGGGCAACGTCTTCGTTGCCACCGATGACAAGACCGGCGAGGGCTCCGAAGCCCTCAGCTTCCAGGATCGGTCGAATGACGTTCGTGAGGCCGATGGACGTCAGCGGCGTCTTCGGGCTAGGCTTCCATACGCATGCGTCGCCGCATGAGTAGGCCAGCATCGAGTTCCAGGCCCAAACGGCCATGGGGAAGTTGAAGGCGGTCAGGACGCCGATGGTTCCGAGGGGGTGCCACTGCTCGCGCATCGTGTGGCCGGGGCGCTCGGAGGGCATGGTCAGGCCGTAGAGCTGGCGCGAGAGGCCCACGGAGAAGTCCGCGATGTCGATGGCCTCTTGGACCTCGCCCCAGCCCTCCTGGACGCTCTTGCCCATCTCGAGGGTGATGAGGCGCCCGAGGGCGTCCTTGTGCTCGCGCATGGCGTTGCCCATCTTCCGGACGATCTCGCCGCGCAGGGGGCCGGGAACCGTGCGCCAGCGCTGGAAAGCCTCCTGGGCGCTCTCCACCACCGTCTCGTACTCCTTGGCGGTCGCCATCTGCACGCGGCCGATCACCTCGCCCGTGGCTGGGGAGCGCGACTCCAGGACTTCACCCGTACAGGCGATCCAGGACCCGTTGTAGGCGCCCTGGTTGAGGTCCTGGATCCCGAGGGAGGCAAGGAAGCTGGTGTCGGTGGAGGAGGTCGAGGTGGCCATGGGATGAGTCTCTTGAGGAAACGGGACTTGTTCGGGAAAGAGGATAGCGAGCTAGGTGGGGCCACGGACCCCCTAGCTCGCTATCCTCTTCGGCCGATTCTCTCCTCGGCCCACCACCACCCGGGAAGGCCACCCCAGCTAGGCCTACCCAGCGAGACCTACCCAGCCGGGCCTACCCAGCACCGCGCCCTATATCCATGTCTGACGGCAAGATCATCTACCACCTCCAGGACCTCAAGAAGTTCTACGACCAGCGCGAGATCCTCAGCGGGATCACCATCGCGTTCCTGGAGGGGGCCAACATCGGACTCATCGGGCCGAACGGAGCGGGCAAGAGCACGCTCCTGCGCATCCTGGCGGGCGTCGACACGGACATCGAGGGCGAGGCCCGCCCGATCCAGGGCCTGTCGGTCGGGTACCTCGAGCAGGAACCGCCCCTCGACGAGACCAAGACCGTTGGCGAGAACATCGACCTCGCCGTCTCGGAGCTGCGGGCCCTCGAAGCGCGCTACTACGAGGTCATGACGATCATGGGCGACGCCGAGGGTGAAGAGGCCGAGAAGCTCTCGAAGGAGTACGACGACCTGCAGGTTGCCATGGACACCAAGGGCATCTGGGACCTGGACAGCCGGCTGGAGCAAGCCGCCCACGCGCTGCAGGTGCCGCCCATGGATTCCGGCGTCACGAAGCTCTCCGGCGGTGAGCGCCGCCGCGTCGCGCTGTGCAAGCTGCTGCTTGAGCACCCTGACCTGCTGCTCCTCGACGAGCCCACCAACCACCTCGACTCCGAGTCGATCGCCTGGCTTGAGAACCACCTGGAGGAGTACGACGGCACCGTCATCCTCATTACCCACGACCGCTACTTCCTCGACAACGTCGTCGGCTGGATGCTGGAGATCGAGCGCGGCGGCGCCCGCCCCTACAAGGGCAACTACAGCGCCTACCTCGACGCCAAGGGCAAGATGCTCGACGTCAAGCGCAAGAGCGACAGCAGCCGCGCTAAAGTCCTCGCCCGCGAGAAAGAGTGGCTGTCGAAGACGCCCGCCGCGCGGACGACCCAGTCGAAGGCGCGCCTCAAGCGTTACCAAGACCTCGCCGCTGAAGCCCGCGCCGACGAGATGGCTCAGTCCCTCGAGCTGCGCATCCCCCCGGGTCCGCGTCTCGGCGACAAGGTGATCGAGGTCAAGGAGCTCTCGAAGGGCTACGGCGATCGCACCCTCTTCAAAGACGTGACGTTTTCCATGCCGCCCCAGGCGAAGCTCGGGGTCATCGGCGCGAACGGAATGGGCAAGTCGACGCTGATGAAGATCATCATCGGCACCGAAGAAGCCGACAGCGGTGTGGTCGAGCTCGGCTCGACGGTCCTTCTGCGTTTCCTCGACCAGAGCCGCACGGTGCTCGACGACGAACAAACGGTGTTCCAGAACATCACGGACGGCAACGAACAGCTGCCCTTCGGCACCTCGGTGATCGACAGCCGGGCGTACGTCGCGCGCTTCAACTTCAAGGGCGAAGACCAGCAGCGCAAGGTCGGCGAGTGCTCGGGAGGCCAGCGCAACCGCGTGATGCTCGCGAAGATGCTGCGCGAGCCCGCCAACCTCATCATCATGGACGAGCCGACGAACGACCTCGACCTCGACACGCTGCGCGTGCTGGAGGAGGCCATCGTCCACTACCCGGGCTCGATGATCATCGTGACCCACGACCGCTATTTCCTGAACCGCATCGCCACGCACATCTTGGCCTTCGAAGGCCTCGACGAAAACGGCGTGGCCATCGTGCGCTTCCACCACGGCGACTACGAGTCGTACAAGGACTGGAAGCGCGGGCAGGGCGAGGACCTCGACAACGTGAAAGGGCCGCGCCGCAAGTTCGCGCGCTAGGCCTGCCTCACCATGGAAGCCGTCCAGCCGGAACCCGACGCACTCCAGGTGGCGCATCGCTCACTGAGCGACACGCCGCCGGGGTCGGTTTGCACCGTCGCGGCTGGCTTCCGTGATGAGATCGGGGCGTTCCTCGAGCGCCACGGTCCCATCGCCTTGACGCGCGCCTGCCTACCGGGACACCTGACCGCTTCGTGCCTCTTGTGGAACGCTGCGGGCACGAGAGTCCTGCTGCACCATCATCGCAAGCTGAACCTGTGGCTTCAGTTCGGCGGGCACTGCGACGGCGACGGCGACACCCGCCGCGTAGCAACGCGCGAAACCACCGAGGAGAGCGGCATCGAGCCAGCCTTCGTGACCGAGCACCCCGTGGACTTCGACATCCACACGATCCCCGCGCGCCCAGCTAAGGCAGATCGGCCCGCGGAGCCGGAGCACCTGCACCTCGACGTGCGCTACCTCGCCTTCGCGCCCGATGGGGCCGTCGAAGAGATCTCGGACGAGTCCATCGCGCTAGCGTGGTTCACGCCTGATGAAGCGAAGGCCAAGGGGCTCGATCCCTCGCTCCTGCGAATGCTCGAGCTTGGACCACCGTCGCGCCATTGATCCATCGAGCGGATCCACTCAGCCGCCCGTCAGCCGCTTGAGCGCGCTGCCTCGTCGCCCGATGACGTCCGCGACGCTGACCGGGTCAAGGCTCGCGTAGAAGGCTTCCTGCGCCGTCCGCAGCGCGGACTTCAATCCACAGGCCGTGGACACGACACAGTCATCGGTGTCCTCGCTGAAGCACTCGATCCACGCGTCCTCGTCGTCAAGCGCGCGCACGACCTCGCCCACGAAGATATCCGCTGGGTCGACCGTCAGTTCGACGCCGCCGTTGACCCCGCGGAAGAGTTCGATCACGCCCAGCTCGCCGAGCGCTCTGACCACTTTCTGAAGGTGGCTGCCTGAGATATTGAACGCGTCAGCGATGGACTGGGTCGTCACGCGGCCGCCCTTCCGGCTGCCGAGATAGATCAGCACGCGGAGCGCGTAGTCGGTGTGCTTGGTGATGCGCATGGGAGAGCCATTAGGGTAGCGGACCCGCCCTTTTACCGCGCCCGATTCCCTCTGCTTCAGCCCGTTGACGCCGGACTGAACGGGTCTGCCAGGATCTCCCCCGAGGGAACACCGGCCAAGAACAACGAGCGCTGAAGGACTCGAACGATGCCTTCGTCTCCGCACAAGAACGCCCGGGACTTGCCGAGGGGCGCGCCGACCGCCGCCGCGACATCCTCAAGGGAGCCGGAAATCTCGTCCGAAGTGGCACCGTGTAGCACGCAGTGATGCACGGTCAGCGCGGCCGCCTGACGCTCGAACGCCCGAAGCTCATCGCGGAGGTAGAGCCGCGACGGCTCAAGACCCCCATGCACGAGATCGATCTGCCCTCCGTAACCTTGAGCAACCGCATCGCGTGCGATGCCCAGAAGCGGAGCCAGCCCAGTGCCTGCGCCCACCAAGAGCAGCTTGTCTGGCCTCTTGCCTTCCTCATCGGGCGTGTAGAAGCACTGCCCAAAGGCACCTCGAACCTCCAGCTGTGCGCCAGCCTCGAGCCCATGGAGCCACGTGCTCAGGAGACCGTCGGGAATGCGCCGGACGTGGAGCTCGAGGAGTCCCCAGGCTGGCAGACTCGCAATGGAGTAGCTGCGTGACGGGCCCGATGGATGGAACACATCGAGGTACTGGCCGGGACGGAACGGCAGGTCGCCGCTCGGCTCCAACAGAACAACGGCGACGTCGGGAGCCACGGCGCGCACCTCGCGCACCGTGGCAGAAATGCGTGCCGGCGCCGGCGCGCTTCGAAGCACGAGATCCGCGGTAGGAACGGCCTGGCAGCTGTAGAAGTAGCCCTGAGCCCGCAGCGTGGGTCGCAGCCCCCTTTGACTCCCTGGCGGGGGATCATCCGACTGCAGAAGGCACTTCGCGCAGACCCCGTTGCGGCACCCGCTCATGGCGTCGATGCCAGCACGCTCCAGTGCCTCTAGAACGGTCTCCTCGCCCCTCAGTTCGATTTCGCGATCGTGTGCGAAGAGCCGCCTTGGAAGTGCCTCGCTGCTCATCGGCCGAGGACGTCCGCGCGGACGCTGTTCGCGAGAGCGGCCACCTCTTGGATGTCCGCGGCGTTCGCCCCAAGGCTCTCCAGTGTCCCACCAAGATGCTCGATCACAACATCCACGTGCTCGCCCCTGAGCCCGCGGGCCTGGAGCGCTTGGTGGGCCTCGCGCATGTCCCTGCCGCTGTACTCGGCGGGACCGCCCGTTACGAAAGTTAGAAAGGCCCGCTGCTTCGCGATCTGGCCCTCCATGTCAACGTTGTCGAAGAAGTCCGACACACGGGGATCAAGAAGCATGCGGCGGTAGAACTCGTCGGTGGCGGCGCGAAAGGCGGCCTCGCCACCCAGTCTTTCGTAGAGGGTCATGGTGCTTTGGATTCAAAAATAGGCATTCATTTACCACTTAAAAGTACCGCGCCACCCAAAAGCGTCAATCCAAATACGCATTTAATCGCCGCGTGCGACTACGCGCCAATCAGGCGATCCACCAATCCGGGCACCACCTCGCTGGCGCGCCCCGCGAGAAACTCGTCCCTCGGATCAAGGTTGTCTGGCTCCGCGAGCCCTTGCACGATCGTCTTCTTGCCCGCGGCTCGGGCATACGACAGGTACGCCGCCGCGGGATAAACGGCGCCGCTGGTTCCGATCGCAATAAAAATCGTCGCGGCGGAGACCGCCCGCTCGATCTCATCTAGATAGTGAGGCACCTCGGAGAACCAGACCACATCCGGGCGCAGGGGCGCATGCCCGCAACCGGCGCAGGTTACGAACTCATCGACCTTGGTGTGCTCGCGGTCCACCACCACGCTGCCGCATGCCTCGCACTTGAGCTGGCAAAGCTGCCCGTGCATGGCCAGAACCTCCGAGCCCGCCCGCTGGTGCAGGTCGTCCACGTTCTGGGTGACGAGCGTGAGGCTCCCGCCCTGGGCCTCGAGTCCATCGCGCAGGCGGACTAAAGCAAAGTGCGCCGCGTTGGGCTCTACGGTCGCCATCTGCGCCCGGCGCAGCTGGTAAAAGCGCCAGACGAGCGCGCGGTCCGCCGCCCAGCCCTCCGGCGTCGCGACCTCCTCGAAGCGGTGCCCCTCCCAGAGTCCGCCTGAATCACGGTAGGTGTCGACTCCGGAGTCAGCCGAGATCCCAGCGCCTGTAAGTACGACCACGTGCTCTGGCATCAGTGTGTGTCCATCAGAGCCGCGAGGTGCTCCGCGTCGAGGTTCCCGCCGCAGACGATGACGCAGGCTTTCGCGGGCGTGCGGCCAGCGGCTAGGTCTGCTTCCCGATCACGGCTCCAAACGGCGAGCGGCACCCCCACGGCGCCCTCCGCGAGGGTCCTCTCTTTCGTGATGAGCTCGAACAGCGCCCAGGAGATCGCCGCTTCCTCCACAAGCTCCCACCGATCGACGGCCGCCTGACAGGGGGAGAGGGTCACGGTTCCCTCTTCGAGGCCGCCCGCCGTGGCGACGGAGAGCGTGTCCAGGTGCGGTGTGTCGGTCAGTCGCCCGGCCTCGACTGACGCATGCATCGGGTAGGAAGCCGCGGGCGAGCAGCCCACGACCTCGATGTTCGGCCTCGAGTCCTTGAGCGCGCAGGCAACACCTCCCGTGAGTCCCCCACCGCCAACGGCGATGTAGACGCGCTCGAGATCCGGGAGCTGCTCTAAGAGCTCAACGCCCATGGAGCCCTGCCCGGCCATCACGTCAGCGTCGTTGTAGGGCGAAAGGAAGACCCGGCCGCTAGATTCAGCGAGGCCGCGTGCGTGCAATTCGGCGGCGCCGCACTCTGCCCCATGACGAAGGACTTCGGCCCCCCGTGACTCGATAGCGGCGACGCGGGCGGGGGCAGCCGTCTCGGGCAGCACCACGGTAGCTTTGACCCCCGCCGCGCGCGCTGCGTGAGCCACCGCCGCCCCATGGTTCCCGGTGCTCGCCGCTACGACACCGGCGGCTCGCTCCGCGTCACTCAGCGTCGCTATGCGATAGGTCGCCCCGCGGATCTTGAAGGACCCGGTCGGCTGAAAAGACTCCATCTTCAGATGGAGCCCGCCGGAGGGATCGAGGGCCAGCGCTTCCCGCACGGGGGTCGGCGCTAGACGCCCCCCGAGAACCGCAGCGGCGGCGCGCGCGCTGGACGCCACGCGCTCGACCACAGCTGCGGCGGACGAGTCGTCAAGGCCTGTATGCATCGCTGATTCCATAGGAGGCAGTCTACCGCCGGATGGTGCGCTTCACGATGCCGATCATGTCCTCAAGGACTAGGTAGGTGATGGGCACTAGGATCAAGATCAGGAGGGTTGCCAAGCTCAGACCGAAGAAGATGCTGATGGCCATCGGCTGCAGGAAACGCGCTTGGCCCGTGGCGAAGAAGGTCAGCGGCATGAGGCCTAGCATCGTGGTCACCGACGTGAGCAGGATCGGTCGAAACCGGAGGCGGCCCGAGTCGAGCACTGCCTGCATGAGCGCGACCCCTTGGCGGCGGCGCTGGCCAATGAAGTCCACCAGGATCAATGAGTCGTTGACGACGACGCCCGCGAGCGCGAGTAGGCCGATCAGCGACATCAACGTGATCGAGCGGTCCATCAGCGCGTGGCCGAAGATCATGCCGATCGCCGCGAAGGGGATGATGAACATGATCACGAGGGGCTGGAGAAAGCTCTGGAACAGCGTTCCCAGCACGAGGTAGATCAAAAGTCCCGAGATCACCGCGGCGGCGCCGAGGCCCGCGAGGGACTCTTCCTGCTCTTCCGCCTGACCGCGCACGCGAACGGAGTAGCCGGGAGCGCCACCGAAGAGGTCCCCGAGCTCCTCGTCCAACGCGCGGAGGATGCGCGTGGAGTTGCCCTCTTTTTCGTCGACGTCTGCGCTCACGATCACGCTGCGCATGCGCTCTTCGTGACTGACCGAAGCGGGGCCGACGGTCTGAACAAGATCGGCGACATCACGGAGCGGAACGCGCTCGAGGGGCCCCGGGCCTCCTGCGCTTGGGCTCGGCAGCGCGATGCGCAGGCTCCCGAGAACGCCGGCGCGGGAGCGGTCGGCCTCCGGGTGCTTCACCATGATCTGCACGTCGTCGGAGCCGCGGCGGATGCTCGCGACTTCGATGCCTTCGAACGCCGTGCGCAGCTGGCGCGCAAGGTCCGCCTCGGACAGCCCGACCTGGCGACCTCGAGCGTTTGGCACCACTTCGACTTCGCCCTTGCCGTCCTCAAGGTCGACGCGCACGTCCCGTGCGCCGGCGAAGCTCGCAAGCGTCGCGCTCAGCTCGTCGGCGCTGCGCCCCAGAACGCCCAGGTCGGGGCCGCGCAGCGAGACTTCGATATCGCGTCCGCTGGGACCCGTTTGAGGCTGACTGATCTCGAAGCTATCAACGATGGAGGGTAGCTCGCCCAGCTCGGCCCGCAGCGCCTCGATCACCTCGGCCGTGGTCCGTTTGCGTCCGACGCCTTCACGGAGCTCGACCCATACCTGGCCCAGGTGGGCGCCTAGCTCGAAGCTCGCGACGTCCGATGCCGCGACCCCGAGCAGCGTATGCATCGACACCACCTCGTCCTCCGAGATGCTGCGGACATCGTCCTCGATCCCGATGGAGATCGCTTCGGTCTGCTCGATCGACGAACTGGGGTCGAGGCGGAAGGAGACGAAGAAGAGCTTGCTCTCAAAATCGTCGAACAAGACGAAGGGCAGGCGCACGCCGCCGAACGCACCGATCATGGCGCCGCCGCCAACCGCGAAGGCCAGGGTTGCGTAGCGCCAGCGGACGCAGAGGCGCAAGAGCTTCATGTAGGCGTCCTGCAAGGGCGAATACCACCGGCGAAGCTCTCCACCAGCGGCCTGGGCCTTCGCCTGCATCGCGCGGGCGGCACGCTTCGACGTCCAGTGCGCGAGGTGAGAAGGCAAAATCGTGAACGCCTCGACCAGAGATACCACTAGGCAAGCGGAGACCACGATCGGCAGGGGCCGCATAAATAGCCCCGTCGTGCCCGAGAGCATGAGGATCGGAAGGAAGGCAGCGATGCTCGTCAGGATCGTCGCGACGACGGCGCGTCCGACCTCCACCGTGCCCTCGACCGCAGCGGTCTCCGGATCCTCGCCCTCCTCCATCCGGCGGTAGACGTTCTCCCCGACCACAATGGCATCGTCGACGACCATGCCGAGCACCACAATGAGCGCGAACATAGCGATCATGTTCATCGTGACGCCGAGCGAGCCGGCTACGAGGATGCCGCCGAGGAACGAGAGCGGGATTCCGAGGGCGGTGACGAGCGCGACCCTCGGGCTCAAGAATCCGAGGAGCGCAAGCAAGACGAGCACCGCTCCGATGACGCCCGAATCCGCCATGGTCTTCAGGCGGTTCCTCACGTAGATCGAGAGGTCGCTGTTCATGCCTAAGGCGACGCCGGGCGGCATGTCTGCGGCGGCGCCTGCCACGTACTCGCGCACCTCGCGTGCAATGTCGATGGTGTCCCCGTCCTGGGCCTTGTTGACCTGCAGGTGCACGCACGGCTGCCCGTTGAATCGTCCGTAAGATGCGCCGCGCCGCGACGCTTCGGTCACGCGCGCCACCCGCTCGAGGGTCACCGAGGCACCGGTGGGCGATGTGCGTATGGGGAGCTGCGCGAGGTCCCTGCCCCAGCGTACGTCCCCGCCGATGCGCAGGAGCTTCTCGGCGCTGTCCACCTTCAGGGTGCCGAGGGGAACCTCTGCGACGCGGGCGGAGATTGCGGCGCTGACCTCTTCAAGGGTCATGCCGTGACGTTCCATCTCGAGGGGCTTGAGCTCGATCCAGATACGCGGCTCGAGAATCCCCGTGGAGATCACGGACGACACGCCGGGCAATGCCTCTAGCGCGCGCGACTGCTGCGTCGCCATGTCCTTCAGCACGGCCCCGTCCGCCGAGCCATAGACAAACACAGCGATCACGGGAAAGCGGTTCTTCGCCTCCGCGACGACCGGCTCGTCGGAGCCCTCGGGCAGGACCACGTCTCCCCCGCGCACCCGGTCGCGCGCGCTGGCGAGCACCTCGTCGAGGTCCGCTCCAGACTGCAGCGTCAACCGAATGCGCGAGACGCCTTCGCGGCTCACCGAGCGCATTTCCTTCACGCCATCGAGGCCCTCAAGGACATCCTCAATCGGCGTGGTGACCAGTCGCTCCACGTCCACCGGCGACGCGCCTCCGGCGAGGGTGAACACCTCGATCGCGTCGAGGGAGAAGTCAGGGAACACCTCCCTCGGCATACCGCGATAGACGAGGAGTCCTGCCGCCGCCAACGCGATCATCGCGAGGTTGGCGCCGACGGGATTGCCCACCGCCATGCGCGCAAGCCAGCGGATCATCGACTCGCCCCTTCGCCGCCGTTCTCTTCCGCGAGCACACGCACCGGGGCGTCCTGATCCAGCAGCTGAAGTGAATTCGTGATGAGCCGCTCCCCCAGCGCGAGGCCGGATGTGATCACCCGCCCGCCCTCGTGGAGACCGCTCGCGAACTCGACCTTGCGCAGCTCGGCGCGAGCGCCCCCTTCACTCTCCTCCCCCGTCACGACAAAGCAGACGGCTTGGCCGTCGCGGTAAGTGAGCCAGGCTTCGGGCACCCAGATGGCTTCCTGGAAGGGTTCGCCGCGCAGTTCCACCCGGGCGAAGGTGCCGCTCGGAATCGGCGCTCCGGAATGGATGGACGCGTCGAAGATGACGTTGAACTCGGACTCGAAGGGTGATTCGACTGGAAAGAGCGCCTCCACGCGCACCGAGCGAGTGACCGGATCGACGCGCACCCCAAGGCCCGTGACGCGTCCCTCGAGGAGTGTCCCGGGACGAGACATGGGGGCAGCGATCGCGAGCGACCGACTGGAGAGCGCGGCGAAGTCGTCCTCGTGCACGTCGGTGACCAGTCGCATGGCTCGGCCATCGAGGAGCACACCGAAGGGGGCCAGTGGAGCGAGCGTCGTGCCGACCGCGGGGACGCTCTCGCAGGTGAAGCGCCCGGGGAAGGGCGCCTTGACGGAGGCTTGGGCGCGCTGGGTTTCCAGAACCGCGCGGCGATTCTCGGCGAGCTTCACCTGGAGCCGGGAAGCGTTGATCGTCGAGCGGATGGCCTCGAGGCCGCGGGTTCCATCGCTGACGGACACATCTGCGGCGAGTCGCTGGCTGCGGGCGACGTCGACCCTGGCCTGCTCGGCCATTCCACGCTCGTTGAGTTTGACCCAGCGATCCTCCTCGGACTGGAGGAGGGCGGAGCGCTCCTCGAGAGCAGCAAGGGTCTTGGCTGCGGCGATCAGGTCCGTTTCGGCGGCCGCGAGCTGGGCTTTGGCCAGCTCGATGGTCGTCTGCTGAGCTTCGAGCTCGGAATCGAGGGCGGCTGTGTCGACCTTCAGGATTTGGGCTCCCTCCGAGAGGAAGACCCCGTCGGCGAGCCCTTCCGCGACGGAGACCACGCGGCCGCCGATCTCCGACGCCAGCGATGCCTCCGCGACCGCCTCTAAGGTCCCGGTGGTGGAAATCACCCGCGGTACGTCCGTGGGTCGCAGGGTCTGCACCTCGACGGGCACCACCGCAGGCCCAGGCAGGCCCTCGGCACGGGAGGGTTCCGGGGCCGAATCCACGATCCAACGGGCGCCCAAGACGCCCAGAGCGAGCAGCACGATGGCTAGGCAGGCGTGAAGGGCGCGCTTCGGGAGGTTCTCTGGGGCCATGATCAAGGTTCCGGGCGGGTTCTCTCCACCTATTGTTCCGCGCGACTGGACTCAGAAGGGCATGACGGGTTCAATCTTTGTCCCGTTCGAGAACTCTTAGCCTGAGTTCGACGGAAAGGCCAACCGGATTCGGTCCCTGCGCTATGCAGCGGGCTCCATCCGGCGTTCCCATTCGCATCACTCACTATGCCTCCCCCAGGGGGCCCGAAGCGCCGTGCAACTCGAAGTCGACACCTCCGTTCAGACCACCGCCAAGATCTCCTTCAACGTCCCTGCCGACGAGTTCGAGGCCGAGGTCAAGAACGGGCTGCGCCAGGCCTCCCAGAACGTCCGCATGAAGGGCTTCCGCCCCGGGAAGGTTCCGCTGAAGGTCATGGAGAAGCAGTTTGGCGAGTCCGTGCGCGGCGAGGTCAAGGAGCGCTTCATCCAGAAGGCGTACGGCCAAGCCCTTGAGGAGAACAAGCTGAAGCCGATCGCGCACCCGCGCCTGACGCCGGAGGAGATGGAGCTCCAAGGGGACGGATCCTTCAAGGTTGACTTCGAGGTGCCGCTGCGCCCGAGCTTCGATCTCCCCAAGTATCGCGGCTTGAGCGCTACGTCCGAGCTTGAGCCAGTGATGGACGAGCAGATCGACACGACCCTCGACGAGATCCGCCAGCAGCAGTCGACGCCTGAAGAGGCCGGCGACGAGGGCATGGACGAGAACGGCTTCGTAATCGGCAACATTGTGTTTGAGCACGAAGGCAAGCAGGTCTTCGACCGCGAAGGCATGCGGCTGAACACCGCAAGCGTGCCCCCGGGCGTGGACGCCGAGTCGTTCAGCGCTGGGCTGATCGGCGTCAAGGACGGCGAGCGCCTCGAGTTCAAGATGGAGCTCCCCGACTTCCTGGAAGAAGAAGAGCTCCGCGGCCAAGAGGGTAACTGCGTCATTGAGGTGACCCAGGCCATGAAGCTCGTGCCGCCCACGGACGAGACGATCATCACGATGCTCGGCGGCGGCGCTCCCGAGGCGGAAATCAAGGATATGGACGGCGTCCGCAGCTTCATCAAGGACCGCCTGGCTGAGAACGCCCAGGAGCGTGAAAACCAGCGCGTCGAGTCGGCTCTCCTGGACGAGGTCCTCCAAGCCGTCGAGGTGGAGCTCCCTAGCTCGATGCTGGACCAGCAGACCGAGGCCCGGCTCAACCAGCTGGCGAGCGAGATGCAGGGCAACGGCTCCTCCGAGGAGGAGATCGAGGCCGCGAAAGCCGAGCAAAAAGAGGGTGCCTACGAGGAAGCCGCTAAGGGCCTCAAGGCCCTCCTGGTCGTGGAGGCCATCGGCGAGACCGAGGAGCTCCTTGTCAACAACGACGATATGGCCCAGGAGCTCACCCTGATCGCCCAGCGCAACCAGTCAACGGTCGAGGAGGTCCAGGAGTACTACACCAAGAACAACCTCGGCCAGCAGCTGGCGATCGAAATCCTGGAGAAGAAGGTGCGCAGGTTCTTGAGGGAGAACGCCGATATCAAGTCGCCGGAGTAGGTTCTGCATTCCCACTTGCCCGGTAGACCTCCTTGAATCCCCTATCCAGAACAGCTAGAGAAGGCGCCATGCAAAACTACTACCCGGTTCCCTTCGTCATCGAGAAGACCGGTCGTGGAGAGCGGCAGTACGACATCTACTCTCGTCTTCTCGAAGACCGAATCATTTTCCTGGGCACAGCGATCGACGACAACGTCGCTAACGCTGTCATGGCACAGCTCCTGTTTCTCGACAAGACCGGTCGGAACCAGGACATCAAGATGTACATCAACTCGCCTGGCGGGTCGGTGACGGCTGGCCTCGCCATCTACGACACGATGCAGCTGATCGAGCCTGATATCTCGACCTACTGCCTTGGGCAGGCGGCCTCCATGGGCGCTGTGCTTCTCTCTGGCGGCACGGCGGGCAAGCGCTTCGCTCTGCCCCACAGCCGCGTCATGATCCACCAGCCCCATGGCGGCATGGGCGGTACGGCCTTGGATATGGAGATCCAGGTCAACGAGATCATGAAGATGAAGAAGCAGCTTGAGGGCATCATGGCCCACCACAGCGGACGATCTGCCGAAGAGCTGGCTGAGGCCTGCAACCGCGATAATTTCATGTCGCCGGAAGAAGCCAAGGACTTCGGGCTCATCGACCACATTGTCGCTCGAGCCGAAGGCGCACCGCCCCGCTCCGAGCTCGAAGGCGACGAATAGCAACCTAAGACGGAGCTCACGTCGGTACCCGCCTTGGCACGACCGACGCAGCCCCTCTATGAAGACAGACTCATCTACGGTTCACGCAGCAGCGTGAACTCAACGGGTGAGGTGGACTCAGGGCGCCTTCCAAATTGGGCGCCCTGAACGTTTCCGCAAGGTATCCGCCGTGATGCTCGATCGAAGTTGCACTACGCTGACACGAGAATTGATCAGACTGGATCAGTGTCACGGGCTCCTTGTCTCGACGCAGCGCAATCGCCAAACGAAGTGGTCCGGTCCTGGGTCACCCTTGGGTGATTCTCATGTTGGAGCTGCCTTACCTCGTCCCTCGGAATAGACTCACCGCATGAGCTCCTCTCGTCGAACAGGCCGTCAGGTCGAACGTTGCACCTTCTGTGAAAAGCCCCGTCACCAGGTCGCATCGCTAATTGCCGGGCCCCCAGGCGTCTACATCTGCAACGAGTGCATCGAAATTTGCAACTCGATCCTGCAGGAGGAGCAGCGTCGCAATCCAGCCAGTGGCGCAGCTGCGGCAGAGACCGCGACGGAAGCTGCACGCACCGGAGCCCCGCTGGCACCAGCGGCCATCTCTGCGGTCGATCGGCTGCCGACGCCGATTGAGATCGCACGCAGCTTGGACGAGTACGTCGTCGGGCAACACCGCGCCAAGAAGGTTCTCTCGGTCGCCGTTTACAACCACTACAACCGCCTTCGCCAGCAGGGCCAAGCGGAAGAGGAGAAGGGCGTCGAGATCGAGAAGTCGAACGTGCTCCTCGTGGGCCCCACCGGCTCAGGCAAGACGCTGCTCGCGCGGACGCTGGCTCGCCAGCTGGACGTCCCCTTCGCCATGGCGGACGCGACGACGCTGACCGAGGCTGGCTACGTCGGTGAGGACGTCGAGAACATCCTGCTCAAGCTGCTGCAGGCTTCGGACTTCGAGGTCGAGCGCGCCCAGCAGGGCATCATCTACATCGATGAGATCGACAAGATCGGTCGGACCACCGGCAACGTCTCGATCACGCGGGATGTCTCCGGCGAGGGCGTGCAGCAGGCGCTCCTCAAGATCCTCGAGGGCACCGTTGCGAGCGTACCTCCCCAGGGTGGGCGCAAGCACCCGGAGCAGTCGTACATCCAGATCGACACCGCGAACATCCTTTTCATCGTCGGCGGCACGTTCTCCGGCATCGAAGAGATCATTGGACGTCGCGTCGGCCAAGAAGTGATCGGCTTCGGCAGGGACGCCTCTAGCAACTCGGCGCTCGACAACGCCAAGCGCAAGGCTGGCCTGGCGAGCGAAGTGACAGCCCCCGCAGCAGGTGCCGCCGGCGGCAAGGTCTCCGCAGGGGCCCTTCCGGCCCTTGACGAGTACGCAGCCCGCGACGAGTACGTGCGCTACCTTCTGCCGAAGGACCTGATGGAGTTCGGCCTCATCCCCGAGTTTATCGGCCGCCTGCCGATCGTTGCGACGCTGGAGACCCTGCGCCGCGCCGAACTCGTGCGGATCCTCGTCGAGCCCAAGAACGCACTGGTGCGTCAGTACCAGCGCCTCTTTGAGATGAACGGCAAGAAGCTTGAGTTCGACGAGAGCGGCCTCGGGGCCATCGCCGACCTGGCCATCGAACGTGAAACGGGCGTTCGCGCATTGCGCTCCATCCTGGAGAGCATGCTCCTCGACCTTCTCTACGAGCTTCCGGCCCGCAAGGACACGGACACGTTCGTGGTGACGGCCGACGTCGTGCGTGGGGTGACCCAGCTTGCACGCGGCCTGACCGCCGCGGACATCGGGGAAGACGACGCGTCGTCCCCCGAGCGCGAGAGCGCCTAGTCGATGGGGAGCGTCTCGGCCGCGGGGCCGATCGCTCCCATCTCATCTATTGAGGGCTTCGTGCCGGCATCTTTGGGCTATGATTCCGGCCCATGGACGCCCAGGCCCCAAAGAACCAGCAGCTGCGAATCCGATACCACCGCGACTTTGACGGGATGGTATCGGGAGCCGTATTGGCCCACGCACTGAAGGAGCAGGGTGAGAACCCGATCCTTCTGAGCGTCAACTACGACGAGCGCAAGAACTGGGATTCGTTCGAAGAGGGCAAGCGCTTTGCCATCGTCGACTTCCACTTCCACCCGCGCGCGGAGTACTGGTTCGACCATCATCCGACGACGTTCCTCACGGATGAGCTGCGCGCCACGTACGAGCCGTCGGATCGTTGGCTCTGGGATGAAACGGCCCCCTCATGCCCGCCGCTGATCATCAAGCACGCGGAAGAGCACCTCGGCTACAAGGCACCCGAGCGTTTTCAGGACGCGGCTCGCTGGTCCGACATCATCGACGCGGCACGCTTTGAGAGCGTTGATCAGGCCGTCTTTGGGGACGACCCTGCGCTGCGCCTGATGCGCGCGCTGACGGCTTCCCCCAATCCGGCGTGGGTCGACACCCTCGCCACGGCGCTTGTGGATGAGTCCCTCCGCGACGTGGCCCTGCGCAGCGACGTCGAGAAGGTCTACGACCGGGCGTCGCGGAACCGCGACAAGGCCCTCGAGCAGTTCCCGCCCACCGTCGTTTGGAACGAAGGCGGCGTCGTGTTCTTTGACGCGAGCTCCTCGAAGGTCCGCCGCGAGCGCTTCGCCCCCTTCTATCACCACCCCGACATCTCCTACGCGGTGGGCGTGATCCCCACGCGCGCGGGATTCCATATCACCTGCGGCGAGAACCCCTGGAACAAGCCCACCAACGGCGTCCATGTGGGCGAGATGATGGAGGAGTACGGCGGCGGTGGACACCGCGCCGTTGGCGGGGCGAACCCGCCCTCCCTCGAGAAGGCGTTGGAGCTCGGCGAAGAGTTCGCCGATCGCGTGGTCGCGCAGCTCGCCAAGTAGATCGGCGCCTCCTATGAACGAGACCGACGACCGAACGACGCTCCTCCAGCTCGCTCCGGAAGCTCTGAAGGAAGAGGTCGTGCGCATGGGCGGCAAGCCCTTCCAAGCGAAGATCGTCCGTCGCAACGTCCTAGAGAAGGGGCGCCTCGACTACACCGAGATGACGGACCTTCCCATCCGTCTCCGCGACCGGCTGACCGAAGAGCTTCCGATCTTTTCCAGCACCCTTGTGGCAGAGGTCTGCGCGAAGGACGGCACGACCAAGCTGCTCCTCTCCTTCCCCATGGGCCGCGCACGGGGTGGGGCCCGCGATGAGTCCGGCCCCGCGGCAACGAGCCGTGAGCTCTCCGTGGAGACCGTCCACATGCCGCCGCTGCCCCACGAGCGGAACGACGCAGAGGGGAACGAGCGCGGAGCCACCCTATGCGTCTCCAGTCAGGCGGGCTGCCCCGTTGGCTGTCCATTCTGCGCCTCGGGCCTCCTCGGCCTCGCACGCAACCTGACCGCTCACGAAATCGTAGAGCAGTACGTCCGTGGCCGCGCCCTGGGCCCCTTGCGCCGCTCCGTCGTCATGGGCATCGGCGAGCCGCTCCTCAACTTCGAGCACCTCAACGCCGCCCTCGGCGTCGTCCGGGACGAAATGGGCCTCGGCGGCCGCAAGCTCACGGTGTCCACGGTCGGCTTCCCCGACCGCCTGCGCAAAGTCGCGCGCATGGACCCGAAGTTCCAGCTCGCGATCAGCCTCCACACCCCGGACCAGGACCAACGCGATTACCTAGTCCCGGCCATGCGCGGCGTCCCCATCGAAGAGGTCCTCGCCGCCGGCGACGACTGGTTTGAAGTCACCGGCCGCGAGATCACCTACGAGTACGTGCTCCTAGGCGGCGACAACGACAGCCTCGGCCATGCCCAGCGCCTCGCCGAGCGCCTGCGAAACCGCCGCTGCAGCGTGAACATCATCCCCTACAACCCCACCCCGGACCTCCCCTTCGGCCGCCCCGACCTAGGCCGCGCCGAATCCTTCCGCGACGCCCTCGTAGAAGGTGGCTTAGTCGCCACCATCCGCTGGTCCCGAGGCCTAGACGGCGCGGCCGCCTGCGGGCAACTCCGCCTCAGCCGCTAACCCCACCTGACGTGTTCTGTACCTGGTACGGAACACGTCACGTTCCCCCTTATCCCACCGTCAGGCCGCGCTAACGAAGCTCCTGCTCCATCGCGAACCAGGTTCAAATTGCGCACTTCAACGAAGTGCGCATTTTGAACCTGGTTCGCGATGGTGCAGGAGGGAGGAGGTTGCTGGCGTGTTCGGTACCGGGTTCCGAGTGCGTCAGAAGGGGGTGGTGAGGATGGTTTGGGCGAAGCGAGCTTGGGAGGCTGGGGCGGCTCGGAAGAAGAGTTCGGGCTCGATGAGCTCCAGTTCCATGAGGAGGCCTTGGTGGGTTTGGGGAGCCTCCACGAGGTCTACGCGGGCGTAGGGGAGGGGGTGTGGGAGGTCGAGGAGTTCTTGGGCGCCGGCGAGGACTGAGGCGGCTGTTTCGAACAGGGGCTCGGGGGGGCGCTCGAAGCGGACTGCGCCTCCGAAGTCGTCTTGGACACGGAAGTCGCCGGGGCTTGGGACCTTCAGGACGGAGTGGGAGAATTCGCCGCCGAAGTAGATCAGGGACCATTCCCCGAGAGCGGTGACGGAGTCCACGAACTCCTGGATGATGTAGGTGCCGGTCTCGGAGGGGTTCCAGCGCAGCGGCTCTTCGGCGGACACGACTCGCGTTCCGTGGGCACCGCCGGAGATGACCGGTTTGATGACGGCTCGCCGCGAGCCGACAAGGTCCAGCATGCAGGCGGTGTCGCCCTCTCCAGCCTCGACCCGCGCCGTGCGGGGGATCTCCGCCACTCCTAGCTCGCTGAGCTGCTGCAGGTAGCCTTTGTTCAGGTTCCAGCGCACGACCTCTTTGGGGTTGAGCACCGGCACAGCCAGCCCGTCTAGCCACGTAGTGAATTCGTCCGGGCGGAGGAAGTAGTCCCAGGGTGTTCGGATGACGGCTACATCGAACTGATCCGAGGAGATCGCGCTACCCCACGGGAGCGGTGCTGCACTCGCCCCCACCGCTGCGAACGCTTCGATCAACCCAACGTCGTCGGGCCGCAGCCCGGGGTGCTCGGGGTCGGTGATCAGAGCGACGCGTAAAGCGCCCTTGGCGGAACCTGGGTTTGATAACGATGGAGGCATGGCACGATCGAATCAGAAACGGAAGTTGGCTTCCAGCTTGACCGCCAAAGACTGATCCTCCGTCACGAACGATCGGCGCGAGTCCTCCTTGGAGAAGCCGAAGAGTCCGACGATAAAGAGCTCGCGCCCGGGCTCCAAGATCCATCGCAGTCGAGTCTGGACCGCGAGGTTCTTCGACGTCGTGTCGTACTGAATGAACGACTTCCACGCCGTGAAGGCGTCGAAAAGAAAGTCGACGCGGGCGGTGAAGAGCTGAGTGTTGAGGGAGCCGTCCCCCCCAAGATCAATCTGGATGTCCTCGAAGGAGCCCCCAAGGGTCAGGAACTTGTTGGGCAAGAAAGCGGGCTCGATGGCCAGGCGCTCGATCGTGCCGCCGTAGTAGTCCCCCACCTCGTAGAAGACCTCGGCGCCAAAGAGCCTGCGGTCATTGGTCTGACCGAAAATCCTCCCGCGCGTCTCGTCGTATTGGCCGGGTACGACGGTCGCACCACCTCCCACGTCGAAGGCGTTCTGAATCGTCTCAGCACGCCGCGTCACACGCACGCCCACCGAGTCCTGGCTCCAAAACGTGCCCTCGAAAAGATCCACGGGGATGGTCCAACTGTCCTCGGTGCCCGCAAGATCGAATTCAGCGCTGGCCCCCAGGCCCACTTCCGTCGTTCGAAAGAGCGTCGACTGATCCTCGAAGCGCCAGACTCGTTCAACGTTCGCGCCGTAGCTGTCCACCGCCGTTCTGCGCACGAACCCAAGCGCCGGGTCAAACCCGGCATCGGTGCGCTCGGCGCTGAAATTCGTTTCCCAGTAGCTCGAGCGTGTGCGCGCCTCCAGGCCGTAGGCACCCGCGTCCGTACCATCTTCCGACCCAAAGGTCCCCAGGCCGTAAGCCCAAAGGAAACCGCTGTGCCCGGCCCCAAAGAGGTCGCCAGACCCGAAGCGAGCGTCCAGACCGGCCGTGACGCTGCCGTCGTCACCATCAGGGTCGCCGCTCGTCACGATCGCTCCGATGGCCTGGCCGTCACCTAGGGCCCGACTGGCCCGCACCACGCCAAGGTTCTGCCGCCCAACCAACTCACCGACGCCGCCAAGCCCCAGATCCGCCGGCGCACTCTCGTCGATGTAGGTATCGAGCGCACCGAGCGTCCAATCCCCCACGCGCCCCGTGAACTTCAGCCCCGCCAAGATGGGAACGGCCTCCCCCTCCGTATCGCGGCCGACGCGCCGTGAGAAGAAGGGAATGAGCGAGCGACGGTTTCCCGGAGCCCCAAACTCAAAAGCCCCCGCGTCCTCGAGGAAGAAGTCGCGCTTCTCCGGGAAGAACAAAGGAAAGCGGCCAAGATTGATCTGCCGCGCATCGACTTCGGTCTCAGCGAAGTCCGTGTTGGTGGTCACTAGCAGGGTCGTGTTCGGAGAAGGTAGCCAGCGAACCGTGGCGCCGGTGTCCCACGCCGAGTCGAAGGATCGCTCGGACGATCCGCGGTCACTACTGAACTTCACGTAGGGCCGAACGTCGAGCCCGAGGCCTTGGCTTAGGCCCGCGATCCCCGTGAGCTTACCCCCATCGCTCACCTGGAAGAACTGGTAGCCGATCTGGGGCGAAGCCCAACGCCCCTCTTCTCCGTTGGCCACGCGCTTGCGGCGAATGTTGAACCGCCAGAACGGAGCGTTCGGATCGAAGGACATCGTCAAGATCGGTATGCGAAGCTCCGCGAACCAGCCGTCCTCTGTCAGGTCGACCGCGCCGTACCAAATACCATCCCAGTCCTTGTTGAAGGAGCTGCCGTTGTCGGCGATCAGAGCGTCCCCTAGGGAACCGCCCGGCGTCACCTGGAACCAGTATGCGAAGCGGCCGGAATTCAGCGGATCGAACCAAAGCTCCACAACGTCGTCGTAGCGCACGAACGCATCGCGCTCCATCTGCCGCGCTCGGACTTCATTCGGGTCGTCGTAGCAGCGCAGCCCAACGTAGACGTTCTCTGCGTCGTACATGATGCGGACGTCCGTCTCGACCGACATGGGAGCGCCCTCGATCGGCACCGTTTGGGTCAGCGGTCCGATGCGGACAGCCCTCTCCCAGGCGGCTTCATCGAGCTTGCCGTCGATGCGAATCGGATCCGAAAGCGCGCCTAGCTCGAGGCCTAAAGAGCCGCCCACCCGTGGAACCTCCACGCTGGCTTCTTCCTCGATGGGAAGCGGCTCGGCCGATGGGCCACCCTGGGCGAATGTCGTGGGTGCCATGGTCGCCATCATGAAGAGGGCGAGAAGCAGCGGAGAGAGCAGGCGATGGTGCCGCTCGGCGAAGTACATGAAGTCGGAGCTGGGGACTGGGGTTGAACGCGGCCGGGCAGGCTACGCGGTTCGGCCCCGCGAATGAAGCTTCTCTCACGCAACCAAAACAGCCGTGGACCCCTTCGAGACAGCCTAGGAGCCTCCTGGGCTGCTCAGTCGCCCCGCATGAGCAGCAGCACCCCGAGAGCGCGAGCCCCGTCCCCAATGCGCATCCGTGCCTCACCGTTGGTGAAAACCAGTCCGTAGGGCTTCTTGTCCTCCCGGGCGGACCTGCGCTCAAAGATGAGAGTCGCTCCCTCATCGAGCCCAAGCCGCTTGGCTCGCGGCAGTACGCTGCTAGGCTCGACTCGCTCCAAGACCCAGCCCGGAGGGTCGAAGGCTGGGTCGTCTTCCGCGACTGCCAGCTGTGCTAGGAGCTCCTCTGTCACCCGAGAGAAGAGGAGCGCGGGGATCCGCACCTGACAGAGAGCGCGCTCTGCAAACCCGCCGAGCACAGACGGCCCAAAGGCCCGCTCAACAATGTCCGCCGCGGCCGCGACCGGGTCAGCATCAGCGGGGACCTGCCATGGGGCAGGCGCCTGCGAGCAAACACGCAAGGGCGCCAGCGGCTGCGCGACGACGCCGGAACCAAACCACCCGTCGCTTTCTTCGGTAATCGACTCCTGCTCCGCGGCCAGGTCTGCCTGCGCTTGAACAAGTTCGTCGCGTGTCTTTCGAAGCGACGGCAGCCATGCCGCGAGCCCAGCCTCGGGCTCGACGAGCTCGATCAAGAGGTTTGGCCGCGCTGCCGCGGCGCGCAGGACATCAAGCCCGTCGTCGTGCAGGAGGCAGAGGGGCGCATCAGGTGCTTGGCTCAAGAGCCAATTCACGGCGGCCTCTGCCAGCACAGGAAGCGTTGGGTCAGACAGCACCACAAGGGGTCGGCCACACCCCATGAGCTGAACGAGGCGCTCGCAGGTCTCGCCAAGGGAGCGTGCGTGGTGAGGTCGCAGTAGAATAGCCTCGATCTCGGTGCCGGGGTCTTCCCTGCAGTCCCCTTCGGGGATCGCGTCGGAGGGTCGCACAGCCGGGGCCGTGCAGGAGAAATGCCCCCTCGCGGCACCACGGGAATCTTCCTCCGCAAAGAAGGCCAAGAGGTCATCGAGGTCTTCTTGTCGAAGTGCTGCTGTCGCACCCGAGAGTTCCTGAAGCGGATCGCCAGCCGAACGACTCAGGGCACGAAGTGCGGCATCGAGGTCTGCGGCCGAGGCTCGCGGCCAAGCACGCCCCAGCTCGCAGGTGAAACTGCCCTTGCGTCGAGCCGGGCCTTCTGCGCTGGGAAGCGCCTGGCGATCAGCCACGGGCTCGGCGGGCGCCGTGGACCCATGCCCACCCTCCAAAGGGGCGGAAACCCCTAGGCCGAAGCGGCGCACTCCCGCCACCCCGGCGTCCTGTTCCTCGTTGGATTCCATCATGGGTTCGTGAAGCATGGCCTGGGAGCGTGCAAAATGCAGGGGTTCGATGCCTTCTCGCCTACGATTTCCCAAGCCGTTCCACCTCCGGACCTCCCGTGACTTCAGCCGCGTGTACCGCTCGGGTCGCCGTGCCCGCGGGTCTGTGCTGCTCGTGGTCGGAGTCCCGAACGGGCTTGGCCATCCGCGCCTCGGGCTTTCCGTCTCGAAGAAGATTTGGAAGCACGCCGTCAAGCGCAACCGCGTTCGACGTGTGTTCCGGGAGGCTTTCCGACTGTCGAGCCCGGAGCTACCACCCTTTGACTTCGTCCTGATCCCGGCCGAGCCGCGCCTCAAACCCAACACGCGCGAGACGATGGTCGAACTCAAACGGCTCAGCCAGAAGATCGAGCGCCGCACGATGCAGGCGGCTGCCGGAGGTACTCCATGAGTATCGGTGAGTCCGCCTCGAAAGCACGGTCCGTCAAGCGCGTCCTGTGGGTCTGGCCGTCGCGGGCGGTGCGCGAGCTCCTCTTGGTTCCGATTCGCTTCTACAGGCGATTCCTGTCACGTCTCAAGCCTGTATCCACATGCAGGTTCTCCCCCACCTGCAGCGCCTACGCAGAAGAAGCGCTGCGCACCCACGGCGTCTTTCGCTCACTCGGACTGATCGCTTGGCGCCTCATGCGCTGCCAACCGTTCGCGAAGGCCGGGTACGATCCCGTCCCGCCGGCAAGGGTCTCCCCGCCTTCACACCGCTAATGGTCTCATCCACTTTTATGTCTCACCCGTCTCCCATCCGCGACGCTTCGACCCAAGCGCCATTCATCGTGAATCCAATCCTCGCCGCGGGGCTCTCCCTCGCCGTGATCGCCCCCGCGCTCCTCGGCTCAACCTCCTGCGCATACGGAGGCGCCTCCGAAGAGCCGCTGGACGAAACCCCGGCCATCTGCCCCGTCCCAGGTGGCGTGCTCGTCAACGAGTTGATTGAGCCGGAGGAAACCCGCATCAAGAACCTCTGGCAGCTCACGTTCGGCGGTCAGAACGCCGAGGCCTATTGGAGCTACTCAGGCAATCGACTGTCCCTCCAGCAGATGGACGAGTCGGACGGCATCGACTGCGACAGGATCTACGTCACGAGCACCGATGGGTCGATGCGCCAGATCTCGAGCGGACTCGGCGTCACGACCTGCGCCTTCTTCATGCCCTCCGACGAGCAGGTGCTGTACGCGTCGACCCATACGGGCCACGAGGGATGCCCGACGAAGCCGCAGTCCGACGAGTACCGTTGGATGCTGTGGCCGGACTACGACATCTACACGCGCGACCTTTTCACGGGCGAGGAGCGCACCCTCGTTGAGGAGTACGGCTATGACGCCGAGGCCACGGTCTCGCCGATCGGAGACCGCATCGTGTTTACGTCCACGCGCTCAGGGGACCTCGAGCTTTGGACGTCCGACCTGAACGGCGGCCGCCTGCAGCAGGTAACGGACACCCTCGGCTACGACGGCGGCGCCTTCTTCAACCACGGCGGCGACCGGCTCGTCTTCCGGACCACCGAGTGGACGCCTGGCAAGGAAGCCGAAGAGCAAGCGATGTACCGCGAGGACCTCCAGCGCTGGCTCGTACGCCCCAACAACATGGAGATCTACACGATCCGCCCAGATGGCTCCGAACGTACCCAGGTTACGTCATTGGGCCGGGCCAACTTCGCGCCCTACTTCCTTCCGGACGACCAGAGGATCATCTTCTCCTCCAATCACCACAGTCGCGAGATCAACGGCTTTCGGTTCAACTTCGACCTGTTCATCTGCGACCTCGACGGCAGCAACATCGAGCAGGTGACGTACTTCGACGAATCCCCCGGCAAGCAGTTTGACTCTTTCCCCATGTTCAGTCGCGACGGCAAGTACCTAGCTTTCTCTAGCAACCGCGGCGACGGCAAGGTCGGCGACACCAACGTGTTCATCGCGGAGTGGGTGGACGACATCGCTCTCGCGGAAGAGGAGTAGGACCCCTCCCCTCGCCCCACCCCGTTCAACCGTGACCCACGACGACTCCGCCCACCTGCTCACCGAGCAGCAACGGATCAGCGAGATGCGACACAAGCACTTCACTGATCTGTCGGAGGATTCGATCTGGTGCCTGGGGTTGGACGTGCCGATCCCCGAGGGGGCGCCCGCAGAAGAATGTGCGCGGCTGCTCCTTGAGCGTTCGAAGTTTGTCGAGATCAACAGCGCCTTCCAGAAGCGCTACGCCACGGAGTCAGCCCTCCATCAACGACCCCTGGACCTGGGCTCGTTCTGGATACACGGCCAAGACGAGAAGATCCTGCTAGCAGCGCAAACCCGCTTCAATCGCAGGGAACTTTCGCTCGAAGAGGTCGACGAACAGGGGCGTGTTCGCCATCTCACATGCACCCTCTACGGCGTTGAGGGAAAGAATGGCTTAGAAGCGGTCTGGGGCGTCGAGCGCGACGTCACCGGCCAAGTGGAAGAAGACCAGCTTCTACGCCAGAGCCAGGCCTTCTACAAGACCATCTCGGAGACGGCGCTCGATGGAATCTGCGTGCTGGATGGCGAGCTGAACCTGATCGACTGCAACGATGCATTCGCAGAGCTTGCGCGAATGCCCCGCCACGAGCTGCTCGAGTCGGAGTCCGTTGTGCTCCAACCCCTCATCGGCATGCAGGAGGAGCCTGTTTCCGTGCGCTCCTTTCGAAAGGCGGGTCGCTGGCGGGGCAACGCCCTGCTGCGACAGGACCGACACGGGGTGAAGCTTCACATCGAGCTTGCGTGCCGCGTAACAGGCAGCGGCGCCGACGAGCGCTACTACTGCTTTGTCCGCGATCTCAGCGAGCGTCGATCCGCTGAAAAGCGTGAGAGCGAGCACCAGCGCGCCCTCGCCCACGTGGCGCGGCTCTCCACCCTCGGAGAGATGACGTCAGGCATCGCCCATGAGCTCAACCAGCCCCTCGCTGCGATCGTCAACTACGCGGGCGGCTGCGCGCGCATTCTGAACGCCCAGGGCTACGACGACCCGCACGTGCTCAAGGGCCTCGAGTCGATCGCCGAGCAGGGGGATCGCGCAGCCGACATCATCCGGCGCATGCGCTCATTCGCCCGACGAGAAGGCGACAAGCGGGAACCCTTCCACGTGAGCGACGTTCTATCTGAAGCGATTCAGCTGTCGCTCACCGACTCCCACAAGGTTGGAATCCGCATCGACACCGACTTTGCCCCCACCTCGGACACGGTGGTCGTCGACGGCATTCAAATCGAGCAGGTGACCCTCAACCTCATCCGGAACTCGATCGATGCCCTGATCTCCGAAGGCGCTCCTCAGCCCAGCGCCAGCGGCAAATCGCCCGCAGCGCCCCGCAAAGGGGGCGAAGATCGGTTCGTCAGGATCAGCACCCGCGTCACAGCGCTCGACCCCGCGGCCAGCCCAGCCGGCAGCTCCACGGGCTTGGCGCTCGAAGACACTGCAACCGTGATCGTCACCGTCACCATCGAAGACAACGGTCCTGGGATATCTCCGGACGTCGCGGCAAGGATGTTCGAACCGTTCTTCAAGGCCGGCGGGAACGGAATTGGCCTAGGACTCACGATCAGTCGATCGATCATTGAGTCCCACGGGGGCCGCCTTTGGTTCACTCCTGGTGAAGACGGCGCGGCTTTTCACTTCACCCTGCCTGTTCGAACCGCTCCAATAGCGGAATGAATGCTCAGCCGACCGTGTTTATCGTCGACGACGATCCCGCCATGCGCGACTCCCTAGGGTTCCTCATAGGATCCGTTGGGCGGCGCGTCGAGACCTACGCATCTGCGGAAGATTTCCTGGAGGCCTACGACAAGGAACGTCCAGGCTGCATCGTCCTTGACGTCCGTATGCCGGGACTTTCGGGTCTCGAGCTGATGGAGAAGCTCAATGAGGATCGTTTCGCACCGCCCGTCGTGCTCATCACAGGCCACGGGGATATTCCCATGGCGGTGCGTGCACTGAAGGCGGGCGCGTTTGACTTCATCGAGAAACCGTTCAGTGACCAGGTGCTTCTCGAGCGGATTCAACAGGCCCTCCAGAAGGACACGCAGGAGCGTGCCTCTGAGCAGGACCGTTCTGACATCGAGCGTCGCTCCGACCGACTGACCGCTCGCGAGACCCAAGTCTTCGAGCTCGTCGTCGCCGGCAAGCCCAACAAGGTCGTCGCAACTGATTTGGGCCTCAGCCAGAAGACGGTCGAGGTCCACCGCGCCCACGTCATGGAGAAGATGCGGGCCGAAAGCTTCGCCGATCTCGTGAAGATGGCCGTGCTGCTCGAAGTCACGGGACCTCCCCAGACGATCGACTAAGCCTCCCAGGGGCAGACGTTGAGGCTCCAAGTCCTAGGCAGCGGCAGCCGCGGCAATTCGGCCCTTCTATGGGCCGACGAGACGGTCATTCTGATCGATGCCGGGCTGCCGATCCGCACCTTGACGGAGCGCATCAGCTCGACGGGCATCGGGTTCAAGGCCATCGACCATATCCTGATCAGCCATGGCCACCTCGACCATTCGAGGAGCGCAGGCATCCTGGCGAAGCGCCACGGCGCCACGCTGCACTGCGCGGCCCAAATTCACGAGCACCCGTCGGTCAAACGAGCGCCGGACAAACGTGACCTACCGATCGGTGGGCGCACCACCCTCGCTCCCCGACGTGGATCGGCTCCTGTGGAGCTAACGACCGTGAAGATCCCCCACGACTGCGAGCCGACGGTGGCGTTCCGACTGGAGCACGGTGGCCGCAGCCTCAGCTTCCTCTCCGACATGGGCGAGCCTCGGGATGACGCTGGCTCCATCCTGCATGATCCGCAGCTGCTCGTTTTGGAGGCCAACTACGACGAGGCGATGCTGAAAGAAGGCCCTTACCCAGAGTCGCTCAAGCGCCGGGTCCGCGGGGTCGGTGGGCACCTGTCCAATGATCAGATGGCCGTCATGCTGACCCGCCTTTCCGGGCCAAACCTCCACACCGTGGTGCTCGCGCACCTCTCCGAGAAGAACAACTGCCCCGAGCTGGCCCTGAAAGCCGCCCACGGCGCGCTGAAGTCCATGGGCCGCGGGGACGTCCAAGTGATCGCAGCAACGCAGGACGATCCCCTTGAGGCGATCCAGGTATGACCGACGCTGACTCGCCCGGCCCATCGCTCTTGGCCGACTCTGTCCTCAAGCTCATGGCAGAGCACCGCTCGGTGCGCGCCTTCACCGACCAGCCCGTGGACCCGGCCCTTGTGGGACGCTCGGTGGCTGCGGCGCAGCAGGCAGCCACGTCCAGTTGGATCCAAGGCTACCACCTGCTGGAAGTCGCGCGCGGCCCGAGGCGCGACGCCATCGCTAAGCTCGCAGGTGGACAGCGGCAGGTGGAAACTGCGCCGCTCTTCTTCATCGTGTGCGGCGATACTAGGCGGCATCGGATGGCGGCCAACATCCATGGGGAGCCCCACGTTGAGTGCTCGGAGACCTTCCTGCTCGCCACGATCGACGCGAGCCTGTTCGCCCAGAACCTCTGCCTCGCGCTGGAAGCCCACGGCCTCGGTACCTGCTACATCGGCGGCATCAGGAACGACCTGCCAGGCCTAGATGCCGTGCTAGACGTTCCATCGGGGACCTACCCACTCTTCGGCCTCGCGGCCGGAATACCCGACGAGGATCTCGGCCGCCGGCCACGGTTCTCCCCCGAGGACGTTTGGACCCGCGAGGCCTTCCCCACGGACGAAGAGGTCGCCGCCACGATCGAGCGATTTGACGAGGTCGCCAAGGCCTACTACGCCAAGCGCGGCGCCGAGGGCCGCAGCTGGAGCGGCGGGCTGTGGCGCAAGTTCAAGACAGCGCTACGGCCAGGCCTCAAGCCCTTCTACGAGTCCAAGGGCGCGTCGCTTAGTTAGCAGCGGCCTTCTGGGCAGCCGCCTTGCGGTCATCCGCGGACACGATCTTCGGCCCGTCGGGCATCTTGGCGAAGCGCCAGCGCACGATGGCCCACATCGCTATGAACGCGTCCTTGAGGCCGATCTTCTTGCCCTCGTGATACGCGCGCCCGTGGTAGCTGATCGGCACTTCCCAGATCGTCACCCCTAGCTTGGCGATCTTGGCGGTGACCTCAGGCTCCACGGCGAACGTGCGCGACTGGATGTCGAGGCGCTGGGCCACCTCGGAGCGGTACACCTTGTAGCAGGTCTCCATGTCCGACAGATGCAGGTCGGTGAACATGTTGCTGACAAGGGTGAGGAGCCGATTGCCGTGCGTGTGCCAGAAGGCGTGCACTTGCCCCACGGGAACCTTGCGGAAACGGCTGCCGTAAACCACGTCAGCGTTGCCCTCGAGGATCGGCGGTAGAAGGACCGCGTAGTCCGCTGGGTCGTACTCGAGGTCGGCGTCTTGGACGAGGACGATGTCTCCCGTCACGGCTGCAAACCCGGTCGAAAGCGCGCCGCCTTTGCCCTTGTTGACCTCGTGATGGATGCAGCGGATCTCGGGGTGAGCGGCAGCTAGCTCAGCCATGATCTCCTTCGAGCGATCCTTCGAGCCGTCATCCACGAGCACCAGCTCCATATCGAATGGCTGCTCGAGAACGCGTGCCACGATCGTGGCGAGCGTTCTTTCCTCGTTATAGACGGGGATGACGACTGAGAGCTTCATGGATGGGAGTGGTGGCAGGCGGGCTCAGGTTGAGCGCAGCTATACGACAAGAAGTGCCGTGCCCTGCGCAATCTGAGACATCTACTTTTCTGTCAATTAGGGTTCGTCCGGCATCGTGGTGAGGCCTTCGAAGAGTTCGTTCAGGCCGAGGAATTCGGCCATACCTGAATGTAGCTCGCCGTAGGCGGGTTCGCCTTCGATGCACCACATCGGTCGAAGAAAGAGCGGCAGGATCTCTGAATCGTCCGTCTTCCTCTGATCTTGAATCACCTTGCGACGCTCCATCCAGTGATCCCAGCGCCCGAGGAGGTCGTTGAGCCCCATGACATCTGCGATCGCGATGCGTCCAAATGAATCGTGGGTGTCGAGGTTCTTCTTCAGCCGATGCCAGAATCGACCGCCGGAGCCAGCAGAGCCAAGGGTATTCATGGCTTCGATGCGGTAGTTCTCTTGATTGGACATCCCGCTCGATAGGAATGCACGCCTCACCCCGAGCCCGAGCATGGCGGGGAGCACCTTGCGGAGGTTCTCGTCGCTGTAGTTCTTGAAGCAGGCGAGCTGTGGATTGCGGATCTGGAGCAGCCGGAGCCGCTCGACGGGAACGCGACCCGAGGTGCTGCTGTGGTGGTGGTAGCAGACGGCGCTCGGAGCGTAGCGGACCTCGTGACCCATCACCCAGGTGCGCCAGCCCAGATCGACGTCTTCGTAGTAGGCAAAGAACTCCTCGTCGAAGCCTCCGATCTTGAAGTACTCCTTGGCGTCCATGGCCATGGCCCCGCCGCAGGCGAACAGCGTGCGTCGCGGGACGTCGTACTTGGGGTCAGGATCTCTCAGGTACCCGCGCTGGATTCCGATGCCATGGAAGTTCATGCCGCCGCCCGTGGAGTTCAGCACCTTGCCGTCCCAAGAGAACATCTTGGCCGTTGTAGCCACGGCTTCCTTGCGTACCACCGGGGCCACGAGGGCGCGCAGGAACCCCTTGTCCACGTGGATATCGTTGTTGATGAAGACGAAGATCTCAGGGTCGAGCTCTCCGTCCCTTGCGAGCGCAGCCCCTTGGTTGCAGCCCGCGCTAAACCCAGTGTTCCGATCGTTCTCGTGAAGCTTGACCCACGAGTGCTTCGCCCGAGCCTCGGCTTGGCTACCGTCGTCCGAACCGTTGTCGATGAGGACCACCTCGAACCGATCCTTCGGGTAGTCCAGCTCGCGAAGAGTCTTGAAGCATGGCTCGAGGTGGTGACGCCCGTTCCAGTTCAAGATGATGATGGAAACGCGCGGCAGCTCGGCGTCCGTGAGGGGCTCGGTAGCCGGTACCTCGAGCATTCTCTCGACGTCTCTTGGGTCAGCGTCTCTAGTTTGGGGGCCAGACATTAGGTCTCGCGCTCGCGCGCATTCGATGCGCCTTCAGCGCCGTGCAATGAGGAGGGTGAATGCGAACGGACACTGGCAGGCGCCGCGGAATAGAGGCGCACTCTACGTACGCGCAAGTAGAGGGGCTCTGCGTCGAAGCCCCCCGGCTGGATGATGAGCCGGCTCGGCTGAGTCCTGTGGGGAATACGGAATCGATGGGACCGGACCTCCGCTGGGCCTGATGTCGCGTGGGGCTCGATGCGCCCCACCTCTTGGCCGCCGATGCTCAGCTTCCCCCCGAGCGTCACCGCCGTCTCGCCCTCGAGAAACGCCAACTCGACCTCGAGTTCTTGCTCATTGGCAGATTCAGAAGCAGCCGAAAGCGGAAGCGCGAAGGCGGCGCTGGAACCCGGCCGCAGCAGGAGATCGCTGGCCCCCTGGACCTCGCACTCCCCGTCCCGTGTTTCGGCATCGGCTCCAGCGCGGTCCATCAGAAGTTCTGGACCCGCTTCTGCCTCCGACGTCTCACGAACGATGGTCGTCAGCCCCAGGTACCGGATCTCCATCTCTTCGCCGTTCTGCGCGATCGTCTTGATCGGCATCCAGTCCGAAGCTTCGATGGCTGGCAAGAGCGACGGTTCCTCGACGAAGCGCGCCATCTTCGCCGCGAGGTCGACCTCGTCGCCCACTTCGAACGTCAGCCCGTCGATCCCGTCCCGGACGTACTCGGCCATCCCACCGATGTTGCTGGCGAGCACCGGCGTCTTCGTCAGGTAGGCCTCGTGGATCGTGATCGGCGAGTTCTCATACCAGACGCTCGGAACGACGAGGACGTCGATGTCTGCGTACACCTCGGAGAGTCGACTGTTGTCGAAACGTCCATGGAAAGTCACCGGCGCCCCTTCACTGAGGGCTTGTAGCTCGGCGTGATGCTCGTCGTTTGACGGATCAAAGCCTCCGTAAACGTGGAGGTGCACTCGATCAGCTAGCGGACCATCGCTGAGGCGACGCATCGCTCGAATCAGCACCTCGCCTCCCTTGTACCAGACGAGCGAGCCCACGAAGCCGAATCGAATACGGCCGTCCGGATCAGGGGTCTTCTTCAGCGCCTCCACGTGATCCGTCCGCATGCCGTTGTCTGAATAGAGGAACGTATGCGGGTCGAAGACGTCTTCTTCGAGATACTTGGAGCGCAGGAAGCGACTTGGGCTGATGCGCAGATCAGCCGCCGCGTAGGCGGCGGGAACCACCTGGGCCCGCTCTTGGAGCTGGACGAAGTCTTGGGCGCGGCTCTGCACTCCCTGGGGGCCAACACCCACCTTGTTGAGGAGCTCCGCCATCTTGCCGACCAGCTTGCCGGCGCGGACCGTGCCGTCGAGCTTCGACGCCTGCTCGACTCTGTCGAGACCCCGCTCCTTGATGCAAAGGTAGCAGCCGCTGCCCATGTGCTTCGGGCAGATCGCACCGTCGGGCCGGATCATCTGGACACGGGCGCAGAGCCCCCAATAGTCGTGGCAGGTCACCACGGTGGCGAGACCTTGTCTCTTCGCAATGTCCACGAGACCCGCCGACATGTGGATCAGATGCTGGAAGTGCACGACCTCGGGCTGCACCTCGGCAAGGACCTCACGGAACGCAATCTCAGGACCGCTGCGGAGGAAACTCTCACGCAGGTTCCCAAATTCCAGGCGGTGGGTCATGCGGATGACACGCAGGCCCTGGAACTCCTCTCGACGAAGCGTGAACTCTGGCTCGTCGCCCTCGGGACCGCTGCGAGTGAGGATCGTGACGTCATGGCCACGACGCATCATCTCTGTGGCGATGTTGTAGGTGTAGATCTCCGTGCCTGCCCAAGTGTCCGGCGGGAAGCCGTGGATCACGTACAAGATGCGCAGCTTGGCGTCCGGGCGCATACGCGTGGTCGGCCGGCGGCGCTCAGCCGGAATGCCCTTCCGGGTTCCTTCGAAGAGCCCGTCGAAGGCGGCCTTCCGCAGCCCCCTGCCGGTCTTCTTGAGCTCGGCGGTCTTCGCCGGAGGCAGCCCTAGCGCCTCGATCATCGGAGCATCAGCGGCGGAGAGACGGTCGGTGAGGGTCGCCGCATCCTTGGCGGACGCGACGCACTCGCGTCCGAGCCACTCCCCATTGAAGACCGCGTCTACGGTCGTTCGCGCGCGCGTTTCCTCTTCGTCGTAGTCGTGGCTGTGCTCTACAACGGCGGCGTCGTCGTACACAACGGTGTAACCTGCCTCCAAGAACGCCCGCGCCATCAGGATGTCCTCGCCGAACGGCGTGCGCGGGAACGGATGACGCCGCCAAAGTGCGCGCCGAAACCCCGATGCCACGTCGTTGAAGTTGTAGAGGACGCGGCGCTCGTGGGGCCCCATCGCGGCGTAGTCGTCGGCCGCTGGAAGGCGCAGCTCACGCCTCCCCTCGGCATAGCCCATATCCCCTTCGCTGAAGATCTTGGTGAGTGGATCCGCATCGGGTCGGGGGACGTTTCGGCAGTAGGCCGCTCCCACTTCCTGCGCGTCGAAGTTGCTGACGAAGCGCTCCAACCAGTCTTCACCGGCGGGAATAGCGTCCTGGGTCAGAAAGACCATGATCTCGCCGCGGGAGCGCGCCGCCAGCAGGTTGCGCGTATCGCCATGATCGAACTCAACGCTGTGAATCCGCTCCAGCGCTAGCGGTACAGGGAAGGACTCCGCCGTCTCTTTGAGGAATTCCCAGGTGCCGTCAGTGGAACCACTGTCGATGGCACGAAAGTCCCAGCCAAAGGAAGTCACCTGAGAAGCCAACGCCGACATCACCCTGGGCAGGAACTCCATGCCCTGCCATGTGGGCATGAGAACCGAGACGCGAACCGCTTCTGAACTGGCTTCGTTTGAACGCATGGAACTCTGTGGGCTCAGGACGAGGGGACGGGCGACTCAGCGCCGAAAGGAACGTCGAGTTCGCCGCGCTCGCGCGCCGCGTCCCAGGCTGCGATGTCGACCGCGGCACTCCCACGCCCGACGCTGCCGAGATACTGCCCATAGGTTTGGGCCACACGCAGCGCCGGCGACATCAAGAGCGAACGGAGGACCCCACGTGCACGGAACCCCTTCCGGCGGACGAGGCCCATGAGGTGTTTCATGTCCTCCTTGATCTCGTACAGACTCCCCTTCACCACGGTGAAGAGGTTGGGTCGTACGCGGGCGCCGTAGAACTCGCGATGGAAGACCGCATCCGTTCGGTAGCGGCGGAGGGCTGCGAGGGGACCGTAGCGGTGCGCGTGATGCACGACGGCCGTGGGCTCGAAGTGAATGCCCCAGCCGGCTGCCATGGCGCGCGCAGCCCAGGCGAAGTCCTCCCCGAACGGCACCTCAGGAAAGGGAATCGCTTCGAACGCCTCACGGCGAATACAGCTGGCCACGTTGTTGAAGCGCAGGAGCTCCGCGCGCTCCTTGCCAGACATCGACGCGTATGCCTCGGGGTCAGACCAGCGCCTCGTCGAAGGCTGGTCGCTGGCCTCCGGCGAGCTCATGACGGTGCGCACCGTGAGTGGATCGTCCCCCGGCCCTGGCAGCACCCGGGCAATGACGCCGCCGATGGTCGGATCGGCAAAGGGCTGCAGCATCGACTCTAAGAACGCGTCGGTTGTGGGCGTGGCGTCCTGGGACAAGAACACGAGGAACTCCGCCGAGCTCAGCTCTGCGAGGCGGTTACGCGTGCGGCCGTGGCCGAATTCTGACCGACGGATGGACTCCACCAAGAAGCCCGCTTCCCTCAGGATCGCAACGGTACCGTCGTCGCTGGACGAATCGACCGCAATGAGCTCGGCTTTGCCCCCGAGGGTCTGCCCACGAAGCGCCGGGAGCAGCCTCTCAAGGTCGGGCTCGGCATTCAACGTCGGCAACAGGACGGCAACCTGGGCGGTGCGGCCCAGTGGCGGGGGATCATTCGGCATAGGGGGCGTTGGGCGCGGGGGCGTCCCGGGCGCGAAGTATATCCCGCTGACCGATCGGAGTCCCAATACGCCGCGAACTCCACCTTGAACTTCTTCGTGGGCTTAGGCGCGATCGCAGAGCTCGCGGTAGCTACACGATGAACAGGCACGGGGCGCCTCCGCCTCAGGGACCATCGGGAAGGACTCGCGGTCTCCCTTAGAGGCATCGGCATCAAAGTGAACCGCCTTCATCTCGGTGAGAGACGACTCGATTCGAGCCAGCGCGCCAGCCAAGACTTCGTCGGTAATCTGCACCTCGGCGAGGGATCCGTCTCCCAGGTAGGCGTCGACGGCTGTCGTCTTGAGCGGATCGACCTTCCAGCGCTCGCGCGCATAGAACGCGTAGACCTCCAACTGGAAACGATCTGCCTCCCGCGGGGCGCCCGTTTTCCAGTCCACGATCTTCACGGCAGGTCCGCCGCCGCCCACTTCGCCTGCGCCCTCTTGGCTGGGGGCCGACTCGCCCTCTCGGTCGACGTACGCAAAGTCGGGGATCGCGAAGATCTTCGTATCAAAGAGCTCGAAGGTGCTCATTTCCTCGCATGCGAGCCAGTCCCCGGGCTCGACCTCGCGGACGCTTCGAAGCTCCGGCGCTTCGAAGAACGTGTTCAGGCACTCCCTGATGCGCTCCACGTAGCGCTTGCCGTAGCGTCCGGCCTCGCCCGACGCCTCATCGATCCGCGACTCTCCATAGTGATGCTCGCTGAGGCGGATCGACTTAGCGGGACGAGCCTTCCAGCCGCCGTCCCGCGACTCCTTGTAGCCTCGCCGAAGCTCTGTCACGGCCCAGTCGATCGCCTCTTCCGAGGTCCATGGCTGGCCCTGATCGCGACGCGAGTAGTAGCGCTCGATCGCGCGGTGCACAATGTCCCCGGCGAACATTGGCATCCGCGTCATCTTCTTCAGAAGGTACGCGCTCCGCCGCTCGGGATCCGCATTCCTGCCCCAGCCCAACCACGACAAATAGTAGTCGTAGTAGTACTTGCGCCGGCACGAATCGAAGGTGCGAGCGCGGGAGGTGGACCAGGAGAGTTCGTGAACAATGGCCATGGGGCCAGCCTCACCGCAGCGATCCGCAATTGCAAGCACAACCAGCCCCCGCGTTCCCTCGCCGTGAGGTTCCCGGGGCGGGGGCAGGTCGCGCTATCTTCTACCTACGGCACCCAAGTGATCGAGAGTGCGTTCGTGAAGTTGAAGTTCGTGCCGCAGGGACCGCCGATGTCTCGGTAGAACGACTGCAGGTACCACGTTTGACCGGCCGTAGGAGCCCCGATGGGTGAAGCCGCAACTTCCGAGATCACTGCACCTGGGCCCACGGTGGCCGTGCCCGTTCCATCGGCCTGGTAGATCGGCATACGAGCCAACGTACCTGCCAGGCACAGCTGTCCATCGCCCACCGGCGTCGAACCGCTATCCGTACCGACGGCCACAAGACCCACGGTGCCACCATTGACACCTGAGATCGTGAGCACGATGTCGTCGGCAGCGATCGAGGCCGATCCGCTGGAAGCGAGCGTGGCTCCCGTGGACGGGTCCGCGTCGTTGCCGGAGTTGCCGCAACCGCCTGAGGGATCCGTGTTCCCGCATGGACAGACGACGCCTCGGCAGAACTCCTGGGACTCGTCCACAAGGATGTTGTTCACGTACGCGTCAGCGCCGGAAACCGGGTCCGTCCGCATGTAAGCGGGAGTCGCTCGGCTACCCGCGACGCTCATTCCGATGTAGTCGCCAATGAATCCGCTCCCGAATCCATCGTCGTTGCTGCTGAACGAAGACGGCGTCAGACGTGCCTCGGTCCAGCTAGCGCCGTCATCCGTGGAGAGTCCGTAGTAGGCGTCAAACTCGTTGATCAGGTCCGCATCGTTCTGCACCGTATGGCGGCTGTCGTACCACGTGGCGTGCAGGCGCCCTTCCTCATCGACCTCGATCCATGGGAACCACTGATCACCGATCTCTGGGGAGTCTCCGTTGATCACCACGGGGGTCGACCAAGTAGCGCCCGCATCCGTCGACTGCGTGAAGTAGACATCCACATCGGCCTCGCCAGCCGTAATGGAGGTCGTGTCGTTGAAGACGAAATAGAGCCGGTTCGGATCGGTGGGATGGACGGCTAGGCCTTGGAGCGATGGAGCACGGAAGTCCCCGGCGATGCGCGGACAGTCTTGGATAGGCCAAGCGTCCATCCGATCAGCGATGACGATCGGGCTGCCCCAGGTGACGCCGCCGTCGGAGCTGGAGCGAAGCCGGTGCTGCGTCCCAAAATCGTAGTACGCGACGTGCACGGTTCCGTCGGCTGACACGCGGGGCAGAAACCCAATGCCAGAGCCAAGTGAGACCGGACCTTGCCAGGTATCCCCGAGGTCAGACGAACGCGCCACCCCGAAGTTGTAGGCGCAATAGACCCTCGTACTGTCCGGGTCGTTCGGGGCAGGACCAGCGGCCATCCAGCCCTTGTCCGTGCCGCTCGCGGCCTGGATCATGACCGAGTTCGTGAACGTGTCCGTCTGCGGGTCGTAGCGCGCGGTGTACATGCCGCCGTTGCCGCTAAAGGCGATGCCGCCCGCCCAGATCAGGCCTGTACGTGGATCGGCACACGCCATGGGGTCGCCCTCCACGGTCGCTTGATTGGGAACCGGCGGACGAATCAGGACTTCGTCCCATGTCGCGCCCCCATCGGTGGTGAGCGTGTACCAGGTACGAATACCGGTGCGGTAGTCGTTGTAGCCGTGGATTCCGACGGAGGGAAAGGCGGAAGAGCTGGCCTGGGAAATCTCGTTGCTAACGGTGAAGCCTGGACCGGCGTCGGTCCGCACCGGCGGGCCGATGCGGAGCTGGGCGGCAGCGGGGGCTGCTGCGGAAATAGCGAGGGCCCCAAGGGCGGAGATCGCGCGGAGTTTGCTTGAGTTCATCATGGCGGGATCAGCGAGTGGTCTCGGGGGTTCGGGCGGAGAGGAGGGCGATCATCTGGGCGGGGATGCGCCCGCCAAGTTCCTGGGTGCGCCGGATCGCGCGCCATGCGTCATCGTCGCGCTCCGCGTAAAAGTGCGCCCGCGCAAGGCGGCCCCAGGCTTCGGCGTTCCCATCGTCGATCCGCAGGACCTTGCCGTAGCGCTCGACGGCTTCGCCAAAACCAGCCGCCTCGTCAGAGCGAGCGGCCCCCCATTCTATGCTGGCGACGCGCAGATTGAGCTCCACGTGCTCGGGACTTAGACCTAGGCCGTGCCGGAAGGCCGCCTCTGCCTGGGTCTCAAGCTTGAAGCCCCGCAGCGCGAGGCCGAGATGGAGGTAGTGTTCGGCTTCGGCGGGATCGAGCAGAACCACCCGCGTCCACGAGGCGATCGCGTCAAGCTGATGGTTCGATTCGTACTCCTCGGTTGCACGGCTGATCAGCTGAGAAAGATCGGCCGCGGACAGGCCCTCCAGCACACCGGCTGCTTCCTCTTCCACCCGCTGGACCTGGGCTCCTTCGTAGCGCAGACCGAGCATCGCGAGGCGTTTGCGCTCGGCCTTCCATTGGGCGACAGGCTCGGTGCCGCCCGGAGATTCCGTGCCGCCCGAAGTGTCCATGCCAGAATTGGCCCCCTGGAGCGTGACCCCCTCTGGGTTCTGCACGGACGTCATTGCGTCCGGCTCCGAAGAGCATGAGCCTACCCATAGGGAGGCACAGAGAATGGCGGCGTATCTGGCGTAGTTCATCGATCAAATCCCAGGAACAGTAAGCGGCGAAAGGCGGCCCTACGGGCCGCCGGACCTCCCTAGTGTCGCATGGGAGCCGAAAACTCGCTGGGAAGAATCCATGGGCCCGCGCTAGGAAGAGCGCAGCTCGTCGCGGATCGCTTCCGGGTAGCGGCCCTTCAGGTACTGCCACTGCGCGATCTGGCTAGCGCGTCCCTGGCGCTCCGTAATGAGCTCCCAGCCCTTCGCCACGGTCGAAAGTGCTTCGTGGACCTTGAGCTTGCCGCTATTCGCGCGGGCGAGAAAGCGCCCGAGCAGGTCGAAGTACTCGCCGCGTCCGGCCATATAGAAGTCGGGGATCGCCGTCTCCATGGCCGTTCGATGACGCTCCAGGAAAGGTTCGGTGTAGGTCGCGATGATCTCTTCGTCGCGATAGTGCGCCTCCAAGTACGGATCGAAGAAGCCATTTTGGGCGCGAACCGCAGCGACCGCGGCCTCACCTGAGGTTGCGAAGGCCGCGAACTCGGCGCACAGCTCGGCGTTCTGGGTCGTGGACGACACCGAGAAGTTCCAGCCCCAGTTGAAGTACGAGAGGGGCGTCGGCTTTCCGCCGAAGATTCCGCCGGGCGTCAGGCCCACCTCCACCGACTCACGGATGGGCGAGTTCTGCCGGCGAAAGTACTTCTGGGAGCCTCCCCAACCGATGTTGCAGAAGGTGCGCCCCTCACTGAACGTCTCCCAGTTCTCGAAGAGGCCCGCTGTCTCTGCATTTGGGCAAAGCCACTGCGACGCTCGAATCATCTCTTCGGCCGCCGCGACACCCTCGGGGCCGTCGATGAGAGGCCGGACTTCATCATCCACGGGGAAGACCCCCTTGGCGTGGAGGCGAATCCAGAACTCCCAGGCCATATAGCTCGGCGAGCGGAAGAGGGCTCCGCCGTATTGCTTCTCATCTGGCCGGTGAAAGAACTCCAATGCCTGATCCAGCTCAGCCCAGGTCTTCGGAATCTCGAGCTCACGCTGAAACGCATCTTCAAAGCGCTTCCGAAGCCCAGGATCCATGAGCATGCGACGGTTGTAGAACATCAGGTAGACGTCCCCGTCGGTCTGCAGCCCGTAGGTCTCCCCCTTGTAGCGATCTCCAAGGGAGTAAAGCGACTTTGAATCTGCCTCTCGAGCGCCCGCGCGCTGCCCGCCGGGAAGCCCATCGAGAAGCGCGTCGAGGGGCTGGATCACCTTGAGCTCGGCGAGATCGGGCAGACTGAACGTGGCCGGGAGCGCCATGTCAAAGTCGGGAGTCCCCGCGAGCGCACGGAGAGTCATCTCTGTCGCAACATCATCGACCCCGCAGCGGAGGAGCTCCACGTCGACCCCGCGGGCTTTCTTAAACGCCTCGACCACCGGATCGAGGTTGGCCTGGCTTCCCTCGGGCACGAGCAGCCTAAGGGTGGTTTGGCCGCCTGCCCCCGACTCGGAGCCACCTTGGGTGCCGAAGCTGCGGGGGGCGAGAGCACCGAGGGCGGCCAGTTGAAGAAACGACCGACGTTGAATCGTCATAGCACCTTGTTCCGGAGTAGCTGGGGTCATGGCGAGCAGGGTCAACCCTAAGAGATCGCCCCGTGCGTTGGCAGGGTGTTTTCCCCACGGTTGCCCTCGGCAGCGAAATAGGCTCGACTCTTCCCATGGGCCAGAAGCTCACGAAACCCGCTGCAGCTCGTTCATGGCCCTGGCACAAGAGCCTACGCGGCAAGCTCACCGTCGCCTTCCTCTCGATCGTGGCGCTCTTCTCGATGGCGAAGCTAGCCTCGAACGCGAGCTTTGCTCGACTGCGAGGAAGCCTCGACAGCATCCATGACACAACCTTGCCCAGGGTCCTTGCGCTGCAAGAGGTCGAGATGCGAGTCCCAGAGCTCGTCGGGAAGGCCAACACCGTACAGGCCGTTTCGACCCCGGCGAGGCTCCGACAGATCAGCGAGAGCCTTGGGGCGGAGAGTTCCATGCTCATGGATGCGATCGAAGGACTCGATGCCGGTAACCTCCCCGAGCTCGTCAAGCGAATCGACGACGATCTTGCCCTCGTCTTGCAGGCGAAGCAGCAAGCACTGGATGCGGCTCGAGAGTCGACTGCAGCCTCGGCGTCGTTCGCCAGCGCGGCTGCCGACCTCGCGGAAAACCTGGAGGGCGACCTGATTCAAGTGCTGGCAAGAGGCGCGAGTGGGGATGCGATCCGTGACCTTCGCGCGCAGATCCTGACGGCCGTCACCGAGCTGAGTAGCCTGCCCGGCCAGGGCGTCGACGACCTAGACCGGATCGAACGCCGCTATGAGATTGTGCGCCGCGCGTGCGTCCCGAAGCTAGCCACCCTGGACGCAAGCGTCAGGAGCACCCGCGCCGAGGCCTTTCGCAAGGCCTTCCTACCCATCGATGACCCCGTGAGCCCGTTCGTGCGACAGCGGTCGTCGCTCGAGGCCAAAGAGCGGGTCCTCCTGGCGATGGAGGCCGGATCACGATCTGGCGAAGCCCTCAAGGCCCAGGCCGCGCAGTTTGCCGACGAGGCAGCCGCTGAAATCGACCGTTCCCGGGCCTCTGCGCTTTCCGAAGCGCAAAGAGCACGGTGGATTGAGATCGGTTTCTTTACGGCCGCGCTCATCGTTTCCGCACTCATCCTGCTCCTCTACGTGCGCGGTCGAATCGCCCTCAGGATGGAGCAGCTTTCCGATGATCTCGCGCGTTTGAGCACGGGAGACCTAGACGTCGAAGTGCGCGGCGGTGGCGACATGGAGGTGGCGAAACTAGCGGCCGCCGCCGAAGTCTTTCGGAAGAACGCGAAGGAGCTAGATCAGACCCTGAAGGTCCTCGAGAACCGCAACGCGACCCTCAACGAGTTCGCCTACGTCGCGAGCCATGACCTCAAATCGCCCATGAGAGGCATTGCGCAGCTAGCCGATTGGATTCACGAAGACTGCTCCGAGGAGCTCTCCGAAGACGGAAGAGATCACCTGATGATGATCAGGAAGCGCATCGAGAGAATGGAGTCTCTTCTCGAAGACCTCCTCCGGTATGCGCGGCTCGGCAACGATGAGAAGATCATGGAGGAACTTCACCTTCAGACTCAGATACAAGGCGTCCTCGAACTGATGAGCCTACCCCCGAGCGTGTCCGTTGCGATCACAGGCGCCGACCGGAGCATTCGGACCATCGCCGCACCGCTCCAGCTCTGCCTGCGCAACCTCATTCAAAACGCGGTCCGCTACAGCGACCAAGAGCGGCCCGCGATCCGAATCGAAATTGCCGACCTACCTCACCAGGACTCGGCCATCCGAATCTCCGTGGAGGACAACGGGCCTGGCATCCCTGCGGATCAGCGCGAGGAGGCCTTCCGCATCTTCCGCAAGCTTCAACACGGCGGAGACGGCACGGGCATGGGGCTGGCGTTGACCAAGCGCTCGGCCGAGCTCATGGGCGGTGAAGTTCGGATCGAAAGCGCAGACCCGCGGGGCGCGAGGATCGTCATCGACTGGCCCATTGGGTGAGGACGCGGTGCTCTACTGGGTCGTGAGGAACTCCACGAGCTCAAGCCTCTCGGTCGACGGCAAGTAGAAGGGGTGGGGCGCCCCCGCTCCGCGGCTTGGGTCCAGTAGCTCATCGAGGCTACCGACGGAACCGTCGTGCAAGAACATGCTCCGCAGGTGGAGTCCCGTGAGGTGCGGACTGGAGATCTCGCGCGCCTGGGCCGGGACCTGCACCGCCGAGAAGAGACGATCGAAGATGACCAGTCGATCGTCGTAGGTCTTGAGTCGATCGTCCAGGAGATCGCTGTAGGGGAAGCCCCGTGCGAGAAGGGTCGTTGGAGCGTAGGGAATCACGAGATCCGAGAGACTCACCATGCCGTGGGGATTCACGTCACCGACGGGGCCGTGGCACTCGGCGCACGCCAGCTCGTAGGTCACCTCGCCGCGCGCCCGCGCGCCGGCGTTGCCTAGCGCTTTGACCGGCTCATCCAAGGATTCGAGGAACACCGCCAAGGCTTGCAGCTCGCTCTGACCGATGCGCAGTCCCACCGGGCTCTCAAGGGTTCCGGCGATCGAAGTCGCGTCGGCTTCAAGATAGGGGAAGCCCCCCGCAGGTGTCATAACGCCGGCGTCGCTGACGACATCCTCGTACTCATTCGCCATCTCGGCGCCGATGCTGAGCGCCACTCGATCCATGAGGACGCGGCCGCTCGTTGTCAGCAAGAAGGTCGGGTCAAGCCCGAGACTCACGTGCGCGTTGAGCGCATCCACTAGCACGGGGAACTCACCGGCGATTCCATAGGGTGCCGCGGGTCGAATGTCGAAGACGGGAGGAATCACGGTGGGGTTGCCGATCCCGTCGGGCGTCACATCCCAAAGCCCAGGGGGAAAGGCCTCGGCATCGGAGAGAACCGCGTCGACCTCGTCCTCCGTAGCGTTCTCCGACACGAAGGCTTCAGTGCGGGCGATCGGGAAGCCGCCGATGGTCTGGTGGGATTGCGGCAGGTAGGGATAGAGAAGCCGAGATCGATCGGCGTAGGCGAACAGCGCGCCGAGACGCAGCTCGGCAGGAGCGGGCCCCTCGACTCGGATCCCGACGGAGCCGGGCAAGGGCGCACCGACCGCGCCCCCATCGAACAGTGAGCCATCCACCGTGCTGTGGCATAACGCGCAGCTGATCCCCAGACGGTCGGCGCCCAGAAGATCGAGGCCCGCTTGGCCGTCCACCTCGACGCCCACGAGGCCTACGACCGCACCGCGCTCGAGAAGCTCCGTGAAGACACTCGGGCTGTCGAGCGTCGACCCGTCGCCGCCCCCAAGAGCCCCGGCGACTCCGCCGCCCACATCGCCGGCGAGATCCCCCATAAGACCGTTGAGCACCGCGGCAGGAATTCTCGCGCTGTCGAGCTGCAGCCCCACCTCCAGCGCGTTGCGAGTGGTGAATTCGGCGCGTGCCAGACCCGAGTCAAGTCCGAGTCCGTCGCTTATCAGCCGGTCCAAGCCCAGGGTTCCCTCACGGAAAAAGTCGCGACCCTCTTCGACCGTGGCCATGGAGTTCTGCCCGCCACCGCCGCTCGCGTCCTGGTCGCCTGCGCTGTTGCAGGCGGTAGAGGCCAGTGCGAGTGAGAGGAAGAGTCCGAGTGACGTGCGGGCCCGATGGGTGCGGCCGGCAGAGGGGGAGAAGGTCATTGGGTGCTGCATAGTGTCAATCCTGATCCACTAGCAGACCATGGGAGCCCCGGCGCGACGTGGACTTCTTAGGGCCACGGATCGCATTGAGGCATGCCAGTCCCGCGATGGCGCGGCTGAACCGGGATTCGACCCCACGAGTCGTTCAGGTTCATCGAACATGAGGCACGGAAAAGCCATGGGTCGCCCTCCGAGCATCTCCCCCACCTGCCCAGCCATGACCATGAATCGACGCACCCTCTTGACGGTATCCGCCGGTGCTGCGTGCGCCACGGGGCTAGGCATTCCCGCCATGGCTCGCACTTCCGGCCTGGCCGAGCACTCGGTCCCAAAGCTCAAGATCCTCATCCTCGGTGGGACCAATCTAACGGGGCCACACAACGTTCGGTTTGCCCTTGAACGCGGACACGAGGTCACGATCTTCACCCGCGGCAAGCGGAAGCCCGGGCTGTTCGAGGATTCGTTCGAGCACATCGAACAGCTCATCGGGGACCGCGCAGACAACCTCGACGCCCTGAAAGGACGCACCTGGGACGCGGTCATCGATGCATCGGGGCGAAAGGTCAGCTGGACCGAGGATACCGCGCAGCTTCTGAAAGACGCTGCTGACAAGTACCTCTACATCTCCTCCACCGGCGTCTACTACCCCTACCGTACGGCAGGAATCTCCGAGGAAACCCCGCCGATCTTCGTGGATCCCACGGAGGGCAAGAATGGTTCCCATGCCTACGGCGTGATGAAAGCGCGCTCCGAGAACGCAGCGCGTTCGGCTTTTGGCAAGGAGCGAACGCTCATCATTCGACCCGGCTACATCGTCGGGCCCCTCGACCGCACACACCGCGGCACCTACTGGCCGGAGCGCCTACGGCGCGGAGGGAACGTACTCGTGCCGGGCAAGAAGAGCGACGCGGTTCAGCAGATCGACGTCCGCGACCTGACGGAGTTCATGGTGCGCAGTCTCGAGGCCGGGAAGAGCGGCACCTACAACGTGACCGGCCCAGGAGCGTCCACCTCGATGGAGGCTTTTGTCTACGGCGTCAAGGGAGCGTTCTCCTCTGAGGTTCGCTGGAACTGGATCGAGGACTACGCGTTCTTGAACTCCCAGCGCATCGGATTCGCCATTCCATGGATCATGCCCACCGGAGACCACCTCGGCTCGCAGCGCATCGACATCAGCAAGGCGAAGTCCGCGGGACTCACCTTCCGACCAATCGCTACGACGGCGCTGGACACTCTGGAGTGGTACGACACGCTCACTCCCGAACAGCAACAGCAGCCGCGCATGGCGATCTCGCCGAAGAGAGAAGCAGACGCCCTACGGGCTTGGGCGGCCCGCTGAGAGTTAGGCAGCCAGTAGGCTCAGCTCGTCGTCGTCGAAGAGCAGCCGACGGGCCTCGTCGCCTTCCTGCGTGAGGAGCTCAATGGGCCCTTTCCAAATTCGCCCCACGGTCCGGAGCAGCACGCCAGCTTCGTCGAGCTTCAGATCGCGGCCGTCGTGCTCGTGCCGCAAGATCAGCTTGCCCTGGCCGCTGCCCTGTACTGACTCGAGCCGGATACGCGGCTGTCCTCCCCAGGCGAGCTGGGAGAGAAGCCGGCCTTTGATCTCCTCGGCGTCACGCGTACCCACCACCGGGTTCCTGCCCGGTGCGGAACCGGGCTCCATGGCGAAGAGCTTGGAGCGCCTAACGAATTCTGGATCCACGACGGCGTCGATGAACGACACGTCGTTGTGCACAGCTCTCAGCCGAAAAATGTCGTCCCCCCTCTCCTCTGCGTAGCGGAACAGATCGATACCAAGCTTGTAGGGGTTGAGCTGCCCGGGGGCCGCTGCCGTCGCTCCGGAATGGCAGTCAGCGAATGCAATGACCTCTGAAGCATCCAGAAGGCCACCGGTGAGAAGACGGCTGTGCCAAAAGGACGCCCAGCCCTCGTTGATGATCTTGGTCATTCGCTGCGGAGCGAAGTACTCGGCCTCGTACCAGGCGATGCGCAGGATGTCCCTCTGCCAACCTTCCACGTCGGCGTTCTCCGCGAGGAATCCCAGGACGTCGAACGGCGAGTCGAAAGCGGCCGAAGGGGCCTCTAGAGACGCGGATTCCACGCCGGAGTCCTCACCCTGGAGCGCGGCAAGTCGAGCCGACGACTCCTCTACGAGCGATCGCCCCTCTCGTCTCGCGGGCTGCTCATCGTTCGATGGTTCCCCCGCAGACTCCGTGCCCTGCGCCCGCAGCCGGCGCTGTGCCCCGTAGGGATCGATCAGCGTATCCAAGGACAGCGCTGCGTCCAGGAACTCCTCCACGCGATCCTGGCCAAGCTGGCTTGCGTGTTCTTTGATGCGTCTGGCATGCTGTTCAAACCGCTGGATCATGCGGCGATCCGTCGGCGCGAACCACGCGTTGTTGCAGAAGAAGTCCGCGTGGCCGAACACATGGGCCATCACAAGCTTCTGCTCCATGAAGCTATTGGAGCGCACGAGGTAGGCGACGGTCGGATCGTGGTTGATCACCAGCTCGTAGATCTTCGAGAGCCCCCACTCGTGGCTGCGAGCCAAGCGCTCGTACTCCATGCCGAAGCGCCACGATGGGTAGCGAGTCGGGAAGCCGCCGTAGGCCGCCAGCGCATTGACGTCACCCGCATCCAGCATCTCGAAGACCACCTCGAAGAACGTAAGCCCAGCGGCCGAAGCCACGGACTCTGCGAGCTCTGCTGCCTCTAAGAGGTGCGCTGGTAGTGAGGAGCCTCGTACCATCGGATCCCGCTATCGCCCCTGCCCCAGAAAGCGCTTGATCGCCGCAGGAATGCCTGCGCGATCACTCACGGACGCCGTCACCAGACGGTCGTCCGAACCGAACGGAGTGTCCAGCTCGGACTTGAACTGGCCCGAACCGTAGGCGCTCTTGACCTGGCCGTAGCAAAATTGGTTCACGCGGGGGAGCAGCTCGTCGCGGATCAAGTCCACGCAGCGTTCCGTATCGCGGGAGCTCCAGTTGTCCCCGTCCGAATAGTGAAACGGGTAGATGTTGTAGTTCTCGGGCGAGTAGCGCGTGTTGATCAGGTCGAGGCAGAGCTCGTACGCCGACGAGATCTTGGTGCCCCCGGACTCCCGCAAGTGGAAGAACGTGTTCTGATCGACGACTTTAGCCTCGGCGTCATGGACGATGTAGACCACTTCGATCGACTCGTACTGGCTGCGCAACCACGTGTCGATCCAGAACGCTTCAATGCGGACGATGTCCTTCTGCTCGGCGCCCATTGAGCCCGAGACATCCATCATGTGGAAGATCACCGCCGAGGAATCTGGTCGCGGTGAAGGCTTGCGAGCGCGGAAGCGCTCGTCCTCGCGGATGGGTGTGACCACGGGGTTCTCCGGATCGAATTCCCCCGCCGCGATCGTGCGCACGAGCGCCCGCTTGAACGTTCGGCGGAAGTGCCGAAGGGAGCCAGGCCCCTCGGTCCGGATACCCGTCCAGCGGCCAGCGTCCGTTTCGATCGTCTTGTGCCCGCGGGGCTGAATGCGGGGAAGCTCAAGCTCCTCGCCCATCATGCGCGCGAGTTCCTCGAGCTCGACCTCCACTTCGAGGACGTGACTGCCCGCAAGCTCCCCTGCTGCGCCGCGGCCTTCCCCCTCGCCCTCGCCGCCGTCACCGACCTCGTCGCCTTCTCCACCATCGCCTTGCCCGACGCCTCCCTCATTGGAGCCAAATCGAAAGCGCGGCAGCTCCACCGAGGGAATCGGAATCGAAACCGTCTTGCCACCTTGGCGTCCCATGAGCTCGGTGGTCGCCATGTACTTCGAAAGGTCGCGACGTACCTTTCCGCGCACGACTTCCTTGAAGCGCGCCCGATCGGCCTGCATGCGATAGATCTGCCCGCCCATGGGAATGAGTCCGAAGTAGGCCTAAGCCGCCTCGTCGTCCCCCGTCGCCGCTCCACCTTCGCCGTTCCCCTCGGCCCCCGCCGGGTCCGAACGAGCAAAGAGGCTAGCGACGTCCTGGAGCACGAGGTTGGCCGAGGCTTCGTCGTAGCCGAAGCGCTCGCACAGTCGGTCGCGAATCACCGCGATCTTCTCTTCGGTCGCAGGGTCGATAACGGACGACACGAGGTTCGTCAGCTGGATGGAGTCTCTCTGGTCCTCGAAAAGCTTGAGCTCGAGTGCGCGGCGCAGGCGGCGGTTTTCGCGGTAGTCAAACTGGCCGCCGTCCAAGTGCACGGCGGCGATGTAGTTCATCAGCTCGTGACGGAAGTCGTCCTTGCGCGACTCCGGGATGTCGGTGCGCTGCTCGATGCTGCGCATCAGCCGCTCGTCAGGCTCTACGGCGTCACCCCGTCCACCCTGGACCTTGGTCCGGGACGTGTACGCGCGAACGTTATCGAGGTACTTTGCACAGAGCCGATCGAGGGCCTCGCCGTCCGACGCGATGGCTGCCTCGACCTCCTCCCGAATCGTCTGGTCGTAGGCGTCGCGGCAAACGGCCACTAGCTCGAGGTAGCGCTTGCGCTGGTCCTCCGTGGCGACCATGGAGTGCACTCCGAGTCCCTTCTCGATGGAGTCCAGAACCTCCCGCGGCCCTACGGAGGGCCGATCCTCGACCAAGCAAGCGGCGATGCGATCCTGAACGAAGCGCGGACTGATTCCATCGAGGCCTTCGCGGGGCCCCTGGGCACGGATCTCGTCCACCTGATCACTGGTGAAACCCAACTCCTCATCACCGTCGTAGAGGCGCGCCTTCTGCAGGCGCGTGAGGGTTGGATGCTGGGGATCCTCCAGGCGAGTCAGCACGGCCCAAAGCGCAGCGATCTCCAAGGAGTGGGGAGCAAGACGGCGCTTTGGCGATCCGAGCGCGCCAAAGCGCCGACGGTGAAAGGCCGCCTCATCGCTCACGCGCAGGTTGTAGGGGACGTCGATGCGGATGGTCCGATCGCGGAAGGCCTCCATCAGCTCGTTGCTCTGGAGCTTGCGGTACTCGGGCTCGTTCGTGTGCCCGAGGATCACTTCGTCGATGCTCGTGGCCTGGAACTTCTTGGGCTTGATCACGTGCTCCTGGGTGGCTCCCAAGAGGTCGTAGAGAAAGGCAACGTCCAGCTTCAGTACCTCGATGAACTCGATCATGCCCCGGTTCGCCACGTTGAACTCCCCGTCGAAGTTGAAGGCTCGCGGGTCGCTGTCCGATCCGAACTCGGCGATCTTGCGGTAGTTGAGGTCCCCGGTGAGCTCGGTGCTGTCTTGGTTCTTCTCGTCCTTGGGCTGGAACGTTCCGATGCCGCAGCGCTGAGACTCCGAGAAGGTGAAGCGTCGCACGGACACGTGCCCCACCGCCTTCGTCCAGTCGCCGTCGTAGCGGCTGAGCAGCTCGTTCAGCCAGAACTGTGAAACGGGATCGAGCTCGCCGTCAATGCTCAGTGAGTAGTCCTGCGTGAGCGATTCATTCAGGCGCGCCTCGACTTGCCGGCGCGCATCTGCGCCAAGGAGCAGCAGCGGGTCCTGGTTCATGGGCGAGGGAATGGTCTCGCCGTCGATGATCCAGTCGAAGGTGTAAATGGCCCCTTCGTCGGTGCGGGTATAGGCTTCGAGCCCGCGCTTGAGGAGACGCGCGATCGTGCTCTTTGCGGATCCAACGGGTCCGTGAAGGAGGAGCAGCCGACGTTCAGGACCAAGGCCCCGTGCGCCGGCGCGGAGAGTCATCACAAGCTGATGCAGCGTCGCGTCCAGCCCGAAGACAGCGTCGGAGCCGAGCACGGGCCCTTCGTTGACCGCGCCGTTCTGGGGAGAGTGCGCCGCGGTGAACGGGTCATCGAAAATTCGCCAGCGCATTTGAGGGCTGGAGGTCGACCCAGGCCGCCTTTCCTTTGACTCCGCCTGCGGCCGTGTCCCGTGGGACTCGATCATGTCGCTCAGGCGCTGCCAAGCGTTCCGCGCATACAGCGGATTCCGCTGCACTAGCCCAAGGTAGTCGTCGAACGATCCAGACCAGCGCTCGCCCCCGGATGATTCCTCGGCGGCCGTCCTGCGAACAAGGTCCTTGAGGGAATCGACTTGGGGTGAAGGGCTGAACTCACTCATCAGATTGGTGGCGTGCTGGATCCGCTGGTGGGCACTCGCCCCGGGGGCCAGGAGAGTTCGCCCGAATGTCCTAGCGGAAAGCTGAGATCAAACGAACGCCCGCGGGTGCCTAGGGCCTCTGCCGCCCCCCCCCGAGGGGGTGCACAGCCGCCCGGGAACCTCATCGACCATTCGCTCCTTCATCCCTGAACGAGACTCCGGGGTTCAGGAAATCCCCGCCCTAGACCCCGCTCTGGGAGTGCAGGAGGGCCTTAAGCGCCCTGGGAGCGCTCGCTGTTAGGGCGATCAGGGGGAGATCCGAGCCCCCTGAGGTCTGCGGCAGACCATCCCTGGGGCCCTCTGGAGAAGCGACCTGCGTAAAAAACATGCGCACGCGCCTTGGGGCCTGCCCAGCCATTCCCTTCAGTAAGACTCCCTCGTTGCGCAGGGGCAAAAGCTCAAGCGCTTCCTTCCCGGTAGACGCAGCCGCGGCCGTCAGCCGAACCTCGCCACCCAGCGGAGCGGCGTGGAGAAGAACCGTGTTGCTCTGGCACTTCCCATGGCTGTGGCGCTCGACGGTGACCTCAAGGGACCAGTTGGTGGTTCCAAGTCGCGTCCATTGAGGGTCAGCGAAGGAGAGTCGCGGCGCGGATCCAAGCGCCCCTTGAATCGCTTCCATGCACTGTTGCTGGGAAGCCGGCCGCACGTCGATTTGCAGCACCTCGTCGCAGTATGCCTTCAGCGTTCCCGACGGAAAGCGAGCACCCGCCTTGCGCTGGCTGGCTTCGCCGCCAACGACCACGACACCGGCGCAATCCGTCGCGCGGTGCAGCCAGGTGGTCAGTGCGCGGACCGAAGGATGACTCGCGGGGTAGGGCCCAGCGGCCCGGGGCGCAGCGGCGGCAGCCGCCTCCCATCGGACGGGGAAGTTCCGGCGCGGAGACCCCATGCTCGATAGACCATCCCGCGCCTCACGTGAACCATGCTGCAAGAACACGGGGATTAGGATGGAGGCCTCGCGCAGCAGCGCGGAGAGGCTCCTTTCATCCATCCCGGGTTCCGTTGACCCATGCGCGCCCTGATCTAGGGAACCAGAAATCGCATCGCCCACCAGTTCCTGGGCAAAGCGGCGAGGCTCCTTGAGCCCCGCATTCGCATAGGCCGCGGCAATCCCATCGCTGCCCATGAAGTTCTCAGGCAGGACCGCGACGCATGGACCATCGACGGCACCAATCCTCAGCACTCCCACCCCACCGAGGTCCGATGCCCAAGTGGGCACTGGCTCGCCGTCACTGGCCATCCCATGGGTAGGCGCTTCATAGCGCACCGCATAGCCCGATGCAGAGGCCAGGTCAGCGGCAAACATTCGCCAGCTTGCGTTGGCAGCGGCCACAGCATTCGAACCGGCCCCACCGGCAAACGCTGGCAGCCCTCCGGAGAGAGTGATCAGGATCGAGAGCGCGAAGCCGCCCGTGACGACGAGCAGCGCTGAGGAGCGCGAACACCAGCTCACGACCGCACCTCCCTTGAGACAGAGGGAGCGGTGGAGCAGCTGGCCTGCACTTCGATCGATCGGCCCGGCTTGCATTGGATCATCCAGCGCAGGATGCGCGACGACTCTGAGGGTCCAAGCCGGGGCAGAGTCGTCAGCGCTGATCCAGCCACGACGTTCCCATGGTCGACCCCGACAAGCTCGACGGTGACCTCGCCTGCGCCGGTCCGCCTGAGTAGGTCTGTCTCCAGCCCGCCACGATTGGTCACGCGGGCTTCCAGCTGCACGAGGTCCCCCATTCGCTCAGCGCTCAATACCTCGAGCTCCAACCGCGGAAGTCCTGCGCTGAGCTCTTGCACGAAACGAGGGATGCCCTCGAGCGCGCTCGGCAAGGACTCCTCCGGCGGGTTGATTCGCGTGCGCGGCTCCCAGCCCCCCACCCAGCCTGTTCGGCCTTGGCCTAGGTCGACCGGATGCCAGTCCTGGAACCCTGCCCCACCGCGGACATCGTCGAGCCAATAGGCCCATGCCGCGTCCGTGCCGGTGAGTGGGCGGCCCGCTTCGAGGGCTTCCTTCGAGCGGTCGATTCGACGGGAGCTTGCCCCAAGTCGAGCTGGCCGTGCCGTGAAGGGGCGGCCATCCACGCCCACGACGTCCGGTCCCCAGACCGCTACCTCCATCGCCATGCAGGGCAGCACGGATGCCAGCCAGTCGACGGCACGCCCCGTTGGCTCCTGTGTAAGGCCCGTGGGAGCTCCCATTCGTCCGGTCACGCGCTCGAAGGCCAGCAAGATGCGACGCTCCGCGTCCGTGGTCTCCCCTGGGCTGGATGGATTCGCTGCGGCGGCACCCACCCTGCGTCGCGGGCTATGCCCAAAGTCGATGCCCCCGCAGTTGCCAGCGAATGAAACGCAGAGCGACACGTTCTCCCTGAGGCAGAGATCTGCAAGGCGACGAGGAACGCTCTCGGAGAGAGGCCACGCGCCCCAGGCTGCAGTATTACCTTGCGTCGCCCAGCCCACCGGAAAGTGCGCGTTGAAGTTCACGCCGCCGCGCCCGTCCTCGTTGAACAAGCCGTCTTGATCGTCGTCTCGGCCTTCTCGCGTGAGCGTATAGCGAGGAGAGTCGCCCGGCTGGGCCGGTACGAGGAAGCGGTGGTCTTCTGCAAAGCACCAGCGTCCGAATTCAGGGTCGGCGACGGCCATGCTGAGAACAAGTCCGTCTCCATCGAGGTCGTCTGGCCCGTCCTCCGCGAAGCGTCCATCCCCGTCGTCGTCAACGGGGGCAGCGCTACGGCCACTCCAACCCGCGCCCGCCGCCGTCCGCGCTAGAGCATCGGGTGAGGCCCAAGGGACCACGAGGAACACTAGGTCGCGATCGAGGTGGTCTAGCTGATCCAGAAGCGTATGGGCGCTCCAGAGCGCCGCTTCCGACCCCGCCTGGGAGTGACCGTCAATCCCCCCGAGCAGGAGGACGGTTCGCTCGCGCAGCTCCCCGCCCGATTCGGACGGCTCCGCTTCGATGCGACTTTGAAAGCGGAAGGCCGGAACGCGCCTCCCCTCGCGCGTCGACCCAAGGTCGATCGTCGAGACGCGCTCATCAGCGGCCACCCAGGCGTCCACCAAAGCGCAGACCTCTTGGTAGTCGTGGTAGCCCCGATGGGGCGCTTGGAAGTTCGGCGCTGCCGAGTCGTCTCCGCCTGGCTCGTCCCCAAGAGCTCGCGCATCGCTCGCCAAAGGCAGCGCGGCGCAGCTGAACAGCAGTGCACGCGCGAAGAGCACGCCGGGGCGGCGCGCAGTGAGCGGAAAGGAGACCATCATGGGAGGGGCGTACGCCATCCAGGACAGCAATACGATCTCCTAAGTAGTCGAGACCCCGGGACCGCCTCCTTGAATGGAAGGGGGCTGGTGGCCCCCATCGAGACGGAGCTGAGCCTCTATTGAGACAGCGAACGGCTAGTGGTGCGGAACAGAAGTCCCTTGACTATGTACGAGTGCCATTTGCGCCCTGACAAGGCGCATTGACGGC